>NZ_SPPC01000020.1 GCF_004570975.1 Barnesiella sp. WM24
ACAGGCAGTGTAGGGGCGAGTGGAAGCTCGCCCGCATGTTTGCAGGACCGCGGTCATTCTGGTTTCAGCATTGCGTGTAGTGCGGGCGACCTTCCAGTCGCCCCTACAGCTACGCGATACACTGCGCAGTGAGGCTACGCAATGGGTTGCATGAGGTTTATACAGGCAGTGTAGGGGCGAGTGGAAGCTCGCCCGCATGTTTACAGGACCGCGGTCATTCTGGTTTCAGCATTGCGTGTAGTGCGGGCGACCTTCCAGTCGCCCCTACAGCTACGCGATACACTGCGCGGTGATTGCAATACGTTATCTGCGGTCATACATACTGCTACGCGGTGAACTGCGTAGCGAGGGGTTTTGCGGTGATGTGAAGTATTAGCGTCATAAAATCCATAATTATCATAATATTGTTGTATATTTGTAAACTCAATATTACAGGATGATTGAACGCATTATAATCATAGACAGTGTTGACCCGGTAAGCTTTTATGGCATAAACAATTGCAACATGCAGCTTATCAGGAATCTTTTTCCAAAACTCCGCATGGCTGCACGCGGTCAGGTCATAAAGGTGATCGGTGACCCGGAGGAGACGGCTGTGTTTGAGAAAAAGATAAAAGAGCTTGAGGCTTATTGTGCGAAATACAACAAGCTTACCGAAGATGTCATACTCGATGTTGTGCGTGGAGAAGCGCCAAAGGAGTTGAAACACGACAATGTGGTGATATTCGGCATCAACGGAAAGCCTATAGCGGCACGCAACCCTAATCAGCAGCTCCTTGTCGACTCTGTGCTTAAAAACGACCTTACATTTGCACTCGGTCCGGCCGGCACAGGAAAGACCTATGTCGCGATAGCCCTCGCCGTAAGAGCGCTGAAAAACCGTGAGGTAAGAAAAATCATTCTGTCGCGCCCCGCAGTCGAGGCAGGCGAAAAGCTTGGCTTCCTGCCAGGCGACATGAAAGATAAAATCGACCCGTATCTACAGCCGCTCTATGACGCGCTCGAAGACATGATACCGGCGGTGAAACTGAAAGAGTACATGGAGACCAATGTGATTCAGATAGCACCGCTCGCATTCATGAGAGGGCGCACACTCAACGATGCGATCATTGTGCTTGACGAGGCACAGAACACCACGACCCACCAGATAAAAATGTTTCTCACCCGCCTTGGCATGAACGCCAAGATGATAATCACCGGCGACGTGACCCAGATAGACCTGCCGCGCAGTGTCACCTCCGGTCTTGTACAGGCATTAAGGGTGTTGAAAGGTGTGCCGGGCATCGGCATGGTCGAATTTGGCAAGAAAGACATTGTGCGTCACCAGCTTGTACAGCGCATAGTCGACGCCTATCAGAAATGGGACGACTTCAAGAAAGAGCATCCCGATGAAGCGGCAGCCGACATACGCGCCACCCTTGAGGAAGCCGAAAAAGACTGACCGGCGCCCCCTGCCACAGAATAATCAATCATAATATATATATTTTACTACAATGGCTAAAACTCTCACCAACACTGACTTTAACTTTCCGGGACAGAAAAGCGTGTACCACGGAAAAGTACGCGATGTCTATGACATCAATGACGACCTCATGGTGATGGTCGCCACCGACCGCATCTCGGCATTTGACGTAATCCTCCCCAAGGGCATCCCTTACAAGGGGCAGGTGCTCAACCAGATTGCAGCAAAATTTCTTGACGCAACCGCCGACATCGTGCCCAACTGGAAGCTCGCCACTCCCGACCCGATGGTGACAGTAGGACTAAAGTGTGAAGGATTCCGCGTGGAAATGATCATACGCGGCTATCTCACCGGCAGCGCATGGCGCGACTACAAGGCAGGCATGCGTGAGCTCTGCGGCATCAAGCTCCCCGACGGCATGAAAGAAAACGAGCGTTTCCCCGAACCGATTATCACCCCTACCACCAAGGCAGAGGCAGGACACGACGAAAACATCTCTCGTGAAGAAATCATAGCCCAGGGAATCGTCAGCAAGGAAGACTACGAGACAATGGAGCGCTATACACGCGCACTCTTCAAGCGCGGCACTGAGATCGCGGCTGAAAAGGGACTTATCCTTGTCGACACAAAATATGAATTCGGCAAGCGCGACGGCAAGGTGTATCTCATCGACGAAATCCACACCCCCGACTCGTCACGCTACTTCTATGCCGACGGCTACGAGGAGCGTTTTGCCAATGGCGAGCCGCAGAAGCAGCTTTCAAAGGAGTTTGTGCGCCAGTGGCTTATCGAGCATGATTTCATGGGCAAGGAGGGACAGCAGGTGCCCGAGATGACCGATGAATACTGCGACTCTGTAAGCGACCGCTACATAGAGCTTTACGAGCATATCACCGGAGAGCCCTTTGTGAAGACCGACGACACCGACCTCAACGCTCGCATCCAAAAGAACGTGGAGGCTTACCTCGCAACCCGATAATATAAAGCCGATGGAGGTAAAAGCCGAGAAGATAAATCCGTATGACAACACGCGGAGCAAGACGGAGCAGGTAAAGGAGATGTTTGACTCCATCGCCCCCGCCTACGACTTCATGAACCGCATGATGACATTCGGCATCGACAAGCTCTGGCGCCGCAAGGCAGTCAACATGCTTCGCCGCCATCCCCACCAGCACATCCTCGACGTGGCTACAGGCACCGGCGACCTCGCCCTGCTGCTAAACCGCAAACTGCGTCCCGGCCGACTTACAGGCATAGACCTGAGCGAAGGGATGATAGCCATCGCACAGCAGAAAGCCGAGGCGGCGGGAGCCGGCGACTCGGTGAGGTTCATGACAGGCGACTGCCTTGACCTGCCGTTTGCCCCGGAGGTGTTTGATTGCATCACCGTCGCCTACGGTGTCCGCAACTTCGAGCATCTTGATGCCGGCTACCGGGAGATGTACCGTGTGCTTCAGCGCGGCGGCGTGCTATGTGTCATCGAGCTGTCGGTCCCTACCTCAAAGCTTATACGTCCACTGTACAATCTATACACGCATCATGTGATACCGCTTGTAGGCAAAGCGGTGTCACACGACGTGCGTGCCTACAGTTACCTGCCGGAAAGCATAGCCGCCGTGCCTCAGGGCGATGACATGCTCCGGCTTATGCGTGATGCAGGATTCCGCGACTGCCGGTTCAAGCGGCTGACATTCGGCACCTGCACCATATACATCGGAATCAAATAACATAACCAAACACTGCAAAAAACGGAAAAAGTAAATTACTCATGTCACACAATCACCCGCTAAAATCCGCATTAATTGCGCTTCTTGTGTCGGTGTCAGCCCCCGGCTTTGTCGCCGCGCAATCCATGCTCAGCCCTGACCGCTCATTGCTCGACCTCATAAACCATAATGACCCTGACATCACAGAAGAAGAGATTGCGGAGGAGATTGCCAATGACCCGTTTTCAGCGTTTTTGACCGACACCCTGGAGACAGACGAAAGTGTCGACACCGTCGCCCTGATAGGACCGGTGAGACTTCCGTCGATAGCATTCATGCCGGTTGTCTTTGACCGCATCGAATATGTCGACAGCATAGACTTCCTTGACCCGACTCCGCTTGTAGCCGACAGCATATTCAACTGGATAAAAATCGAAGACTACCGTTCACGCCGCTACCGCGACCTGAAACAGAGCTACATGATAAACAATCCGGCGGCAGTGCGTTACAATATCAACACCCTCCCCTCTCCACCCAAGAAATATGTCGCCACCGTCGACCCGCAGCAGTCAACCATTACAATCGAGGAAGACATCGTGACAACGCCTGCACAGGCTCCTATCGTGTCGGAAGTGACCCTTCTTGACGTGAGCCGCCGCAACTGGCTCCACGACTTCAGCGCAAGCCTGCAGTTTTCACAGGCCTACATAAGCCCCAACTGGTATCAGGGAGGCAACAACAATGTCAACATGATCGGCAACGTGAGATGGAACGTGAAGCTTAACAACAAGTTTCACCCCAACCTCATAGCCGAGGCAACCACCCAGTACAAACTCGCCATGGCAAGCGCCCCGCAGGACGAGGTGCACAACTACACCATAAGCGAGGACCTGTTTCAGTTCAACGGCACCCTGGGACTAAAGGCGTTCAACAACTGGTACTACTCCCTCAACGGAATGTTCAAGACCCAGTTTCTTAACAGCTATCCGCCCAATTCCAATGAGATGAAGGCGGCGTTTCTCTCGCCGGGAGAGTTAAACCTCGGTCTCGGTATGACCTACAACCACACCAACCCGACAAAGAAATTCAAGGTCGAGGTGTCGATAGCGCCACTCTCCTACAACCTTAAAATGTCGACCAGCAACCGCATCCCCGTCACCAATTTCGGCATCACCGAGGGACGCCACTCCATAAGCGAGGTCGGTAGCAACGCCGAGGTAAAACTCGCGTGGGACATCGTGTGGAACATCTCTTATATCTCGCGCCTCTTTGTCTTCACCGACTATGACTACGTGCAGGGCGACTGGGAAAACACCATCAATTTTTCAATCAACCGCTACCTGTCGACACAGATGTATGTACACCTGCGCTACGACTCAAGCATGGCGGAGATTGAAGGCACGCGATGGCATAAATGGCAGTTGAAAGAGATACTCAGTTTCGGACTCCAATACAGATTCAAGACCATCTAACCGGTAACATCAAAAAAAATGCGACATCACCTCCTCCTCATGCTTATCGCTCTGACATGCGCGACATCAGCGTCAGCCGCCGACAGGCTGCCGATACGCGACTATGACCGCGAAGTTGTGAAAACGCGTCTCGCCGCCATGCCACTCCACTCGATTGAAGGCATCTGGCAGTTTACCACCGACGGCGCTCTTATAGTGATCGAGCGTGACAACGCCGCGGCGCCCGCAACCGATGCCCTCACCTCCTACCGCATGGTAATCATACACTCTCCTGCAAGGTCAGTGCTTCCCGGCACAGTGATGGGGCACCTGTCACCGACCGCTAAACGAGGCAAATATTCAGCCATGATATACACCGACAGCGACGGAGGCAGCCGGCTGCTCAAGCCCAAAAAGTTCACACTGACCCTCAGCGACGACAGCCACCTCAGCTTCCATAAACACGGCATAAAAATCAAAGTGAGATTCTGGCGTCTGCTACCCTACATATCACGCCTCGGCATCTATACCCGCGAAGACAATCCGCGCGACCTCGACGGCTGTGTAAGAGTGTATCCGATGCCTACGAGCGGACCTGTCGAACCGATATATCTGTAGAACACCATGAGACTTTTTATCCTGTTCATAGCCCTGTCGTGCACCGTGATACAACTGACAGCCGACACGAAGACCACACGCCACAACCTGAAAGCCACAGCAACCGACAGCCGTCAGGTCGACGCGTCGGCGCTCACCCCGGCAGCCGACAGTATCTCTATCAGCGACTACGACAAGCCCCTCCGTTCAACAACCGAAACGATATTTGTCACCAACCGATGCTCCACGGCGACAGGCTTGATAAGCATCACAATCACTTATCTTTCAGTCAATGGCGAGATGCTTCACAAGCGCACAGTCAATCTGCCCTGTTCAGTCCCGCCGGGCGAGACACGCCAGGTGTCGTTCAGGGCATGGGACCGCCAGCAAGCCTATTACCACCATTCAACCCGCGTGACCCCGCGTTCACCCAAAGCCATACCATATAAAACAGAAATCACCGTCAACGGCGCTGTTTTCCAATAGCCGCCGACGGTGAAAAAAACTCGTAGCCCGAAGGCGTGAATCAGAAAATCCAGCCTCCGCTTTCCCTTATCTCGACTTCCTCTTCACCCTTGCTGTGACAGCGGCGGCAGATTCCGGGATGAGCCGAACACTTCCTGCACATTGACGGGTCAATAAAACCGTCACCGTCACAGAAAGGACAAAGTCCGGTGCCGTCACACGATGTACAGGTAATCGAACCGTCACCACAGCCAAACAGTGCGCCGAGCATGCTTCCCAATCCATCGGTAGCCACACGGTTAGGGTCAACCTGAGTGTTGGTATTGTCAATGGCTATGATTTTCTCGGCAAGTACAGGATTGTCGGAGGTCATGTCAAGTATCGTCACCTGAATTTTCAGGTCAAGGTCGTCGTTCACCTTGCTGTTCATGGAAAGACCCGCCCACTGGTAAGGGAGGGCAAACGCGACATTACCGCTATAGGACGACGATGACGGGGCAAATGCATAGACCGCGTTGCAGGAGCCGCTGCGGTCGGCCATCATCGAGCCGTTGACTATCGGCTCCACCATGCAGAAAAGCCTCTTGCCGGCAAACCCCTCGACAGAAACATTGACAAAACCTTTCATGCACATTCCGGTCTGGTCAAAAATAAGATTGTCACCGAAACGGAAAAAAGGTTCGTTAAGACCTACATTATCTATAACAGCCGAATTAACCGACACTGTAGCCGGGCGACCGGCAGTCCACGACAGCAAAAGCATTGCCGCCGCTACCAATATGCGCAAATGTCCTGTGTACATCTCCCGAAAAAATTAAAATTCGTTTTTCTCAAATTTAATCACATAGTTGAAATTAGAGTCGACATAGCCTTTGTTGTCATAGCGGCTGTAACCGTTTATAAACGGATTGTACAAGGCATCAATCTGCAAGTCACACGTGGCAGGGTCGAGCATCCACCAGTTTCGCACTGTGTCGAAACCGTGCTGTATATACAACTTGCCGTCATGCATCCCTACAGGCGTATCCCAATCCAACGGCAAATCCGTGCGGAACCAAGCCTTCTTATTAAAGTTGCGGTCGACAAGGCAATAGTGATCTCGCATGCCTTCATAGCCATAGCCCACGATTGCGTATCCATTGAAAAACGGGGAGATATAATTTTCATTTCCATCCTTCGCATAGACATTAATCGGGCCTCTTACTTTTTTACCGTTTTTATCGATAAAATATGCCTCATTGTTTTTTGTGAGTACACGCGCGAAACCCGAATTAAAATTAGAAGGCATTATAGAGAACGACGCCGGAATCGCCTCACGACCGGTCTTGTCGATGAATCCCCACTTGCCGTCGGCAAAGAATTTAGCCATGCCGTCACTGAAATCGGCAACCGCCATATACCGCGGCTTAATCACAACATTTCCGGCAGCATTGCGGAAGCCCCAGAGTACAGTGCGCGCCGTTGCGTCCCATGCGGGAAATGCGATTAGCCCCTCTTTTTCCTCCCTCACCGCCGCCGACACGAGTGCATCAAAATTCACATCGCCGGCAGTAGGGATGTTCACTGTCAGATTTTCAAGCACATAATTGCCGTCAGTGTCGATAAATTTAACCGATTTAGGACTACCGAGACCGTTGTCAATTCCTATTGCCGCAATGCCGTTGACAAAATAAGGCGACGCCACTCTGGTATTGAACTCCTTGACCGTGTTGCCGCGCTTGTCACGAATCCTGACATTTCGCTCGTTTTCCCAAATATCCGGCGTCTCCAGCACGCGCCCGTTGCAGAAGCGCGGCATATTCGCGGCATCACTCACATGGACTTTTGAGTCAAACAGCTTCTCGCCACGCTCATTGATGTAAAACGACACTGACTTGCCGTCATAATAATGAACATATGCCACGCCGTCATAGAAATCGGAGAAACTTGGCATGTCATCGTCAATTACAAGATGAATGGTCGACGAAGTCTCCTTAGGTTGATGAAAAGCGCCTCTGAGATGCCGGAAAGGAATTCCGAAAGTTGCGGCATGCACTGCGGCAAGACCCTCGGGGGTGTCAAGATCATCTTCAGCAGGCATAGCCGACGATTCGCGCCAGCTCGAAATCTCCTTGACATCACTTTTCTTATAAGACGTGCCGGAAGTGGCATCGTCTGACACCCTGTCACCGACAGAGCGCCCTATGCCATCCCGGTTAGAAGAGCTGTTTTCCTGCGACAATCCGGGAACGCCTGTCGCTTCCATGAGTTTTTCTTTTCCTTTTTTGAGCTTTTCTTCAGCTCTCGCTTTCAATTTGCTGAACTGGGCGTCTGCCGTAGCAGGAGCAGCAATAATCAACGCACACGCGATGATTAGAACTCTTGACAATTTCATGAGTTTCAGGTTTATTATCCATGTCCCTGATTCCCTACTGGGACAAAACAAAAAAACATGAAGCGCGGGAATCCCACCGATGCATGTTCATCGCCCATGATACCGCGTCACCTCACGCCCATTGAGATAAAAGAATATGCGACATCAAAAGAAGCGGGAACAATAACGCACGATAGCGCCTCTCTAAAACTTTACTACAATAAAAAATACATATGTAGCTGCAAAGTTAATACATTCCCTCGTTTTTTAAAGCACAAGGCGCGGGTTGACATTATTTAACATATCGGACAACAATGTTATTGTAATGCTTACAATAAGACAGTTATGGTTATTGTTAAATGTACAATAACTTTTATTCCGTCAAAACAATGCTTTATAACATATAATTTAGCATTGTATTTACAGAAAGCAGTATTATATTTGCAATGTCAAAAACACTTTTACAGAAAACGCCGTGCAAACAGAACTATCCTATCCACCACTGGCAAACAATCATATCTCGGTCGACTGTGTAGTCATCGGATTTGATGGCGAGCAACTGAAACTGTTGCTCGTCAACCGCCATGGCGTAGAAGACGGCAAAGCCTACCACGACCTGAAGCTTCCCGGCAGCCTCATCTATCAGGACGAGGATCTTGACGGGGCGGCAAAAAGAGTGTTGCGAGAGCTGACCGGGCTTAAATCGGTAAACCTCATGCAATTCAAGGCATTCGGTTCAAAAGACAGGACACGTGACCCGCGTGACATACACTGGCTCGAACGCGCCCAGAAGGCTCACGTAGAGCGTATCGTCACCATAGCCTATCTCGCGCTGGTGAAAATCGACAAGGCGCTTGACAAGGCGCTTGACGAGCATCAGGCAAGATGGGTTGCCATCCCCGCCATTCCCGACCTTGCCTTTGACCACAATCTTATAGTCACAGAGGCTATTGACTACATCAGGAGGATAATCGACATAAACCCGGCGATAATGTTTGACCTTCTTCAGAAAAAGTTTACGGCGACCCAGCTGCGCACACTATATGAAGTCATATATGACCGCGCGATTGACGTAAGGAACTTTCACAAGAAAATAGCGATGATGGACTACGTAATCCCGCTTGACGAGCGCGAGACCGGAGTCGCTCACAGGGCGGCGAGATATTATAAATTTGACCGCAAGATATATAATCAACACCGAAGATAATTAACTAATCAATAAAGCAAATATAACGCAATGTATCTATTAGGCTACGACATAGGCAGTTCGTCGGTAAAGGCGAGTCTCGTCAATGCAGAGACAGGCAAGTGTGTATCTACCGCATTCTACCCTAAGGTAGAGGCCGAGATTATCTCTCACAAGCAAGGCTGGGCTGAACAGCGCCCCGACCAGTGGTGGGGACACCTGAAGCAGTCTACTGAAGCAATCCTCAAAGAGTCGGGCGTTGACCCCAAGGACATCAAGGCGATAGGCATCTCTTACCAGATGCACGGTCTCGTATGTATCGACAAAGAGCGCAATGTGCTCCGTCCGGCGATCATCTGGTGTGACTCTCGCGGCGTGCCTTATGGAGAAAAGGCGTTCAAGGAACTTGGAGAGGAGCAGTGTCTGAGCCACATCCTCAATTCGCCCGGCAACTTCACCGCAACGAAGCTTGCATGGGTTAAGGAGCATGAGCCTGAATTATTTGAGAAAATCGACAAGATACTCCTTCCCGGCGACTATATCGCCATGCGTCTCACCGACCGTGTCTGCACTACCATTTCCGGTCTTTCCGAAGCAATGCTCTGGGACTTCAAGACAGGCGACGTAGCCGACTTCCTTCTGGAATATCTCGGATTCAGCCGCGACATCATCCCTGAAATCGTGCCTACTTTCGCCAACCAGGGCACAGTTACGGCAGAAGCGGCTGCAGAACTCGGTCTTGCCGAAGGCATCCCCGTCACCTACCGTGCCGGCGACCAGCCCAACAACGCCCTATCGCTCAATGTGTTCAACCCCGGCGAAATAGCATCGACAGCAGGCACATCAGGTGTGGTGTACGGAGTCAACGGCGAGGTAAACTATGACACAAAGTCACGTGTCAACACATTTGCCCACGTCAACCACACCCCCGACCAGACCCGCCTCGGCATCATGGCATGTATCAGCGGAACAGGTATCCTCAACTCGTGGATGAAGCGCAACGTGGCACCGGAAGGCATAAGCTATGCCGAAATGAACGACCTTGCAGCTAAGGCACCTATCGGTAGCGAAGGCGTGTCGATACTGCCTTTTGGCAACGGAGCGGAGCGCGTGCTTCAGAACCGCGAAATCGGCAGCTCAATCCACGGCGTAAACTTCATCCGCCACGGCAAGCATCATCTTGTGCGCGCCGCCCAGGAAGGCATCGTGTTCTCGTTCCAGTATGGCATCGAAATCATGGAGCGCCTCGGAATGGAAGTAAAGAAAATCCACGCAGGTCACGCCAACATGTTCCTCAGCCCGCTATTCCGCGAGACCCTCGCAGGCATCAGCGGCGCCACCATCGAGTTATATGACACCGACGGCTCTGTAGGAGCAGCCAAGGGCGCCGGAATAGGCGCAGGCATCTATGCCGACAACAACGAGGCATTTGCCACTCTCGACCGCATAGAGGTAATCGAGCCTGTAGCTGCTGACCGCCAGGCATATGTAGACGCCTACAACCTATGGAAAGAGCGTCTTGAGATGCACCTGCACTAAATCGACTTACATAAACAATTTTATATATTAACTTAATAAACAATAGACAAAATGGCAACTAAAGAGTATTTTCCCGGTATCGGCAAAATCAAGTTTGAAGGCAAGGAAAGCAAGAATCCCATGGCTTTCCACTACTATGACCCCGAAAAGGTAGTTCTCGGAAAGAAGATGAAGGACTGGTTGAAATTCGCTATGGCATGGTGGCACACACTTTGCGCAGAAGGCGGTGACCAGTTTGGCGGCACAACCAAGCAGTTCCCCTGGAACGAAGGCAACGACGCTGTAGCAATCGCAAAGCAGAAAGTTGACGCAGGCTTCGAGTTCATGCAGAAGATGGGCATCGAGTATTTCTGCTTCCACGATGTAGACCTCGTAAGCGAAGGCAACTCAATCGAGGAGTATGAGCACAACCTCAAGGAAGTCGTTGATTACCTGAAGGTAAAGATGGCAGAAACCGGCATCAAGAACCTCTGGGGAACAGCCAATGTGTTCAGCCACGCACGCTACATGAACGGTGCAGCCACCAACCCCGACTTTGACGTTGTTGCACGCGCTGCCGTTCAGATCAAGAACGCTATCGACGCTACTATCGCTCTCGGCGGTACCAACTACGTGTTCTGGGGTGGTCGCGAAGGCTACATGTCACTTCTCAACACTGACCAGAAGCGCGAGAAGGACCACCTCGCAATGATGCTCCGTCTTGCTCGTGACTACGCTCGTTCAAAAGGCTTCACCGGCACATTCCTTATCGAGCCGAAGCCCATGGAACCCTCAAAGCACCAGTATGACGTTGACACCGAGACTGTAATCGGCTTCCTCAAGGCTCACGGTCTTGACCAGGACTTCAAGGTAAACATCGAGGTAAACCACGCTACCCTCGCCGGTCACACCTTCGAGCACGAGCTTGCTGTAGCTGTTGACAACAACATGCTCGGCTCTATCGACGCTAACCGCGGTGACTACCAGAACGGCTGGGATACCGACCAGTTCCCCATCGACAACTACGAGCTTACTCAGGCAATGATGCAGATTATCCGCAACGGCGGACTCGGAAACGGTGGTACCAACTTCGACGCCAAGACCCGTCGTAACTCTACCGACCTTGAGGACATCTTCATCGCCCACATCTCAGGTATGGATGCTATGGCACGCGCTCTCGAAAACGCTGCCGCTATCCTCGAAGAGTCACCCTACAAGCAGATGCTTGCTGACCGCTACGCTTCATTTGACGGCGGCAAGGGTAAGGACTTTGAAAACGGAGCCCTCAACCTTGAGCAGGTTTACGAATATGCAAAGGCTAACGGCGAGCCCAAGCAGACAAGCGGCAAGCAGGAGCTTTATGAGGCTATCGTAGCTCTCTACAGCTGCTAAACCACTCTCAGCGGCTACTTAGTTAACCAAACGTTCTCACTATGACGAAGCCCGCAATCAGGGCTTTGTCATAGTGTCGTATTATCACTTTACTAACAAATATCATGAACATGGAATACCCTGAAAAAGGAAGCAAAGCCTATCTCTTTTCAATCGTGCTGGTGGCGGTGCTCGGCGGACTTCTGTTCGGCTACGACACAGCTGTAATCTCAGGTGCGGAAAAAGGGCTACAGGCGTTTTTCTTAGGAGCCAAGGATTTCGTATACACTGATGTAATCCACGGCATCACCTCATCAAGCGCGCTGCTTGGCTGTATATTGGGAAGTGCCATCTCCGGCATATGCGCGACACGCCTCGGAAGAAAAAAGTCACTCATTCTTGCAGGTATCTTCTTCTTCCTCTCGGCTCTCGGCTCCTACTATCCCGAATTTCTCTTCTTCGAGAAAGGCAAACCGACAATGAGCCTTCTCTATATATTTAATCTCTACCGCATACTCGGCGGTATCGGCGTCGGACTTGCCTCCGCAATCTGCCCGATGTACATCGCCGAGGTAGCTCCCTCCGACATACGCGGCACCCTGGTTTCATGGAACCAGTTTGCCATCATCTTCGGTCAGCTCGTCGTATATTTCGTCAACTTCCTCATCCTCGGTGACCACACCAATCCTATCATCGAGAAAACAGCTGAAAACATCTATATCGTAGTTTCCGGCTCCGACTCATGGACTATCATGACCGGATGGCGCTACATGTTTGGCAGCGAGGCATTTGTAGCCGGCGCGTTTACCCTGCTTGTATGTCTTGTGCCGGAGTCTCCGCGTTATCTTGCCCTCGTCGGCAAAGACGACACAGCTCTCGGCGTGCTCGCCCGCATCAACGGCATAAAGAAAGCCCGCGAGATTCTCAACGAAATCAAGTCGACAGTCGATGTCAAGAGCGAACGCCTCTTCTCATTCGGCATCATGGTAATCTTCGTCGGCATCATGCTCTCAGTATTCCAGCAGGCTGTCGGCATCAACGCCGTGCTTTACTACGCACCGCGCATATTCGAGTCGATGAACATGGGCAACCCGATGGTGCAGACAATCATCATGGGTATCGTAAACATCAGCTTCACGCTTGTGGCAATCTTCACCGTCGAGAAGCTCGGTCGCAAGCCGCTCCTTATCTGGGGCTCGATTGGCATGGCGATTGGCGCATTCGGCGTTGCCGTGTCCAATCTTGTTGACGGCGTGGCTCCCATCATCCCCGTCATCAGCATCATGGTTTACTCGGCATCGTTCATGTTCTCATGGGGCCCGATATGCTGGGTGCTTATCGCAGAGATTTTCCCCAACACGATCCGTGGTGCGGCTGTCGCTATCGCAGTAGCGTTCCAGTGGATATTCAACTTCATTGTATCAAGCACATTTGTGCCCATGTACAACATGGAGCTTGGAGAAATGGGCGACCGCTTCGGCCACATGTTTGCCTATGCGCTTTACGGCGTGATATGTATCGTTGCAGCAATATTTGTCTACAAGCTCGTGCCTGAGACAAAGGGCAAGACTCTTGAAGACATGACCGCCCTCTGGCGCAACCGCAGCAAAAAATAAACGATTCCATCATTCCCACTCAAAGGTGTATCGGCAACCCCGATACACCTTTTTTTATCCCCATGACACGCCCCGAATGCCGTATAGCAGCAAGAGCTATATAATCGCATATCTGAAAACTCGTTTTCCGCACCCCAATCACCTAATCCTATGCACATATGCACAGCAATAATCTGATAATCTGATATTTTTTACAGTAAAAACTTGCAAATTCATACACAAAACAATATATTTGCGAAAAACCAACTTATCACATCATGAAAACGCCTCTCTTCCTGTCACTATTCGTCACAGCTTCATCTATGATGCAGGCTGCCGATCCTTTCGCAACTATCACCAGCGACTGCAACGCCATGAGACCCGGTGACTCGTTCACCATGTCGGAACAGCCTGCATTCTCGCCGGGAGAGCGCGGCACAGGACGCGTGTGGCACATGCCTGACGCGGCTGACGGCTCCGACCACCGACGCACCTACCTGATGAAAGGCGACACACTCGTGTGTCTTGAATATCCTGAGTACCTAACTTTTGATGCGACATCCGACACCGTTAGGCTTACATCGGCTGAAAACCGCGAGATGCGTGTCGACTATGACCAGGCACCGCCGGTATTGCGGTTCCCTATGCAATATGGCGACAGCATAGCGTCTCCGACATCAGGGCGAGGTCTGTATGGCAAGCGCATTCATATCGGACACAGGGGCAACGCCTACATTGTGGCAGACGGTACAGGCTCATTAACCGACGGCACCGACACCCTGCGACACGTGCTGCGTATTCATTCCCGCCACGAATACAGAAGATTCATGTCGCCTGACACGGCGCAAGTCTCGGCATGGATGGATGCAAATGTAGCCGTCGATTCCCTGCCGGTGTTCACCGATGAGCGCCATTCCTGGTATCGCGCCGGCTCGCGCTATCCGGTCATGGAGCGGGTGTCATCGGCTGTTTCCATTAATGGCGACACCATACTGTCACGCGCGGTGACACTGCTCTGCCTGCCTGAACTGCAGCGCACCGACCTCGGGGAAGACCAGGATAACACGGGATTGCTCGCCCGTATAACCATGTCGGAAAGCGACAGGTCAGGAAAAACAGACGCGGGAGACAGCATCGACGGATTTCCGGCAACTGTCGATGCCATACTCGGCGCCGACGGTCACACTGTAAACGTCACATACACCATATCCGAGGAAGCCGACGTGCGTCTCGGCGTATTCGATGCACTCGGCAGAACCCTATGCTCCATCATCACACCGGCTGTAGCCCCCGGCACACATGAGGAGTGTCTCTCTCTAAGTTCACCACCTGCAGGCAACCTGCTGCTGACCGTGTGGATAAACGAGACAAACAGCACATTCAAGGTAAGAACCGAATAATACTCTCCCCCATGAAAAAGCATGCTTTCCTCTCTATGACCGCGCTTGTCAGCGCGCTTCACGCCGCAGCTATAATCGCTCCCGGCGACATCCCGGTGACGGAAGCCCTCTCCCCCTCCGACACTACGGCAATCTTACGCACGGCAGTGGCACAGTCAGATGATGATGCCGGCAGCTATCAGATGCAGTTTCTCCCATCCGTCATCCCGCCTACCCCACAGGCGGCTGCGCTTGCCCGCTACGGCGAGTATCCCGTAAGCCACACCACCGGCATCCCCGACATCACAATCCCCCTATACGAGATTGACCTCGGCGGTTACAAGCTCCCCATTTCAATCTCCTACCACGCATCGGGTTTCCGCCCCGACGACGTAGCGACCCCTGTCGGACTCGGCTGGGTGCTGAACGCGGGCGGCGCCGTGACACGTACAATAATGGGTGCCCCCGACTTCGAGACAGGCGATATGACACTTGACACGCTCTACCGCAACTACACTGAGGTCGACCGAATCGTGCAGGATGCAAAAAAGGCGGGAACCAACATACATATCCTTGAGTCCCTCGCATTAAAAGGGCAGTTCTCCACCATAGATTCCGAGTCAGACCGCTACACATTCAACATACCAGGGCAAAGCGGTGTTTTCCGCTACTCCCACCGTGACGGCAGGTTCATTCCGCTCAACCACTCCCCACTCCGGATAACACATTCCGGATACCGTGAAAGCCTGAGTTTCAAGATATGCACCGGTGACAACACCATATATTATTTTGACCGGCAAGAATGTATCGGTGTGAACGATGACGAGGGGATGCCGTTTGCAAGCTCCTGGTACATGACAGAAGCGCATACCGCACATGGCAGTGTGGATTTTGAATACACCCGAGGAGAAAGATATGACATAACCCGTTCATCTCAGACCTACTTCGCCGGCATGGGGTTTGTTTATGTCGAAAGCTCCCACAGTGACGACCGGGCCTATACAGGCGACAAGTCTGAGTCCACCACGATGTATGTATACAAGCCGCAGTTATTGAAATCAATGTCATGGGACGGCGGTAAAATCGAATTCATCTATGCCAGCGATCGCAAGGACATAGCAGCTGAAAGGCTTGTAAAGATTATTGTGAAAGATTCCCGAAGCAACGTGAGGAAGACTGTCACCTTCCATAACGACAGTTACATGGGTGATACCTCCATGAAAGAAAAATGCCGCATGATGCTCGACAGTATAAGCGACTCAGAGGCCGGGGTCTACACGTTCTCCTATTGCAATGCCGGAGCCATGGAATGTCCCACATACCTTACCGCCTACGGGAAAGACTACTGGGGGTATGCCAACGGCACCAAAGGATATTACCTGATGTCAGTCCGCGCCTCCGATATAATGCATGCCGATGCCCCCTACTCGGCAGGGGACAAGTCGGGCAACGGTGTTGACAGATATTCCAATGAACGAGAGATGATGCGCGGGGTGCTTGTATCCATCCTGTATCCAACAGGGGGGCACACCTCCTTTGAGTACGAGGCAAACCGCTGGATGCAACTCGAGAACGGGGGATGGAAAACACGCACCGTCGGGGGGCTCAGGATAAAGACCATAAAGAGCGGGGATGTCATAAGGAGCTACGAATATACGACCCCTGTAGCCCAATATGACCCGGACTACCTTATGATTCACAAAGGTAAATGGACATGGGCAACCAGCACCGGCCCCTGCATGTATGATGTGTATGTCGGCTCTATCTCACCTGCGATTCCATTAAGCAAATCAGGTGCGCCGGTAAGATATCACACGGTGACAGAACGGAATTCCGATAGATCTGGCACCGTATATGAATACAATTTAGGGAGAGTTGATGACATACTGGAATACCCGATGCCTGAGGATCATCCTTCAATGTACCTTTCCGACAGACACGACGAGGGCAACGACGACCCGGTGCTGTTGAGAAAGACCACATACGGGACTGACTGGCAGCCCGTGACTACTGAGAAGTATGCCTATGAAGGGGTGACACTAAAAAAATTTGCAATCGGTGTCAGGGTTGTAAACAAGCATTATTCCTGGTCTACGCGCGGAGGGTGTGGCCCCTGGATATTCTATCAGAAACTGACCTCAGATTTCCTTGAATATGCACCGGTGACTGCCACAGCCAAGGCCTTCAACCGTGTAAAAAAGACGGTGACCGACCATGTAACCGGCGTTGTCACCGAGCAGACCTACACCTACGACCCGCAGCTGCGCACGCTGAAACCGCGCTCGGTGGCGTTCACCGGCAGTGACGGGTTCCGCGACTCGACTCGCTACGAGTTCCCCTTCGACCGCTCCGACAAGACAAGTTTATTCATGGCGGAATATATGCCCGATGCCGTGCTTTCGGTCAGGACTCACCGTGACGGCGTAGCCGCCACACGGCTCGAGACCACATACCTGCTGGATGACAAAACCATGTGGGCGTTCCCCGTTTCCATATCCACCGCCTACGGTGACGGGAAGTTGCAGGAGCGCGAGCGAGTGCTGTCACGCGGCGCGGGCAACCGTCCGACCGCCATCCTCGTCAACACCGTCGACACAACCCGTATTGAATGGGACTCAAGAGGTCTCTACCCGCTTAAAGTCACCGCGCCCGGAGGCATGACCACCCGCTACGAGTGGAAGCCGCTCACAGGAATCACCATGGTGACCGACCCGCGCGACTACAAGGTCGCCTACGGGTATGATACATCCGGACGGCTGGCGTTCATACGCGACGCACGCGACACCCTACAGACATTTGCCTACTCTATTATCAACGGTCCATATGGCAGTCAGACGGCAAACTCCGTGACCACAATACGGCATATAAACGCCTCAGGCAACCGCGTCATGACCCGTCAGTACCATGACAAGTTCGGACGTCCTACAGCCCTGGCTCAGGGTGGGCTCAACACCTCGGGCACCTATGTCTACACCTTCCAGACCTATGACTCAAACGGACGCATAGCCGACACGTGGCTTCCGGTCGGGGGCACGTCTACAATCTCCAACCCGTCGGAATATGCAATCTCACTATGGGCGCGGTCGACCTATTCCGACACACACGCATTTTCCACGACGACCTACGACGGCGCGGGACGCCCCGTGCGCGCCACAACGCCCGGCGCCCTGTGGCACTCGGCAGGAAAAGGTCGCGACATCATGCGCGTGACTAACGCCGCCAACTCTGTAAGGCGCTATTCGGCACCTGTCACCGGCACTTCGCTCGTGAAGGAGGGCTTCTACGCGCCCGGCACCCTCCACGGCGAGACCACTGTTGATGAGGATGGCAACTCGCTCACCGTGTTCACCGACAAGTCAGGACGCAAGGTGCTGGAAAGGCGCGGCAGAAATAATGACACATACTTTGTCTACAACATCTACGGGCAGCTGCGCTTTGTGCTGTCGCCGGAGTATCAGAGCGCCGGCTACAAGGAGAAATACGCCTACGAATACCGCTACGACGAGCGCGGCAATGTCGTCAAGAAATTTATCCCCGGCTGCGGATACACGCAATACTGGTATGACCGCGCCGACAGGCTCACATTCATGCAGGACCCGCTGCTGCGAGAGGCGGGGCTCTACCGTTTCTTCCTCTATGACCGCGCGGGACGGCTCGCCCTGCAGGGCACCTGCACAGCCTGCGACCGCTCCGGGACGACAAATCCGGTGACCTATACCCACGGGGCGGCGGGCGTGGGCTCGACAGGATATGTCATGACCGATGCCTCCCGCATCACATCGCCGGTCATAGAGTCGGTCACCTATCACGACTCCTATTCGCTGCCTGCCGGTTTCACGCCGCTGAAGCTCGCCACGCCGCCCGCGACTATCACCACAGGGCTGGTCACGGCTGCTATGTCGGTGGCATCCGACGGCACGCAGCTCCGCTCCGTAAGCTACTATGACGCTTTCGGACGCCTTATCGAGCAACGCTCCACCGGCATGCGCGGACAGATAGCTGTGACCACCACTTCCTACTCCTACACCGACAAGCCAGTAAAGACCCGCTTCAAGGAAGGGGATGTCACCGTGACTACCGAATACACCTATGACCCCGCCACCGACCTGCTCACAAGCAGGCGCGTGTACACCAATATCGGCAAGGGCGACTACTCGGCGCTCGTGGCTTCCTATGCCTACGATGCGCTCGGCAGGGTGACGTCAGTCACCCTCGGCAACTCGGCTGGGGCTATCGACTACACCCGCGACCTCCACGGACGCCTGCAGTCAGTCACTCACCCCGCTTTCGCCCAGCGCCTTTTCTATGCCGACGGGCCGGGCACGCCGCTCTACAACGGCTCAATAAGCGCGATGATGTGGAAGACACCCGAATGGTATCGCTGGCGCGGCTACCGCTATACCTACAACAACCTCGGATGGCTCACAAAGGCGCAGTATGGTGAAAACGAGTCGCTCACGACCGACCGCGACCACTACACCGTAACCTACGGCGACTTCACAGCCAACGGCTCCATACGCCGCCTGCAGCGCCACGGCAGAAAAGACGACGGCATCTATGGAAAAATCGACAACCTCAATCTACGCTATGACGGCAACCGCCTCGTATCAGTCGAGGAAGATGCCGACCGCGTGACCCGTGAGGGCTCCAACGACTTCCATCCGTCAAGCGGAAGCACCGCCCTCATCTCTTACAACTCGTGGGGTGCGCCCGTCTCCGACACAGGCAGGGGCATAGTGTCGGTGACCTACGACAACAGCCTCATGCCGCGATCCATAAAGATGCGGTCGGGCAACAGCATAGCCTACACTTATTCATGCGACGGCAGGCGCCTGCGCACAATCCACAGCACCATCTCAGGCTATCACCTCGTGTATCCGGAAAGGCCCGACTCGGCTGTATTCATGATACCGGGCGACAAACCCTCTCCGGTATATGAAAAACTGTTCCGCCGTGACACACTCGACTATTCCGGTCCGGTGGTCTACGAGAACGGGGCGGTCAAGCGGGTGATGTTTGACGGAGGGTATGCCACGTTCAGCGACGCCGGAGTACCAAATTGGCACTACTATGTGTGTGACCACGCAGGGAGCGTGCGCACCGTTGTCGACATGTGGGGGCGACCGGAGCAGACCAACCACTATTATCCCTACGGACTGACGTTTGCCGACGCGGGAAAGGGCAGCTCTTTGCAGCCCTACAAGTTCGGGGGCAAGGAGCTGGACGCCATGTACGGGCTCAACATATATGACTTCCATGCACGCACCCAGACACCCGACCTCGCGCGCTTCACCCGCCCCGACCCCCTCGCAGAGAAAACACCTCACCTCTCACCCTACCTCTTCTGCGCCAACGACCCCGTCAACAACATCGACCCGACCGGCATGGAAGTATGGTTCAACGACTTCATGTACACTCCCGGATGTGAATACTTCGGCGACGACGACTTCGTGCGCCGCAGCGTGCAGGCTATGAACATTGTCTACCAATCAGGCGGCGACAAGCTAATAGACGATCTTGTTGCCTCAGAGAGCAAATACTCTTACGTACCTGGAGAAGGAGACAAATCATTCACTTTAGGAGAAAATTACGGCAATACCACAACAACAATCGGCAAAGAATTAGGCAGAGACACATTCATCTCGGCAATCGTACACGAATCGATGCACGTCGGACAGTTCCTTAACGGACAAGGTGGACGCGCAATATTTAACGAGGTTGAAGCCTACGCTTTCACTGCGATAATCAGTCTAAATTCTTTACAAGCCCTTGGAATGGATGGATTCAAAACTAACATACAGGTCGAGAATCGGTATGGTAAATCATTTAAAACTTTACAAAACGGATACAATTCGGAATCTTTTACTGATGCGATGTTTCTTTTTAAAAGAGAATCAAGGGCAAATAATACAGGGATATATACCGCGTATCCATTTATGCCGAATAATCGCAACTTGCTTCATGACAATATAAATTC
>NZ_SPPC01000021.1 GCF_004570975.1 Barnesiella sp. WM24
GCAAAGATAGATTAAAATAGATGTAAGCATGGTTTTCTAAATTTTATTTAATGTTTGTATTTTTATATTTAGCGTTATTCTGGTTTGCTATTGTTTAAATTTAGTTTGAAATAGTCCAAATTGCTTTAAAATAATACGTTATATCGAATTAATTACTTATATTTGCATTAAGATAATTACCATATGATACACATTGCACGTACCTTATTATTTCTTTTAATCCTGCTGATTCCCATGTTCTGTAAGGCAGCCGATGCTTCTGCTACAGTCAGGCGCATCGGCATTTCTGACGGACTTAGCGGAGACCGTATATTCAGTCTCACTCAGGATTGTGATGGTTTTATTTGGGCTGTGTCATATTGGGGTGTTGACCGGTTTGACGGACGTATTGTGAAAACATATCATCCTACACACAATGGTGAAATAATAAAGCACTTTCTCTATCATACAAAAATCCATTCGTATCAAGATAAAGTAATACTTGGAGAGCAAAATGGTCTGATATTTGAATATAATCCGAAATTGGACGATTTTGAGGAAATAGCAGATGTGCGGAAACTTACCGGAGAAAATGATTTGATTCTTAAAGATTTTTGTCTGATCGGCAACGGAATTTATTTCGCAACCAATTACGGCTTATACTGTTTTAACTGTGGTAACCTTCAGATGGTTAGTCAAAGAGCAGATATTTCAGCAATCGGACATGACGGTAAAAATCATATATATTATGTAGCGGATCGAAAACTTATTTATTTGAATGGGGATAGAACATTGATTATTGCCGAATTAGGTGATGTTGCTCGATTTATACATTCTGCTCGTTCCAAAATGTATATCGGGACAAATGATAGTGGTTTGTTTATATATGACTTGTCTACACAAAAATTGACTCAGTCAAATGCTCGATTTCATAAATGTCACCTTACGGCTGTAGCAAATGGAAATGAAGGAGAACTGCTCATTGGGACTGATGGTGCAGGTTGCTATGTTTATGATATGACAAATGACAGAATCATCGAGAGCTACAGTGAGTCAATGGGCTCTATGCCTGTTGGCAATGCGGTAATGGATGTTCTTCTCGACCGTGATTCCAATATTTGGGTGGCTACATTTAATGGTGCATTATCAATGATTCATCATGACAACAGTAGATTTTCGGCTCTTATGGCTAATAACAGGATTCCTGGATTTGGAAACTCATTTCTGCAATCAAAAAACGGAGTTTTATGGATTGCTTCTGATAATGGAGTGCTTATGTATAATCCTGAATTATCGGAGTGGAAGCATTATCTCAAGGACAGGCCAGAAAAGTCCATAATAGTTAGTCTTGCTGAAGATAGTGGCGGGAATATCTGGGCTGCCGGATTTGGCAGTGGGATTTATCGTATAAGTAATGAGGGAACTATTAGTCATTTTACTACTAAGCTTCCGTTATGTGGCAGAGTTCTTGATAGTGACTATGTAGCTGTTGTCATAATTGATGGAGATAATTTATGGGCAGGCTCATATTCTGACGGAAAGTTGATGCGCTTTAACCTGAAAGATAAATCATCGGATGTATATGATGTGCCTGATGTCCATAGTTTGACTGTGATGGATTCATATACTGTCATTTGTGGACAATCGGTACAATTTACTGTACTGAATCCGTTGACAAAAGATACTATTGTCATAAAAAACAATGTCTCGATAACAGACATAAAATCAATCAGTGATAAAGTATGGCTTGCAACGGCAGGTAATGGTCTGATGACATATGACCCTGTTTGTCATAAATTAAGTGTGATTTCATTATTTAACGATAATGATGAGTTTAAATACATAATGGCTTTATGTCATTCTCCTGTTGATAGTTGTGTTTATTTCACTACCTATAAGCAATTGTACAAATACTCATATATAAATGATACTGTAATCGGAATTGGCGAATTAATGGGATTGCCACCTGCAACTTATAATGAAAGAGCCATAGAATTAATGCAATCAGGAAATCTGCTTCTTGGTGCATCCAATGGAGTGACTGATGTGGATATCAATATGGAGCTTTTGGCTTGTTCAAAACCACATATCTATTTTACGGAGTTTAAAGTCGCATACAATGTCATATCGCCCGATGACAATTCTTCGATATTATCGGGTTCGCTTAATACAACGGACATAATAAGATTATCTCATAATCATAATTCTTTTTCAATTGCATTCTCAATGGTTGATTATGGAGCGTCAAGGCTTACTAAATTACAATATATGCTTAAAGGCTTCGACAAGGAATGGATTGATGCTACAGATTATGATGCCAATTACACAAATGTCCCTTCAGGTCGTTACATATTTAAGTTGCGTCTTTGCGATAAGAACACTGGGGCTGTTATTTCAGAACGATGTCTTGAAATTTCAATCGCAAAACCGATATGGGCAACATGGTGGATGATTATAATTTATACTGTTTTATTCGGATTCATAGTCTTCTTAGGCGTGAAATTATTGAAAGGGAAACTGCGACAACGCTATTCTGATGAAAAGATGAAACTATTCACAGAGATGGCACATGAATTACGTACACCAGTTGCTCTTATTAAAGCTCCGCTAATGGAACTTGCCGACAATAAAGACCTGACAGATGAAGATAAAGCGACTCTTGGGATAGCAATAAAAAATACCGACAGACTACATGAGCTTACCACCCAATTAATGGATTTCCAGAAATTGGATGCGAAAGCTATGATACTGAATCTGTCCACAGTAAATTTACTTGATTTTTTTGCGCAAAGAATCTCCCCATGGGAATACAGAGCAAAACGTAAGGGGTTAGTATTTTGTACCGATATAAATTCACTTCGCAATGTATTTACATCAATTGATTGTCCAAAAATGGATGCAATTATCAGTAATATTCTGTCTAATGCTGTAAAATATACTTCCCGTGGGACTATTGAAGTTAATGCTAAAATAGATGATGGATATTATAGTATAACAATTAAGGATACTGGCATTGGTATACCGGCTAATGAGCAACGTCAACTATTCAAACAATTTTTCAGAGCAAAAAATGCGAGAATGTCAAACGAATCCGGGTCTGGCATCGGTCTGATGCTGACTCATAGATTAATCGAACTGCATGGAGGCTCTATATCCATTTCAAGCAAAGAGAATGCAGGCACTCTTGTGAAATTAAAATTTCCGATAGTTAACGGTGATGTCGACTGTTGTGAAAATATGGATTACATCTCTCCTGCATTAAATGACCAAACGATATTAGTTGTTGATGATAATTCCGATATGCGGGAAATTTTAAGGAAAACGCTTGAGTCTAATTATAATGTTATTGTTGCAAAAGACGGAAATGAAGCAATGGTGATGGCTGTAAATGAAATGCCTGACATAATTGTTTCAGATCTCATGATGCCCGGTTTGACTGGAGAGGAATTGTGTAGAAAGTTGAAAAACGATATGGCAACAAGCCATATACCGTTTATACTACTTACTGCCGTATCAGACCGTGAGACAAAAGCAAATGCGTTTGACTGCGGAGCCGATGATTATATGACTAAGCCTTTTGACAATAAGGAGTTGAAGGCACGTATAAGAATCCATTTGCGTCATAGTAATAAGCTAAAAGAGTCATTGCAATCACCGGATGGCTCAACTGAAGACGCTGACTTCATAAATCCACTTGATAAAGAATTTATGGATAAGCTCACCGCCATTATCAACTTGAATATTGAAAATTCCGATTATTCCGTTATGTCTTTAAGTTCAGATATGGCTATGAGCAGATCCTCGCTGTATAATAAACTAAAGGCTATCGCCGGACAGTCACCCAATGACTTTATTCGTCTGCAGCGATTGAAAAGGGCTGCAGATTTATTAAAACAGCGTCGTTATACAATTATGGAGATTGCTATAATGACCGGTTTTTCTGATACAAAATATTTTGCTACTATTTTCAAAAAGCAATTTGGCGTGACACCAAGTTCCTATGCCAAAGGGAAATAATGAAATATTAAATTGACAAACCATAATAAACACGAATCAACATGATAAAACTCCGCCAACTGCTATCAGTCACATTATGCTGCATAATTTTCATTAATGTATCGGCCGCCAACAAAGAAGCCGAAGAAGTCAGAGCCATAATCCAAAAAGTAAACATCCGCTGGCAGGTCGACAACCCTCCTCAGGCGCGCTCATTCTGGGACAACGCGGCCTATCACACGGGCAACATGGAGGCATATCGTCTCACGGGCAATACCGACTTTCTCGACTACTCCGTCGCGTGGGCCGAACATAATGAATGGAAAGGAGCCAAAGGCAACGACAGAGCAAAGTGGCGGTATGACTACGGCGAGACCGATGACCATGTGCTGTTCGGTGACTGGCAGATATGTTTCCAGACCTATGCCGACCTGTATAATATATTTCCTGATGACAATCGCGTCCGCCGGGCTAAGGAGGTGATGGAACATGAGATGTCAACCCCTGCAACCGACTACTGGTGGTGGGCCGACGGGCTGTATATGGTGATGCCGGTCATGACCAAGTTATATAAGATAACAGGCGATAACCGCTATCTTGAAAAGCTGTATGAATACGTGTGCACAAGCGACAGCATCATGCTCGACAGCGAGACCGGCCTCTATTTCCGTGACGCGAAATATGTGTTTCCGGCCCATCGCAGCGTCAACGGACTTAAAGACTTCTGGGCGAGAGGCAACGGATGGGTTCTTGCCGGACTTGCCAAAGTGCTGAAAGACCTTCCGGCCGATTACAGCCACAGGGAGTTTTTCATCCGTAAATTCCAAAAACTTGCCGATGCCGTTGTAGAGTCACAGCAGCCGGGCGGATTCTGGACACGCTCGATGCTCGACGAGGCTCATGCTCCGGGATGTGAGACAAGCGGCACCGCCTTTTTTATCTACGGATTGCTCTGGGGTATAAACAACGGCTATCTTGACGGCGACCGATACAGGGACGCCGCGCTTAGGGGATGGCGATACCTCAGGACCGTCGCCTTGCAGAAAGACGGCTCCATAGGCTATGTCCAGCCTATCGGCGAAAAAGCGATCCCCGGCCAGGTGGTCGATGCCGGCTCAACAGCCAACTTCGGCGTCGGGGCATTTCTCCTGGCTGCGTGTGAATACACGCGCTATCTCGAGCGCGACTCCCTGCATGACCGCGCCTATTGGGTCGACCTGCTGTGGCAGATGGCCTATCCGGTGCTGAGCAACATGGCAGAAGGCAATCTGCAGAAGAACATGCTCGTGGAGGTTAGCCCCAACTGGGACGGACGCAACAAAAAAGTCACATATATGGAGGCTTTCGGACGACTTATGGCAGGAATCGCACCATGGCTCTCATTGCCCGACGACGGTTCGGCCGAAGCCGGCAAACGGGAGACTTTAAGGTCTCTCGCCCTGAAAAGCTACGCCAACGCCGTCGACCCCGAAAGTCCCGACTGCCTCTTGTGGCATGGCGAGGGACAGGCGTTGGTCGACGCAGCCTATATCGCTGAGTCTTTCTTGCGCGGTTATGACACTCTGTGGCTTCCGCTTGACGAGGTGACCCGCAGCCGTTACATAAAGGCGTTTACCGATTTGAGGCATATCGACCCGCCTTACACCAACTGGGTGCTGTTCTCGTCGACCATCGAAAGTTTTCTGGCAAAGGCGGGAGCGTCTTACGACCAATACAGGGTCAACTCGGCGATACGCAAGGTCGAGGAATGGTACACGGGTGACGGATGGTATGCCGACGGTCCGGAATTTTCATTTGACTATTACAGCAGCTATGTGTTCCACCCGATGTATCTTGAGACCCTTCAGGCGATGAAAGATGCCGGAGCCTACACACGTATCCATTACAGGAACTACTACAACCGTGCCCTCAAGCGTGCACAGAAATACAGCCTCGTGCTCGAACGGTTGATTTCGCCCGAGGGCACATTTCCAGTATTCGGCCGCTCGATACCCTACCGCATGGCCACGATGCAGCCGCTCGCGTTGATGGCGTGGTATGGACGGCTCCCGGCCGGAGTGTCGGACGCACAGGTACGCTCGGCTCTTACAGCCGTGATGCACAGGATGTATGACGGAAAAGAGAATTTCAATGAAGGCGGATTCCTGACAATCGGTTTTGCTGGTCGCCAGCCCAATATAGCCGACTGGTACACCAACAACGGCTCACTCTACATGACCTCGCTTGCCTTTCTTCCGCTCGGACTGCCAGCAGCACATCCGTTCTGGACTGACGCGCCTCAGCCCTGGACCTCATGCAAGGCCTGGGGTGGCGAACCCTTTCCCAAGGACCACCACTGGAAGGAGTATGAACGCTTTCACGACCTCTATTGACCTCCATGCGACACGTTCCCACCCTTATCATATGTCTCTGCAGCCTGTGCTGCTGCCATGCCGCAGTCAAGCTCTCTTATGTGGCTGACGGCTACAGCGCGACATCAGTCAATACGGCGATATTTCGCTCCAACTCGGTGGTGTCACACGGTGACAGCCAGTATGTATGCTTCTATGACCCTGAGGGATATGTAACGCTTGCCCGACGGCTTCATGGATGCGATGACTGGACCGTGAGCCGCACCCAATATCACGGAAATGTGGCCGATGCCCACAATGTCATTTCGATGGCGATAGACGGTGACGGCTATATCCATGTGGCTTTTGACCATCATGGCGACTCGTTGCATTATTGTCGAAGCGTCTCTCCCGGAAGTCTGTGTCTCGGTGAACTCGAACCGATGACAGGCATTGACGAGAAGGATGTTACCTATCCCGAATTTCATACATTTCCTGACGGCCGACTGATTTTTGCCTACCGATCGGGATTTTCAGGAGGCGGGAATATGGTGATAAACAGTTATGACACAACGACACGCCGCTGGCAGAGACTGCATGATGTGTTGCTCGACGGGGAAAATCAGAGAAATGCCTACTGGCAACTTTATATAGATGACAGTTCCACTATCCATCTGTCGTGGGTGTGGCGCGAGACGTGGCTTGTGGAGACCAATCACGACATGTGTTACGCACAGTCAAAAGACGGCGGAGTCACTTGGCAACGCAGTGACGGCACACCCTATACACTCCCGATAACCGAACGGTCGGCCGAAATCGCATGGCACATCCCGCAAAATTCCGAACTCATCAACCAGACTTCGATGACAGCGACACCCGACGGAAGCCCCATGATTGCGACCTATTGGCGTGACTCTTCCGACTCAGTGCCTCATTACCGCCTCATCGAGCACGACGGACGGCAATGGAGAATGTCGACGGTCGTGAAAAGGCGCACACCCTTCACTCTTTCGGGCGGAGGCACGAAAATGATACCTGTGTCACGCCCGCGTATCGTGGCCGACAACGACAGGATATTCTATCTGTTCCGCGATGCCGAGCGAGGCGGCAAAGTGTCAGTAGCCGTCAGAAACTCCCCCGGCAGCGGTTGGGAAGTGTCCGACCTGACCGACTTCAGTGTCGACGCCTGGGAGCCTACCGTTGACAACGACCTGTGGCGACACCACAGGCGGCTTTACATATATGTCCAGCGCGCATCTCAGGGCGACGGTGAAAAAGTCATCGATACAGCTCCGCAACCGGTTTTTATCCTTGAGTATGATATGAATGATTGTATTATTGCTGCAATCAAAGTTATAAATACACTTCCACTACAGCGTACAGGATGGATGGCTGAGATCGATAACACTTTTGGAAAAGACTTCTGCATATTAGATTCTTCAGGCAGAGAAGTACCTTGTCAGATAACCTATGACAATAAGCTGATTTTTCCTGTATATATGCCAGAGATATCAGAATATGAATATAAAGTAGTGAGACGTAACCCTCGGCATTATAGACCTGTTGTAGCTGGCAGATTATATCCGGAAAGACTTGATGACATGACATGGGAAAATGACATTGCCGCCTACAGGGCTTATGGTCCGGCTTTGCAACAGTCTGGAGAAATGGCTTTCGGCTATGATGTATGGACAAAGTCAACCGACAGGCTTGTAGTTGAGCAAAGATATAAGAATCATATGAAAGGTAAATCGTTTCATGTGAATCATGGTGATGGGATGGACGTATATTCTGTTGGTCCTACCTTGGGCGCGGGGACAGCGGCTGTGATAAGCGATGCAGGAGAGATTGATTACCCATATTGTTTTAATACACATCAGATACTTGATAACGGACCATTGCGATTTACTGTGAAACTGGAATATGAACATGAGACACGTATTATAAGCCTTGATGCAGGTTCCCATTTCAATCGCACAAAGGTTATTTTTCATGATGTCGCTGACTGTGCTGTTGTCGCTCCTGGCATTGTGATTCATCGCGCTGATTCAACCGCTATATTTTCCGATATAGTAAATAGCTGTGCTATTGCCGGCTATGGCGATCCTACTGATTCTCCATATAGTAATAATGGGGTGATATATATAGGAACCATAGTTCCCTCAAATGATGCCGATGTAATATTTTGTCCTTATGAGTCTTTGTCTTCTGATATATATGGACATCTTCTCACCAAGGTGAAATACAATAGTGGTTCACAATTATTATACTATTGGGGCTCAGGATGGAGCAAATGTGGAATAAAAAGCCTTGATGAGTGGCATATGCTTATGATAAATTATGCAAATTCAATAAAATCACCTTTGAAAATAATTTTAACAAATTCAGATAATGAATAAGATTACTTCCTTACTGTTAATATTGATAGTCA
This sequence comes from Barnesiella sp. WM24, assembly GCF_004570975.1. Lineage (GTDB taxonomy): Bacteria > Bacteroidota > Bacteroidia > Bacteroidales > Muribaculaceae > Muribaculum. The sequence continues at coordinate 8,737 of NZ_SPPC01000021.1, forward strand.
GTGTTAATGCATATTCCTCCAATGATAATGATTGGGAAAATCCTTCACGATTTGCTATCGGAAGGGAAAATCACCGCGCTACATCGATTCCATTTCAGTCGAAGGAAGCGGCAATGTCGCTATGTTTCAATTATAGTGATTTTTACAAATCTTTGAACGGCAAATGGAAGTTCAGATATTCACCCATGCCAGAAGACAGACCTATAGACTTTTATAAGGTAGATTATGATTCGTCTTGCTGGGATTCTATATCAGTTCCCGGCAATTGGGAAATGTATGGTTATGGGATGCCGATATACACTAACGTAATATATCCATTCCCCAAAAATCCCCCATATATCCCTCATTATGACAATCCAGTAGGCAGCTATAGACATACTTTTGATATACCTGCCGCGTGGAATGGGCGTAAGGTCTTTCTCCATTTTGATGGAGGAACAGCCGGAATGTACGTTTGGGTAAATGGGGAAAAAGTCGGTTATGTACAGAGTACAAAAAATCCTGCTGAATTTGACATTACAACCTTAGTGAGATCGGGGAAGAACGAACTTGCATGCGAAGTATATCGTTGGACTGACGGCTCATATCTTGAAGATCAGGATTTTTGGCGATTGTCGGGTATTGACCGTGATGTATATTTATACACCACAGCCAACCAACGTATTTTTGATTTTTTTGCAAAACCAGACCTTTCTACAGATTACAAAAACGGGATACTTACAATAGAGACAAAGTTGAAAAATTATGAAAGTCATACATCCATTTGTAGCCTTGAGGTTTCACTGTTATCATCAGTAGGAAAAGAAATTTGGTCAGCAAAAAGAAATATTGAACTTGCGCCCGACACATCCTCTGACGCAGTATTTTTATCAAGAATAAAGAATGTGGACAAATGGAGTGCAGAGATTCCGAATCTATATACTCTCGTTTTGACATTAAAAGACGATGGAGGAAAACTATTGGAATCGATGTCATCGCAAATTGGTTTTAGAAAAATTGAAATTAAGAATTCGCAACTTCTTATAAATGGACAACCTATTGAAATTCATGGTGTGAATCTACATGAACATCATCCGTTTAATGGCCATGTCGTAGACAGCGTCATGATGATGGAGGATATACGAATGATGAAATGTCATAATATAAATGCCGTGCGTATGAGTCATTATCCACATTCTCCCTTGTGGTATGAACTTTGTGACAGATATGGTCTTTATGTCGTTGATGAAGCGAATATCGAAGCTCATGGTATGGGTTCGGTCCCATGGGACTATATTGATCCTGATCGTCATCCTGCCAAGGTGCAGATTTGGGAAGAAGCCATTCTTGATAGGGAGAAGTCTCTTGTAGAACGCGATAAAAATCATCCGTCTGTGATTATTTGGTCGCTTGGAAATGAATGTGGTAATGGAGAAAACTTCCGTAAAGCCTATTCATGGATAAAGCAAAGGGACACATCCCGTCCAGTTCAGTTTGAACAGGCTCAAGAAGAAGAAAATACTGACATTGTATGTCCGATGTATCCATCGGTGGAATACATGAAGGAGTATGCTTCAAGAATTAACCCGGGACGTCCATTTATAATGTGTGAATATGCACACGCAATGGGTAATTCAACAGGAAATTTTCAGGAGTATTTTGATATTATACGAAATTCGCCACAAATGCAGGGCGGTTTTATCTGGGATTGGGTTGACCAAGGATTTCTTGCTCATGATGAAAACGGCAGGCAATATTGGACATATGGAGGCGATTATGGGGCAACCGAATATGTAAATGATGAAAATTTCTGCATCAATGGACTCGTATTTCCCGATAGGACGCCTCATCCTGGTCTTAATGAAGTCAAAAAGGTCTATCAGGACATACGTTTTTCATCTGAAAAACCAGAAAACGGTATTATAGGTATAGAAAATCATTTTTCATTCAAATCCACTGATGACTATATGTTCTTGTGGGAGCTTCTTCGTAATGGATTGGTGGTTGCAACAGACTCGCTGAAGGTCAATATCGCACCTGGTGCTAAAAAAAGTGTATCTCTCGGTTTACCAGACATTTCCAATGATTCGGAATATGTTTTGTCTGTTTATGCTTATACCAGTCATGATGACGGGATTATCAAGGCACGACATGAAGTGGCAAGAGATCAATTCATGCTGAATAAGGTTAATGAAAGTATCAACCTTATTTATGATGAAAATAAACCGATATTTAACGAAACTGATAATCATTGGATTGTGAAATCGGGGAATGTCGTTATGACTTTTAATCGTAGAGATGGAAGTTTGACGGAATATACGATTGATGGTAGAAATATTTTTGCAGGTCCGTTAATGCCGTCATTTTGGCGTGCACCAACCGACAACGACATTGGAGACGGTTTGCATATCCGCTCCAATGTGTGGCGCACGGCAGCAGCCAACCGGCACCTCGTTTCATTAGAAAAAAGTGAAAACAACGGGATATTAACTATAAAGGCTCTTTATCGGATGTCGGATATAGGATCTAATTACGAGATGTCGTATTCTGTAGGAGATTTCGGTATGGTGAAAGTAGATATCTCATGGAATGCAGATGAAGGGATAGATGTTCCGGAGCTTCCTCGCTTTGGTGTCATTATGCCGTTATACAAAGAATTTGATAAATTCTGTTGGTATGGGCGTGGACCATGGGAGAATTATTCTGATCGAAACACATCTTCATTATTGGGAATCTACTCCAGTCAGGTAAACACATTACGCCATCGATATGTGCGCCCTCAGGAATCAGGTAATCATACTGATGTAAGGTGGGCTTCTCTGACGAATGGACACAATCTCGGTATAAAGATTGTCGGTCAAAAGCCTATGGATATTTCCGCTCTTGATGTCACATCTGAGATGATGGATCCAGGATTGACCAAAAAACAAATGCATGACAACGACATATCCCCTGACCGCTGGCGCGTATTTCTGAATGTAGATATGGCTCAAAGGGGGGTAGGGGGAGATAATAGCTGGGGGGCAAGCCCGCACAGACAATATGTCCTTAACGCTAATAATTACAGCTATAGTTTTTATATTATCCCATTAAACTAAATTGAATAATGGAGGTGTGCCAAAATTGCTATGATAATGCTAAGATAATGTTATCTGCAAGAAAAGCAGTTCCTGACACACCTCCATGCATGTTAACTATCTGCTGATATTATCAAGGAACTGTTCGAGAATATTGTTGATTACATCGCGGACGTGACATGGTGGACGTTGTTCTGACAGAAGCATAAGGCGTATTGCCTGAACGAACTGCGGTTCTATGCTGATTTCAGAGAAACGACGGCTGAACTGGCTTGTGTCGCGTTTACGGAGATAGACTTCACGAAAACGGGTCTGGTCGGAATGGTTGACATGGGTGTTGTCAGTCATAAAAATGGATTTAAGTGGTGAAACGATGGATCATAGCCTTAGGCTACGTGGCCACAGGGCTACAACCGGTTGAACGATTGAACTATATATAGGCTTTTCAATTTACTTATCAATAAACATACAAACGTATAAATGTAGAAATAGGTAGGTAGACTGTTCCATAGATTTATAATTAATTTGAACTTTAACCTATGATATTTCTAAATCAATAGATTTGTAAGTTGACAAGTATAAAGAAAGTCTGTCAGATTGATTGGCATATCTATAGTTCAAAAGGCAGTTTCATAAATAGCACGGTAATTAAAACTCCTTGAAGATAGGTCTGTCACTCAATCTCTATATAAAGATACAAATAATTTTCCAGATGGTTTAGCATATAATTCAACTGATAGGCGGCAGAAAAAAGCCATTGTCCGGCTATGTCCAAGTATGTCCGACTATGTCCGAATTTTTGGACTGATTTTTTAACATTTCCGATTGAAAAATTTTTTTCTGACTCAGCCAAGTTGCCGATGACCGGCGCATAAAACATCTAATTTTTCTTTCCTTCGTTAGGATTTACGCGACATTTTTTGTAAATTTAAGTAAGCGAAACGGGAATACACTTCCGGCTGACGCATAGGAATAAGGACTGAATGCCGATTTCAGCAAACCGGTCTACAGAAATGGCTACATTCCATATTTCATAATAGGAAAGGATGTTCACATGAACTCTGCAAGTTATGTTTCCCGGCACACGAAAAGAAGAGTGTGCCAGAAAACACTTGCAATGTAAACATTGGGAAGATTTCTTTGCCGAGGCAAAGCGCCAAGGCGATTTCCTCCGAAGTCGTAAATCCATGCGACGGGCTGCGCCGGCTTTTGCTACCGCAATACGGTTACACCACTTAATCCATATAATTATGCCTCAGATTTCAATTATTGACTTTTAACCGATTATTCGCACAGTAGTGTGAATGTCAGAATTATTCCGTAACTTTGCCACTGAATTCCGCAACAAATGAGCGCAGAGCGGAGCTTGCTCCGGCTATGCCGAATGAAGTAAGGAATGCGAAGATATAGAATCGCAGTCATAAATTTTTGATTGTGGATTTAGTGGTGAGTCGGCGGGAGGGATACCCGCCGACTTTTTCAAACCTTATCCCACAAACCACCACTGTATAATCCACTTAACCCACAAATTTATGGACACAATTGAAGTCGAGCGAGAAGTATTCGACGCACTGATTGAACGTGTCGATTTTCTCCACAAGACCGTCAAGGTGTTGTATGACGAGCTTCGCGACAAAAGATTGTCGGACTGGCTCAACACCAAGCAGACCTGCGACTATCTCCACATCTCCGAAAGGAAGCTACGCGCACTGAAAGAGCGCGGTAAAATCGGGTTCTCCCATATCGGCAGACTTTCACAGTTCAAGGGCAGCGACATCGCCCGGCTTATCGAGAAGGAGAAAGGAGCGGGGCAATGAAAGAAACAATAACCGCCACAGACCCGCGCATAATGCGGCTGACCGCACAGGCCGACGACATCACCGCCATGTGCCAGCGACTTCGGGACGAATACCACCCGTTGCTCCACGGCAAGCGGTTCATCACCGACGCCATGCTGTCTGAGCTGCTCGGAGTAAGCCGACGCACCACGCAGGATTACCGCGACAGGAGGCTGCTTCCATATTATCGGCTTGACGGCAAAATACTCTATGCCGAGGAAGATATAGAAATCTTCCTGCAATCCAACTACCGACCCAAATTCGACTGAAGAAATAACGGCAGCCAAGCACAAAGCCCGGTTGCCGTTATTTTTCTTTCTCACTGTCTGCTGTCAGTTCATCATTGCACAGTCAAACTTGTTGCGCATACTTGCCATATCCTCATATATGGTCTTGTCCTGCATTTTAGCGTAGATCTGAGTTGTCCGTATGTCGGAATGACCGAGCATCTTCGAGATGCTTTCAATCGGCACATGGTTACTCAGCGAAAGTGTTGCGAAGGTATGGCGCGCCAGATGCGTTGTGAGATGTTTCTCTATCCGTGCGAGGTCTGCTATCTCTTTTAGATATGCGTTCATCTTCTGGTTGGTAATTACCGGAAGCACAACATCTTTCTTGATGACAACCGGATTGCCATCATATTTTTCTGCAATCTTGCGAGGAACGGCAAGAAGAGGAATGACACTCATCTCGCCTGTTTTCTCACGGGCTTTGCGTATCCATGTGTTGCCCTCGGCATCAGTCGTGATGTTGGAACGCAGCAGCGATTTGATATCACAGAACGCCAAGCCGGTGAAACAGCAGAACACAAAGGTATCGCGCACTACCTCAAGCCGCGGAATGTCGCTCAGGTCAAGCTCCATCACAGCTTTAAGTTCTGTTTCAGTCAGGTATTGTCGCTCAGTGTGGGTTCGCTGGTATTTCTTGCCTATAAACGGGTCATGGTCTATCCACTTGTGGGCGAGAGCATACTGCATCACATTCTTTACACAGCGCACATAGCGGA
>NZ_SPPC01000022.1 GCF_004570975.1 Barnesiella sp. WM24
TATTGACATTTAGCCTGTCAGGCTATTCAAATGAGCCTATTTCCCGTCTCAATAATGATAGTATATTATCCAAATTAATAAGACGTGAACATGTTATCTTACATGACTCGCTGAATCCCTGCGATAGCTTGTACAGAGTAATCGGCCGTAGGAGCTACTATTTAGACAAGAATAAATTCTCAGGGACTGGAATAGATATAATTGTTTTTCCGAAAAAAGGCAACAATATTGTAATCTCCTCGTACACCGTCGACAAATATAACGACTATGAATCCATCTATAAACGCGAACTAAATAGAGTGTCAGAATGGATAGACATGGTTGACATCACCAAACTGATCAAGGACAAGGAACCATGTATCCTTAACGGACTTGCATTTGCCAAAGTCTTAGGCTTGGTTTTTATGTATGATATAGTGCCAAAAACGGCTGAGAAAACAACTGTCAAAAATGATTCCATTAATGGCAAATGAAAGCGGGGCGGTCAAGCGGGTGATGTTTGTCGGAGGGTAGTCTACATACTTCATTGAGCAAGCTACAAATCACACGGTCTCTGATGTCGCTCCATATCCCGAATGAAAACGAAAACCGATTTTGCTATCGGGAAAAATTGCGAGGCAGAAGGGTCAGAAGGGGTAGCCGATGGCGAGGTGGAAGGCGAGCGAGTTTTTAAATGAAGTCATGTTGTAGTAACCGCGCTTGCCGGTGTTGTAAGGAGCGTGGATGCCTATACCGAGGTCGCCGCGCACGACAAGCATGCCGATGTCCACACGCAGCCCGACACCCGTGCCGACGGCGAGGTCTTTGAAAAACCGCTTGCCTTCAAGCTTTCCGCCGGGACGCGACGGGTCATTCTTCAGAAGCCACACATTACCTGTGTCAAGGAATGTGGCGCCATGCAACGGACCGTATATACGGAAGCGATACTCGACATTGAACTCAAACTTAAATGTACCCGTCTCATCAAAATTATTGGACGAGCCACCCTCGGGATGGTAGCTGCCTGGACCGATGCTGCGCACAGTGAACGCCCTTACCGAGTTGGCGCCTCCTATGTAGAACTGCTCGCTGTAAGGCACCTCCGACGCGTTACCGTAGGCATGGGCTATGCCGCCGAATATACGGGTGACAAGCCAGTTTTCAGAGTGGAAGCGGCGCGAATACACCACCTGCGCAGTGCCTTTTACAAACTGAGAGAACGGCATACCGAAGAGTCTCTTCTCGCCCTTCACCCCACACGCACGCCACAGCGCCCAGCACACATTGCCCGCCTCCTGGATGGAAGCCTGTATATTTATCTGGTTATTGCGGTTGATGCGGCGGTCATAAATCATCGACCAAGCCATCTGGGGTATAAACTGGTTGCGGAAACTCAGCCCGACAGCAGGATTTGCCCCGATTATGGAGTCAAAAGCGGCGGTAGTGCGCATCATTTTCGTATATGTCAGCTTCAAAGGCGTGTAGGTATAAGTGAAATATTTCCTGAGCTGCCAGTCATAATTCATCGACGCGCTGAACTGAGCCATGTTAAAATAGTGGGGACGGTTCAGCAGGTCGGCGTTAAGCGTGAACCGGGTCCAGTTAAGATTACGTCTTGAGAGCCTTATGAATCTCGGGGCAAGCACGCGCGGAAATGCCAGCGAACTGTTTATACCGACCTCGTAGCTATTGAATATCGAGCTGCGGTCATGTCCGGTCTGCCATTCATATGACCCGGTGAGTGCGACCCTCAGCTGCTCGCCGCCGCCGAAGAGATTGCGGTTGGTGACCGCCACTGTCAGTCCCGGGCCGAGATAACTGTTAGACTTCGACGACACATTGGCTTCTATACTCGCCTCATAAGGCGCGTCAAACGTGCAGTCGACCGCCACGTTCAATATCGGGTCGGAAGATGTCGTATCGGGCATCGCCTGGATATTGATGTAGTTGAATATGCCGAGACGCGACAGATAGGTCTGTGTGCGGTTCATGTCGCGCACAGAGAAGTATTTCCCCTTTCGGAAGGTGACACACTCCGGTATTATCGCCGTCCTTAACTTTGACGGTTTCATCTGCACCACGGTAGCCCGCGGGGTCATTATTGTATCGGCTGTTCCCCCTCCCTGGTTTCTATTCACGTAGACCGTGATGTCGCCCGTGCGATAACGGCGCAGGGCAAATTTAGGCACATTACGCGCTATCGAGAGCCTTAGCGCTATGCGCTCGCGCGTGATAGTGCTGTCGGCAAGGTATTCTATGTATTCCGGAAGGAAGAAGTAATAGCCGAGATTACGGAGCGAATTGGCTATACGTGTGCGCGCGGCGCTTAACGAGTCGGTGGAATACCGCTCCCCTTTCCGCAGATAGTTGTTGAACCGCGCTATTGAGTCAATCTTATGATACAGATGACACGTGTCGGGGAGATATTGAATCGAGTCAAGCAGATAAGCCGGACCCGTCTCTATCGTATAGGATATTTTCGCCTTCTTGGGATTCCGCTTGTTGTAGACAAGCTCATAGGAGGCTGAATTACGGAAAAAGCCTGAATTGCTAAGCTCATTCTCAATCATTTTAGTGCGCAACTGCGGACGCACGTCACTTACCAGCACAGGGTCCTGCACAAGCTTTTCATACAGCCAGTGTTTCAATCCCTTCTCCGGATTGCTCATGTGATTATAGGTCCACAGCCCAATAGGTATCCACTGCAAGGTCATCCCCATCACCTTCAAGCCGTTGGTCTCGGCTTTCACGGCTGTGTTGACCTTGTCTTTCACCCCCTCGGGCACCTGCTCCCCCTCGACAGGCACTATCGACACCTTCTTGACTCCTGTGTACAGCACGTCGTCTTTCCCCAGCCGGCTTGTGGTGGAGCATGATGTAAAACCCGCAGCCATGAGCAACATGACGGCGACAAGCGGCAGCATGCCATATCGGGATAAAATGTCATTCAGTCTTGCCTTCATCTTTTTCATCATTTGAAGAGTTAACGGGGAGCGCCGCCACCTGTTCCCGCGACGGCGCGCGGCGGAAGCGGAACATGTCGCGCAGAGAGGCGAGCTTACGGCGATAGACGAAACCGACACCGGTCTGTATGACCTCGCCTTCAAGTATGCTCTCATATCCTACATGCCTGAACAGCCTGACATACATCGAGCCGCTGCGGTTGAGCATGTATTCAAACGAGATGTCATTTATAAGATTCTGGGAGAAATTCTCATCCATGTTGGCATCGGTCGAGTAGTTGCCGCCCACCACAATCTTGAACCGGTCGTTAAAGAGCGACTTGCTGACGCGGTAGCTGTAGCTCGTGGTCGTGGAGGTAGCTCCGTCGGCGGTGCGGTCATACTGGTCTATGCCGAAGCTTATGTCGACACCCTTTATGGTATTTGCCGCCCATGAGTTAAGCCTTGACGTCAGGAACGAGAACAGAGGGTTGCCGCTAAGATTAGCCGACGCCTTTGTGCCTGGACCGGTGTAGACGTTATAAAGGAGAAGATTCATCGCCTGGTTGGCTCTCTGCTCCGGACTCATGGTCTCCAGCTCATTCTGCACGGTGAGGTCGTCATTGGTCGACAGGTCAAACCCCACGTCCATGTTGCTAAGCGTGCCGGTCACGTTAAGCGCCACAATGAAGTTGACAAGACGCGAATCCTGACCGCTCTCGGTGACATTTGCCTTCATCGTGTCGTGGGCGTGCAGGTTGAGTATCGGGTTCATCATGTCACCGTTGAACGCCACATAGCTGCCGCTCTCGAAGTTAAACAGTTTCTGCGACATCAGCGGCGGAGTGTAGCGCACAAATCCGTTGTCGATATTGAAGCGCCCGGTAAGACGCATGTCACTGAACGGCGACATGGTGAAGTTAAGATTAGCCGTGCCTTGTATCTGCGCCTTGTCCTGCCCGTTGGCAGAGATGTCGACATTGATGGTGGTGCCTTGTGATATTATCAGTTGCGCGTCAAGCATCATCGCCATGCCTGTATCGGCAATCGTATCGGCGATGGCTACAGCCGCCGTGTCGGCAAACTGCACAAATTTCACCATGTCATCGTCGGTAGCACCGAGTCCGCTCAGATTATCGGTCACCGTATTGACAACATAAGTCACGTTGCTGCCCTCAAGCAGGTCAAGACGCGCGTTGACCCTCAGGAAGTCGAGATTGCCTTTCACGTCGCCGTCAAGGTCGATATAGGCCTTTCCGTAGACATCGACATTCTTTTTCTTCTTTGAGTCGACAATCATCATGTTACGTGCCTTCATGCCAAGGTCAATCGCCGGCGACATAAGATTTTTCATGTCGACTGTGCCGTTGATAGTCAGCGGATTATTGTTTTTTGCCGATATCGTGTAATTGTCAAACCTCACTACATTGCTGTCGACCGGAATCTTTTCTTCCGAAAATCTGAACTGAGTGCCGATCATGTTGACCGCAACAGCCGCCGAGTCAAAGTCAAGATAGCCGTTGAATGTAGGCGACGCGATTGTTCCGGTGATGTCCATCTGACCGTTGAGCATTCCGCTGAGAGTCGCCATGCCGGGCGGCAGGAACGGGTTGACGATACGCAACGGGAAGTGTATCATCGAGAAATCGAGCATAAACGGATTGACCGCCGTGCTGTCATTAAGCTTTCCGACAGCAGTTATCACTTTAATACTGTCGACCATCAGCGACGTGCTGGCGTTCACCACACCCGAGGCATCGGTGCTGAGACCTACGTCAAAGAGGAATGACCCTACGCGCTCGCCGCCGTAGGTGAAGTCATCAAGCGACACATCGCCCTTGCCGGTAATCGACTTTTCAGCCGCATTCCAGCCAAGATGTATGTCAGCGCCTGCGACACCCTCAATCGGGGGTGCAAACGGCGACAGCGACAGCCAGTCGGCAAGCTGTATGCCAGAAGCATTGACTACAATATCCTCCTGTCCGTCAGTGGCGCCATCCACATGTTCGGTAAATATCTTCAGGTGACTGTCTCCGTTTGACAGGTTAAGATTGGCGTCAATGTGCCTGTCGGCAAGATTCACGCTTATTATATTGTCGGGATTAATCGACCATGTCTTATAGCCTATCACCGGTTTCAGCGGTGTCATGCGCAAGGTAATCACAGAGTCAGCCGCCGCAAGATTGACACCGAGCTTGAATCCGGTCTCATTTTTTATATTTGACTGATTTACAAAAACCGACAAGTTCTCATTGGCGATAAATCCCGAGGCATTGACATGGGCAAAATCATCAAATGTGCCGGGACGGTTGTTCATCGCCGCCCTGAACACCAGATACTTGCCGTGCTGGAACGCATTGAGCCTTACAGAATCGATGCGGGTGTCGCCGACGGCAATGCCATATGCCTCTCCGGCAATGCGCATCAGGGAGTCATTACGCATGTTAAGACTCAGTGTATTAAACGATGTCTTTGAGGGCTCGAGCAGACTTGACAGCACACTCTTCCTGCCCGACTGAATGTCAAGCACAAACGGGGGCAACGATTTCTGTATCGAGTCGACATCAATGCGCCTTGCCGCTATGTTACGGTCAAGAATCGCCATCGTGTTGGTGACACGTGTCATAAACGAATCGAGCGGACACGCCGCAATCAAGATTGTGTTGAGCGACTCATTGGAAAGTTTCACTGTCATGGTAGAGTCGTCGGAGGCAAGCGACGCGTCAACACGCGGAGTGGCGAGGCTCATGTCGGGCATGTCCCACTTCAGCGAGGTCACCGCCACGTCGGCATCGATAACATTTTGCCGCGGCAGCATCTTTCCGCTTCCCTCTATAGAAAACGAGCCCTTTGACATGGAGGGCGACATCTTCAGCCCCATCAGGTCAAGATTACGGACATTGCCGGTAAACTGCGCCTCGTAGGCATCTTTTCCAAGCTCGCCTGTCAGCGCCAGGTCAAAGTCGGCGTCACGGTTCATAGAGACCACAGTCGCATCAACCTTACCGCTGTCAAGGCGTGCGGTCGCCCGCAGGTCGGAATACGTGACCTTCTGATATTCCACCGCCGTCACGTCAATTTTTGCATCGATGGACGTAAGCGGCGACATAGGGTCATAGCCACGCCCCTTCACAGCCGCCGAAGCCGATACATTGCCGACACCAAGCTCCGGCATGATTGACGCCACGGGAAATTCCTGCATGGCGAGGTCAAGGTCATATCTTTCCGCCTTGCCGTTCCACATAGCGTCGAGCAACACAGCGCCATCTCCCGTATAGGCATCGAGATTACCCTTAATCGTGCCACGGTTCATGTCGACCCTTCCGGCAAGTTTTATCGGCGGGATGTTTATACTGCGCGCGAGTTTCGCCTCAAGCACCGTAGGCTTAACGAAATTTACATTATTAAGATTGCCCTCAATGTCGATATTGCCTCCGAGCCGGTCAGGATTCATCATGTCGGTCACATTGCCGCGCATCTCCACATTCATATAGCCGGGCAATGATGCCGCAAGACGGTCAATCGACAGGTTAGAGACAGTGCCGTTTATGTCGGCGTCAAGTTTCATGTCGTTATAGCGCGGCATAGTCTTCAGCATGGGCGACATTGCCGGCATAATCATCTCGATATCGGGGATGCCCACCTGCGCCATCGCCCTGAGCGACAGAGGCAGCGAGGGATCGGATGCAAAATCGCCCATACCCATCTCGGCGTTGAAGTCAAGACGGGAGAAAAGCGTGGTGATGTTGAAGCGCTCCGCTTTCATCGCGACACTGTCCATCGAGAAGCGGCCTGAAGCCTCGATGCCGACCCCGCAGCGCTCCTTTGCGGCAAGCCTGCGAAGCGGCACTATAATCGAGGCGCCCTTGTTGTAAAAAGAGTCGACACGAAGGTCTACATCGGTCACCTGCAGGTAGTTCATGTCAAGTCCGGGCTGCGGGACCGCGCCCCTTACTCCGTAAAGGGCATCCTTACCTGTAAGCCTGACAGAATCGCCGGTAATCACCCACATCTCGTCATCAGACGACGTCACGACAGTGTCAACAGCGGCTACAAGAGTCGAGTCGACAGGATGGGCGGCAAGCCACTCGGGAGAGGGTGTGAGATAAGTCGCCGTCACCGAGTCGACACTCAGCGACGAGGCATGTATGCGGCGTTTACCCATATCGACGAGTCCGTCACGCAGAACTGCCGACGGCACCTTTGCGCCGAGGGAGTCAATGACGGGAAGCATCGACATGCGGTAATTTATATCATGAAGCTCAATCAGCCCGGCTTTTATCACAAGGGGCATAGCCGCGGCTGTGTCGGGGGGAGTGGCGGTAGTGTCGGTGCCGTTGAACAGCAGCGTCACGTCGCCGCCGTCAAGGCGCGCGCGGCTCACGTCGATGCGCTGATTCTTGAGGTCATAGCTTGACGGCGACAGCTCAAACTGCCTTACATCAGCCACAAGATACATCAGCGAGTCGGGAGTGCCGAGCTGATAGCGGACATCTTTCACGCTTCCCTCGGCATGAATGTCGAGTTTCAGCAGCTGCATCAAGCCTACATCAAGCCTTATGTCGCCCGCGCGGAGCATGGTGTCGCCCTGAGCCTCGATGACAGTGACCCCGCCGAGTTCAAGCCGCAGAGGCCATTTCAGCCTGAAGCGGTCGACGCCGATAGTCATGCCCGTGGACTTTGCCACCTGCTTCAAAGCGAAATCCTTGGCAAAATCCTGCACAAAGGGCACATAAAGCAGCGCGGGAATTAACAGCAACACTATCAATAGCCACATCAGCGCTTTAAGCACACGTCGGATGAATTTATTTTTAATAAGATGTCCCACTTAAATAAATAGTCGTTTTAAAAAATATAACATAAAGTTACATCTTTTGTTTTTAACATTAGCTAAACTTGCAAGGATAATTTTTTAAATACGTTGTCAAGTAGTATCTTTGCACTGAATTTTTAGGAATTATTCCGAATTGAGACATTCTCACATATATATAATAACAGCGGTGCTATTATGTGCCCTCAGCTCCCTTGCCTCATCATTCCCATCACGGACCGGCGACGAGAGCCTTCCTGCTGTACATGATTCTGTAGACGCAGCCCCCGACTCGCAGGCTACCGTCACGGAGAGAAAGCGTCGTGTCGACAGGCATGACCGCACCCCTTTCAGCGAAATGGACTCCGACTCGATTGCAGCGGCTATATTGCCCCCGCCGCTTCCGGAGATGCCCCGCCAGTCGCGCATACGCCGCCAGAAAGTCGACCTGGACAACACCGTGGTGTTTTCAGCCAAGGACTCGATGATACTCGTAGGGCAAAACAGCGCCTACATGTATGGCGATGCAGAGCTGACCTACGGTGACCAGAAGCTACAGGCGGCGGAAGTGGCTATGGACATGGCTACCAACAACGTACATGCGCTTGGGCGCCCCGACTCGACCGGCGAGCTTACCGGCAAGCCGGTGTTCAGCGACAAGAGCGGAGAGTATGAGTCGGAAAACATGAGCTTCAACTTCAAGACCCAGAGAGGCTACATCAACAACGTAGTGACCGAGCAGGGCGAAGGATACCTTACAGGCGGCAAGACAAAGAAAATGGAAAACGGTGAGTATTTCCTTAAAGACGGCAGATACTCGACCTGCTCCGACCATGAGCATCCCCACTTCTATTTCCAGCTCACAAAGGCTAAGGTCAAGCCCAAAAGCAACATCGTGACAGGCCCCGCCTATATGGTGCTTGCCGGACTGCCGCTGCCGCTTGCCGTGCCGTTCGGATATTTCCCCTTCTCTGAAAAATACTCTTCCGGAGTCATATTCCCGACCTTCGGCGACGACTACAACCGCGGATTCTATCTAAGCAACGGCGGTTACTACTTCGCCATCAACGACAACGTCGACCTCGCCCTTACAGGCGAAATCTACACCAAGGGGTCGTGGGGTCTCTCAGCACGGTCAAGCTACGTGAAGCGCTATAAATTTTCCGGCAGCTTCAATATCAGTTATCTTAACACGATATACGGAGAGAAAGGCAATCCCGACTATGCCAAGCAGACCAACTTCCAGGTATTGTGGAATCACAGCCAGGACGCGAAAGCCAATCCCAACATGAACCTGTCGGCAAGCGTCAACTTCTCCACGAGCGGATATACACGCAGTGACGTAAACAGTTATTACAGCAACTCGTTTACCGAAAACACCAAGAGTTCGACGGTCAACCTCACCTACCGCATCCCCAACTCGAAGTGGTCGCTGTCAACGACCATGAACATCGCGCAGCGCACACAGGACTCGACACTAAGTGTGTCGTTTCCTAACATCACCGCCACGATGTCACAGTTTTATCCCTTCAAGCGCAAGCGTGCTGTAGGAAAAGAGCGATGGTATGAGAAAATAAAGATGTCTTACTCCGGTATTCTCCAGAACTCGCTTACTGCGAAACAGGATGAATTTATCCATAAAAGCCTGATAAAGGACTGGCGCAACGGCATGAAGCACTCAATACCTATCTCAGCCACATTCAATGTGTTGAAATACATAAACGTGACTCCGTCGCTCCAGCTCACCGACCGCATGTACACCAACAAGGTCAAGCGCCATTGGGACCCCGCGCTGATGGCAGAAGTGTGTGACACCACCTACAGTTTCTACAACGTGTGGGATTTCCAGGCATCGGTATCGCTCGACACGAAGCTTTACGGCTTCTACCAGCCGATGAAATTTCTTGGTGACAAAGTAAAGATGATACGCCACGTGCTGACGCCGTCAATCTCATTTTCAGGCAATCCCGACTTCTCATCGTCGTTCTTCGGATATTACGGTCAATATCAGTATCAGAACACCGCCGGAGAGACCATGAGCCGCAAATATTCTTACTTCCCCAACGCGGTGTTCAGAGTGCCGGGACAGGGAAAATCGGGTTCGCTGAGTTTCTCGCTCGCCAACAATCTCGAGATGAAGGTGAAGAGCAACGACAGTATAGGCGAGAAAAAAATATCGCTCATCGAAAACCTCTCTATCTCGGAGAGCTATAACTTTGCCGCCGACTCGATGAACTGGAGCGACATCAATACCTCCATCCTGATACGCCTCGTCAAGAATTTCAACCTCAGCCTCTCGGCTACTTGGGACGTGTACACCTATCAGCTCAACTCGTCGGGCAATCCGGTGCGTGTCAACATTCCGCGTTGGAAAGCCGGAAAAGGGCTCGGAAGACTCCGCAACACCGGAACATCATTCTCTTACACCTTCAACAACAACACCTTCAAGAAAAAGGACAAGAAAGACGATAAGCGCGGCAACCGTCGTGATGACGAGGATGACGATTATTATCCCGACGACGAGGAAGGCGACAACTTCTCCGGCAACAACAACCGCCGCAACCGCGATAATGAAAACAACATGGTGGAGATGAACGATGGCGGCTATATGAAGTGGGAAGTCCCGTGGAGTCTCACGTTCAACTACTCGATCAACTACGGCTACGGCAACTTCAACAAGGAGAAGCTGGAGTATGACCCTCGTATCACCCAGAATCTCAGCTTCTCAGGCAATATACAGCCTACCAAAAACTGGAATTTCGGATTCAGCGCAAGTTACAATTTTGACACCCACAAGCTCGCCTACATGAACTGCAATGTGTCGCGTGACCTGCATTGCTTCACTATGACAGCAAGCTTTGTCCCGGTAGGACCCTACAAAAGCTACAATTTCCACATAGCCGTCAAGTCGTCGCTTCTCCAAGACCTCAAGTACGACAAGCGCTCATCTTATTCCAACGGCATCACCTGGTATTAACCCGGGCAGCCATTGGCGCATTACAGTGATTTACAATGCATCATCATGGATTATCCATGCAGCTACACAATAGGGTATTAACGTGAATTTCAACGCATTATCATGGATTGACCATACGGCTACACGGCGTGTATTGACGTGATTTACAATGCATTATCAATGATTGCCTATACAGGCAGTGTAGGGGCGAGTGGAAGCTCGCCCGCGTTGAGCACGCCGATGACGTATATGTGGCGGCATCCCCGCCGGGAACAGACCGCGTTTCCGCTGTGCATGTGTTGCGGGCGACCTTCCAGTCGCCCCTACAGCTACGCGGTGGAGCGTTGCGGTGATTTTCAATGTATCATCAATAGTTGTCCATACAGCTGCGCGGTGGGGCATTGACGTGATTTTCAATGCATCATCATGGATTGTCCATACAGCCACACCGTGGATATTGCGGTGATTTACAACATATTATCAAAGACTGTCCATGCAGGCAATGTAGGGGCGAGTGGAAGCTCGCCCGCGTTGAGCACGCCGATGACGTATATGTGGCGGCATCCCCTTGCGGGGATATTCTGTGTTTTCGCATGGTTTGTATTGCGGGCGACCTTCCAGTCGCCCCTACAGCTACGCGGTGGAGCGTTTGGGTGATTTGCAATGCATTATCAATGATTGTCCATGCAGATACGCTGTGGGTATCGACGTGATTTTCAACGTATTATCAATGACTATCCATGCAGCTACGCGGTGGAGCATTGCGGTGATATGCAATGCATCATCAATGATTGTCCATGCAGGCAGTGTAGGGGCGAGTGGAAGCTCGACAGGATTTATAAGTGATACTTAATTATCTGATTATAATGTCATAATGTCAAATGATACATTTTTATTTGCACATTTACGATATTTTGCTGTATTTTACGGTTAATCGATTTCACATTTCAAACAAAATCAATAGATGAATAAAAAGTTATTGTTTTTACTTCCAGCCTCACTATTATTGGGCGTAACCTCATGCGAGATTTCGGATTTTATTAGTGAAGGAGGAATATATACAGCTCCTGTTTCATCGTTTCCTAAAACATATGTATATATAATAAAAGGAATGGTTAATAATAAGTAATTATGAAATATAAAATTTTAATGTCAATATGCAC
>NZ_SPPC01000023.1 GCF_004570975.1 Barnesiella sp. WM24
GGGGCTCCACCTCTTCCCATTCCGAACAGAGAAGTTAAACCCCGCCACGCCGATGGTACTGCGAAAGTGGGAGAGTAGGTAACCGCCCCCTTCGAGGCTGCAAGCAACCCTTGCAGCCTCTTTTTTTTTACCCATACGAAAAGTCAAATTTAATAGTAGTTATCTTGTGTTACCTTTAATGTTTGCCGGCACCGGCAGCGATGTAGGGAAAAGTATAATCGTGACCGGGCTTTGCCGTATATTCAAGCAGGATGGATATAACCCAGCTCCATTCAAGGCGCAGAACATGGCATTGAATTCTTATGCCACTCCCGACGGTTTTGAAATCGGCAGGGCTCAGGCTGTTCAGGCAGAGGCTGCAGGTATAGCCTGTGAAACTGACATGAATCCTTTATTGTTGAAGCCTACGGGTGATTGCACATCGCAGGTAGTGTTGAACGGCAAACCTATCGGTAATACTTCGGCGCGCGATTATTTCAGGCAGGATGGACGGAAGTTTCTTGCCGACGAGGTGCATAAGGCCTATGACCGGCTCTCATCGCGTTATAACCCGATTGTGCTTGAAGGTGCGGGAAGTATAGCCGAGTTGAATCTTCGTCACCTGGATTTGGTAAACATGTCTATGGCGCGTTATGCCGGAGCGCGTGTTATCATTGTCGCCGACATTGACCGCGGCGGAGTCTTTGCCAGTCTTTATGGCTCTATCATGCTTCAGGATGATTATGACCGCAAGCTGATAAAGGGAGTAATCATAAACAAGTTCAGGGGCGACATCAGTCTGTTTGATTCGGGAAGAAAAATTATTGAAGAGATCTGTGGTGTGCCCGTACTTGGAGTTGTGCCCTATCTTAATGACATCCACATTGACGAAGAGGACTCTGTCGCTCTTGAAGGGAAGTCATCGTCGAGCGGCACAGGCAAGATTAACGCAGCGGTGGTAAAATTACGTCATATATCCAATTTTACTGATTTCAACCGTCTTGAAAGAGACTCACGCGTAAATCTCTATTATACCACATCGCCCGAAGAGCTGCTTAATGCCGACATCGTAATAATCCCCGGCACTAAGTCGACTATTGACGATCTGGCTTTTCTGCGCGAATCGGGGCTTGCCGCTGCAATCCATGACGCCCGTAATGCGGGAAAGACATTATTCGGAATATGCGGAGGCTATCAGATTATGGGAACCGTGATAAGCGACCCGCAGGGTGTGGAAGGAAAATCAATAACCGTGCAGGGTCTCGGGCTTTTGCCTGTAAGCACTGTGTTGACAGGCGATAAAGTGACACGTCAGGTCGACTTCAATTTCCTTGAATCAAATAAAAACTGCAAGGGTTACGAGATACATATGGGGCGCACGGAAATGACTCCCGGTATTACTCCGCTGAATCATCTGAGCGACGGTAGTCCCGAGGGCTGTATTGTCGATAACCGCTGTATGGGCAGTTATATCCACGGTATTCTCGACAATGACTGTGTTGTCGACTATCTTCTGTCTCCGTATTCGGAGGCTTCTGACAATGGTGAGTGCGGTCAGGATTATGTGTCGTGGCGCGAGAGCCAGTATGACGCACTTGCCGCGGCGCTTCGCAAGCATATAGATATTGATGCGGTGTATAGAATAATGAACGGCGATGATTGATGGACACGGCGACGACATATACCGGTATGGCGCAAGAGTGAAATATAATTTCAGTTCCAACATATGCCGTGTGGACTATCTTGACAAGCTCATGCAGCATATAGCCCTACATCCGGAGGCGATAGGGTCCTACCCCGAGCCCTATCCCGGAGAGCTTGAAGCAATGATAGCTGCAACCGAGGGTGTCCCGGCAGAATGTGTGATTGTTACCAACGGCGCTACCGAGGCTATTTATCTTATTGCGCACGCTTTTCAGAATGAAGGATCAGATATATTGTCTCCTACATTCAGCGAATATGAGGACGCGTGCAGGATGTACGGGCACAAGATACATCATGCGGCACGCATAGATGAAATATCGGCTGATGCCGGAGTAGTGTGGCTCTGTAATCCGAATAATCCGACAGGAAAAGTCTTGCCGGCCGATACTGTGCAAGGGCTCGCCGGCACCCATTGTGATAAGATTTTTGTTATAGACGGAGCCTATGCCGATTATGCCGTAAAACCTGTGATGACACCGCGGACGGCGGTCGACACAGGCAATGTCGTGTTGCTCGGCTCGTTTACCAAGCGCTACTCTGTCCCGGGATTGCGTATAGGCTATGCGATAGCTGATAGTGCTATTCTTGATAAGATAAGACAATACAGGATGCCGTGGTCGGTTAACGCGATTGCTATTGTTGCGGCGCGCTATCTTATGACTGACACAGGCACTCCCACAGTCGACGCCCCTCGACTTCATGAAGAGGCTCTAAGGTTACGCGGGGAGTTGATGGAGTGTGGCATGTGGGTTTCCGAGACCGATTGTAATTTCATGCTTTGCCGTCTGCCTTGCGGAAGTGCGCCTGAACTTAAAGAGTGGCTTGTGGAGCGTTACGGCATACTTATCCGCGACGCATCAAATTTTCACGGGCTCGACAACCGATATATACGCGTAGCCGCGCAGTCGCGTGAAGACAATAAATTATTGATAAAAGCAATAAGAGAATGGATGTCATTTTAGCAGTGGCGCCCCTGCTTGCAGGGTGGGCGCTTGATTTCGCGGCGGGTGATCCCGCATCTCTTCCTCACCCCATAGTAGGTTTCGGAAAGGTCATCTCATGGCTTGAACATCGTCTAAACCGGGGACTTCATCGGGTGGCGAAAGGCGCGCTGTCAGCCGTAGGGTTGATTGTCGCTGTATATTTAGTCACACTATTAATTGAAAACATGCTTTCACCTTATCAGTGGGTTAAATGTTGCTTTGAGGCGGTAATCATATTTTATTGTCTTGCCGGCACAACTCTTGTGCGCGAAGTAAGGGGAGTGTTTGCCGCCGTTGACCGTTCTGTCGAAGAGGGACGCCGCCAGGTGGCCCGGATAGTGGGACGCGACACGAATATGCTTTCGGCTCAGGAGATACGCACGGCGGCCCTTGAGACGCTTGCCGAGAATCTTAGTGACGGTGTCATTGCTCCGCTATTCTGGTATATGTTGCTTGGTGTCCCCGGTATGCTCGCCTATAAGATGATAAATACCCTTGACTCTATGACCGGCTACCGTAACGAGCGTTTCCGTGATTATGGAAGATGGGCGGCTAAGATTGACGATGCCGCCAACTATATTCCGGCGCGTTTAACCGCTTTTCTTATGGTCGTGGCTTCCGGACGGCTTTCATTGCTGTCATTTGTCATCCGTTACGGGAAGTGTCACGCAAGTCCTAATTCCGGTTATCCTGAAGCCGCCCTTGCCGGCATTCTTGATTGTCGTTTCGGCGGTTCCCACGATTATTTCGGCGAGACTGTCTATAAGCCTTATATCGGAGAAAATCCACGTCTTCTTACTACTGCCGACATGGTGAAGTCAATCCGTATAAACCGTGTTGCTGAACTTATCATGCTTCTTATCGTATTAGCCACCCGGCTGTAGATTTCACCCGATAGACTATATAAAAAATGAAAGAGCCCGACTCACGTCGCGCTCTTTCCCCTTATCATATACGGTAAAAGTGCTACTTTACCTTTCTCGTGATATTATAGACCCGGTTTGATGGTCACGTGTACAGTCTGGTTGAGCTTACCCCACTTGTGGGTTACAACCACCGGAATGTTAAGGGTAAGGTCATGCTGGATGGCGATACCGTTGCCGGTGAAGGTGAGTACACCTGCCTCGCTTATGTTGATCTGGTAATTCATCTGCTGAGGAGTGTAGTCAACACCATTGTCGGTAATAGTCGGTGTGCCTGAAGTCCAGTCAACCTTGGTGATTCCATAATATTTCCAGTAATCTGTACCGGCTACGAACTCGTTGCCGAATGCATCGGTGATAGTCATGTTGGCAGCAAGATTACGTGTCTGAGCCTGAGAATTCTGGGTTAGAGGAGCTACAGCGGCTGTTGTAAGCGACTGAAGCGGCTTGATGATCTTGACAGATGTGCTGTTAAGGCTGTACATGTTATCGGCGTTGCCGTTAAGCTGTATGTTCCAGCCGAGACCTACCGTCATTTCATTTTCAACCATTGCGATACCTGCGGCATTGTTCTCGATGAAGAAGTTAGCCTCAAGTTCGGTGTCGCTTGCGTCAGCCTTGTTAAGGTCAAATTCAGCCTTGTCGGCATTACCATACCATAGTCTTGCGGCTACAACAGCGGGGTCAGCGTCAATGTTGATTACATAGCTGTTATCCTCGTCTACCTCATATCCTGCGGGTGCTGTCTTGAACACGATGTCCCAGGTTGCGCAGTCAAGCAGGTTGTTGAGATAAGGTGCCACACGACCGGTAAGAATATTGGTGTCGTAAGTTGCGGTTGAACCGTTGAACCCACCGACAGGCATTGCTTGCGGGAGAACACGCATGACGTTGTTGTTCCAGAATGCGGGGACAGTCTTGCCGAGTGAGGGCAGGTTAGCCGGCCATTCAACAGTTACCTTGAGAGTCAGAGTGAGGTCGGGGTATAGACCGGCAGCATTGGTAAACTTGATTTCCTTGCTGAGAGTCAAGTCCTCACCACCGAGAATCATGTCGGCAACACCTACAGTCCAGATGATAGGCTGGTCTTCTTCCTCGCCGGTAGCGTTAAGGTTGACAATGACTCCTGCGGGTGCGGTAGCCGCATAGGTGGCAACGAACTGCTCTTTGGTCATTGCAAAGCCAAGCTTGCTGATGATTTCGCTGTTGATAGCGTCCCATGTAACCACTTCATCAAATGCGCTGCAGCTGAGTTCAACTGAAGGATAAGTGATAGTAAACTTGGTATTGGCGTCACCGAGAGTCAATTTAACTTTAACAAATTCCTGTGCGATTACATTGCCTGCCTTGTCTTTCATGACAACTTCGATAACCGGAGTCTTGCCGAGACGGTCAAGGATATTGCCATTTTCAGGAGTGACGGGAGTGAGTTTGCCATCTTTGCTTATAGAAGCATATACCTGCTGGTTCACACCGTTTACTTTGTATTCCTGACCGAATACTGCATATTCGATTGTGAAGCCAAACATCTTCATGTCATCGGCGTTCATCACTACATGCTTGTTGTCGTAGTTCATGCAACCGGTCACATATGCGCTAAGGTCGGTCACGCTGTTGTAGTTGACCTCGGTAAGGATGTCAGCGGCAGCGATATTTGCCCATGCATGGAGGTTGGTTTCTGCATATTCGGGAGTCTCAAGCGAAGTAGTCGCGGTAAGAGCGGGAGTGAAGTAGGTGTCGGATATGCGTGCATACTCAGAGAATACCACTGCGTCGGCAGGATCTTCAGTCTTTGTCACCTTCTCGTCGCCTTCACCTTCAGTCCAGGTGTAGAGATTCTTTGCTGCGATGGGCACACGGAGTGCTACGGTGTAGAAGCTGTTGCCCGGACCTGCCTTGTCTACATTAGTGTCAACATTCTTCTTCGCAAACACCTCGAGGATTCCTTCGCCTTCCTCCGACTTCTTGAAGTCAACTACGTCAAGCACAGCCTCGTTGCCTGAGCGTGAGGTAGCTATAACCTGTACGAAGCTCGGGGTCTCGATATCTTCGAGAGTTACGCCGGCGGGATTGAGGCGATAAAGCACTTTTGCGTTCTCGCTGTTGATTGATACAGCCTTGGCGTCAGCTTCGGCAGCCGCGTAAAGACCGGTCTCCTTGTCAAGCTTGCCGAGCGGCTTGAAGCTTGCAGTGAAGAAGTCGATTGTCGGGATGCCCTCGCGATATGCGGTCGGGACAAGTGTTATGCTTGTCAGGCGCTTTGCATTTTGCTGTGCGAGCACGTTAAGATTACCGTTGATTTCCTTGATGTCGTTCAGGATGCCGGTAATCTTATTGTTAATAGCAGCTATGGCTTCAGCCTGTTCTTCAACAGAGCCTCTCAGCTCAGTGATGATGCCGCTGTCCTCGCCGGTCATGCCTTCAACAAGAGCCTTCAGGTCGTCAAGGTCACTTGCCACTCCGTCAATCTTGCTGTCAAGATCGCTGAGTTGTCCGCTAAGACCTGCGAGAAGAGTCTCGTAATTCTCCTTGAAGTTGTTAAGAGCGAGCAACTGTGCGTCAACCTGAGTCTTGTACTGGTTGAACGCTGCGATATGGTCGGTGACACGAGTGTCGAGAGCCGAGATAATACCGGTCAACTCTTCTTTAAGGCCGGGGATTATCTGGTCGCATATCTCGGTAAGTTTTGCAGTGTTATCGGCTACGTCGGTCTTGATTGCCTCGATTGATGAATCGATTGCCTGAAGACGTCCGTTGATACCGCTTATTGTAGTCTCATTGATGCCTACATTGGTAAGATACTGCTTGATAAGAGCGTTGACGTCATCGGTTGACATGTTGTTGAGCGAAGCTATTTTCTGCTCAAGTTCAGTGATGTCACCCTTTGTAGCACAGTTGTTAAGAGCCGCGGTGATTGCCTCGAAGTCTTTGCCATACTGTGATTTCAGCTCATTAATCTGCGACTCGATAGAAGTCTTGAGGGCTTCCATCTGTTCGATTGTCTGGGCAAGCACCTCTGCCTTGGCGTCGGCGACGGCCTTCAATGCTGCTTCAGCTTGGGCATTTGCCGCCATTGCCTGGGCGAGTGCATCGTCACCGGTCTTTTGAGCCTGCTCGGCCTTTGTCGCAGCGGCTGCGGCAGCCTCTCCTGCCTGCTTTGCCTGTGCTTCAATTGCCGCCTGTGCTGTTTTGAGCTCTTCAATCTTAGCGTCTACAGCCTTGGCTTGCTGGTCGAGCTTGTTGTTGAACTCATCCTGCAGCTTATCGTCATTGTTGGTCAGGTTGGTGATGTCATCATCATAATCCGAACAACTGACAAACGTCGTTGCCGGAGCCGCCATAATCAATGAAAATAAAGCTACTTTGAGAAACTTTTTCTTCATAATAATATTGGTTTAAAATAAGAATAAAAAAATGAACTATGTACTTTTTCTAAAAATAGGTTAACTCCCTTTTGCGGATGGAGCGATTTTTTGTATTTTTATCGTAGTAAACAAATAAATTCACTGCAAATATCATACATATTTTTGATTAAAACAAATATATGCATGATTTTTTTACGATTAATTATGGATATTGCTGAAAGAATCAATCAAATAATTGACCGAGAAGGATTGACCGTAGCATCATTCGCACGTAAAATCGGAGTTGGCGACCAGACCGTTAGGTCGGTGTGTGTCCTGAAACGCAATAAGCCGGGATTTGAATTCTTGTCAAATCTTGTTCAAACATTTGAGTGGCTTAATCCCGTTTGGGTACTTACCGGCAAGGGTGAGATGGAAATTAACCGTGATAAGAATGATGGTATAGAGGTGGATTCTATAGCGGAACTTGTAAAGTATCTCAGGGAAAAAGATGAAAAGATAGAGAGGCTTATAGAAGAAAAAACGACGTGGAAGTTGAAATATGAGATGACTTCCGGCTCTTGACCGTTTAAGCTAAATCTATTAGTTGGTTTGCTTCGTGTCAGTAAGATTCTTAACTTTGCAAAATAAAGTAACCCTGATAATTTTAATACCTTCATAACAAAATCACTTTTCATGAATGCAAAAAGACTGATTAAGACAATGCTGCTCGGGCTTGTCCCTTTATGTGGCGTTGCCAATGACTTTCCGTATAAAAATCCGGAGTTGAGTTCTGAACAGCGTGCTGCCGATTTATGCTCGCGTCTTACTCTTGAAGAAAAGGCCGCGATAATGATGAACGGATCTAAGGGAATTGAACGTCTTGGCATACCGGCTTTTGACTGGTGGAGCGAGGCTCTCCACGGTGTAGGCAGAAACGGACTGTCGACAGTGTTTCCTTCCTGTATCGGTATGGCTGCGTCATTCAATGACGACCTTATCGGCGACGTGTTTACCGCTATCAGTGACGAGGCACGCGCTAAAAATACCGAGGCGCGCCGCAACGGCAGCGTCGGCAAGTACAAGGGTCTGTCGTTCTGGACTCCTACTGTCAATATCTTCCGTGATCCGAGATGGGGACGCGGACAGGAATCCTATGGGGAGGACCCCTACATGAACGGTCGCATGGGACTCCGTGTCGTTCAGGCTCTTCAGGGTGACACTACCGAAAAATATCATAAACTGATAGCGTGTGCCAAGCATTTTGCCGTGCATAGCGGACCCGAAAAGACCCGTCATAGCTTTGACATCGAGGATTTGCCGGCGCGCGACCTGTGGGAGACTTATCTGCCGGCTTTCAAAGTGCTTGTGCAGGAAGGAAATGTGCGTCAGGTGATGTGTGCCTATCAGCGGTTTGAGGGGCAGGCATGCTGTGGCTCTGACAGGCTCCTTCAGTCGATACTTCGTGATGACTGGGGCTTTGACGGGGTTGTCGTGAGCGACTGCGGCGCCATCCGTGACTTTTATCTTCCGGGCCGACATGGAGTCGCTGCCGATGCGGAGAGTGCATCGGCACTTGGTGTAAGAAGCGGTACCGACGTGGAGTGTGGCGCCATCTATAAGACCTTGCCTGCCGCCGTGAAGCGCGGTGACATATCGGAGGCTGATATTGACAAGAGTGTGATCCGTCTTCTCAAGGAGCGCTTTGACCTCGGTGATTTTGACCCTGACTCGCTGGTGTCATGGACCCGTATACCGCAGTCGGTTGTGGCAAGCAAGGCAAATCGTGATCTCGCCTTGCAGATGGCGAAGGAACAGACCGTGCTGCTCAAAAACAACGGTATTCTTCCCCTTAAAAAGGAAGACGCGTCACGCATTATGGTGATGGGGCCGAATGCCGCCGACTCCACAATGCAGTGGGGTATATATTACGGACAACCCGCTCACACAGTGACTATGCTCGAAGGTTTGCAGGCAAAGGTCGGCGAGCTGCCTTACCGCAAGGGGTCGACTATCACGGCGATGACTGAGCGCGAGAGCATATTTGATAAGATAACCGATGTTGACGGCAAGCCGGGTATGAGAGCGGTGTATTGGAACAACACCGAGATGTCGGGCTCTCCTGTCGTGACTCTCAACTATACGGCGCCTATACAGCTTGACAACGGTGGAAACACCGCTTTTGCGCCCGGTGTTGAGCTGACTGATTTTACGACAAGGATAAAAGGCTCTTATGTAGCTGACCGCGACGAGACGCTTGACATCGTGTTTAACAATGACGATGGAATGAGGATAATTATCAACGGCGACACTATACATAACCGCTGGAAGACCGATCCTCTCGGATTCCGTCAGATGCCGCTTGCGGTAGAAGCCGGTAAACGCTATGATGTCGAGGTCAATTACATGCAGCTTGCTGATGACGCTACGCTTAACTTTGACATTGTACGCAATCGTGAACTATCGATTGATGATATATTGAAAAGCGCTGAGGGCAGTGACATAGTTATTTATTTCGGCGGCATTTCTCCCGCACTCGAACGCGAGGAGGCAAAGGTGACCGATCCCGGCTTTGACAATGGCGACCGCACATCCATCGAGTTGCCTCAGGTGCAGCGCGACATACTTGCGGCGCTCCACAAGGCAGGCAAAAAGATTGTGTTTGTCAACTGTAGCGGCAGCGCGGTGGCGCTCGCTCCTGAAAGTGTGATTTGTGATGCGATTGTGGAGGCGTGGTATCCCGGTGAACAGGGCGGACACGCTATTGCCGACATTCTATTTGGTGATTACAATCCTTCCGGTAAACTCCCCGTCACGTTCTATGCCTCTGACGCCGATCTTCCTCCATTTGATGAGTATCGCATGACCGGACGCACTTATCGCTATCTGTTGAACGAGCCGTTATATCCCTTTGGATTCGGTCTAAGCTATACTGATTTCCGTTATGGCAATCCTGTGTATGCCGATGGAAAGGTGTCGGTTGAGATTGAAAATACCGGTGACCGCGAGGGAGCCGAGACGGTTCAGCTCTATATGCGCCGTGTGGCTGACGTGAACGGTCCGCTCAAGACCCTCCGTGGCTATGAGAAGGTGACACTGAAGCCCGGTGAGAAGCGCACGGTGATAATCGACATGCCGCTTGAGCGATTTGAAAACTGGGATGAGACGACAGGTACAATGCGTGTTGTCCCCGGCACATATGAGCTCATGGTAGGCTCTTCCAGTGCAGAGAAAGACTTGAAGCGTATAAATGTAGAAATCTAAAATAAGACAATGCCATGTTTTTAGGCATGGTGGAAGAAATGGGTTGCGTCATCCGCAGCCCATTTTCTTTTTGTGCGGATACTACGTAGCTGTTGCGCCACGATTGTACCGTACACACACACAACATGCATTTTCCTGACATGTGATAATCCATGGTAACATTGGTTTGACGAAACGATTGATACAGGATGATTCCTAGGGAAACATCGTCAATACACAAAACATACTGTGGGTATCGCTACGCTCAACCCACGGCTAAACAAAGATTATCCCCTTTGGGGAAACATTGTGTGGTGCATCCCATGCGGAAACGCGGGTAATCTCCACGCCGTTACACCAAAACACCACACATGCAGTGTAGGGGCGAGTGGAAGCTCGCCCGCGTTGCGTCCGCTTATGACGTATATGTGGCGGCATCCCCGGGCGGGGATATTCTGTGTTTTCGCATGGTTTGTGTTGCGGGCGACCTTCCAGTCGCCCCTACAGCTACGCGATGGACTACGCGGTGATTTACAGGGCATTATCAATAACTATCCACACATGCAGTGTAGGGGCGAGTGGAAGCTCGCCCGCGTTGCGTCCGCTTATGACGTATATGTGGCGGCATCCCCGGGCTGGGATATTCTGTGTTTTCGCATGGTTTGTGTTGCGGGCGACCTTCCAGTCGCCCCTACAGCTACGCGGTGATTTACAGGGCATTATCAATGATTGTCCATACAGGCAATGTAGGGGCGAGTGGAAGCTCGCCCGCGTTGCGTCCGCCGATGACGTATATGTGGCGGCATCCCCGGGCGGGGATATTCTGTGTTTTCGCATGGTTTGTGTTGCGGGCGACCTTCCAGTCGCCCCTACAGCTACGCGATGGACTACGCGGTGATTTACAGGGTATTATCAATAACTATCCACACATGCAGTTTAGGGGCGAGTGGAAGCTCGCCCGCGTTGCGTCCGCTGATGACGTATATGTGGCGGCATCCCCGGGCGGGGATATTCTGTGTTTTCGCATGGTTTGTGTTGCGGGCGACCTTCCAGTCGCCCCTACAGCTACGCGATGGACTACGCGGTGATTTACAGGGCATTATCAATAACTATCCACACATGCAGT
>NZ_SPPC01000024.1 GCF_004570975.1 Barnesiella sp. WM24
CCCCGTTAGCTCCAAAAAGGCGCGGGGATTTTAGAATTTAAGCACAAATTCTACAATAGTTCTACAAGATGCCAATTTAACCTCGTATCTGGTTGATAGTCAAAGTTGAGTTAGGAGTTTCCTAAACCTTAGATAGCGGTTCGATTCCGCTCCGGGCTACCCACCATCCCGTCCATTCCGGCGGGATGTCTTTTTTATACCTTCCGCCCTTGTATCAACTCCTTGCGTAGGGATACAAAAAATGGGCAAGCTTACTACATCGCACCGCTACAACCCGGTACCGTTGCTCCGATCAAGGCCTGGCGGAGTTCCCGGGGAGCTGGTCGTGTAGGACTTACCCGCTGCAAAGTTACTACTTTTTTCCGTAATGACAATAATTGAAGGTAAAAAATCGTTATAACTTTGTCGCGGAGGCTTCGCGCGCGTGTCGCAGGCTCGGCATGAGCGTAGGCCCCCGCCCTCGGTTATCACCCACTTGCAATATATGAAAAGACTGATTAATAGCATATTCTCCCTTTTGCTGACGCTTTTGTCCATTATGCTTCCGGCAAATATGTCGGCTTATACAGCCGATACATATGCACCTAACTCGGTGTTGTCGTCGGGACGCTGGGTAAAAATCAAGGTTGACGCCACGGGGCTGTACCTCATTCCTGCCGCAACGTTGCAGTCATGGGGATTCACCGACCTTTCGCGTGTGCGCGTGTATGGCTACGGTGGAGAGCCTGTAAGTGACGATTTCAGCCGCGACAATTATGTCGACGACCTGCCTGTGGCACCGATGGAGGTCACTGACCGCGGTGTGGTTTTCTTCGGCAGGGGCGTGGTGAAATGGGAATATGGCAGTCGCAACGGATGGTCCCACACCAGAAATTATTACTCTACGGCAGGCTACTATTTCGTGACTGACAGCGCGGAGGGCGCCTACACGATGGCTTCGACAGGCTCTCCCGCTTCCGGAGGGGCCACGACTTTTACGGAGCTGCTGCTCCACGAGAGCGAACTCGTGTCGGGCGGCTCCACCGGGCATACATTTCTCGGCGAGGACTTTCAGAATACCCGTAGTCATGCATTTGACTTCGTGACCCCCGACCGTGCCGATGACAAGCTGTCGGTCAATTGCTCGTTTGCCACCTGTACTTATGGCGGGTCTACGCGTGTGACCCTGTCGCTTGACGGCAAATCCATACCGACCACTGCTTCCAATACAATCGAGGCGAGTGCCAATGACGGTCACCGCCATTACATACTACAGACTATCCGCCACGCCAATGTCAGCCATGACATTGACGCCCAAAGCGTAAGCCTGGGCGTGACGGCTGCCCCATCCGGGACGGTGAAGCTCGCGCGCCTCGACTACCTTGAGGTGAGCTATCAGCGTCATCTGCGACTTAATGAAGGGCAGCTCCGGTTTCGCCTTGACAGCGGTAGCGCCACGCTATCGGGAGTCTCCGGCTCGACAAGGCTGTGGGATGTGACTGACATCGCCGACCCGAGGCGTGTCGACGGCTCCCTTGCCGGCTCTTCATTGTCATGGGCGGCGGCTTCAGGAGGGATGCGCACCTATGTCGCATGGAATCCCGATGCCAAGTTTCTTACTCCTGAATATGTCGGCTCTGTCCAAAACCAGGACATCCACGGCGCTCCGGTGCCCGACATGGTGATTATCACGGCAAAAGAGTGGCTTACCCATGCCGAGCAGATTGCGGCGCTTCACCGCGACTCCCCCGACAACCCTCTTGACGTGGCGGTATATACGCAAGATGACATATTCAACGAGTTTTCATCAGGAACTCCTGATATAAACGCGTTCAGGCGCCTGCTGAAGATGAACTGGGACCGCGGGGGCGGCTCGTCGTCATCTGACAGCAAGCTTCGTTATGCGCTTCTGCTCGGCAGGGGCATATATGACCACCGCAGGCTCTCTACCGAGGTGAAGTCGATGGACCGCCCGATATTGCTTCAGTGGCAGAGTGTCGACGGAGCCCATGACAATACTTCTTATACCACCGAGGACTATCTTGCCTTTTTGCGCGACGGCTCCGGTAGGTCACCCGCTACCGATTACCATTGTATCGCGGTGGGCAGGATTCCGATTACAACGCAGTCGGAGGCGCAGGTTACCGTCGACAAGCTGCGCGCTTATATCGCCGACGACAATAAGAGCGACTGGAAAAACCGTATCATACTCGCCTGTGACGACGAGGACGACGGAGAGCATCTGGAGCAGACCGAAAAGGTTTACAATGCCATGATTGCCACCGATGCCGGACGCAATAAGATGTTTACCAAGGTCTATGTCGATGCTTTCCCCCTGTTCAACCGGGTAGCCGTCGGGGCTCATGACCGCATGTTCCGCTATCTTAACCAAGGCGTGATGTGGTGGTGGTATATAGGTCATGCCAATACATTCAGCTGGACCGGAGAAGGACTGCTTACGCTGCAGGATCTCGATGCTGTCAACTTCAGGCATCAGCCGATACTGTATGCTGCCACCTGCGACTTCCTCCGCTGGGACCTTATGGATGAGTCAGGTGCCGAGGTGATGTTCTTCAACCCCAACGGCATAATCGCCGCTATTGCCGCCACTCGACCGGTGTTCATCTCTCTTAATGAAAGCATGTCGCTCGCGATGGCTAAGGCAGTCATGGAGGGGGAAGGGTGTACGATAGGCGAGATTCTGCAAAATGCTAAAAACGCCCGGAGCGGTTCAATCAGCGATTCCAATAAACTGCGCTATGTCTTGCTTGGCGACCCTGCCATAGCGCCGGCGTTGCCCGACCACCGGATGGTGCTTGACGCCATCAACGGGGTGGCTGTCGACAAGGAGGAGCAGCCGGTGATAAAAGCGCGTGAGGAAGTGCTGCTTGAGGGGCGTGTCATCGACGCGTCAGGCAACACGGTGCCCGGTTTTGAAGGTGTGCTTGTGCCTACCCTCTATGATGCTGAGTACAGCACCACCAGCCTTGCCCACGGCAAGGGGAAGCCGATTACATTTGAGGAGCAGGGCGACCGCTTGTATATAGGCAAGGAGCAGGTGAAAGAGGGCAAGTTCAGTTTCAAGCTGTCGATGCCATCCGAGATAGCCTACAATTTCCGTCCCGCCGCGCTGAATCTATATGCATCGGCTGCCGACGGCACAGATGCCTCCGGTGTGAACCGCGACTTTTATGTCTACGGTTATGCCGACAATGCCACCGCTGACAACGAGCCTCCTGTGATAGAGCTGTTTGCTCTCAATAACAGCGGCTTTGCCAACGGGCAGACTGTCAATGAGTCGCCCGTCGTAATAGGCAGGGTGAGCGACAATGTGGGCATCAACATCTCGGGTGCGGGCATCGGTCACCAGATGTCGCTGCTGCTTGACGGCACTACTTCTTATTCCGATCTTACCCAGTATTATGAACCGGGCGACGAGGGCCCGTTGAGCGGTTCGTTCAGCTATCCGCTGACAGGACTTGCCGAGGGAGAGCATGAATTGAGACTGAGAGTATGGGACACATCCAATAATTACGCCGAGTCGGTAATCAGCTTCACCGTCAAGAAAGGCACGGTGCCGGAGATAATCAACCTGTATGCCGATGCCAATCCAGCCACAACAGGTGTCAATTTCTACGTAGAGCATAACCGCCCGACAGCGAGGACCGAGGTGACTGTGGCTGTATATGACCTGATGGGGCGCATGGTGTGGAGCGAAAGCCGCACCGACCGCAGCGATACGGCGGGAATGCCGTTTTCGTGGAATCTCACCGACACTGCGGGCCGTCGTGTGTCACGCGGCATATACATCTACCGCGCGACAATGGAGGCTGACGGCGACCGCATGCAAAGCAAGGCAAAGAAAATTGCCGTCGCAGCGCAGTAGCCGCGGCAATATAGTCGCCATATACCGGTTAATTTTTTTGCGGGTTGCCTAATTATTGCTACCTTTGTGCTTACACTATGGCTAATAATCGAACATCATCAGCATCTCGTGACATATTGCCGGAGCCTACTCTGCGGCGATTGCCCTGGTATCTCGCCTATGTGAGCCTGCTCAAAGAGAGTGGGGTGGAGTATGTGTCGTCCACTCAGATTGCCAAGGAGATAAATGTTGATGCGTCAATGATAGCCAAGGATCTGTCATTCCTTAATATAAAGGGAAAGACGAGGATAGGCTACGAAGTGGCGTCGCTCGAACGTGAGCTTCAGGACTTCCTATGCTTCAAGGTCGAGCACAACGCCGTCATGATTGGTGTAGGAAGCCTTGGAAACTCCCTGATACAGGACTCCGGTCTTGTCAACTACGGTCTTGACATCGTGGCGGGATTTGACATAAAGCCTGACAAAGTGGGTCAGCAGGTATGTGGCGTCCCCATCTACGACATAAGCGAGCTGAAAGAGCGTCTTCCCGAGCTGAAGGCTGAAATCGGCATAATCGCCGTGCCTATCGACCACGCCCAGGAGGTGAGCGACCTTCTTGTCGACGCCGGCATAAAGGCGTTGTGGAATTTCTCGCCTTTCCGCATCACAGCCCCTGAAGGAATTGTAATCCAGAATACGTCAATATACGCTCATCTCGCGGTTATGTATAACCGCCTCGGTCTGAGCAAAGCCATGAACCGGGAAAAATGAAAATACTCTCCTTTGACCGAAAACCCGGCTCCGCTGTTGACACCCCCATAGGGGTGGAAATGCTGCCTGACTCCTCGATAATCAAGGATGGCAAGCCATTTTTTGTGCCCTCCTTTTCCAATGAATGGAGCTATCGCCTCGGATTGGCGTTACGCAACGGTCGTCTCGGTAAAAATGTGGGCGAACGATTTGCCTCGCGATATATCGATGCCATGGCATTATGTGTCATCACCCGACCCGATGACGCCGTAGCGGCACATGAAGGCTTGCAACACGCCCTCCTTAACTGCCATGAGGGTGCTATAATACTTGGCGAATGGATGCCGCTGACCGATTCCGCTGCGCCGCTCACTGCTACGATAGGCGATTTCACCGCCGATTTATCAGGTGAGATAGAGAAAGGGATGGCGCTTTTCTCGATGGCAAGCCGTGCGGGCGTCATGAAAATCGGTGACATTATTGTCGCCTGCAATGAGTGCTTTGCTATGAATCTGCCTGTCGACACCCTTGTCGAGGGGACATTGAATCAGTCGCCGGCGCTGCATTTCCGTATAAAGTAGACCAATCATATACTTCTCACATGAATATCTTACGCAGGCTTCGGCTCCTGTTGCCGGGAGTATTGCTTCTGTCAACAGCAAGGTCGGAGGCATCCGACATGCTTGTCATCACGCCTCGCGCGATGGCTGAGGAGGCTGAGGAGCTGGCATCGCTTCACCGCGACCTGCAAGGCTTGTCGGTGACTGTGACCGTCGACTGCGACATCTGTGATAATCCCGATGACGTGGCGGTCAGAGATTATGTGAGGAGTCACTATGCCGACGATGGTCTCCGCTACCTTCTGCTCATAGGCGAGGGCTATGGCGACACTCATTCCGACGCCTGGTATGGCATCATGTCGGCTGACAATGATTTGCGTCAGGAATGGTTTACGATGCCTGATATAGCGGTGGGGCGCATTCCGGCTGTCAATCCCGCTCAACTTGCAGCCTATGTAGAGAAGGCTCGCCGTCATCTTCGGGAGGCAACACCGCGCTATTTCCATGACATACTGATTGCCTGTGACAACGGCGACGGTAATGAACATCTTGACCGTGCCGCACGGCTTGCCCGTGAGTTTGCCGGCTCGGCTGTCCACAAGGCATATATAGACCTTGACCGCCTGATTGACAGCAAAGCTGTCATCACCCGCTCGCGCATCGTCAGGTCTCTGTCAGACGGTGTGGGGTTCATGCTTTATGTAGGTCACGGTAATTCCACTTCTGTCACCGGGGAGGGGCTTTGGGACGTGGCGGGCGCATCCTCGCTGCGAAACAGTCACGCGCCCTGGGCGTTTTTCAGCTCTTGTGCGATAAACTCATTCCGCAACTTCGAGACAACGCTTGCCGAAGCTATGATATATAATCCTGCCGGTGGTGCGATAGGAGTCATCGCCGCTACCGATGCCGTCTACTCGTCTTATAACCAGGAGATAGCACTGAGCTTTGTTGACAAGCGAAACAATATGACCGCGCCCGTTGCCATCGGTGACCTATGGCTTGCGACACAAAGGGAGTGTATAGCTGCCGCCGCAAAGACGCTGAATCCTTACTACGGGCGCAACGTGACCGCTTATACTCTTGCCGCCGACCCGGCTCTTCCATGCTATACCCCTGTGCTTGACGTTGACTGCGTGGTGCCACGGATTGTGAATCCGTGTGAGCGTTTTACTGTCAGCGGCGAGATTTCCGTCGATGAACCGTGTGACGGCTTTGCCGATATTACTGTCTACGCCCCGGCGGTCGGCAAGTCTACGCTGGGTCAGGCGGGGGAGACGCCAAGACAGGTGGCTTGTGGCGGAGTGGAGTTATGGCGCGGAATGGCGCGAGTCACGGGTTCGCGCTTCACGACTGAGGTCAGCTTGCCCGACGTCGGCCCCGGCGATATAAGCATTGCCGTGCATTTTACCGGCGACGACGGTAGGTCGGGCTATGGAAAGTCACCGGAGTTTGCCTTCGGTCCCATGTCGGGACCCGTTCGCGACATCACCCCGCCCGTGATTGAGCTGCGCCATGAATCGGGCTTGCTCATTGCCGAGGTGAGCGATGATGAAAGCGGAGTCAACAGTTCGTCACTGTTGCTCGGCTCCTCTCCCATGATGACAGTCGACGGCTCTGTCAGGATGCCGCTCTCGGTGAGTTGCCTTGATGATGAGGTGACTGTGTTTACCGCCGATGTCAGGCATCTTGCGGCAGGCAGTCATGAGGCAAGTTTTGCGGTAAGTGACAATGCCGGCAACCGGGCTGAAAGCCGCTGTCAGTTCACGCTGGCGGGCAATCACCCCGTCCTTGAACTCAATCTTGACGATGAGGTGGCGAGGGATTATGCCATGTTCTCGTGGAGCCATGACATGACCGGCGAGGTGACCTTTACCGTCATTGTCACCGATATTACGGGCGAGACGGTGTTGAACCGTTCGGTGACCGGTGCCGACAGTTGCTCCTGGTCGCTTGCCGGAGTGGATTCGGGCATATATCTGGTCCGTCTGCTCGCCACCGACGGTGTGCGTCATGTGGCATCGGAGCCACGACGCCTTATTGTCATCCGTTGAAAAACTAAATCCTTACTTCTTGCGTTATATAGGTTAACGTGAGTTCGATATAAGCAATCAGAACAAAGTTAGCTGGTTATCTGTCACAAACTCCAAAGAGATAGACGGTTTCTTTGGAAAAAAACAGTAAGCAGCGATAGCACTCAAGGCATTGGTGATGAA
>NZ_SPPC01000025.1 GCF_004570975.1 Barnesiella sp. WM24
CCCCTCGCGCACAAGCATATTGTGTATTTTGAGGAAGCGGGCTTTCACAACCTCGATATACTTGTTAAGTTCGAGGTCTCGGCGAGAGCGGCCTTTGGACATGGCGCGCTTCTGATCCCAGTTCTCATGTATTCCCTGTAATCGGAGTTATTGAAAACTCCTTTTGACAGATTGTAAAAACACTTGTGATATTGACACCGACCGTCAGTCTTCAATATCGGAATAATGGAATACAAACGATTTTGATGTGGATGTATAAGCTGAAAAATAACCGAGAACTTCTCCGTTGAAATCATATACCGGATTTGAATGGTTCTGTCCCGAAAGTTTCGCCGAAAACAGATAATCATAAGCCTTTATGTCTATCGCTCGTACCTCTACGGTTATATCATCCCCTTCAAACAGTATGGAGTCGTAATCGTCAGGATCATTTTTTTCGGCTTTGTCGCGGCTCATACAGCTTATGTCAAACTGTATGGTGTTGTTTGAACTATCAAGGTCACGCACAACATTCCATTTGAACAGCTTGCCGTTTCGGAGTATCCGGTAATAATAGTAGTTTATATCATCAGCCTTGTCGCTGACATCCACTATCAGATGGAGCATATCGTTACCCATCATTTCCTCCCATCTCATACTGGTGGATACGATTTCAGTAAATCCGGGCATCGTTGAACTTGATGTGTAAGATTCCCCGTCGATGACAACAGTAAGAGTATATGTTTCATCGGGGATTCCAACGAATGACAGTGAACGGTATATGCCGTCTTCTCCATAAGTCAGCGTTTCTTTGATGCCGTTATCTGAAGACAGTACAACAGATTGCACCTCGATTCCTGTTTTTAACACAGGGTCTTCAATATCACGTGTGCCGGTTATCACGACTTCAGAACCGTCGTTGCTCACATGACCTTCTATCACATAAATCGGTTCAATTGGACGATAGTCAAGTTGTATTTCCTCCTCACATGAACACAACAGGCATAATGCGACAATATAATACAGATATTTCATTTGTTGTCAAAATTTTAATGTGTAGGACACCGAAGGAACAAGACCGAAAAGAGAATGCTTCATGGTCTTAAAGCCGGTAGGAGCGTTTTCGTCAGTTTCAAATACTATCAAAAAAGGATTGTAACGCGAATAGGCGTTATAAATTCCGAATGACCATTCATAAGTGAGTTTTGGCCCCTCATGCGTATAGGTCGCACTTAGATCCAGTCGATGATAAGCCGGAGCGCGGTATCCGTTTCTTTCCGCATAATGGAACATGTGAATACCATCCACCTCATATTTAGCACTCGGCGCGGTGAGTGCCTGTCCGGTGTTGAAAACCCATGCCGCAGACATATTCCATTTTTTATTGAACTGATATATTCCGACGACAGAAATATCATGGCGTCTGTCGTTTCCGGCAGTGTACCACTTTCCGTTATTTATACCGCCAATCTTGTTTTGCGCCCATGATAAAGTATAGCCGATCCACCCGGTAAGTTTACCCGCGTTCTTGCGCAAGGTGAACTCAAAACCGTATGCCCGTCCCTTGCCGCCCAAGAGAAGACGCTCTATCTCAATTTCGGAATTGAATGATTTTCCATCTTTATAGTCATAGATATTATGGATGTCCTTATAGAACACCTCACCTGATATTTCCCATCGGGTGTTTCCAAAAAGAGCCACATATCCGGCACTTATTTGGTCGGCAGTCTGGGGCTTTATGATATTGCTCGTCATTGCGTATCTGTCAAACGGCATCGAAGACCCCGTACTGCGTATGGCATGGATGTTCTGCGAACTTCTGCTGTATGCCATTTTTATACTCTGCAGGTCGGTTATGCGGTAATTCAGACTAAGACGTGGTTCAATGGACAGATATGTCTTATATGGCTTCCCGTTGCGGGGCGTATAGCAGTCTATTATATTTCCACTCTCATCCAGTCTGTAATACGGAGAACCGCCTAATGTAGACATTATGCCCAGACGTATGCCGCCCATTACATGGACACGCTCGTTTATGGCCCAGTCGTCATTTATCCATACCCCGCTTTCCCATCCCCGGCGTTGCTCCTTCTGGTGGGTTGTCCCCATTGTCCATTCAGCGGATTTCAAGTCAATAAGAGCTGACTGCAATCCAAAATCCACGTTATGATTCTCATGAGGATTCCATGAAAATGAATATTTTATCCCTGTCTGACGGAGATGACCGTACATATTGTCATCTTCTGATGTTATCTGCATACCCATATCATTTATAAAATTGCCATGATACAGAGTCGCAACAGATGCAAGCCTGTCATTGAATGTATGATACCATTTGGCAGTCGTGGTGATATTGCCCCACTGCATATTCATCATGTCACTCATTCCGAGGTTGTCACGTCCGACAAATAGTGATACCGCTATTTTGTCATTGTACCCCACGTTGTAATTGACTTTTGCATTTATATCGTAAAAGTAGAGAGAGTTATCCTTGAATTGGTCTGTGAATTTCAGAAACATATCCATATAGGAACGTCGGGCTGATGCAAAGAAAGACAGCTTGTCCTTGATTATCGGCCCCTCTATGTCAAATTTTGCCGAAAGTAATCCAACTGTGAAAGAACCCTTATATTTTTCAGCATTGCCGGCTTTTGTATTCACATCGAACACTGAAGAAGTTGCACCTCCGTAGCGTGCCGGAATCTGACCTTTGTAGAGAGTGGCACTTGATAATGCAGGGTCGTTGAATGTTGAGAAAAATCCGAACAGATGCCCCGAATTTATAACCGGAGCATCGTCAAGCAGTACAAGGTTCTGGCTTGCTGTACCGCCACGGACTTGAAATCCACCGGTTCCATCCCCCTCGGCCGATACGCCGGGAAGAAGTTGTAATGATTTCAGTATATCGCGCTCTCCAAATAATACCGGAGTTTTAGACATCTCGTCAATGTCGATACGCTCCATGCCCGGCTGAGTGTTTTTTAATCTGTCCATCATGGAACGCGATAACACAACGACTTCAGACAGTTCACTTGTGACACTCTTCAACTCAAAGTTTATCACCGTGTCACAGGATACTGTAATCCGGCGTCTGTCATTTTCAAAACCTATATAGGAACATTCGATATCATAGCAACCTACCTTTACCGAAAGCTCATAATTGCCGTCAACATCTGTTGCAGCTCCGGTTGTGCCACATCTCACGGATGCACCGATAAGAGGTTCGGTTGTATCCGCCTCCGTCACTTTACCTTTTATGACGAATGTATGCTGTGCCAATGCCGCATTGCTGCATAATGCCACTGCTGTTATTAATATTACAATTGTCGTTTTTAATTTAGTCATACGTTTAGTTTAGACACTATTAAGTCGGGTGCAAAATTACTATGGGATTCACCAATACAAAAGGCCTATCCTTTGGATAAATTGGACTATTCTTAAAATATAGACTTGAAATATGGAATTATTAGCCTAATTTTGTATTCTTAAACTATAAAAACAATGATACGGAAGACCTCAATAATAGAACGGCTGGCTTCATGCCCGGACTCATATCGCCTTGATGACGATTTCTTTGTCATTGACATCACGGCGGATGATTTTCCGAAAATACCGGTAATCAACCACATGTATCAGTGTAGCGTCTGCATGACAGGCACATGTAAGAGCCGGGTAAATCTCAAGACTGTCGTGTCATCGCCGGGTTCAATAGGAATTACTCTGCCGGGGCAGGTCGTTGAGATATTATCTGTATCAGTGGACTATAAAGCCATATTGATATCCATATCACCGGAGTTCATGGGATCTATGGGATTTCCCTATAATTTGAATATCTCAAATGTCCTTGCCGCCAATCCGATTGTCATGCCGTCGGATAAGGAGAACGATGCGATCAAATTGTTCTGTGAGATGGTACGTCGGATACTCGCACGCCGTCGGCCGCATATCCGCGAGATATTGCAACATCTAACATCAGCTATGATATACAGCATGGCCGACAGTATTGTTGCGAAAATCCCTCCTGCTTTGTCAAGAGAGGAAAATATCGCACAACAATATATCAACATTGTCAGCCAGAATTATCACCATAAGAGAAAAGTCATTGATTATGCAACAGATATGCACCTGACACCGGGATATCTTTCATCAGTCGTTAAAAACGTTACGGGTAAGAGTGCGGCTGAATGGATTGAGGAATATGTACTTATGGAGGCAAAAGCATTGCTTGCATCGACCGATATGACGATTCAGCAAATCTGTTATCAGCTCAATTTCCCAACACAATCGTTCTTCGGAAAATATTTCAAAACCCACACAGGCGTTTCCCCCAAAGCCTATCGCAACAGCAGTAATGAGGATTGATTATTTGAGAAAATGACGTGACCGTTGTTAATAGAATTAAAGTAGGCATAAAGGCAGGTTTCCCCGCCTTTATGCCTAACCTGGTCTGATTATGAAATTCTATATCCTAAATAGGAATAAAATCTGAAAAATATACCGGGGAATAATGACAATGCACGCATAAGTATTGTCTGACGTGAGCGGAAGAAGCGGCCCGGAGAAATCTGTCCTATCAGAGAAAGATGCTGATTCCATGATTCGAGGATTTTTCCGTTGTTGATGCCCCATTTGAAAGTTGCTTCCATATTTTTAATGGCATCGTGTTTATTCTGATTTTTAACGCCAAGTGTTCCCATGGTGTCAAACCAGATTTCGGCATTGCTGAAACGATCGCATAAGTCGTTAAAGAATTGTCGGAGAGTCGCTTCATCAAAATACATGATGACGCCTTCGGCTATGAGCAGGATATCGCCGAAGGGATGTTCGCTCTTAATCCGATCCATCCAGACGGTATCAAACATCGACTCCGAGATATAGGATTCGTTGGACGCCTCGGAAATGAATGAACGACGCATGTCTATGGTGTCCGGCAAGTCAAGGCTGTAGAATGCCACATCCGATATTCCTTCCACGGTACGTTGGCAACGGGTGTCAAGTCCACATCCGAGATTGACGATTACCGGATTTTTATGGTTTCGGACAAACTCCGTCACCATGTCGTCGAAGAAACGGCATCTGATGGCACAGCCGATCTCGCTCATTTTGGCTGTGTCGAACTTTGAATAGTCATATTCAATAGATTCGACAATGCGCTGTGCTATAGGATCGCGAATTATCGCGTCTGCCCGGCTACTCTCTTTGGCTCGCATATAGAGCGGAATCAGGAGAGTTTCTGATACTTTGTCTTTGAATTGATTCATATCTTATTCTTTTATAATGGGTTCAATAATGAACAATATTCAAATTTGTTCAAAAAAAGAGGAGAGAATCTCAATGTTGAAATTCTCTCCCCATAATGTCCTATGAGAAAATTACTTATACTTGAAGCAGATATTTCCATCCGATAGTTTCAAATGTGATGTACTCTTCTATTATCTGACGTATTTCGGTCAAAGTCATTTTATGCATAAGTATCTCTTCAAACATTGTGAACATCCATACTGTATGAAGATGCACCATAAAGTTGCTCACATTAATATTTATGTGAGGATGCCGTTTTTTTTGATCGGCAAACCATACTTTAACTTGCTCAGTCGCCTTGTCTGTAAAATCCATTTTGAAATTTTCCAAAGAAGATCCCTGTGCATTGAAAAACAGTATCTTCATAAGAGTCCTATTCCCGTTGATAATGTTCACATATTCCAGAACTGACGATGTTAGATAATCCTGAGTCATCATTTCAAGCGCATCAGTCCCGTTAGTGCTATGATGACGGTCAAACATAGCATAAAAGGCTGCCGTAATTGGGGCCAGTACCTCATTAAACAGATTGTCTTTGCTTGGGAAGTAATTATACAAGTTTCCAACTCCGACCCCGGCACCTTTGGCAATGTCGCGCATCGAAGTCTTGATGAATCCTCTCTTTGCAAACTCTTGTTTTGCAGCGTTAAGAATACGTTTTTTTATGTCATCTTTCAGAACTTGCATAAACAAACGATGTTCATTTTATATCACAAAATTACTGTTAATCAGGTCTATCTGCAATACCCAAATATGGTGAGTGCGCAGTTCCATCTTAATTGTCAGGTATTTGCAATTAAAAAAAGCAACAACAATGAACAGTTAGTTAATCTGTTCGTAATAGGGTCTCGGCATAAATTACCACTATGTCTAATCCTGTAAATAGAACTAAGTATGGCATGCAATATTCCGTTTATGACTTCTATATATTTAGTATGGTTCTGCTACCATAGACTTTTTCTGGTCGTCAGATGTTGAAGGAGCGTCTACCACAGTGGCATTGACTTCAACGGTAGAAGCCGGTTTATTCTCAACGCCGTCCTGTCCCTCTTTGTTGACTCCCATGCGGTCGTCCGGCACTTCGTGGGTGGGAGCAAGTTCGGCGGTGATTTTGCGGTCGAGGGGGCAAGCTCGGATTTGAGTTGCTTCAACTCGTCCTCCTTACCCCATGTCTTGGCGATGATGGCTTTGAGCTGGGGAACGTCGGCTTTGAGTCTGGCGGTACGTTCCTCATAGTATGAATATACGATGCGTGACAGTAAGCGTCCGGCGTACTGCGTGAGTCAAAAATATCCCTGCAACTCACGGAAAAGCACATAGGGAACACACAAGAATGTTAAATCCGCCCCGAAAAACTCCCGTTACACGCTCATTTCTTAGATGATATTAATTTATAGGCTTTGTGCTTTGAAAAGTGGGGTAGGAGGGTGGAGCCATGAACCCTGAGCCTCAGGCGTCAGGACTGCATAACGCAGTAAAATACTGAACAGCAGGCGACTCACTCTTCGGCTACTGCAATCGTGAGTCATTTGCCTCTCGATGCGTGTGACTCACGCAAAACTCACGCTCATGTGCCGAACTCCGCTGTATTATGCCGGATAGGGCAAAAAGGAAAACGCTGGAAATCAAGTGTTTTTCAGCGTTTTGCGGTGGAAGTCCGTACTTCCTTGTGATCCGCCTGAAGCTGCGGGATATCGCTGTAACTAAGTAGTATTCAGGATATTGCAATGCCGCACTTTCCGTTGTTCACGAATTGCACACGGCACAATTTCAATGTTCTTCCCTATTGTTTCCATTGGGATTACAAATACACAAATTATTATTTAATTATCAAAATTTTGAAATGAATACTTACTTTAGTTACATTGTTTGAATTTCATTTGTAATAGTGGAATATATCAGGGATAAGAAATTGGTTTTAGTCGTTGGTGATAATGCATTAAAAGTGTCAATATCTTCACCTAATAATTGAAGAATAAATTTTATAAACAGTGGTTTAGAAAGTTTCCATTTGTTTTCAAAACCATCAAAATATGTATC
>NZ_SPPC01000026.1 GCF_004570975.1 Barnesiella sp. WM24
ATCCGGCATAAAGCATCGGATTTTCGCTTCAATTTTTTCTCGCTGTTTGTAATTGCCGAGAAATTTTCGTAACTTTATATAAGCACCGAGGGGCTGAACACCCTCCGCAGGCATGGAATAAGGCGTGAAAGTACGACTATCGTACACCTTTAATGGCAAACCGGGCTGTCATGACGGGTATAACTCCTTATTTCATAATAGTCAGGATGTACATCGGTACATAGCAAGGTGTCTTTTGGGTTCCCCAAAAGGTTTCGGGTAACTCCGGTTCCCACGAAACAACCTTGCTATGTGGAGGCTGTCCTCCAAAGTCGGACATCCCAATTCCAAACCTGCGGTTGGCAGAGGCTCCGCGATGCACCACCACTTTAATCCACACTTTTATGACAAATCTATTTTGTAAAGGCGGACGACCGCCGGTTGCCAACAAGTGCAGCCACCATGTCAAAGTCAGCTTTGACGATCTCGAATGGGA
The DNA here is from genome assembly GCF_004570975.1 of Barnesiella sp. WM24. Lineage (GTDB taxonomy): Bacteria > Bacteroidota > Bacteroidia > Bacteroidales > Muribaculaceae > Muribaculum. The sequence goes on from NZ_SPPC01000026.1 coordinate 476, forward strand.
TGAACTCACCAGAATGATGGAGAAAGCCAACGCGACCGTAAAGGCCACTTTCATCAAGCAGCTCATCTTCGGCAAACCCTTCAAGGTGCTTGTCGCCGACAAATCTCTTGCGGTTTACTGCGCAAAGCTTTCGGAGTTTTTCGCCCAATACCGCACAATCGGGGTAAATTACGACCTTACAGTCAGAACCCTCAGAGAGAATTTCACCGAGAAAAAAGCGATGACACATCTATACAAGTTGGAGAAAGCCACCATTGAGATGATAGGTGTCATGTCGCAGGTAATGTCGTTGTCGGAAAAATTCGAGCAGCAATGGTCGCTAAAATCTCGATAGGCTCATCGCTCTACGGAGCATTGTCTTATAACGGCATGAAGATGAACCGTGACGAGGGTCGTGTGCTTGGAGCGAACAAAATCATTCTTCCGGCAGACGGGAATATTGACATCGCCCGCATGGTGGAGAATTTCAACCTGTTCATGCCGAAAATGGGCAGGACTAAAAAGCCTGTACTTCACATCTCACTGAATCCGCACCCCGACGATAAATTGACTGAACAGCAGTATGAAATCATCGCCCGCGAGTATCTGGACAAACTCGGCTTCGGTGGACAGCCCTACATAATTTATAAGCACATGGATATTGACCGCCACCATATCCATATAGTGACAGTCAATGTCAACGAGCAGGGCAAGAGGCTCAATCAGGACTTTCTATTTCGCCGCAGCAAAAAAATCACCACCGAGCTGGAGGAAAAATATAATCTCCACAAGGCGCAACGAGAAAAAATCTCGCCTGATATGCCCATACGCAGGATTGACCCAGCCGGAGATTTGAAGCGTCAGGTTGCCAACACCGTCAAAATGGTCGGTATGCGCTATAAATTCCAGACCATCGGAGAATATAACGCCATTCTCTCACTATATAATGTAAGGTGTGAGCCTACCGACGGCAAAGTGAACGGGCGCGAGTATCACGGTCTTGTCTATTTCGCCACCGATGACAGCGGCAAGACCATCGCAATGCCTTTCAAGGCATCGCGCCTCGGCAAGTTCGCGAGTCGCACTGCTATTGACGGCAAGTTTGAAAGGGCTAAGGAAAAGATTGATGTTGCGCCGACCAAGCGCAAAGTCGCCGATGTGATTGTTCACTCTACCAATAAGGCTGATTTCATCGCCAAGCTGAAAGAGCGAAACATTGATGTGGTTCTCCGTTACACGGAGGAAGGACGCATATATGGTGTTACTTTCATCGACCACAGCACTATGACAGTATTGAACGGTTCCCGGTTAGGCAAGGAGTTTTCTGCAAACGCCATCAACGAGCGTTTCAATAATCTGGCAAACGCACCTACCGATACTCCCGATGTTGCGATGCCTATTGTTGTTCCACCGATAGAGCAGACATATGAGGATAGCCATTCCGACACTACGCAAGAGCCTGAAGATAATCAACAGTCACAATCCACATCAGGGCAACAACAATCCACCGTTACCCAATCCGTTTCCAATTCCGGTGATTACGACCTGTCAATTCCGGGGCTTGACCTGTTCCAGCAGGGGCAGTCGTTTAACCCCGACGAGGAAGAGTTCCGTCGGCGTATGCAACGAAAGAAAAAGAAAGGGCCACGCCATCGGTTTTGACTGATTTTCCGCGCAATAGCATGGAAATACGGAAATAAATCGCTAACTTTGCCACTGAATCGCAGTCATAAATTTTTGATTGTGGATTTAGTGGTGAGTCGGCGGGAGGGATACCCGCCGACTTTTTCAAACCTTATCCCAAAAACCACCACTATATAATCCACTTAACCCACAAATTTATGGACACAATTGAAGTTGAGCGAGAAGTATTCGACGCACTGATTGAACGTGTCGATTTTCTCCACAAGACCGTCAAGGCGTTGTATGACGAGCTGCGCGACAAAAAGTTGTCGGACTGGCTCAACACCAAGCAGACCTGCGACTATCTCCACATATCCGAAAGGAAGCTACGCACACTGAAAGAGCGCGGTAAAATCGGGTTCTCCCATATCGGCAGACTTTCACAATTCAAGGGCAGCGACATCGCCCGGCTTATCGTGAGGGAGAAAGGAGCGGGGCAATGAAAGAAACAATAACCGCCACCGATCCGCGCATAATGCGGCTGAGCGCACAGGCCGATGACATCTCATCAATGTGCCTTCGGCTTCGGGAAGAATACCACCCGTTGCTCCACGGCAAGCGGTTCATCACCGACGCCATGCTGTCAGAACTGCTCGGAGTAAGCCGACGCACCACGCAGGACTACCGCGACCGAGGTATAATCCCGTACTACCGGCTTGACGGTAAAATCCTCTATGCCGAGGAAGATATAGAAATCTTCCTGCAATCCAACTACCGACCCAAATTCGACTGAAATAATAACGGCAGCCAAGCCAATAGCCCGGTTGCCGTTATTTTTCTTTCTCACTGCCCGCTGTCAGTTCATCATGGCGCAGTCAAACTTGTTGCGCATACTTGCCATATCCTCATATATGGTCTTGTCCTGCATTTTAGCGTAGATCTGAGTTGTCCGTATGTCGGAATGACCGAGCATCTTCGAGATGCTTTCAATCGGCACATGGTTACTCAGCGAAAGTGTTGCGAAGGTATGGCGGGCCAGATGCGTTGTGAGATGTTTCTCTATCCGTGCGAGGTCTGCAATCTCTTTTAGATATGCGTTCATCTTCTGGTTGGTAATTACAGGAAGCACCACATCTTTCTTGATGACAACCGGATTGTCATCATATTTTTCTGCGATCTTGCGAGGAACGGCAAGAAGAGGGATGACACTCATCTCGCCTGTTTTCTCACGGGCTTTGCGTATCCAAGTGTTGCCCTCGGCATCAGTAGTGATGTTTGACCGTAGCAGCGATTTGATGTCGCAGAACGCCAAGCCGGTGAAACAGCAGAACACGAAGGTATCGCGCACTACCTCAAGCCGCGGAATGTCGCTCAGGTCAAGCTCCATCACAGCTTTAAGTTCAGTTTCAGTCAGGTATTGTCGCTCAGTGTGGGTTCGCTGGTATTTCTTGCCTATAAACGGGTCATGGTCTATCCACTTGTGGGCGAGAGCATACTGCATCACATTCTTTACACAGCGCACATAGCGGACAGCGGCATTGTTGGCACATCCTTTTCTCATGCGCAGAAAATGCTCGAAGTCGTCAATTATGCCGGAGGTCACATCCTTTATCGGAATATCATCCACTTTCTGCGTCAGTTTGAAAAACTCCGCAAGGTAATCAATACAGCGCACCCAACGCTGATAAGTGGCTTTCACAATGTCGCCACGTTCCAGTTCCTCCTTGCGTTTCTCGTTGGTTTCACGGAACACATCGCAGAGCATTTTGGGCTTCTCGATAGTGCCGAGGAAATGGTCACGCAGTATTTTCGGATTTACCATCTTCCCCTCGCGCACAAGCATATTGTGTATTTTGAGGAAGCGGGCTTTCACAACCTCGATATACTTGTTAAGTTCGAGGTCTCGGCGAGAGCGGCCTTTGGACATGGCGCGCTTCTGATCCCAGTTCTCA
>NZ_SPPC01000027.1 GCF_004570975.1 Barnesiella sp. WM24
AAAAAAAGAGGCTGCAAGGGTTGCTTGCAGCCTCGAAGGGGGCGGTTACCTACTCTCCCACTTTCGCAGTACCATCGGCGTGGCGGGGTTTAACTTCTCTGTTCGGAATGGGAAGAGGTGGAGCCCCCGCGCTATCACCACCTTAGTCTTTTTCTTTGCCTGCGTCCATGACAGGTGACTTTTCCTGCGCTCATGGACCGGTATGTCTCAGGAAAGACGGCGGTCAGTGACCTTGGAAGCGGATACACTCGATTCAAGCTTTCTCTCGTCGAGCTCTGTCGAACTTTCTTGCAGCCTTGATGACGGGGGGCTGCGCCCCGGGAAAGGGTTCGGGCGATTAGTAACGCTCGGCTGTGTGCATTGCTGCACCTGCACCTGCGTCCTATCTACGTCGTAGTCTACAACGACCCTAATGTGGAGATCTTATCTTGGGGAGGGCTTCGTGCTTAGATGCTTTCAGCACTTATCCTGACCAGACGCGGATACCCGGCGGTGCACCTGGCGGTACAACCGGTAAACCGGAGGTCTGTCCAACACGGTCCTCTCGTACTAGTGTCGGAGCCCCGCAAATCTCCTGCGCCCACAACAGATAGAGACCGAACTGTCTCACGACGTTCTGAACCCAGCTCGCGTGCCACTTTAATAGGCGAACAGCCTAACCCTTGGGACCTTCTCCAGCCCCGGGATGTGACGAGCCGACATCGAGGTGCCAAACCACTCCGTCGATATGAGCTCTTGGGAGGGATCAGCCTGTTATCCCCGGAGTACCTTTTATCCTTTGAGCGATGGCCCTTCCATGCGGAACCACCGGATCACTATGCTCTAGTTTCCTACCTGTGCGACTTGTTAGTCTCCCAGTCAAGCACCCTTGTGCCATTACACTCTGCGGCCGGTTACCAATCGGCCTGAGGGTACCTTTAGAAGCCTCCGTTACTCTTTTGGAGGCGACCACCCCAGTCAAACTACCCACCAAGCAGTGTCCACGCTTCAGCGTGTTAGAGACCAAATGTGCGAAGGTCAGTATTTCAACAACGGCTCCACGACGACTGGCGTCGCCGTCTCACTGCCTCCTGACTATCCTACACATCGCACACCCGGTCACAGTGCTAAGCTGCAGTAAAGGTTCACGGGGTCTTTTCGTCCCGTTGCGGGTAATCGGCATCTTCACCGATACTACAATTTCACCGAGCTCATGGTTGAGACAGTGTCCAGATCATTACACCATTCGTGCAGGTCGGAACTTACCCGACAAGGAATTTCGCTACCTTAGGACCGTTATAGTTACGGCCGCCGTTTACCGGGGCTTCAATTCAATGCTTCTCTTGCGATGACATCTCCTCTTAACCTTCCGGCACCGGGCAGGTGTCAGGCTATATTCTTCGTCTTTAAACTTTGCATAGCCCTGTGTTTTTGTTAAACAGTTGCCTGGACCTATTCTCTGCGCCCCGCCCTGGAGCGGGGACCCCTTATCCCGAAGTTACGGGGTCAGTTTGCCTAGTTCCTTAACCATGAATCTCTCGAGCGCCTTGGTATTTTCTACCCGACCACCTGTGTCGGTTTGCGGTACGGGCCTCTGAAAGATTGCTTAGCGGGTTTTCTTGGGAGCATGGTTACCACCGCTATCCGATTGCCCGGGGGCGCTCGGTACTATCCCGGCTCACCACATGGCGCGTACTTCACTACGCCACGTATAGCTACCCGGTTCAACGCACTATTCCGTCAGTGCGCGGGTGTGTCACTTCTCCGTCGCCGCATCGCTCTCTCAAAGGGTGCCGGAATGTTGACCGGCTGTCCATCTGGTCCGCCTTGCGGCTGCCCATTAGGCCCCGACTTAACCTGATCCGATTAGCGTTGATCAGGAACCCTTGGTCTTTCGGCGGGAGGGTTTCTCGCCCTCCTTGTCGTTACTTATACCTACATTTGCTTTTCCGGTACCTCCAGCATGGCTCACGCCAAGCCTTCGACGGCCTGCGGAATGCTCCCCTACCAATGCAGCTCAAAGCTGCATTCCACGGCTTCGGCAGCGGACTTATGCCCGATTATTATCCATGCGGGACCACTCGACTAGTGAGCTGTTACGCACTCTTTAAATGAATGGCTGCTTCCAAGCCAACATCCTAGCTGTCCAGGCGGTCCCACCTCGTTATGGTCTTCAACTTAGCCCGCATTTGGGGGCCTTGGCCGGTGGTCTGAGTTGTTCCTCTCTCGGACGCGGACCTTAGCACCCGCGCCCTCACTCCCGGGTATCGTGCCGCGGCATTCGGAGTTCGTCAGGACTTGATAGGCGGTGAAGCCCTCGCATCCTATCGGTCGCTCTACCTCCGCGGTACTAAGCCCGAGGCTGCACCTAAATGCATTTCGGGGAGTACGAGCTATCTCCAAGTTTGATTGGCCTTTCACTCCTACCCTCAGGTCATCCGAAAGCTTTTCAACGCTTACCGGTTCGGTCCTCCAGACGGTGTTACCCGTCCTTCAACCTGCCCAAGGGTAGATCACTTGGTTTCGCGTCCACCCCCGCCGACTGTATCGCCTTGTTCAGACTCGCTTTCGCTTCGGCTCCGTGCGTCTTCGCACTTAGCCTCGCCGGCGACGGTGACTCGTAGGTTCATTATGCAAAAGGCACGCCCTCACCACACGTAGTGGCTCGGACCGCTTGTAGGCACATGATTTCAGGGTCTGTTTCACTCCCCTGTTCGGGGTTCTTTTCACCTTTCCCTCACGGTACTGGTCCACTATCGGTCTCTCGGTAGTATTTAGCCTTACGGGATGGTCCCCGCTGGTTCACACAGGATTTCTCGTGTCCCGCGCTACTCAGGTACCGGTCTCGCCCATGGCTGAGATTTCGCGTACGGGGCTGTCACCCGCTGCGGCCGCACTTTCCAGAGCGTTCCGCTATCCTTGCCATATCGCTTTGTCGACCGGCCCTACAACCCCGGAACCGCCGTGACGGCCCCGGTTTGGGCTCTTCCGCGTTCGCTCGCCACTACTTGCGGAATCATTGTTATTTTCTCTTCCTCCGGGTAATGAGATGTTTCAGTTCCCCGGGTTCGCCCTCCAGTCTTGCTGGAGTGCCGGAGTCGCCTCCGGCGGGTTGCCCCATTCGGAAATCCGCGGCTAAACGGGTATTTGCCCCTGACCGCGGCTTATCGCAGCTTATCACGTCCTTCTTCGCCTCCGAGAGCCAAGGCATCCTTCATGTGCCCTTGTCTCCTTTCCTTTGTTTATCTTGTAACGACCCGTGTC
>NZ_SPPC01000028.1 GCF_004570975.1 Barnesiella sp. WM24
AAAACAAACTAAGTTAAATACAAACAACGGAGAGTTTGATCCTGGCTCAGGATGAACGCTAGCGACAGGCCTAACACATGCAAGTCGAGGGGCAGCGGGGAGCTGAGCTTGCTCAGCTCTGCCGGCGACCGGCGCACGGGTGAGTAACGCGTATGCGACCTGCCCTGCACAGGGGGATAACCCGGAGAAATCCGGACTAATACCACATGCCCCGTGGTAGCTGCATGGCTATCACGGGAAAGGAGGCGACTCCGGTGCAGGATGGGCATGCGTGACATTAGCTAGTCGGCGGGGTAACGGCCCACCGAGGCGACGATGTCTAGGGGTTCTGAGAGGAAGGTCCCCCACACTGGTACTGAGACACGGACCAGACTCCTACGGGAGGCAGCAGTGAGGAATATTGGTCAATGGGCAAACGCCTGAACCAGCCAAGTCGCGTGAGGGATGACGGTCCTATGGATTGTAAACCTCTTTTGTCAGGGAGCAACGACCGCCACGTGTGGCGGGGAGGAGAGTACCTGAAGAAAAAGCATCGGCTAACTCCGTGCCAGCAGCCGCGGTAATACGGAGGATGCGAGCGTTATCCGGATTTATTGGGTTTAAAGGGTGCGTAGGCGGAGTGCCAAGTCAGCGGTAAAATTTCGGGGCTCAACCCCGTCGTGCCGTTGAAACTGGCGCCCTTGAGTGGGCGAGAAGTATGCGGAATGCGTGGTGTAGCGGTGAAATGCATAGATATCACGCAGAACTCCGATTGCGAAGGCAGCATACCGGCGCCCAACTGACGCTGAAGCACGAAAGCGTGGGTATCGAACAGGATTAGATACCCTGGTAGTCCACGCAGTAAACGATGGATACTAGCTGTCCGGGTCGATTGGGACCTGGGCGGCACAGCGAAAGCGTTAAGTATCCCACCTGGGGAGTACGCCGGCAACGGTGAAACTCAAAGGAATTGACGGGGGCCCGCACAAGCGGAGGAACATGTGGTTTAATTCGATGATACGCGAGGAACCTTACCCGGGCTCAAACGCTGGAGGAATACTTTTGAAAGGAGGTAGCTCTACGGAGCCTCCAGCGAGGTGCTGCATGGTTGTCGTCAGCTCGTGCCGTGAGGTGTCGGCTTAAGTGCCATAACGAGCGCAACCCCCATCGACAGTTGCTAACGAGTAGAGTCGAGGACTCTGTCGAGACTGCCGGCGCAAGCTGCGAGGAAGGCGGGGATGACGTCAAATCAGCACGGCCCTTACGTCCGGGGCGACACACGTGTTACAATGGCAGGTACAGCGGGAAGCCACCTGGCGACAGGGAGCGGAACCCGAAAGCCTGTCTCAGTTCGGATTGGAGTCTGCAACCCGACTCCATGAAGCTGGATTCGCTAGTAATCGCGCATCAGCCACGGCGCGGTGAATACGTTCCCGGGCCTTGTACACACCGCCCGTCAAGCCATGGAAGCCGGGAGTGCCTGAAGTGCGTGACCGCAAGGAGCGCCCTAAGGTAAAACTGGTGACTGGGGCTAAGTCGTAACAAGGTAGCCGTACCGGAAGGTGCGGCTGGAACACCTCCTTTCTGGAGCG
>NZ_SPPC01000029.1 GCF_004570975.1 Barnesiella sp. WM24
TATGAATCCATCTATAAACGCGAACTAAATAGAGTGTCAGAATGGATAGACATGGTTGACATCACCAAACTGATCAAGGACAAGGAACCATGTATCCTTAACGGACTTGCATTTGCCAAAGTCTTAGACGTGGTTTTTGTATATGATATAGTGCCAAAAACGGCTGAGAAAACAACTGTCAAAAATGATTCCATTAATGGCAAATGAAAGCGGGGCGGTCAAGCGGGTGATGTTTGACGGAGGGTATGCCACGTTCAGCGACGCCGGGAAGGGCAGCTCGGTGCAGCCCTACAAGTTTGGGGGCAAGGAGCTGGACGCCATGTACGGGCTCAACATATATGACTTCCATGCACGCACCCAGACACCCGACCTCGCGCGCTTCACCCGCCCCGACCCCCTCGCAGAGAAGACACCTCACCTCTCACCCTACCTCTTCTGCGCCAACGACCCCGTCAACAAAACCGACCCGACAGGAATGGAAGTATGGTTCAACGACTTCATGTACACCCCCGGATGTGAATACTTCGGTGACGACGACTTCGTGCGCCGCAGCGTGCAGGCTATGAACATTGTATACCAGTCAGGCGGCGACAAGCTGATAGACGACCTCGTAGCCTCCGAAAGCAAATACTCTTACGTACCTGGAGAAGGAGAGAAATCATTCACTTTAGGAGAAAATTACGGCAATACCACAACAACAATCGGCAAAGAATTAGGCAGAGACACATTCATCTCGGCAATCGTCCACGAATCGATGCACGTTGGACAGTTCCTTAACGGACAGGGTGGACGCGCAATATTTAACGAGGTTGAAGCCTACGCTTTCACTGCGATAATCAGTCTAAATTCTTTCCAAGCCCTTGGAATGGATGGATTCAATACTAACGTACAGACCGAGAATCGGTATGGTAAATCATTTAAAATTTTACAAAACGGATACAATTCGGAATCTTTTACGGATGCGATGTTTCTTTTTAAAAGAGAATCAAAGGCAAATAATACAGGGATATATACCGCGTATCCATTTATGCCGAATAATCGCAACTTGCTTCATGACAATACAAATTCAATGCTTTTAAAATATTCACCATGAAGAAAATATTAATATTATTTACTTTATTGACATTTAGCCTGTCAGGCTATTCAAATGAGCCTATTTCCCGTCTCAATAATGATAGTATATTATCCAAATTA
>NZ_SPPC01000002.1 GCF_004570975.1 Barnesiella sp. WM24
GATTGGGAGCATTTTAAACCCCAAAACCGGTGGAGAATATTACGATAATAGACTCTACCAATCATTCCGGGAATTAAACCCCAGTAACATTGAAGTTATTACAGACAAATCTTTTTCAAAAAATAGATTAGAATTGTCAAAAGAATTGTACCGCAGAATTAATAATAGTGACAAAAATGACATTACAATATATAATACTGCAATTTTTCCTTATATAATATTTGCTCTTTTTAGAAATTCTTTATCGCGAAACAAAAAGGTCGTATTAGGGATACATCATCATTTTCGTTTTAAGGAACAAAGTGGATTTAAACGATTAATATTCTATATTTTAGAAAAGTTATGTTTGAAATTATCTACTGATATCATATGTCCCAATCCATATATTATAGATGGATTAAAAAAAATAGGGTGTAATAAGGTCACATATATCGGTCACCCATTTGAACATAAGGTACAATCTATATCAAATCACGAAAAATTTAAGTTCTTATATGTCGGTACTGTATATGAACGCAAAGGTCTTACTTATTTAATCGACGCAATAAATCTACTGCCGGACAAATTAAAAAAGGAAATAGAACTAAATATTGTAGGAGAGACCTCACATACACAATACGTTGACAATCTAAGAACCAAAATTAACGAATATAATCTTGACTCAACTATTTTTTTAAGAGGCAGAGTATCCAAAGATGACCTAAACAAATATTATTGTAACGCATATTGCTTTTTATTTCCCTCATTATATGAAGGATATGGGTTGGTTATTGAAGAAGCGATGTCATATGGCTTACCAGTAATAGCTTTTAATAATTCAGCGATTCCATACACTATCCATGATAAAGAAAATGGATTATTAGCGAATAATAGAGATTCACTTGATTTTGCTAGAAAAATTGAATTGGCAATTAATGACGAAACGTTATACGAAGTGATGTGCAAAGGAGCACTGCACTCTTATTCAAAATCACATTCTCTTACTGACTTCAAGAAGGAAATAAATACTTTATATACTAAATTACAGAAAACATATGAGTAAAATCGACATTATTAAAAGAGCGCTCATAGGAGAAAGCACTAAATTTAAGTGTAAGTTATTTTGGGACACAGAGCTCAATAAAATTCGTAAATCATCAACAAATAATATTATCCCCGTTTCTATTTCTTTAACGAGCTATGGAGAACGAGTTAATAAGGTTGTTCCATATACAATTATTTCCTTATTAAAACAGACAAAAAGACCAAAGCAAATAATTTTGTGGCTTGATGACGCTAATTGGAACAAAGATAATATTCCTTCCAAGTTGATCGATTTAGAAAAACTTGGTTTAAAAATCAATTTTTGTAAGGACATCCGTTCTTACAAAAAGTTAGTGCCTGCACTAACTTTTTGTAAGGGAGATACACTTATTACCGTTGATGATGACATATATTATTCACCAAAATTTTTAGAGGAAATTTATTCAGAGCACTTAAAGTCTCCAGATAAAATTATTACATTAAATTTTTGCTATCCAAAATTTGTAAACGGGACAATTGATACATACAGCAATTGGGATGAATATCATTATATTTCAGATGATAAAAAACTGTCTAAAATGTTAATATTTCCTCAAGGATTCGGAGGTGTACTTTATCCACCAAATTCATTGCATAAGGATGTAATAAATGAATCTCTATTTATGAAACTCGCACCCTATGCAGATGATATATGGTTTTATATTATGGGAATCCTTAATGGGACAAAAAAACAATGCGTCATTAACTCCAAGACACGATATTACTTTTTGGATTTATTTAGACAGATAAGAACACGAGACCGTCTACATGATTTAAATGTCGGAGAGTCTAAAAACGACCTACAATTAAAAGCATTACTGTTGCACTATAACCTATCACTCAAAGAACATGAATAAGATTGAGACTCTTGTTTACAATTTAGTAAGGAAAAATCCTGCTTTAAAACAGTTTGTAAGGAACTGTTATCAGTCTGTTTTTGATTTATTGCCAAGAGGTAACGAATTTTTCATCAACAAACCAGAGTATAAAAAAGGATATTTTTTTGGATTCCACGATGTATCACCCTTTTCACTTGATGAAACAAAACTTCTTGGTAACAAACTGGCATTTGATTTAAGAATGCCAAAGAAAAATGAACCGATTACTGTAGGATATTTTGATTTCAAAGAAGGTAAGATTGGCGAATTTCATGAAATTGGGAAATCTTATTCATGGAATTACCATAAAGGATGCCGTCTGCAATGGATTGATGAGTGCCGGGTAATTTATAACTCAGCCAAAGACGGCAAATTATGCTCAATTATCACAAATATTAACGACCACACTTCGACAGAAATTCCATTTCCAATAGACGCTGTGCATGGAAATCTCGCTACTACATTCAGCTATGAACGCTTAGAGCGATGTATGCCCGGATACGGATATCCATATAATGATGATGGTAAACTTGAACAGCCGGCACCGAAAGACACCGGGCTATTTCTTCTTAATCTCAAGAGCGGAGAGCGTACATTGCTTCTATCGCTAAATGAAATAGCCATAAAAGTAACTGGGACCATCGAGGATGAATATCTGCATTTTGTCACTCATACTGAATTTTCTAAAGATGGCAAATATATATCATTTCTTTACAGAAGAATCCCCAGGACCGGAGATTACATGAAACGAAGGAGCGTAATTGGTATTTATGATTTAGAGCAAAGGAAACTGCATATTCTTCCTTCTCAAGAATCTGGCTCACATTATGTCTGGAACAATAAAAACCAATTAATTGCCTCCTGCATCCTTAATGGTAAAAGTTGCCACGTCTTGTTTGACTCAAATAATCTTAATTTCGTTAAAGCGATAGCTCCTGAAAGATTAAATTCTGACGGTCATCAGTCATTCGTCACTGATGACAGTTTCATCACCGACACCTATCCAGACCGGCGACGATTGGCTCGGCTATATGCAGTGGACATCACAAATGGTGATGTAAAGCTGATAAGCAAGATATATTCTCCAAAGAAGTTCCAGACAAAAGATTTTAAATGCCATATTGCATGTGACTTACATCCTCGTGTCTCGCCATCAGGCAGATATGTCTGCTTTGATTCTCCACAAACAGGACAGCGGGGGCTATACGTCATGAAGATTAAATAAACCACTGTAATATAACTTTTATGAATGATTTAGGATTGGTGTCAATCATCACTCCCAGTTACAACTGTGCCAAATTTATATGTGACACGATTGAGTCCATTTTGGCTCAGACCTATCAAAACTGGGAATTACTGATTACTGATGACTGTTCGACCGACAATTCCCGCGATGTAATTTCAGAGTATTGTAAAAAAGATTCACGCATCCGTTTACTATGCCTTTCTGAAAATTCAGGCGCAGGCACTGCACGAAACAACTCCATAAAGGAGGCAAAAGGTAGATTCATTGCTTTCTGCGACAGCGATGACAGATGGTATCCCGAAAAACTTGAACGCCAATTGAAGTTCATGACAGAAAAAGACTGCGGGATGTCATACTCATCTTACATGACATGTGATGAGAACGGAGAGCCAATGGGTATAGTTGTGTGTAGGCATAGCGAAACATTGTCATCTCTAAGGCGTGATGACAAAATAGGGTGCCTTACAGTGATATATGATACAGAAAAAGTAGGGAAAATATATATGCCCACATTGAGAAAAAGACAAGATTGGGCAATGAAACTAAAGGTGCTACAAAAATGCAACGTAGCATTTGGTATCAAAGAACCTCTTGCCTACTACAGGCTAAGAGAAAATTCAATCTCTCACAATAAACGCGCACTCGTAAAATATAATATTGCTGTATACCAAGAAATTTTTGGATGGTCTAAAATAAAATCAACCCTATACTTCTTATTTGCATTCATGCCTACATATATTGTAAAAAAAGCCGGTCTAAAATACATCAATCAGTAAATTATCGGTCTATTCCCAATCCTATTTTAATTAATAGACCGATAAAAGAAAATGAGAAACAATTAATCGACATCCAAGCAACATTATGACTTTCTGGGGTTGACAATAATACACATCACAGGATAACAAATAGGCTGCTATTGTGAACTTGAACGATACAGCAAGCGCAGCGAGAAAAATGCCAAATGTGTCGCGTCGATTAAGCACGTATTGAACATTTCGCGCTGATTATTTGGATTTTACAACAAAAACACTTACTTTTGCGTTGTAACATTGAAACCATCAATTGCCTGAACATGAATACTTACATGAATTTACCGATTTGCAGCCCGGCTCTGGAGAAGGGGCATGGTGTGCTCAGTGAGCTTCACATGACGGCAGAAGAGATTAGAAGCCTTGAATTGCAGGGTTTTATAAAAAATGCGATTTCCGGCGACGAGTGTACTTGGGCTCTGACTCAGCATGGTAAAGATGTCAGAAACTATTTCCTTTCCAAGCGCTCCTTACTGACACGCATATACGACTGGGTTATGCATGACGTATTGCGCATGGACCTCACCATCTGATAAACGCTTAAACAAGAAAAAGATGATAACCAAGACATATAATCGAATAACTGATGTACCGGTTGATGAACTGGAGCGCATGATGGCTGAATACGGCCGGAGAAAGGCAAAGACGGTCAGGACATCACGCAATTATCTCCGCAGCATCGGTATGGTGATTAAAACTGATGGCACTGTGATTACATCTAAAACCACTGTTATTAAACCTTGATAACCGATTCCCGAAATTTAGTAATAGGCTATCATGGCTGTGAAAAAAGTGTTGCCGCCGATGTCATCTGCAACAGGACAAGCCTCGCGCCAAGTCAAAATGCTTATGACTGGCTGGGAAGTGGAATATATTTTTGGGAAAACGACCCGACAAGAGCATTAGAATTTGCTGCCGAAGTAAAACAATGTAATGAACCGTTTATTATCGGAGCGATTATTGATTTGGGATTCTGCCTTGACCTTACCTGCCGCAAATCGCTTAACGTGGTCAATATGATATGGGAAAAGGTAGTTAAAGAATCCTATGAACAAGGTAATCTTAGAGAGAATCTTCCCGGACGACGTGGTGAAACAGGGGAGCTTCTGCGCCGATATCTTGACTGCCATGTAATCGAGGCATTGCATAAATATAATGACGAAAACGGCTATGAACAATATGACTCGGTTAAAGCCGGTTTCTGGGAGGGAAATCCCATATATCCGACTGCGGGATTTTTTGATAAAAACCATATCCAGATATGTATCCGTAACTATGACTGTATTATAGGGTACTTTCTTCCACAGGGGAGCGAATTCAGTCTATGACAAGCGTATATCCCCGAGTGAATTATTAGTTGGAAAACATTACAACCGGTAATCGCCGGATTTTGATAGGTAAATTTATTTATTTCTCAATATTTATATTTAATGAAAGGAATTGTACTGGCCGGTGGGTCGGGTACACGGTTGTATCCGATCACGAAGGGGGTGTCGAAGCAGATGCTCCCGGTGTTTGACAAGCCGATGGTGTATTATCCGATTTCGACGCTGATGCTGGCGGGGATAAGGGATATACTGATTATCTCCACCCCGAGGGATCTGCCGATGTTTCGCGAGTTGCTCGGCGACGGCTCTGACTATGGAGTGAATTTCTCTTACGCCGTGCAGCCGAGTCCCGACGGGCTTGCCCAGGCGTTTATCATCGGCAGGGAGTTTATCGGCGACGACTCAGCGTGTCTTGTGCTCGGCGACAACATTTTTCATGGCGCGGGCTTCTCAGGCATCCTGAAGGAAGCTGTGAAGACCGCTGAGGATGATGGCAAGGCTACAGTGTTCGGCTACTGGGTCAACGACCCGGAGCGATATGGCGTGGCGGAGTTTGACCACGACGGCAACTGCCTTTCGATAGAGGAGAAGCCGGAGCATCCGAAGTCCAATTATGCTGTCGTAGGACTCTATTTTTATCCTAACAAGGTGGTTGACGTGGCGGCGACAATCAAGCCGTCGGCACGCGGCGAGCTGGAAATCACGACCGTCAACCAGGAGTTTCTGAAGGATGGCGAGCTGAAGGTGCAGACACTGCCGCGCGGCTTCGCATGGCTCGATACCGGCACCCACGACTCTCTCGCCGAGGCGTCGATCTATGTCGAGGTGCTTGAGAAGCGCCAGGGTCTGAAGATAGCGTGTCTTGAGGGCATAGCCTACCGCCAGGGCTGGATAAGCAAGGAGCGCATGAGAGAGCTTGCGCAGCCGATGCTCAAAAACCAGTATGGGCAATATCTTCTGAAAGTGGTGGAGGAGCTTGACCGCACCGGCGACAGCAATCTTGATTAGACAGTCACACCTCACCCTACAGTGAAATAGTATTTTTAAATCCTTACGTTTTCACGTTTTTACATTTTTATGTAAATTTGTAGAGACAACACCGTTTTTTTCCAAACGTCTTAAACCGACTGATATATGGAAGTGATAAAGACCGATATAGATGGCGTGGTTATAATCGAGCCACGCATATTCAAGGATTCGCGCGGATATTTCTTCGAGAGCTTCTCCAAGCGGGAGTTTGACGAGAAGGTGCGCCCTGTTGACTTCGTTCAGGACAACGAGTCGTGCTCGACCTACGGGGTCATGCGCGGGCTGCATTTCCAGCGACCGCCGTTCGCCCAGTCAAAGCTTGTGCGCTGCGTCAAGGGGCGTGTGCTTGACGTCGCTGTCGACATCCGCAAAGGCTCGCCGACCTACGGGAGGCATGTCGCCGTAGAGCTGACCGAGGACAATCACCGGCAGTTCTTCATCCCGCGCGGCTTTGCCCACGGCTTTGCCGTGCTTTCCGACATCGCCGTGTTCCAGTACAAGTGTGACAACTACTACCATCCCGAAGCCGACGGTGGCATCTCCATTCAGGACGCGTCGCTCGGCATCGACTGGATAATCGACCCCGCCAAGGCTGTGCTGTCTGACAAGGACCTCCGTCACGTCGTGCTCGCCGACTTCGACTCGCCCTTTGATTACGACACAGACCAGTATCAACAAAAGTGACCGTTTTTTGTTTAACCTACAAATAAGTCGTATATTTGCGGAATCAGATTAAATCCTTAAAGTCATGACCCAGCTTGTAATAAATATCGAAGACGCCTCAGTAAAGTCAGCACTCAAGCAAGCCCTTTTAAAAGTGATGAACAATTTTAAGGGGGTCACATTTGATGAGGAAGAGAATTACACGCTTGATGACGCCATTGAGGAAATCAGAAACGGAGACACCGTTACATACGAATCTGTCGACGATTTTTTATCAAGCATCCGCCGTGAAATACAGGATTGAAACACCGGCGTCATTTACAAAGGCGCTAAAGCGTTGCCTAAAAAGGGGCTTGAAATATGAAAATTTTGAGTATGTAGTAAAGATGCTCGCTAAAAGCGGGAATCTTCCCCCTAAGTACAGGCAACATAAACTATCCGGCAAATATGACGGACTGTGGGAATGCCACATACAGCCCGACTGGCTTCTGATATGGAGGCAGGATGATGAAAAGCTTGTATTAGTCATGATTAATACAGGCTCCCACAGCGACTTATTCTAAATTTCAGCTACTAATGAACATACTCGTAACCGGAGCCAACGGGCAACTTGGCAACTGCCTTCGCAAGGCTACATCCGGATCCAATGACAACTACATATTCACCGATGTCGCCGAGCTTGACATAACCGACGCGGGCGCAGTAAAAAAAATGGTCAGGGACAACGACGTGAACGTCATCGTCAACTGCGCAGCCTACACCAATGTGGAGAAAGCTGAGGACGACCGCGATTTTGCCGAGCTGCTCAACGCCACCGCAGTGCGCAACCTCGCCGAGGCCGCAAAAGCAAACGACGGGACACTCATTCATGTGTCGACCGACTACGTGTTTGGCAAGGAACCCTACAATGTCCCCTGCCGCGAAGACCAGAAAGGCACGCCCACAGGTGTCTACGGGCTCACAAAGCTCCACGGCGAGCAGGCGATTGCCGAGAGCGGCGTGAAAGCACTCATATTCCGCACGGCATGGCTATATAGCGAATACGGCAAGAACTTCGTCAAGACCATGCTCGACCTGACCTCGACAAAGCCGGAGCTGAAGGTCGTGTTTGACCAGACAGGCACCCCAACCTACGCGCAAGACCTCGCCGACGCCCTGTTTCATATCATCGATAACCGCCTTATGGACGGCAACGAGGGTGTCTACCACTACTCCGACGAGGGCGTATGCTCGTGGTTTGACTTCACAAAAATGATAGCCGAGATTGCCGGCAACACCTCCTGCGACATCCTGCCATGCCACTCCTCCGAGTTCCCCTCCAAGGTCATTCGCCCCTCATATTCTGTACTCGACAAGACAAAATTCAAGGAGACATTCGGCATAAAAGTCCCCTACTGGACCGACTCACTCAAAATCTGTATAAAAAACCTGAAAGAAAATGAAGCATAAGAATATCCTTATCACCGGCGGAGCCGGATTTATCGGCAGCCATGTCGTGCGCCTGTTTGTCAATAAATATCCTGACTATCACATAGTAAACCTTGACAAACTCACCTACGCCGGCAACCTCGCCAACCTAAAGGACATCGAGGACAAGCCCAACTACACCTTTGTCAAGGCCGACATCGCCGACCTTGACGAGATGCGCCGCATAATCAATGATTACAAAATTGACGGCATCATCCACCTCGCCGCCGAGAGCCATGTCGACCGCTCGATAAAAGACCCGTTCACATTCGCCCGCACCAACGTCATGGGCACCCTCGCACTGCTCCAGGCAGCAAAGGAATACTGGGAGTCGCTGCCTGAAAAATACGAGGGCAAGCGCTTCTACCACATCTCCACCGACGAAGTTTACGGTGCCCTTGAACTTACCAATCCCGAGGGCATCGAGTCACCATTCACCACAGCCGCGTCGTCGGAGCACCACCACGCCTATGGGACCGAGTTTTTCCTCGAGACCACCAACTATAACCCCCATAGCCCCTACTCGGCATCCAAGGCATCGTCAGATCACTTCGTGCGCGCCTACCATGACACCTACGGCATGCCCACCATCGTGACCAACTGCTCCAACAACTACGGTCCCTACCAGTTCCCCGAGAAACTGATACCGCTGTTCATCAACAACATCCGCCACCGCAAGCCGCTGCCGGTCTACGGCAAGGGCGAGAATGTGCGCGACTGGCTCTATGTCGTTGACCACGCCCGCGCCATCGACACCATCTTCCATGACGGAAAGATAGCGGAGACCTACAACATCGGCGGCTTCAACGAGTGGAAAAACATCGACATCATAAAAGTGGTCATCAAGACCGTCGACCGCCTGCTCGGCAATCCCGAAGGCTACTCCGACGAGCTGATAACCTACGTCACCGACCGCCTCGGCCACGACATGCGCTACGCCATAGACTCCCGCAAGCTCCAGCGCGAACTCGGGTGGGAGCCCTCCCTACAGTTTGAGGAAGGTATTGAAAAGACCGTGCGCTGGTATCTCGACAACCAGGAGTGGATGGACAACATCACCTCCGGCGACTACGAACGCTACTACGACGACATGTACAAAAACCGATAAGTACACAATAACCTCATAACCACTAAATGCCGGCTCAATCCATGACGCCGGCACTTTTTATTATGCAAGCAAACCATTCATCCGCAAATATCGTTGAATAACTATTAAAGCCCTACTGAATATGGTTGAAATTATAAATCTGTCATCACAACGGCTCAACACGCCGGAAGCATGTGCCGCCTCTGACATAGAAAATAAGGCATCCCGATACTTCTCTTCCCATCAGGGCATTAGCGGATTCTTGTTATTGATACCGTCAGTATACACATATAACGATATACATAATGACATAGATATTGCCATATTCGGAAAATTCAACGGACTCGAAACACCCGACGGCTACGCCATAGACTCATTTGCCGCAGCAATCGAAGTCAAGTCACATCCGGCAGAACGAATATACAAAGACCCGGGTCACCATTATCATGTGACATATTCCGACGGCGATACAGATGTTACCGTTCAGTCGCTGTCACAGGCTATAGCGTTAAAAAAGCACCTGAATAAGGAAGGCATAAAATGTGACTTTGTCGTCTCGACAATTTACTTCCGGTCAATAGGAGAGGATGCTCTTAATACCCTCAGAAACGGTATCAATGACTACTCCCTTTCTTATGATTTCACTTTTGAGCAAATTATTGAAATCATCAGGAAGCAACTGTCACCTAAAGCAAGCCACAATCCATTACACGCCAACAACCTAACGATTGACAACCTTACAGATGTGTTCAGCCACGTAACAGCACCTGTAACACTGCGAAACAAATTTGAGCTGATATGTTCAGAGAGCCTCGACCCGCTTCTTTCGGAAATTAAATCCAGAAATAAAGACATACTCATAAGCGGCAAAGCCGGAACCGGCAAAACCCTGTTATTGCTCAAGGCAGCAATGAATATCGTAGAGAATCCGGATTGCAATATCCTTTTTCTCACATACAACCACGCCCTGTTGACCGACATTAAAAAGCTTTTAAAGTATTTCCCGGGATGCCGATTGAAACCTGATGATTTCATGACTATCGAATCCTTCTTTCAAAGGCTTATGCGCAAAAATAAAATAATTTCAAGTTCCATAAATCCCACTCGCTCGGCCAATTACAACAAAGAGTATATAAAAGCGCTTGACAGGCTTATCAAAAAGGCAGAAGATAAAGAGATTATCTATTATCCCGCAACTCATTTTGTCCTTGACGAAGCACAGGACCTGCTCCAGCAGGAGGCGGATTTATTATATCAACTTTTTCCAGCGACCTCATTACTCCTCGCTGAAGGTATCGACCAGAAGATAAGAAACGAAAATCCGCCGGAATGGAAATCAGCTGAGACAATAAAGACACTGTCGTGCAAACGCATGTTCTCCAACGTGGCAATGTTTGTCAACCTGCTTGCAGAAAAGCTTGAAAGCGACTGGCATATCGACTGCACGGGAGCATTTCCAGGAGGTCGAATAATAATTCTTGACCACTACAGCCCTACGATTCATAAATCACTGTTACAGACACAACGACAACACGGATGCTGCAACTACGACATGCTGATGCTCGTTGACCCTAAACAAACATGTGAAAGCTTGGATGCAATCCTCGACAGCCTATATGATGGAAGAACATCTGAAAACAGAAAAAACGAGCCCGGCGATGACGAAGCCCGTTTATATTACTATCAATCATGCCGCGGAGTGGAAGGCTGGACTGTAGTATGCTTTGGGCTCGACCGTTACTACGAAGATGAGTATGACAAACGGAAATCAAAAATCGAACAGACCTACGATAGCGAAACACGAAACAACGCAATAAACGAAATCGCACTCAAAATGATGATTCCGCTTACACGGGCGATTGACAGTCTCGTGATAGTGTTGCAAAAAGAGCCAAATCACTTTAGCGACGCAATCCATACGGCAGCCTCCTTATGTAAAGACTTCACTGAATATGAGGTCAATGTTAATCAGCAAGATGCTGAAGCACATATGCGTCAACATAAGTCGAACAGCGTCTAAGCCACGACCTGAGCCTGCCACAGATTTTAAAGCCTGATTTCCTGAATACAGAAAGACTTGCACCATTATCTATTGCGACCACAGCCCATAATTGATGCATCTCGATAAACCGCCTGGCATACACGACCGCAAGATTCAATGCCCGGGAGCCATAACCCTTTCCCGAATGAGCCCGGTCAATCAGGATCCCAATCCCGGCACGCCTGTTGTCAGGATCGAAGTCATATAAATCAAGTGTGCCCACCGCCTCATCGGTCGATTTAAGCACAATCATGAGTCTCAACTGCTTGGCCGCATAAATATCAGGCGAATAATTTTCAATATAATCCCACAGTATTTTTCTGGAAAACGGAGCTATGCCACTCCCGGCTTCCCATAACTCAGTGTCATTCTCCCACTTGTAAAGCAGGTCAAGATCCTCGGGTTCAAGGGCCCGCAGGCGCAACACATCATCTTCAAGCAACCCTTTCATTGTACATCACGGTTAAAAGATTCACTGAAAAGAGTGCGATTGACAATAGATCTCCCCAAAGTAATCTCATCAGTATATTCAATCTCATTGCCGACCGACACACCACGTGCAAGTTGCGTTATCTTTACAGGCAGCGTGCCTAACTGACGATAAATATAGAAATTGGTCGTCTCACCCTCCATTGTCGCGCTAAGAGCAAGTATGACCTCACCTACCCCTTCCGTCTCCACCCGCTTTACAAGCGAAGCAATCTCCAATTGAGAAGGGCCTACACCATCCATAGGAGAAATCAGTCCGCCCAATACATGATACAGCCCGCGAAACTGTCCGGTATTCTCAATACTCAACACATCCTTCACACTCTCGACCACACATACGGTAGAAGAATCACGCATAGGGTTGGAGCAGATAGGACATCGCTCTTCCTCCGATATATTGTGGCATCTGACACAATAACGTATGCCCTTGCGAAGAGCCACGATTGACTCTCCGAGATCCACCCCCATCCGCTCTTCCTGACGCAATATGTGAAGTGCAAGTCTCAAAGCGGTCTTGCGACCTATACCGGGAAGACGTGAAAGCTGATTAACGGCATTTTCAAGAAGAGTAGAAGCATATTCCTGTTCCATAACAACCACATTTTCTA
The DNA here is from genome assembly GCF_004570975.1 of Barnesiella sp. WM24. Classification (GTDB taxonomy): domain Bacteria; phylum Bacteroidota; class Bacteroidia; order Bacteroidales; family Muribaculaceae; genus Muribaculum. The sequence continues at coordinate 12,708 of NZ_SPPC01000002.1, forward strand.
CATGTAAAGTTACGCCAAAAGCATCATCCCTACAAGTTGCTTAACGCTATTTAATAAACGGCAAAACAAAGACAGGAGCCTACATTAGTGACTCCTGCCTTTGTTTTTGGTATCCTTCACAGCAAAAATGTTTTTTCATAAGATCGGAATTTTTCGCATGATAGCTATTGTTCATGTAGGTTTACTAGGCGAATTGTGCAAAAAAATGTATACCATTAAGTTTAATTTATGCAAACATAATCAATAAATTTAATATCTGCAAGTATTTTAAACGAAATATCAATTTTAACGCCCCTTTATCTCCTCAATATTCAGAAAAGCCCCGATTTATCCGAGACTTTCCAATACATGACGTATCTTCTCATAAGTAGTGATACGCGTCGGCACTAATGGCAGACGAAGCTCATTCTCGATGAATCCCATTGCATGCAACAGGCATTTTACTCCCGCAGGATTTCCGTCGACAAAAAGCAGGCTGAAAAGTTCCGTGAACCGATGATGAATCAGCAGCGCCCTCTCATAGTCACCATGCAGAGCCAGGCGCACCATACGGGAAAACTCCTTCGGAAAGGCGTTGCCTATGACCGAAATCACACCGACAGCGCCAAGCGTTATAAGAGGAAACGTAATACCGTCATCACCGGAAATCACCATAAAATCCTCTCGCTTGTTTTTTATGATGTCATCCATCTGCGATATATTACCCGATGCCTCCTTTACTCCAATTATATTGTCAAACTCTGCCGCAAGACGCAACGTGGTCTCCGCTGTCATGTTCACGCCCGTACGACCCGGCACATTATACAGAATGACCGGTATAGGCGAAGCCTCGGCGATAGCCTTGTAATGCTGATAAATACCCTCCTGAGAAGGCTTGTTATAATATGGCACTACAGAAAGCACTGCCTCAAACGGTGAAAGATCACTGCTTTTCAGCTCTTCAACAAGAGCCATCGTATTATTTCCTCCAATTCCGATTACAAGTGGCACACGCCCGCCCACCCGCTCAACGATAAAATCACGCACCGCGTGCTTTTCGTCGACCGACAGAGTCGCAGTCTCGGCAGTTGTGCCAAGCACCACCATGTAATCAACTCCATTCTTAATCTGATATTCCAACAAACGGGCAAGCGCATCAAAGTCAATCGACTTATCCTGCTTGAAAGGTGTGACCAGCGCCACACCCATACCCTTTAAATTAATACGTGCCATATAGGTATCGTTAGATGCTTTTGCTTCCACAAAGGTAGATATTATTCACAATACCGACAAAGAAAAAATCCAAATAAAACTCAATTGCCTTACAAACCTATTACCACATGTCAGCGTTATAAGATAAATATATAAAATATAATAGTGATGAGTGATTTTAATGATATTATCAAAGACAGCAAGCCGACACTGGTCGACTTCTTTGCAACATGGTGTGGACCATGTAAAATGATGCATCCGATTCTTGAACAAGTAAAGACAAAACTTGGCGACGAGGTGACAATAGTTAAAATAGATGTAGACAAGAATCAAGATCTATCCTCACAGTATCGCGTCCAGTCAGTGCCTACTCTCATCATCTTCAAAGACGGAGAGGTCAAATGGAGGGCTGCAGGCGTTCATTCTGCCGAAGACCTTGAAGCAAAGCTAAAAGAATTTGCCTAAAGAAATCGATTCACTTATTTGAATAATCAACGAAGACCGCCGACTAAAATTTAGCCGGCGGTCTTCTATGCTTAAATTGTCAATAGTCTAAAACTAAGCAAGACATAGCACCAATACCTGGGCGGCAACCACACGAAGGAACATCGTAAGCGGGTAAACCGTAGAATACGCTACGGCAGGCGCATCATTACCGGTGCTGTTATTAGCATAGGCAAGTGCAGGAGGATCGGTCATTCCGCCACCGAAGAGACCCATGATAGTGAGCAGATTTATCTTGTAAATACCGCGGGCGATGCAACCCACCACCAACAGAGGGATAAACGTAATCATAAATCCCCAGATAACCCACCACATACCTGTGCTGTTGAACACAGTGTCGGCAAATCCGGCTCCCGACGCAATTCCTACAGAGGCAAGGAACAGGCATATACCAATCTCTCTCATAAGAAGTGATGCGGAAGAGGATGTATAGGTCACCAGTTTTATCTTATATCCGAAACGGCTTATCAGAATAGCCACTACAAGCGGACCACCCGCAAGTCCGAGCTTCATCGGGACGCTTACCCCGGGGAATGCAATAGGAATAGAACCCACTAAAATACCAAGGAATATACCGACAAAGAGCGTAATCATGTTAGGCTCGTTAAGGCGCTTCATCGAGTTGCCGAGCTTTTCAGCAAGACGCTTGATATCAGCTTCCTGACCGACGACCGTCATGCGGTCGCCCACCTGAAGACGCAGACCGGGTGACGCAAGCAGGTCGACTCCGGCACGATTAACCCTTGTCGCATTAAGGCTGTAGCCCATGCGCAGACGAAGCTGTCCGATAGGCACTCCGTTAAACTCGCTCTTTGTCACAACTATGCGACGTGACACAACCGGACTCGGTGTCGCCTCCCAGTCCATATCCACCTCAGGACCGATTACCGCCTTAAAGCGCTCTTCATCCTGTGCCGACAATACGATATAAAGCATGTCGTCAAGATGGACAACTGTCTGAGAATTGGGGATTATAACATTGCCATCCTTGTCTTTAAGACGTGAGACCACAAAGTTACAAGAAATTATGTCATGCAGCTGTATAAGGTTTTTACCGTCAATAAGTACATTGGTCACCTTAAATGTCACGATATGAGGCTTCAACTGGCTGTTTGCCGTATCCTCTTCTATTTCCTGTATCTCTTTCTCTATCTTTACTCGGAAAATAGCACGGACAAGGAACATCGAGAGAATGATTCCGACAACACCGAGCGGGTAAGCGGCGGCATATCCCATAGCCATCTCCTCTGACTGCTGATAAGCACCCGGGTCCACCTGAAGTATAGCCTGCTGTGCCGCTCCGAGTCCGGGGGTATTGGTCACAGCTCCCGACATTATACCTACCAATGCAGTAATCGTAGTATTGCCATCGATATAAAAGATAGCAAGGACTATAGCCACATTAAGAGCAATGATAAGAACTGCCAATCCGTTAAGCAGCATGCCACCCTTCTTGAAAGAAGAGAAGAATCCGGGTCCTACTTGCAGACCGATTGAGAAAATAAACAGGATAAGTCCAAACTCACGGATAAAGTGAAGGACTTCAGGATTTACCTTATAGCCCAGATGTCCCATGACAAGACCTACGAAAAGGACAAATGTCACACCGAGCGACACACCGCCTATCCTGAGTTTACCAAGATAGACTCCTACAGCGATAACAAACGAATAGAGCAAAATGGTACTCGCCAATGCCATATTGCCCGGTGAAAGTAATTGTTGAATCCACTCCATACTGTTCAGCGTTAAAAACTGCCTTAGAAATTGAATTGCAAATTTACGACTTTTTACCGAACTCCCACCTTTACTCAGGCATTTTTCTCAATAAAAAATATCAACCTGTCGCAAAATAGTTTAAAGCCGATAAGAAAGCATGAGTATTATAATATTATAATTGTATCTCAGCTACGATATTCAATCCACAGCAATCGCAATATCCAGAATTGCATCGGTGGTATTGACGATATGGTCGGCATGATACGCTTTAAGTTCAGTCATCGGGCGAAATCCCCATGTAACACCTACAGAATCCACACATGCACGCCGGGCTGTCTCCATGTCGACGCCGGAATCCCCGACATAAAGCACCTCAGCCTTCGGAGTAGGCGACTTCGAGAGAATCTCAAATACGATTGAAGGATCAGGCTTTACCGGAATCCCCTCTTTCTGACCCTCCACGGCAGCCCAGTCTATGTCATGAAAATAAAAATCCACAAGTCTTTCCACCGCAGCCTGATACTTATTTGACGCGACAGCCACCTTTATGTCTCTTGCCCGCAATTCGGCAAGCAGACGAGGTATGCCGGGATAAGGCGCGGTGTGGTCGGTGCAATGGCTTTCATAATGCTCTTTGAAGAACACTCTCAGGCGCTCGACTTCCTCGTCGGTATCAAGCCCCGACGGCAGCGCCCTTTCAATAAGCTTCTTCACGCCGTTGCCGACCATCCCCGTATAAGCTGAAATAGGGTGAGACGGATACCCACATTTTTCAAGAGCATAGTTAGTCGCATGACCGAGGTCTTCTATCGAGTTAAGCAGTGTCCCGTCAAGATCAAAAATAACAAGTTTCTTCATTAGCTTAATAATAGTAATTTAAAAAGGATAACCCACAGAGAAATGAAAAGTTGCATCACGTCCCCATTTTGGATGTATCAGCGGCAGTCGCTCCTGATTGCGCGCAGGGTTGTAAGCTTTCATTCCCAAGTCAAATCGTAAAAGAAAATAATTGAAATCAAGGCGCAATCCGGCTCCGTAGGCCACAGCTATCTGCTTATAAAATTCACTGAACAGAAACTCTCCTCCGGGCTGATTCTCATATTTTCTTATTGTCCAGATATTACCGGCATCGATAAACAACGCGCCTTCAATCACCCAGAACAGCCGGGCGCGGTACTCCAGGTTTATATCCAGCCTGATGTCGCCACACTGGTTTATGAAATCAGTCACGGAATTTTTGGCATCATAGCTTCCCGGGCCGAGAGTGCGCACTCCCCATCCCCTCACACTGTTGGCACCTCCGGCATAAAAACGCTTCTCAAACGGCAGCATTGATGAATTACCGTATGGGACACCGATACCGGCTCCGACATGAAACGACAGAGAGTTGCGGAAATCAAAATTTTTGGTGTAAGAATAGTCGGCGTCAGCCTTTACATATTGCGCATATTGAATGCCAAACACCTTGTAAGCGCCCTCATCCTTATGCTGACCTATCGCCGATGATATTGCGTAAAGGAGATTACCGGCTGTCTCGACATTTGCACGGATTGTGTATATCGACGGCTGAAGCAGCGATTGCCGGAGCGAAGCTGCTGAAGGCACCCGCTTGTTGGTGTGGTAATAGCCATATCCGAGTCTCATTATAAAATGGTCCTCGTAGCTGTATCTCAACAGCGGGTTGGACGGTGCTATCTGATTGATAAAATCTATCGTGCTTTTAGGCAGATAGACATAATTGATGTCAATAAGGTCAAATCGGTGACGGCGGGTGTTGCCACGGTTTGCCCATCGGTATTTCCATCCTGCACCGGCGATTATACGTGTATACTCCGGACGCTCCTGATAGTTGAACGAAACGGCAAACTCCGTTGTCGCCCTCACTCGCTTTTTTAATCCTGAAGAAAGGAACGGAGCCTCAAATTCCGGAAATGTTATGCTCACTTCGCCGGCATATTCCATGTAACGGTTATTAATCAATCCGCTGAAATCACCGGAAAGGCTTTCATAGCTTGTACGCAATTTCGCCGTAAGCAATTCCGACCCGCGGGCAAGATTACGGTGCATATATGTCAGCCCTACACCAAATCCCAGGTCACCTTCCGAGTTAGTGCCTTCCAGTTCAAGCGAGACTCCTTGCTTTTTGCCCCTGGTAAGAAGGATATAAGCGTCAAGCCAATTCTTTCCGTCAACCGTCCCTACCCGCCTCATATCAATATTGACATACTTCAGGATGCCGAGACGCCCAAGCGCCTCGTAAGTCCTGTCGACCTGCCAGGCTTGATATTTTCCGCCTGCATGCATATAACAGGCATCAAACAGCACTTTCGGTCTAAGATACCGGTCATCGCCATAAAGGATAGTAACATCTTTATAGCGAACGGTGTCAGATGACCGATAATCATACGTGCCGTAATCTTCTCCGGGATTATAATCGGTGACAAAATATATGTTGCGAAGATAATATACCTTGTGGGCTACGGAATCAGAGAGCGTCTGCTGTCCACGCAGATGCGGCGGCCGAAGATTCATTGTCAGGTTCACCTCCCTTGAGCCCGCAGCCGTGTCGGCGGAAAATGTTATATATTCCTTATTAAACGTATAATAGCCATTGTTACGGAGCAGCTCTGTAATCCTCACCCTCTCTTCATCAAGCTTGTTTCGGTCAAGGAAATCACCCGGAGCGACCTGCAACACATTGTCATGGGAGTCAATAAGCGAGCGTATTGAATCGTCAGGAATATTATAGTCAAGCGTGGCTATGAAATGAGGCTTCCCGGTAGTCACATTATACGTTATATCTATCTTCTTCCCTTTACCGTGAATGACAGTGTCGGCAATGACACTTGCATCCATGTAACCACGGTTGACAAGAGCCTGCCTCAGCTGAAATTCCGACATGTCAGTAAGCTGGGGGTCATAAATGACCGGCGGCTGTCCGAGACGACGCACCCAGCGGTTAAACCACTTTGTCGTATCGGAGCCCGATATGTTGTAAGTGGCAAGCTGGAGTTTCATAAACCCAAGCACCTTATGGTTAGGTGTCTGACGCAGATAGTTGACAAGTTCCGACTCTTTTACTTCGGAATTGTCAACTATCTTTATGTTTACGTCATCGACAAGATATTTTCCCTGAGGCACATGCTTTGTCGAGCTACATCCCCATAAGGAGATAGCCAGACAAATCCCCGTCAGCCACAGGAGCAGCTTGTGACACGATACCGACATCAGGGAAAATGATAACCTGTTATGCATTCATCGAGCGGAGCAGCTCGTCGTTGTCACGAGTCTTCTCCATCTGGTCACGCATAAATTCCATCGCCTCTATCGATGTGCGGTCGCTCAGATAACGGCGCAATATCCACATTCGCTGCAATGTCTCCGGACGCAGGAGCAAGTCGTCGCGACGCGTGCTCGATGCCATGATGTCGACAGCAGGGAATATACGTTTGTTGGAAAGTTTGCGGTCGAGCTGCAGCTCCATGTTGCCGGTACCCTTGAACTCTTCAAAGATTACCTCGTCCATCTTGGAGCTTGTCTCGGTAAGCGCGGTGGCAATAATTGTCAGCGAACCGCCATTTTCGATATTACGTGCCGCACCGAAGAAGCGCTTGGGCTTCTGCAGGGCATTAGCGTCGACACCTCCGGAAAGAATCTTGCCCGATGCCGGCGACACTGTGTTGTAAGCGCGGGCAAGACGGGTTATGGAGTCAAGCAGAATGACAACATCATGACCACATTCAACCATTCGCTTGGCCTTCTCAAGAACTATGCTGGCAATCTTTACATGACGGTCGGCAGGCTCGTCAAAGGTCGATGCGATAACCTCAGCGTTTACGCTGCGGCTCATGTCGGTCACCTCTTCGGGACGCTCATCGATCAAAAGGATTATGATATATGTGTCGGGGTGGTTTTCGGCAATCGCATTGGCGATGTCCTTCAGAAGGATTGTCTTACCGGTCTTGGGAGGCGCGACAATAAGACCGCGCTGCCCTTTTCCTATCGGGGAGAACATGTCTACGACACGGGTCGAAAGATTGCAGGTGCGACCGCTGGTAAGGTCAAACTTCTCATCAGGGAAAAGCGGTGTAAGATGCTCGAAGTGCACGCGGTCACGGATAAACTCCGGTGAACGACCGTTAACCATCAGGACTTCACTCAGAGGGAAATATTTTTCACCTTCCTTCGGAGGACGGATATAGCCTTCAACGACATCTCCGGTCTTCAGCCCGTTAATCTTAATCTGCGATTGTGTAACATACACATCGTCGGGCGACGACAGATAATTATAGTCACTTGAACGCAGGAATCCATAACCGTCGGGCATAACTTCAAGCACACCTGAAGCGGTAAGCAGTCCGTCAAAATTATATTGAGGCATCTGAGGTTCTTGAACCGCAGGCTGCTGATTATTCTGATTGTTCTGGTTATTCTGATTATTGCGGTTTTTCTTATTCTTTTTCCCCTGACCCTGTTGCTGACGGTTATTGTTAGGTTGCTGCTGCGATTCCTGTCCGGGTTCCTGGATAATAATCGGAGCCGTGGCTGCCGCTTTTGCAGCTGCCGCTGCGGCTTCTTCCTTTTCACGCTGTGAGCGCGGCACAAACTTACGGTCGCTTCTGAAAAACGAGCCGAATGTCGAATCCTTGCCGGGACGGAAATCACGACGACGCTCTCCCTGATTAGGCTCTTCCTGTCGCTGACGGTCACCGGTGAGCGGCTCGTCAGACGGCTCACCTTGCTCGACCGCAGTATTGCTGTTTTCCGGGAGAAGACCCGCTACAGCTTCTTCTTTGTCAGCCAACGGCAGCGGAGCCATAAGTGTCAACTGGTCACGATGATCTTCCTCTTGCTCCTTAACCGGCAGCTCAGGCATGTCGTTGACAGCTTTGGGCTCGGAAACGTCAGCAGCCGCCTGCTCCCTATTTGCCGCCGCAGCCTCAGCCTCTTTCTGCTGCTTTGACGGGCGTCCGCGCTTGCGCCTTGGAGCCTCCGCCTTAGCCGGCTCTGCCACAGCCTCCGCCGCAGGGGCTTCCTGCTGAGATGGCTGAGCGCCTGAATCAACACTATCCTGAGTCTGTGCTTGAGGCTGCTTCTTTTTCTTCTTCTGCTGCTCAACCTGCTCGCCTTCACCTTTCTTCGCCTTGGGCTCTTTCACGCGACGCTTTTTTTCGCCTGCCGATGAAGCAAGGTCCTCGGCCTGCTTGTCAAGGATTTTATATACCAATTCTTCCAGAGGGAAAGAATCAGCTTTCTTAATGTTCATAGATTCAGCGACCGACTTCAATTGATTCTCGTCCATCGCATTAAGATCATCAAGCTTATACATTATTACTTTTGGGGTTATTATCATTTATTCATAGCATTGCCCCACTACAATATCACAAGATGCACAGGCATCACTGATGCAGGACAAGCCTTATTATTAATTATCAATATGGGAAATAATCGAAAACACGTAGTAAACTACCTAATTACGCATCGCTCGATTCAGATGTTGAAACTTTGCACAAAGATACATTCTTTATTCAATCCAAACAAACAAAAATATAAAAAGTTTACACGTATGTTGATAAAAAGCGATAAAAAAAGGACAAACAACCTATTACATTCCAAAGGTAAAGCCCATTATCTGACAAAAAGACAAAAAAGGGCGGGGCGACACAATGTCGCCCCGCCCTTTTAACATGACTTGCCAATGACCGTCATTGCATGCGGCGGAGTCCTTCCCAGCGCACATTCCATGTACCGTCGGAAGGAAATCCCGGATTACGTACCGTCTTGCAACCGTCCCAACCGGCACACATCATTGCCACTGCATTAAGCAGACTGCCGTTGCCGGGCAGATAAAGACGGAGACGCTTCGGCTCCTGATAATTATGTCCGCTTACAAGATATGTGTTTTTACCCTTGTCTATAAGCAACGCGTCGATAGCGGTATCAGCGCGTCCGAGACGCGCGGCACACATTGCGATCATGCCATAATCCCATCCCCAGGTAGTTTCCCAGTTCCAGTCAGCCATTACCCTGTCAAGGGTGCGTTCCATCATGTCACGGTCATAGTGACCCATGTCAGGGAGCAAGCCGCAGGCACCAAGCACTGCCGGATGGTCGCTTTTTGACTTCAGCAAGAAATCAGACTCGGAAATAGCAGAGCTACCCTTCTGCGCAGGTGACACATACGGGTCAAACACAACAGCACCACTCTTTTTATTGTCAAACTTTCCTACCGGTTCTCCCGATACGTATACTCCATCTTTTTCAGGCAGAGGCGACAGCCGGGCAATGATATTATCCCACTCCGCATTACGCTCAAGACCACGGCGCACACGCCACTGCTGTGCCACGTCAAGTCCATAACGCCAGTAAGCAAGTTCAAAAGGATGGTTACATGAAAAATCCTTTGACATGGATTCCTGCATCGCTGTGTGTCCAAACAGTTTTATGACTCCTTTCTTTCTTTTTGCCGGAGCGCATGCAAGCGCATAATCAGCCATGAATTCAGCTGTAGCCTCTACCTGCTCGCCATATCGTTCAAGAGTCTCACGAGAAGGGTTGGCTCGATACATCTCCTCGGCAAGATATATATAGTGAGGCTGCTGCCATATCAGGAATGAACCTGTATTGGAGGGAGCCTCGCCGGCAGCGGGATCGGTCATCTTCATCCATCTCACACCTGCAAATCCCTGGCGTGAAGCTATACGCCGCGCCTCCGGATAGGCTACGTCATTATACCAGTCGAGCATCTTGCCGACAACAGAAGGACGGTTCCAAAGCGCAAAATCCACAGCATGCCACCATGTCATCTCAAGATGAGGGCGACCAAACCATGAGTTTGTCGTAAGTCCGGTCTCCTGAGGAGGCATCGATCCTGCACAGTTGATTGCGGTAAGATACTGCGACAGCACTGTGCGGCGCTCAAGCTCCTTCGCCCTCGGGTCGGTACATTCCGAGAAATCGACTATCGCACCTTTTTTCCAAAATGCAGGCCAGCTTTTCATCACCGCTTTCAGCGCCTGGTCGTAAGAGAATGAAAATTCCCGCTTTTCAACAGGAACGGGAGCATACTCGACTGCAAATGTCAACACATTATCACTTGTCGACAGTGAAAAAAAATGAGGCGCCACTTCTTTAAATTCAGCGTCGCCCTCCCACTCTATCTTGACATAGTATTTTGTACTGTCCAGCGTTCGTTCGATTAGCGCACTGCGCGGATTCAATTCGATAATCTTGGAGTGATGGGCATCAGGACGGGAATAATCGCTTGCGTCATCAGCATGCACACCCGTCGGATATGGGAATCTAACCGTCACCGCCGCTTTACCGTCGGAAAGAAGCCGGCTTTTTATTCTGCCGAAAAGGCAGTCACGGTCCTGCATGCAGGAAGTGGTCACTTCCACACGTTCACCATCGGCATTAAATACCGACTCAATCTTGCCATCCCACAAAGCAAGCTCCTGACGGACTCCGGTAAGCTCCCCGAGTGTCAGCTGACGTCCTTTATCATCGGTTAGAAGAAGCCCTACATGTCCAAGGTTAAGACGATGGGGGTTGACACGGAAATATTCTGTAGCCTTTGCGTTACGGCTTCCGTCCTTGTACTCGACGGCATAGGCCTCCTTGCGGTTACGTCCGAGATCCATCACACGCTGCGACTCGGCAGGATTAAGCCCGTCGACATTGGGAAAGGAGTGCCACCCCCACTCCGACATAGCGGAGAGGGGCACACCGGCACTATATTCAACAGGATAGCTCTGCAGACCTGTCAGGTCGACAGTGGCAGCAAAGCTGCCATTGCCGACTGAAAGACTTGCAAGAGGATCATATTCACTTACCACAGGATTATTGCGCGTCACTACAGCCTGACGATCTATAGGCTGCATAACGTTGTCGGTAGTGAATCCCATATCTTCCATCTCAAGTGAAGCCCAGATGAACGGACCGATACCTTTGGCGTCATTGTCCCTCACAGGCTCGCTCAGATAATACTCATAAGAGCCGTCACGGCGACGGTTTTCCTTTACATTGGGAGCCGCTTTCTTAACCGACTCACTCATTCCCGGGCCGAGACCTGCCACAGCACAGCAATTGGTCAGCGAAATTGTGCTGTCGGGATTTACCTTAATGAAATTATTTATAATTCCACGATAAGCCTTTATTCCGGCATCACGGAAAGAGGCATCGACATAGCCCTTGTTATAAGACTTTAGCAGACCGTAGGCAAACATTGACGATGCCGTCGATTCAAGATAGTTGCCTTCACGACCGGGACTGTCCATCACCTGATACCACACCCCGGTATTCTTGTCCTGCCACTTGACAACATTGGCAAGCACCTTGTTAAGCAGTTCAATCGCCTCTCCGCGACGGGCATAATTCTCGGGCAGATTGTCAAGAAGCTCGACAATAGCCATTGTAAACCAGCCCTGTGCGCGCGCCCAGCAGTGCTGAGAAAGTCCGGTCTCGTCATCTGACCAGAACATGTCATGGTTCTCGTCCCAGGCATGGCGGTTAAGCCCTGTCTTGGGGTCAAGTGTACGCTCATAGGTTTTCTTCATCTGGTCAACGGCATCATCATATATCGCGGTAGCCTCTTTTTCCGGAAGAAACATTCCCGCCGTCAATGTCGACACCGGCAATCCCATGAATATACCGTCAAGCCACACCTGATAAGCGTAGATAGCCTTGTGCCAGTAGACACCTTCTTTTGTGCGCGGCTGGTTTTTCATCTGCTCCATGAGAGTATAAAGTGCCTTGCGGTTTTTCTCCTCCGGAAGAAGCTGATACATCTTGGCGACAAAATGACCCGTGCGCACATTGTCAAGATTATAGTCAGCGAGCTTATAATTGCGGATGGTTCCGTCAGGATTAATCATCGTGTCGGTATACATCTTGCAATAATCAAGAATCTCCTTGTTGCCATATTTCTTATATGTGTCAAGCATTCCGCCAAGCTCGATGCCCATCACGTAGCTCCAACGGGGCTTCTGGGCGAAATCAAGAAGAAACGACTTGGGAACACGCTTCATCTCCGAAGCAGTAATCCACTCGCTGTAGTGCTTGTAAGGATTCTTGGTAAGGCAGAGGCTGCCGTTGACATAGAAATTGTCATAATTGATGTCTCTCACCATTCCCTTGATGGAATTGCCGTCGGCAACACCGTTGAAATGACAATCCTTTACATTAATGTCATATACATTGACACAGGTGTCAAGCGCGATAATCTGAACGCCATACTTGCTCTTGTCGCAGGTCACGTTTTCAAGATTAACATTGCGCACTGTCGGCAGGAATCCTCTGCAACAGATTTCATTATGCTCATAGTCGAGATTAATCTTCAATACCGACTCGCCACACTGTCCTACCTTTATATTACGTGCATATATATTCTCAATGACACCTCCGCGGCATGTATTGGTCTTTATTCTTATTACACGGTCAAGATTCGGGCTGTCCATGATATTGTTTTCAGCAAAGACATTGCGGCAACCGCCGGAAATCTCGCTTCCTATCACGACTCCGCCATGACCGTTTTTCATTTCACAGTTGCGCACAATGATGTTTTCGCTCGGACGGTCCCAAAGCCTGCCGTCCATATTTCTGCCGCTCTTAATCGCGATGCAGTCATCACCTGTATTGAAGAAGCAATCTTCAATCAATACGCCGTCACATGATTCCGGGTCACAGCCGTCGCCATTAGGACCGTCGTTATTTATCTTGACACGTCTTACAATGACATTTTTTGACAGCAAAGGATGAATCACCCAGAACGGCGAACGAAGCAGAGTGACATCCTCGATAAGTATGCCGTCACAGAGATTGAAGTTAATCAACTGAGGGCGGAGTCCGTCTTCCGGGCCGAAACGACGGGCATCCATATCCACACCGTCTTCTGCCATCTTCAGGAGCTTGGCACGCGCTCCGTTACGCTGGCTGATAACGCCTTCCTTCCAGCCATAGCGCGGAGCTCCACACCACTTCCACCAGGTGTCGTTTGTTCCTCCGCCATCAATCACACCCTCTCCGGTGATAGCTACATCCGTAGCCTCATAGGCATATATACACGGAGAAAGATTCCAGCAGTCAAGCCCCTCCCATCGGGTCTTTACAATAGGATAAAGCTCAGGTTCAAATACAAACTCAAGTGTAGCGCCGCGCTCCACCACAAGATTCACGCCGCTCTTCAGGGTTATGGCGCCTGTAAGCCATGTCCCTTCAGGCACAACGACGCGACCACCGCCTTTTTTTGAACAAGCCTCAATAGCCTTATTAATTGCTTTTTGATTGACTGCGGCTGATGCCGTGGTCTTGGCTCCATACTTGGTAATAATGAATTCCCTTTCGGCAAACTTGGGTTGCCTGATGTTTTTTTCAATTTCCGGGTATTGCGTCGACCATCCGTCACCCCACGCAAGGAATGGCAACAGTATCGCCGCAATCAAAAGATAAAATTGCTTCATGGTTAGTAATAATGATTGTTATTTATGATTTTTATTATGCATGGCTTCAATCTGTACAAATTTAACACAAAATCTTGCAATGACAAAATCCGCCACCCTTCTAAACGACAAAAAAGACCAAACAACACAAATCAGGCATAAAAAGTTTGCACGAAATCATGTTTTAACAAAAATAAATTACCAAATTGTTGGTCACATGAAAAAAAGTGCCTAACTTTGCAGCGAATAGAGACATTTGTTGATTTTTCTTAGACTGAATAATTATTTTACGCAACATTTGATTTTACTCGGACTAAGGAAAAGGCAACAATTTTCAGCAAAGACGCTGGGAAGCGGACGAAGCTGGATAAAGTGAAGTAAGTAATACTTTCTCAACACTTTAAATCGCTATAAGACAACTATCTTTAGAATCACAGAATCATGCCTTTTGGCTTTAGTCCGGTTCCTCCCTGTTTGAAGGGAGGGGCGGGCAATTTTTTTATATCCACCGCTGTCGCTTACTCAAAATCATTTTTTCGCGACAATTGTTATCTATAATATAAATGAAATCTATCATGAAGAAATTAATTTTTTCACTGCTGTTCATTATGATAGCAAGCAGCGCGTTTGCTTTTTTCGACTCCTACACCATCAAGAGAGAAGAGTTGCCTGAAGAGGCAAGAGAGATGCTTGACAAGTATTTCCCTAAAGCGAAGATAGGAATGATAAAGGTTGACCGTCATCTGCTGAAGAAAACCGACTATGACGTAAGACTTGTAAACGGGACAACAATTGAATTTAAAAATTCAGGCAAATGGTCGTCGGTCGACTGCAAGTCGAGGGAGGTGCCTGAAGGACTCGTCACACGCCCGATAAGGAATTATGTCAAGAAAAATTTCCAAGGCGTCAAAATCGTCAAGATTGTGAAGAAATCTTCCGGCTACGAGATAGGGCTGTCGGATGGAGTCGAGCTTAAATTCAATCTGCTCGGACAGTTCAAAGGCGCAAAGATAGAAGAATGACACCCTACCCTGTCGACGCCCGGCGATAGAGCACTATCGCGATGATTATATATAAAAAGTTGGGAATCCACATCGCCACGAAAGGAGATGTGTAGCCGGAGACGGCAAAGGTGGACGTAACTGTCATGAACAGGATATAGCCGAAACTCAACACGAGCCCTACACCGATATTCACACCCATGCCTCCTTTTACCTTCTTTGACGATAGCGACATGCCTATTACCGTAAGGATAAACGCCGCGGCACACATGGCGTAGCGCCGCTCGTTCTCTATCTCAAATGCCTTGATATTGGCGACACCTCTCGCTTTCTGCCTGTCTATATACTCGCGCAGCTCGGCGGAGGTCATTGTCTCCTGGTCATTCTTGGAGATAAGGAAGTCGCGTGGCTCAAAGGGGATTATAGTGTCAAGGCGCTGCCCCTTTCTTATCGACTCTTTCATGCCCTCTATGTCGCGAATCATGTAGTCGCGCACCTGCCAGTGATACATCGAATCCCACCTGATGGTGGTAGCCGTAAGTCGCGACACAAGCTTCTTGCCGTCAAATTTATCAAGCGAGAACCGGTATCCCGTCTTGGTCGTATTGTCATATCGGCTCATGTAGGCTATCTCGCCGGGCGCAACCATCATCTGGATATTGTTGCCGTAGTCGACACGCTTGTTTTTGACATAGGTGTTTGTATATTCTATGCGCTTGACATTGGCGGGAGGGATTATATAGGCGCTGAGAATCCATGTAGAGGCGGCAATCACAGCGGCTGAAACCATATAGGGACGCATAAGCCTGCGGAAACTCACCCCCGATGACAGCATGGCGATAATCTCCGACTGGTCGGCAAGCTTTGAGGTGAAAAAGATGCAGGCAATGAAAGTGAAAAGCGGGCTGAACTGATTGGCAAAATAAGGAAGGAAGTTCAGGAAGTAGTCAAAAATGGTAGCCTTCAGCGGGGCTTTAAGAAAGGAGTCAAGTTTCTCATTGACATCAAACATGATTGTAATCGCCAGAATCAAGGCGATTGCAAACAGATAAGTGCCGAGAAACTTCTTAATTATGTACCTGTCAAGTATCTTGAACATCAATCCGATATTTAAAGACGCCGGGTGACCCGCTCAACCATTTCTGTTTTCCATGACTTGAAATCGCCGGCAATGATGTGACGGCGAGCCTCTCCCACAAGCCAAAGATAAAACGCGAGATTGTGAATCGAGGCAATCTGCATCGCCAGAATCTCATCAGCGACAAAAAGATGACGCACATAAGCTTTGGTATAGAACCTGTCGACATAGCTCGGTCCGTCTTCCTGCAACGGAGAGAAATCATCAGCCCATTTTTTATTACGCATGTTCATGATGCCGTGAGCGGTGAAAAGCATGCCGTTACGTCCGTTACGGGTAGGCATCACGCAGTCCATCATGTCCACACCGCGGTCTATCGCCTCAAGGATATTTGCCGGAGTTCCCACTCCCATCAGGTAACGAGGCTTGTCGGAAGGCAAAATCTCGTTAACCACTTCAATCATGTCATACATCACCTCGGCAGGCTCCCCTACGGCAAGTCCGCCAATCGCATTTCCATCGGCACCGAGATCGGCGACAAATTTTGCCGACTCCCGGCGAAGGTCAGGGTAAGTACAACCCTGAACTATCGGGAAATAAGCCTGGCTGTGTCCATAAAGACCTTCAGTCGATTTATACCGGTCCCAGCCGCGCTTTAGCCAGCGCAAAGTCAAGCCCAACGACTTCTTGGCGTAATCATAGTCTGACGTTCCGGGAGGACACTCGTCAAGAGCCATCATTATGTCAGAGCCGATTATACGCTGAATGTCAACTACATTTTCCGGAGTGAACAGATGCTTTGAGCCGTCTATATGGCTGCGAAACCACGCTCCTTCCTCTTTCAGTTTGCGGTTGGACGAAAGCGAAAACACCTGAAAGCCTCCGCTATCGGTAAGTATCGGCTTGTTCCATCCATTAAACTTATGAAGCCCGCCTGCCTTATGAATTATGTCAGTGCCCGGGCGCAGATAGAGATGGTAAGTATTGCCCAAGATAATCTGGGCATGTATATCATCGGCAAGTTCACGCTGATGTACAGCCTTAACAGTGCCGGCAGTTCCTACCGGCATGAAAATCGGGGTCTCAATCTCTCCATGATCGGTGGTGATGAGTCCCGCACGTGCATTGCTTGCCTTGTCAGTGGCTATAAGTTTAAAATCCATAATCTACCGCAAAGTTACCACTTTCGCCCCACAAAATAAAATCTGGCACTAATTATTCTCAACTCTCATTCCCGTTGATGTCGATTGTCCTTAATGTCATCACGCACCGGCGACAGCTATATTGAGCCGGTCAAGCGAAAGATAGCTACGTGCTACACGCACAAGTTCATCAGGGGTAAGCGACTTGACAGCCTCTACCTGCTGACGGAAATAACCTGACGGTATAAACGCTACAAGGAGGTTTATATAATAGTCCATAATGTCAAACGGTGAGTCAAGTGATGAGGCAAGCACTGACATCGCATGCTGCCTGAGTCTTGTCATCTCATCGGGAGTGAAATCGCCTGTCAAAAGACGTTTGATTTCAAGTATCGTCTCCTCGATAAGCGGATTGACTGTAGCGTTGTCGGTAGAACTGCTGATGCCTATTATACCACCTTCGGGATAACCGAGCAGATAAGAATTAATCCCATAGGTATAGCCCTTATCCTCACGGATGTTGCTCATGAGACGGCTGCCGAAGTATCCGCCGAGAGCCATCACAAGCAACCTTAACACAATATAATCGGGATGATTCCTGCCTATGGTCGGGATAAATATCCTTACCGCGCTCTGGAGCGCGCCCTCGACAGCCACCCGCTTTTCCGCTGCAGTGGCAGGCTTGAATTCGACTATATTAAAGGGCAGAGGCTCTGATTTAGTGACAGGCAATGCCCCAAACAGATTCTTAACAAGCCGCTCAATCTCCGGAGTGATTCGTCCGGCAAGGAATAAGGTCAGCGAGCTGTCGCCTGATTCACCCACAGCAATGTCGAACACCTTTTCATACCATGCCATAAGATCCTCTCTTCTGTAAGCGCGAATCTGCTCAGGAGTATCGGTACGGGCGAGCGGATGATTCTCCCCCATCACCATGCGGTTTATCTCGATTGAAGCCTGAGTCTCCACCTTGGCAAGCTTTATCTCTTCATTTTTTGCCACTTTCTCCCTCAACACCTCAAGATTTTTCTCCGGGAACACCGGGTCAAGCATCATCTCAGGCACAAGCGGAATCACCTCGGCGGCACGCGAATTTAGCGTGTAAAGCTTTAACGTGGAGAAATGAGAGTCGGCGGAAACAAACAGTTTAGCTCCGTTAAACTCAATAATATCGGCAATCTCCTCCCCGGAATGTACTGATGTGCCTTCTCTCATCATTGAAAGCACGAGCGCAGGTATAGCCTTCGCCTCTGATTCAGCCACGCCACCACGCCACACACATGTCAGACAGCAGGCTTCCTGACAACCGTGGTCAAGAAGATAGAGCGGGATGCCATTATCCAGCACAGTCTTTTTTACCTCAGGCATGTCAAGATCACCAAATTCTCTGATTGACGGAGCCTTTGTCCGGTCAAGATTCACTTCCGACATGGCTTCTATTCACTTAATGATTTACACAACGCGATAGCTCTTTCAAGGTCGGCAGGCGTATCTATCCCTATTGTCGGACAGTCGGTTATGCCCACCTTTATCTTATAGCCGTTTTCAAGCCATCTCAATTGCTCAAGCGATTCAGCGAGTTCGAGGCGACTCTGCGGAAGCGATGTGATGGCAGTAAGCGTAGCGGCACGGTAAGCATACATGCCTACATGGGTATAATACTGTATCCCTGCAAAAGGATCGGATGGAGTCCGATTTCTGGCATATGGTATTACCGAACGGCTGAAATAAAGCGCATTCATGTCATTATCAAACACTACCTTAGGGGAGTTTGGATCACTCAGCATATCATATCCGCATGACGGGTCAAAGGGACGCACCAGCGTTGCAAGCTCGGTAGAAGCATCATCAAAACACTGTTTTAGCGATGCTATCTGCCTCGGGTCGATAAACGGCTCGTCACCCTGGATGTTGATTATGACATCAGCATCCGACCCTACATTAACATAAGCCTCACGGCATCGGTCGGTACCGCTTCTATGGTCGACCGACGTCATGACAACATTGCCGCCAAAACCCTTAACCACAGCGGCAATACGCTCATCATCGGTTGCGACCCAAACCTCGTCGAGTTCCTTTGACGCCTGACGGTAGACGTGCTCAATCATTGTGATGCCGCATATGTCGGCAAGTGGTTTTCCGGGGAAGCGAGAAGACGCATATCGTGCCGGTATTATTCCTATAAATTTCATGACTTAGTCGATTTTTCTATTTTATTATTATTCTTTGGTGCAGTCAACATAGACGGGGCAAGAAACACCCCGACTATCAAATATACATAATATGTGATTATTCGCCAGAAAAGGGCTATTATAAGAGCGATACTGCCATTATGGAGCATGTCACCGTAATACTCGGTAAACAGCCATTCACTGACACCGCTTCCTCCCGGTGTAGGGCTTACCATAAGCACAACCCACACCACAAACTGACGCCCAAAGACGACAAGCTGGTCGGCGCCGGGCACAAAACCAAGAAACAGGGCATTCACGACAAGATAACGCGATGACCATGTTAACGCCGTGGCGCCAAACGCATCAAGCCACCACCGGAAAGAGCGGGTGCGCAATGTCTTGGATGTCGCGACCATGTTGTCGCCAAGCGCCGCCACGCTTGACTGCCATCTGCGTAACAGCCTCAACCGGAAGATAAACATAAGCGCCCGCCTGATGCCTTCCGGCTTGACAATTATACCGAGAAACAATATCGCTGTCCAGACACACAACACGGCATATACACACCAGAACACCCATCTCAGCCCCATCATGAACGAAGACGATGAATCAAATCCGAAAAGCTCGTCATAAGGGATTATTGCCACGATTATCGGACATGAAACAACGAAGAAAAGCTCGTCAAGAAACAAGGTTGTCATCATCAGCGTGGTAGCACGCCCGAGATTTATGCCTTCATGATGAAGAAAGATCATACCGAGCGACGACCCTCCCACTGCCGATGGTGTAATCGCCGAGGTAAACTCACACATGAAGTTTACCTTTATAGCCTGCCACCAGGTTATATCCTTGTCGGTAAGCGCCCGGAAACGCCATGTCAAGCCAAAATCACGACCCGCCATAAACAGCCATGCAAGCCCGATACACAATATTACATGAGGGTCAAAGTGAACCTGACGCCACACATCAGGATTAAACTCCTTGTGAAAAAGCCACGCAACGACACACAGCCCTATCACGACCGGAAGAGCCACGCGCCACCATATCGAACGGCGAGACTTGTTTTCTGTATTATCGACTTCTGCCATAGCGTTCAATTATTTCATCATATCTACCGACAACCTCCTCCATGACCTCGCGCCATGAGCGTGTCAGCGTCGACGACGCTCCGCGTGCCGCAGTTTCAACCGACTGCCGGTTTTCATAGAGGCTTCTTATCTTTGAGGCATAACTCTCCGGCGATTCTGTCACGAGAAATCCGTTATAGCCGTCAGTAACCACCTCTGCCGCAGTAGAGCCCTCAATAAGCAACGCCGGCACTCCCATCATCGCCGCCTCCCTTACTACGAGGGGCGCATTATCATAACGCGAAGGAAACAAGAACAAGTCGGCGGCGGCATAATAAGATTTAAGAATATCACGGTCACTTATGACCCCGTGCAGGGTTATCTTGTCGTCAAGGTGCAAGCTGCGTATCAACGCTTTCATCTCCTCTACAGCGTAACCTGTACCTACAAACTCCATACTTACAGGAAGGTCGCGCAATTTGTCAATCGCCCTGATTATCAGCATCACGCCCTTTTCCCTTATATGCTGCCCGACAAACAGCAGCACCATTTCATCAGGCGACATGCCGAGTTTCACCCGCTGTTCTTTTTTGAACCGCGTTATTTCATCAAAGTCGGACATCTCGATGTCGATGCCATTTTCAACGACCGTCAGTTTTCCTTTATACCCGTATTCCCTTACCGTCTCCTCAACCTTTGCCTGAGGAATCCACACCTCGTCAGCCGCATCAAAAAAGTCCATGACGCGACGCATGATACGTTTTACCATCCAAGGCGGAAGGGAGTGTTCGAGATCAGTCCTGTACTTTGAGTGAAACGTAGCGACAAGCGGCACATGCTGCTTGCGCGCCGCATATACCGCAAGTCGTCCTGAGGAAAAAGGACAATGGGAATGGACAAGCGCAAATGGCACAGTGCGCATTCTGCGCCATATAAACGGATCAAGTTTAGGATAACCGTAACGGTAAGGCTTGCGCGAGGCTATTGAAAGCGAGAAATACCTGTAAAGGTCAAAGCCATCGTGAGAAGGCATCACGGGATTCCAGGGGGTAACGACACATGCACGGTGTCCGAATGCAGTCAGCCAGCGTACATAGTTCTGCACCGTGAGCGTAACGCCGTCAAGCACCGGTGGAAAACTGTCGTTAAACAGCCCGTAAACTTTTTCAGATATTTTCATACGATGATATCTCTTCCATCAAAACATCTGCAAAGGTAGGTGGTTTAACGTAAATAGTAAAATTTATCGCCCTTTTAATTTTTAAGCGAAACCTTGAAACTCTTCATTGAGCCGTCGGCATATTTTACAGTTTTTATATAGATGCCTCTTCCCGGATCATTCACCACGCGACCCATAAGGTCAGTGTACACCTCACCGACAACATTGTCAGCAACCTCGGGAACATCAATCGAGGCAACTGCACCTTCTACGAGTCGCGACTCATAAACATTCCCGTTGACGACATTGTAGCTCTTGACGCCCACCGACTCTATGCCTTGACCAAAGAGGATGAACGTATGGAGCGAACCCTCAATCGTAATGTCTCCGTTACGACCATCACGAGCATCGGTAAAATCATATGGCAGGTCAGTTATCGGCTCATAAAGCATCTGATATTCATCAGGGTATAACGTGAATTTTTCACCGTCTACATAAATGTTGTAATACATGTTTTTCGTGTCAAGCACCATGCCGTCGACATTAAGCATCGGTATGTCAAACGATACATAACCAAATCCCATCGAGTCGTAGAAACGGAATGCCTTAATCGACGGATCGGCTGGTGTATAGTCGGTCAGACTGTTCTCTCGCAACACGGGATTCTGATACAGGTCCATATACCAGAAATACTCATTGTCAATATCCTTGAACGGAGTAAACAATGCCGCTGATTCAGAGTAATAGGCACCATCTTTACCAAGCGAGAATGTCAGGTTCTCTTCCCTGATAAACGAAGTTATATATTCATCATAGACTTCATCATATACACGATTGAGCTTCCCGGCATGGAAATATGTCAGATAAGAGTCTTCCTCATTTACTCCAAGATACTGACCTGACGGAAACGTAATCGTGTCACCTGATTTTACCCCAACGACAGGAGCCATTACACCGGCATCGGTGTGCATAAAGTCGCCAAGATAACACTTGTCTCCGTCGTAAGCCATGTGTACAGCATGTCCGAGACCGTCATATGTCATTATCCAGTCACCTGCATCCTCTGCATTATCAGGAATCACAGCCATTACATCGTCAACAGGGTCATAACGCATGTTCAATTCACCAAATCCCTGCCACATCTTGTCGTCAAGCGTAAGTCCAAGTATCGCATCACCCCTCATCACCCACGACTCTCCATCAAGTTCAAAAACCAGGGTCTGATCCTCAACGGGCGACAATCGAGTCCCGTCGTCAGAGAAGTCAAGAAGATAGGCATAGAGTTCAAAGACTTCACCCTCATCCTCCAGTGAAGCGAAGTTCTGAGGCAAATTTACCGTTATACGGTCATTGTCAATCTCTCCTTTAAGATATGTACCGGTCGGGAACTGTGAAAACGGGTTTTTGAGATAAACATCGCCTTCTTCGCCAAACAAAATGACTCCGGCAAAACCATAATCCTCAGTTTCCATAGGAAGATCGCCAAAGGGCGCTATCGCGATAGAACTCCGCGAGTAAACTCTTTCCTCCCCTATGGGGTCTTCATTAGCTGAAGGTGCAAGACATGTCTTGCCGGCAATATTTGACCGGTCAAGTATTTTTATAGCCGGCATCTCGACAGGCACACGTTTTACCGGACGCACGTCCCGATTATACGCGCCTGAAGAGAGCGGGATAATAGCTGCGAATGTAATAGCTGCAATCTGTGATAATCTAATTAATTTCATTAGCTTGGTTTCTAAGTGTATTGCAAATATACAGATTTAAAATTATTTTTCAAATATCAACACTATTAAATGATTTTACTACTTTTGCAAAATAAAAGCAAAAAAACTAATACCATGACCATAAATTCAATATTGCATTTTGTAACCGCAGGCTGCATCCTGATGTCGGCAAGCCATGCTGTCTCAGCGCCGAAAAACAAGATACTTAGAGAAACCGACAAGGAATTTTTCTTAACAGATGAAGCAAAACGAATCGGTGACCAGGTATTGTTGTACCAGCGCGTGACAGGCGGATGGGCTAAAAATATAGACATGGCTAAACCGCTTGAAAAACATCAGGTAGACAGCGTGATAGCTGAAAAACAGCGACGCGATGACTCTACAATTGACAACAATGCCACTGTCATGCAGATTTCTTATCTTGCGCGTCTTTATCAGGCAACCCATGATCAACGCTACAAAACAGCATTTGCCGACGGCATCGGCTATCTGCTGAGCGGTCAATATGACAACGGGGGATGGCCTCAGTTCTGGCCCGGCCCGACAGGCTATCAGACTCACATCACATTTAACGACTACGCAATCACAAATACGCTGAACCTGTTTCATGAAATAATAAACGGGAAATATCCCTACGATGGAAACCTTGTCGACCCGGCAACAACAGAGCTGGTCAGAACATCATTTGACAAGGGAATAGAATGTATACTTGCCACTCAGATTGTGGTTGACGGCAAGCCGACTGTGTGGTGTCAGCAACATGACCGTGACACATATGAGCCGGCCGGCGCACGCACTTATGAACTGCCGTCGTTCTGCTCCCAGGAAAGCGCGGCAATCGTGAAGCTGCTTATGGAAATCCCGTCACCTGACAAACGCATCAAAGATGCTGTCGACGGGGCGATGAAATGGTTTGACAGCAATAAGCTCACCGGAGTCAGGCTTGAACACAGAGGCACACGCGGCTCTGATGATTTCGACACATTCCTTGTTGAAGACGCGGAAGCCGGCCCGATATGGGCAAGATACTATGATCTTGTCAATTGCGAGCCCTATGTATGTGACCGCGACGGTGTGCCACGCAAGAATCTGCATGAGATAGGCAGAGAACGCCGCAACGGCTACAGTTGGTACAACTCCTATCCGGCAGAGCTTGTGCCACAATATGAATCATGGCTGTCGGAAAACAGCGACTGAACATTTCCTGCCTCAAGCCCAAGCAACATGCCCTTGGCGGAAATTCCTCCGGCATATCCGGTAAGCTGTCCGCCGGAACCTATTATGCGATGACACGGCACTATAACAGATATGGCATTTGCACCGACAGCATTTGCGACAGCACGCACCGATGTCTGACGCCCTATCATCCCGGATAGACCGCCATATGTCATCGAGTGCCCGTAACCAATGTGGCAAATAGCATTCCACACGATTTGCTGAAAGGCAGTGCCCGGCATCAATAACGGGAGGTCAAACACCTTGCGTCTTCCCGTAAAATACTCTTTAAGCTGAGCTATGGCATTGTCGACAACTTCGCTCTCAGCCTCTGTCATCACGGCGTCAAGGCTCCGTGAAAGACGGCTGATGACACTGTGCCGACCCCAGTCACACATACACAGTCTGTCACCAAATCCACCCAACACCAACTCGCCGCAAGGCGACTGCCACCGTTGTATCTTGATTACATTCATTACCGGATAATCTTTCTTACCGCAAATTTAGCAAATTATTTGTTATATTTGGGATGACGTATCCCTACCCTGAATGAAGATTATCCTTAACAATATAATCCCCTTTGGAAGTTTCGGCGCGATAAACCTGTTTGGAGTGCTGTTTGCCAAACCCAATATCCGGCTCACCGATGAGGTGATAAATCATGAGGAAATCCACACCCGACAGATGCGCGAACTTCTTTACCTGCCCTTCTACATCCTATATGTCTTCGAGTGGATGCTCAGGGTAATAAAAAATCGTGGCAACCTCCTGAGAAGTTACCACGAGATATCTTTTGAGCGGGAAGCATACACTTACGGGCACGACTTGCATTACCTGTCACGCAGAAAACCGTTTGCCCAGTGGAGAGCGCCTCATCACTCCAAAGTCCAGTAATCGAAATTGAAGAGTTCGCCTTCCTCTCCCTGAAACAGCATGTAAACGTCATGTACACCCGACACCGGCAAGTCTTCAGGATGGGCTATTTCCGCCGATTGAAGCTGCCAGTTTTCAACACCACCTGTAGGCTTGACCTCAATTGTCGCAAGAACAGGACCGGCAAGGGCGTCAAGTCGCAATTGAATGGCTCCGCCACTCTTCTCCGAGGCGACATTTGCCACAAACCTGCGAGCCTTCCTGTCACCAAAATCGACTGCACGCACTCGCAGCCAGTCACCGTTGTTGATTGATGTAAGGTAATGGTCATCACCTGCCTTGCGATCGGTTTTCAAGCCAAATCCGGCTGCCATAGTCTCAGCTTCGACTCGCTTGTAAGGGTCGAGATTAGTGACCGGTGTAACCACACCCTCTTTTGTAAACGGAATAAAAGGTATGGAGCCATCGTCATTAAACCGGAATTCCTCCACGCAGGTAGAGCGACGGAAGCCCCCGCCATTCGGCAGCAACCCATTATGATAAAACATGAAATCACGACCGGCAAAATTAATCGAACCTCCGTGAATAGTAAAACTATTTGGCGACTCATCCATGATTCTGCCCCGATATACCCACGGACCGTCGATATTGTCGGATGTAGAGTAAGCCATATGCTCCGGCACACCGCCGGCAGCATATACCAGATAATACGTGCCGTTACGCTTGAACACCCAGGGACCTTCCTCATAGTTGGTCTTGAGCATTTGCTTGTTAAGCTTATAGTCACGTTTCATGACAAGCTTTCCGAAGGCATTCTCGTCATTTAGCGATGTCACTTCAATAACATCGCTTGCAAGCGACACCATGTCATCGTTAAGACGTGCATACCAGAGCCCGTTGTTGCCCCAGAAAAGATAAGCCTGACCGTCATCGTCAATAAACACTGACGGGTCTATATATCCCCATCCCGCAGGCACAAGCGGCTTGCCGAGTACATCGCGGTAAGGACCTGACGGCGAGTCGGCAACTGCGACACCGATGGCATCAAGACCGCTCGCAGCTTCCTGGGCACATATGTACCAATACCATTTACCGTTACGTTCAACCGCCTGCGATGCCCAGGCCTTGTCGCCCTGCGTCGCCCACTTGAAGGTAGCAGTTGAAATCGGCGTGCCGCGATAAGTCCAGTTAACCATGTCGGTAGAGGAATACAGCATCCAGTCTTTCATCTTGAAATACTGTGCGTCATCCTCGTCATGGTCGACAAAAAGATACACGGTGTCATTATGCACATAGGGCGCCGGATCAGGAGTAAACCATGTTGAGATTATTGGGTTTTGAGCCATTGCACCGCTTAACGTGGCGGCGGCAAGAGTTGCGATAAGAATCTGTTTCATATACTGTGTTTTTTGGTATATGCAAAAGTACAAAATCGCCTCATCACAGCAACGCTGTCATGTAACACATATCACCATATTTCGTAACACGCCGGCACGCGGATGTAACATCATCCTCTTTTGGCGTAACAACAGCCGACGTCAATCTCCCGGTCAGATATTCTCGAAGATAATCATGTAGGATGCCTCAAACACCTTTCCGGGTGCAAGAGTGTTGACATATTCACGCTCAGAGAACTCGCCGTCAAATGCCACGCGGTCAGCCCTGCCATACCAAGGCTCGACACAGATGAACGGAGCCTCAGGCGACGGCGACCATATCCCTACTACAGGCGCGCTGAACAACAGCGACAGATAAGGATTGCGGTGCTTGTCAAGAACCGACACTCTTCTCACCTGACTGTCGGCAAGTATAATCGTGTTTATGTCAAATGTATCGGCGGTGACAGGCAGCATCACATTGTCATCCAAAGTCACGGGCATCACCTTCTCGCCTATACACCCTTTTTCCTCAATCAACTGAGAGATGAGTTCGTTACGGTCAAATGCGAGGTAAGCATGCACCGGATCGGTCGCTTTAAAATCGGGATAGTTGAAAGCCGGATGGGCTCCAATCTGAAATGACATCTCCTTATCACCGGTATTGGTCACACGCCACATGACACGCAGCCGTTCCCCGACGAGCTGATAGCCTATCTCAAGACGGAAGTCACGCGGGTAATTGCTACGGGTCTTTTCGCCTGACTCCAGCACAAACCACGCTTCATCCTCAGGAGCATCCTCCACTACGGAAAAGTCGCTGTCGCGGGCAAAACCATGCTGCCCCATTTCATACACTTTTCCGTCCATCTGAAACCTGCCGTTCCACACCGACCCTACAATCGGGAATAGCACCGGGGAACGCCGCCCCCAGAACGGGCTGTCGCCATGATAGAGGTAATCATGACGCGTGCGGTTGTCTACTATGCTCTGTAATTCAGCTCCGAGAGAGTCAATCTCTACCGTAAGCAGATTGTTTTTCAATGTCTGTTTCATATATCTAAATATATCAGGATATGCCTGACCGGTCACAAATTTACAAAAAATCAGCAAGTATAATCAGCCAAAACTCACTTTATGCATCAGTGTATCAATGTTAATAAATTTTTATTCACTTTTTTTGACCGCTCATGAGCGACAAATAACCATACGTTCTCATTTCCAATCAATTTTACTGACAGCACCGATAATCCCTGTTTTCACGCAAGCCACATTCTATGTATATTTGTATCTGTAACTAAATTTAACCTGCGGAGAGATATACCCCCTCCCTCTCCGAGAGATTAAAGTAATGGAAAAAGGCTTTGCCGCAGGAGGGGCGGAAAGGCGAACGATAATAATTATGAAAAAGTTCAAGAGTTTTTTTATGACAATGCTTGCAGTCGCAGTGTGTTGCGGATTCACTGCATGCGGTGACGATGACGATAATGACGAACCGGGAAACGACGAACCGGGATGGACTCCGGGCTCCACTGACATGACTGGCATACCTACTGCAGGCACCACCCCCAACGCCCTTCTTGGCGAGTGGGAGTTCTCGGAAATTGACGAAGACGGTGACCCGGTAACCATGACATTCCGGTTTAAGCACAATGGAGTATGCTCGGTAAATATGGATGACTCTTCATCAACACTTGCCTCATGCAACGCCTCTGGAAACAATCTCAGAATTGACATGGGCTATATGGTTTTTGACGGCTCATATTCAATCTCCGGCGACAAGCTTACCTACAATGTAAAAATGAGTTACATTGACGAACCAGGTTCTTTCACGACAAAGATTACTTTATATAAAGTATCTGATAACACCGGTTATGAACCTGCAAAGGTATCGGGAGCCATACTTGGCGCATGGTACAATTCCTTTGAAGAAAATCTCAATGGCGAGTATTACTATATAGGACATCGCATAACTTTCCTGTCAAACGGACTCGCACAGTATCTACAGACAGAGAAGCAAGGGAATGGCGATGAAGAATTGATTCCGTTCTATTTTGCATATTCGGCCGACAACGGCGTCATCTCTACTTACGATGCAAACGGCAACGAAACTAACATGTTCTTAAACGGAGCTTACTCAATAAGCGGCAACGAGCTGACCTTTGCTTCCTCCGGCTACACATTCACTCGCAAGTAATCAGCTTAATCGACATTAATAAACATGACAGCGGGACACCCTTCAGGGCATCCCGCTGTTTTTTTATCCTGAGCATGGAATTACCCGGCAAGCGGATTCCAGCCTTGTGCCTTCAACGGCATCTCGACATCATCACGGGTAATCATGGCACACCCAAGCTCAGGCTTGGTAATATGCCCTATCACCTTTACGCCCGGCAGTTTTGACACCTTCTCATGGTCGGTCAAAGGCACTGTAAACAACAGTTCATAATCTTCACCACCATTAAGAGCAGCCGTCACAAGATTCATGCCGAGTTCCTCAGCCATCACGGCAGTCTGATAGTCGATAGGAATGCGGTCCTCATATATGCGGCAGCCTGTATGACTCTGTTTGCATATATGAATAAGCTCGCTTGACAAGCCGTCAGACACATCCATCATCGCCGTCGGCTTAATTCCCGCCTCTGCAAGCTCACGGATTATATCCTTGCGCGCTTCCGGCTTCAGTTGTCGTTCGACAAGATACTCCTTGCCCTCGAAACGCGGCACAAAATCCTTTTGTCCGGCCGAGGCGACTTTCTCCCGTTCAAGCAGCTGCAACCCCATATATGCCGCACCAAGGTCACCGCTCACACATATCAAATCAGTGTCACGCGCACCGTCACGACATACAATACTGTCTTTAGGGGCGTCACCGATACAAGTTATCGATATTACAAGTCCCTGGCGCGACGATGTCGTGTCGCCGCCGACAAGGTCTACGCCATATATCTCACACGCCTTCCTGATTCCGGCATACAGCGACTCCATATGCTCGACAGTAAAACGCTTTGAAATGCCAAGCGACACGGTAATCTGGCGCGGGGTGCCGTTCATCGCATAAATGTCACTGAAATTCACTACCGCCGATTTGTAACCGAGATGCATCAACGGGACATAGGTGAGGTCAAAGTGTACTCCCTCAAGAAGCAGGTCGGTAGTCACAAGCACCTCTGTGTCCTTGTATTGAAGAATGGCGGCGTCATCACCCACACCTTTCAAGGTGGAGCTGTTTATATTGGAAAGTCCCTCGGTCAAGTGGTCTATAAGACCAAACTCGCCAAGCTCGGCAATTTCCCTGTGGTCACGCTCGTCCATGATTATTCCTCAAAACGGTTCACAAGCTCGGTCATAATCTCCATCATCTTGGGCTGAGCAGCCTGAGCAGCCTTCTGTACCTCTTCATGAGACACTTCCTCAACTATGCCCTCGACTCCAAGGTCAGTGATTACCGACACGCCAAACACTTCGATGCCGGAATGACGCGCAACGATAACCTCAGGCACCGTGGACATGCCTACGGCATCACCACCGATTATATGGAAATAACGATATTCCGCAGGCGTTTCAAATGTGGGACCCTGAGTTCCGACATACACGCCATGCATCACGCGTATGCCCTTTTCAGCGGCAATCTCGGTAGCCTGCTTTACAAGACGGCGTGAATAAGCCTCGCTCATGTCGGGGAAACGCGGTCCCAGCTCATTATAGTTCTTGCCGCGGAGCGGATGCTCGGGAAACAGGTTGATATGGTCAGTGATAATCATTATATCGCCTATCATAAACTCAGGATTCATGCCTCCCGCAGCGTTGCTGACAAAGAGAGTCTTGATGCCGAGAGCCTTCATCACCCTGATAGGGAACGTCACCTGCTTCATCTCGTAACCTTCATAATAGTGAAAACGTCCTTGCATCGCCATCACCCGCTTGTTGCCGAGCTTTCCGAATATAAGATTGCCGGAATGTCCCTCCACGGTCGACACCGGGAAATTAGGAATTTCCGAATACGGGATATATTGTTTATCTTCAATATGGTCGACAAGCGCACCAAGTCCTGTGCCAAGAATTATCGCAGTCTTAGGCATCTCACTCACTCGTGAACGGATATACTCTGCCGTCTGATTGATTTTTTCCAGCATATTTACTTGAATTTATTAAGATGTTAAGATATTATAGTAGTTAAAACACTTTACAATACAGCATAGTTGCCTAAGCCTTATCAGAATGTCTGTTTATAAGACTTCTCAACTCTTTTTCAAACGAGTCGGAGCCAAGCGGCATCTTGTGGGGCAGGAACTCCACTTTTATAGGAAGGTAAAACGTATTTGCCTTTAACTCGTGAGGATAATACGGACTGTTGGCTATGCGCACGGCATCTTTCTCCGTAGTGACAATATACTTGTTTCTACCCGACATCTGGGTGTAGGCTTTCCTTATTTCATCAAAATCCTTTCGTGAAAAGCTGTGGTGGTCGGGATAACGTTTCACCGAGACTTTTGCACCGAAATTACGCAGATACCTGACCAGCGGCTTAGGATTGGCAATCCCTGACACGACAAGCACGGAATCATCATCACCGAGCATGGCAAGATCAGGCATATACCTTACATCGTCGGGGAAAACACTTACAAGCCCACCGTACACATAATGGGAGAAATACACTTTCTGATATGCAAAAAGACCGAGATGCTCATATATAAGACGCACATCCAGCGAGCGAATCTCACCGGGACACTTAGTCACCACGACAATATCGCTCCTCAGCAATGCGCTCTGCGGTTCGCGCAGCCTGCCAAGCGGCATAAGGTCGTCATTGTAAACCGGACGGCTCCACTCAGTCAGCACAATCGCCGCCTTGGGAGCGACATAACGGTGCTGGAAAGCATCATCAAGCACAATGAGATCAATCATCGGATCGATACGCAGAAGCTCATCAATGCCCTTGCACCGGCTTTCACAGACCGCGACTCTCACATCGGCGCCATATTTCTGGAATATCTGATAAGGCTCATCTCCGATGTCCCACGGCGACGAGCGCCTGTTGGCAAGTACAAATCCCTTTGTGTGCCGCTTGTAGCCACGGCTGAGCACTCCGATATGATACTCGTTCTTCAGAAGCTCTATCACATACTCTGTGTGAGGGGTCTTGCCGGTACCGCCTACGGCAATATTGCCGACGACAACAACAGGCACGTCAAACCGACGCTGCTTCAATACGCCCCAATCAAAAAAGCGATTACGCACCCTTACCACCGCACCATATATCCAGGACATAGGGCGCAATAGTGCTGTATCGACAAATTTATTGTGGCGCATGGCTTTTATTGACTAAAAATTATTCAATAACAACCTCTTCCATGCGGCACTGGACATGTTCAAGCCGCTCCATCTTCTTCATCATGTTATAATAAGGATAGGCGTCTCCAAGCTCCGACTTGATTATACGCTCCTTGATAGTGGTCGATGAGAGCAATATCTCCTCCCACCATTCACCTCTCGGCTCAGGATATTCAGTAATCTTATAGTCGTCAAAGCCACACTCTTCGGCAAGGTCGGCAATACAACGGTCAAGATCGCCAAGCTGATCGACGAGTCCTATGCGCAGGGCTGTCTGACCGTCCCATACACGTCCCTCGGCAATCGCCTTTATAGAGTCGACGGGCAGGTCACGACCGGCGGCACAACGCCCCACAAATGTCTCATAGCCCCTGTCAATCATAGCCTGCATCGAGGCACGCTGTAACGGAGTCATCGGGTCGATAATTCCGATGTTGGCCTCCGGATTGGTGGCTATGGTAGCCACATTCACTCCGAGCTTGTCGGTAAGAAGCCCCTTGATGCTCGGGATAAGACCGAATATACCGATAGAACCGGTGATGGTGACCGGCTGACAATAGATGCGGTCAGCGCCACACGAGATGTAGTATCCGCCGGAAGCCGCTACATCACCCATCGATACATAAAATGTCTTTCCTGTAGCCTTGAACTGTTCAAGAGCCTCCCATATCTGTTCAGAAGCAAAAGCGCTTCCTCCTCCGGAATTCACTCGCAACACAAGCGCGTCGACATCATCGTCTTCAGCAAGGTCAAGGATAAGCGGCGCCATTTTTTCACCCACGATTCCCTCATTGCCACGGTCGACAATATCTCCTACCGCATAAAGCACGGCGATATTGTTTGACGATTTTTTCGGCTTGATTGTCTTTACATATTTTGAAACCGGGACAAGACCAAGACGGTCATCCTTGCCGGTCTTGCCGGTCTGCTCCTTCATCCAATCCTCCGCTTCATGACGGTAAAGCAAAGAAGTCACCACCCCGTCACGCAACAGGTATTCTTGGCTTCGTGTCATCAAAAGGCTGTCAGCCCACTGATTGACAGCCTCGGACCCTACTCCGCGAGAAGTGCCGATACCGTCACAGAAATAGTTCCATATGGGAGTTATGTAGCCTTTGATTTGCTCCTTGTTTGCCTCACTCGGAGCTGTGAGGATATAAGGCTCTACCGCACTTTTATAAGTACCCACCTTTATCACCTGCATCTCCACTCCAAGCTTATCAAGCAATCCTTTATAAAAAGGCAATGTCCCTCCAAGTCCGTGAATATCAACAACTCCCTGAGGATTAAGCCACACAGAGTCAGCCACCGAGGCAAGATAATAATTGGACTGGGTGTATGCGTCGCCATACGCCACAATCCATTTCCCGGAATCCTTGAAGCGCTCCAGGGCGTCTCTTAAATATGCCATTGTGGCGGCTCCTCCGCCACCACCCATGCAGTCAAGGTAGATGCCTTCTATTTTTGAGTCGTTTGCCGCATTATCTATCGACTTGATAAGGTCATTCAGGGCAATAGCGTTGTCGCCCATCCCCTGAATCTCGTCCATAAGACTTCTACCCTGCACACGCTCTTCAACAGGACCGTCAAGCGAAATGTGAAGTATTGAATGTGACGGCACCTTTGGCGCGGGCGATGCCATTCCGGCAAACATCATCATGAGTGACATCAGGAACATCCCTACTGTCGCAACCATCATTGTGATAAAAATTCCGACGATAGTCGCCAGGACATAAATAAGAAACTGCTTCATTATTGATTGTTCTATGTTAATTCTTTTTCCTTTTATAATCTACGCACCATAAACAAATTCTTTGGCACAATACAAAGTTACACCTTTGCAACCACAACTGCAAATAATTATTAAAAACTTTGTGTTCCGTTAACAAATCATCAAAATTTGACCGTATATTCCTCACGATGACATCCAAAATTCACGCAACCGCTTGCATAATAACGCAAGGCTGACTAACTTTGCCAAATATAACTCAGCTATTTATGAATAGACATCTGACATCACTTATTGCCTTGGGTGCATTTGTGTTCAGCGCCAACTGCGCACAGCTTACCCCCGAGGAAGCAATCAACCGCCTTGTATCGGAAGGAGGCGTCACACGTAAAGTAGTATCAACAGGGAAACTTAAACTTGCCTATACGGCATCTACGGGCGACATTAACCAGTTTTATGTGTTCAGCAACCCGGACGAAAAAGGGTTCTCCATAGTCGCAGCCGACGATTGCGTGGCTCCGTTGCTGGGATATTCCGCCGAATCTTCGTTTGAACCTGCCGACATGCCTGACAACATGAAAGCGTGGCTCGAAGGCTATCAGCGACAGATCGACTGGGCGATAGCCAACGGCATGACCACGACCCGCACAGCAGCAAAAGTAAAACGCGACGACATAAGCCCTCTTATCCAGACCCGCTGGGACCAAAGCGACCCCTATAACATGCTCTGCCCTACATATGGCGATAACGTAAAATGCGCGTCAGGATGTGTCGCAACGGCAATGGCTCAAATCATGAATTACCATGAATGGCCGGAAAAGGGCAAAGGATCCAACAGCTATTCTTGCTACAATCCAAGCATCAGCACTAATTTCGGAACGCTGGCAATGAATTTTGCCAACACGACATTTGACTGGGCAAACATGACCGACCGCTACAATTCATCCTCGACCGAGGCTCAGAAAAATGCGGTAGCCACACTGATGTATGCTTGCGGCATATCGGTCAACATGATTTACGGACCGTCAAGTGGAGCGCAATCCACCAAGGGAGCCGCCGCCTTTGTCAACTATTTTGACTATGACAAAGGGACGACTTACTACCTGCGCGACTATTTCAGCGGTTCGGAGTGGGAAAAGATGATTTATGACGAACTCGCAGCCAAGCGCCCTGTCATGTATGACGGAGTTACCGGCAACAATGAAGGACACGAATTTGTATGTGACGGCTACAGCGACGGATATTTCCATATAAATTGGGGCTGGGGCGGCATGAGCGACGGCTACTTCCTGCTGTCGGCTCTTGACCCCGGAATGCAGGGCACAGGAGGAGGATCGTCAGGATTCAACTTTCTTCAGGGCGCAACCCTCGGAATACAAAAGCCGGTAGCAGGCTCGGAAAACAAGTCCACCCTCGTAGGAGCCAAAGAGTTCTATACCGACAGGACAACATATACCCGCAGCGGAAGCATCCGCATACTGAACCGTCAATATATCTATTATCCTGCCGACGGGACTATCGATGTCAGACTGGGGCTCAAGCTTATCGACGCCGATGGCAATGAAAGATACATCTTCAGTCCTGCCGAAGCCTCTACCATAACAGGCATGTCCACTGCGATACAATCATACCCCATTGATGGTTCCAGCTTACCGCAAAGCGGCACTTACACAGCGAAGCCGGCATACTACAACACCGCGACTGAACGGTGGAGCGACATCCTTATCCCCATCAACTGCAGCCAGGGCTTCACTGTGACAATTGACGGAAACAGCATCACATTCACCCAGCTCCCCTATAATCCGCAGCTCACAATCAGCAATGTAAACATACTTACACCGCTGTATGGCAACGCCAATTTCCATGTAACCGCCACAGCGACTTCAAGCAACGATGAATATTACGGGACAATCAGAGCCGCACTATGCCGCCCCGGGACTAAATCCATCGTCAACAGAAGCTCCCAGATGCAGATTGACGTGGAGCCCGGCACACCCCTTGAAATAGACATGATCGGCGAATTTACCCGATCTACGACAGTAGGCGATTATGATTTCGTATTCATTGACGCATCAGACAACATTGTCAGCGAGCCTGTTTCTGTAAAGTATCTTGGCAACCTCACGTCAAAAGGCTCGATAGAAATAATCAGCTTTGAACCGGAGGCAAGCTCGATGCCACAGAATAACATCGTCCTTAACGGCACAATCAAATGCACATCGGGCTACCTTGATGAACCGCTCTATATATATCTTTTTGAACCGGGCAACAATTACTCGGTAACGACTTGGACAACCGAGACTTTATGGCTCGCCGAAGGAGAGTCGGCCGACTTCACAATCAAAGGAGAATATCTTGACGGAAAGACCGGTCTGTCACAATACACGGCGTGCATATCATATGACGGCGATCTGCTTGAACCGTATGCCCGCTTCCGTCTCAAGAAAGCGACAACCGGCATAGACGAGACCGCGGTCGCTACAGCGGCAATCACGCCTAATCCCGCCGACAATTACGTGACCGTCACAGCTGAATCCATTGACATGGTAAAGATTTACTCTCTTGCAGGAGTATGTGTATTATCGGCTGACGGTGACGGAAGTGACTCACTCGGCATAGATGTGTCACATCTTGCGCCCGGCAATTACATCGCCACAGTAAATGGCGCTGACAGAATAACAACCCTGAGACTTATCAAACGATGAAAGCAATAATGACGGCAATCGTGTCGTTTTCATGCATGCTCACCTTGGGCTGCGCTTCTTCCCGACAGGCAAAGGAAGCGCAGTCCGACGCTTTCTCTATCAAGAAAAGTGAAATGACGATAAACGACAAGATACTTGGAGGAAATCAGGCGGCAATGATACCCCTCGCCATTGTCTACAAGACCAACGGCAATTTTAACGACAATGTACCGGTTACGCTGAGCGCCGACCGCAAAGATATAGTGTCATTTCCCGCTCCCGGCGACATCAATCAGGAGTCGGCACCGCTTCCTTTGACCGAGGGATTCCTGCTCGACCGCAGAGGTATAAACGAGAACTCGGCATTTACCCGATATACATATGAAGAATACTCTGCGCTGCGTCAAGCCCCGTCAATAGAGATGCTGAAAAGCTCAATCATAGGAGGCGCGGAAGTGACAGAGATAATACAGTTGCCGATTACCGCGGCAGAAGCGGCAAATGACACCGCGAAGTGCAATAATTTTATCAGAAACGGCTTCCCCGACTGCAACATGCTGCTTCAACGCCGAGCAATCCAGATTACCCCGCAATGATACTCTTCCCTAACGCAAAAATAAATCTGGGACTCAATGTCGTAAGACGCCGTCCCGACGGGTATCATGACCTTGAGACCCTGTTCTATCCGGTGCCGTGGCGGGATATACTTGAAATTGTCCCGGGCAAAAATGACACCGCGACGCTCACTGTCACCGGAAGACATGTAGATTGCCCCCCGGAAAAGAATCTTGTCATGAAAGCCTACATGGCTCTCAACAAGATTTCACCACTGCCCCCGGTTGACATATATCTTCACAAAGTAATACCCGACGGTGCAGGACTCGGAGGGGGAAGCGCCGACGCGGCATTTACCCTTGCAGGACTTGACAGCATGTTCAATCTCGGACATTCCAGAGAGGAGCTTGCCGACATAGCCACCACGATAGGTGCCGACTGTCCGTTTTTTATCTACAACACGCCGATGCTCGCCACCGGAATAGGAAATATATTCACCCCTATGCCGCTTGACCTGTCATCAATGACGATAGCGATTGTCAAGCCCCGCGTGTCGGTTTCCACCAAAGAAGCCTACTCGGGGGTAAAGCCCATGATACCGGCAACCGACCTCCGCTCGACACTCCTCGACCCTGTTGAGTGCTGGAATGGAAATCTGAAAAATGACTTTGAGGAGTCGATATTTCCTCTTCATCCTGAAATTGACAGAGTTAAACAGACGCTGTATGCTACGGGGGCTGTCTACGCGGCAATGAGCGGATCGGGAGCGGCGGTGTTCGGATTATTTTCGGCAGACAGTGACATATTGGCAGACCGCATAAACTCTACATTCCCTGAATGTGACACATTCGTGGCGCCACTTACATTACAACGCGAAAAATGAACGATATACACCTCGGGTTGTTATTATAAATGAAATAATGAGGTCGAAAAGCTAATTTTGGCAGCATTTTTGCATTTATTGAAATGACAAAATAATTATAACCTGATATGAGCAACAAGCATAATCACAAAAACGATGTCAATAAAAAGCCGGAGGCTGTTGACAATAATGATATAGAGATTAACGACGTCGCTGACGAGGAAAACATCGATGCCGAAGCAGCAAAGGAGATGGCACAAGAGGAACTTGACGAAGTAGGGAAACTTCAGAAAGAGCTTGAGGAGACAAAGGCTCAACTTGAAAAGGAGAAGAAAGAATATCTTTTCCTGATGGCTGAGTTTGACAATTTCCGTAAACGCACCCTCAAAGAAAAAAGCGAGCTGATTAAAAACGGCGGTGAAAGCGCCATGAAGGGTCTGCTCCCTATTATCGATGATTTCGAGCGTTCAATCCAGGCGATAAACGACAGTTCCGACGCATCATCCATTAAAGAAGGCGTGGAGCTTATATACAACAAGTTTCTGAAATATCTTGAGCAAAACGGTGTAAGCGTAATCGAATCGGACAAAGGCACTGATTTTGACACAGAGCTACACGAAGCTGTGACCACTTTCCCCGCAGGTGACGACTCACTGAAAGGCAAGGTTATAGATACCGTGCAGAAAGGATATAAACTCCATGACAAAGTAATACGCCACGCAAAGGTTGTCGTTGGTCAGTAACAGTTAATCATCCAAAGATTCTACCGATGGATAATAAAAGAGATTATTACGAAGTGCTGGGTGTTGCCAAGACAGCCACCGCAGATGAGCTTAAAAAGGCTTATCGTAAGCTTGCCTTGAAGTATCACCCTGACAAGAATCCGGGCGACAAGGCCGCCGAAGAAAAATTCAAGGAGGCTGCTGAGGCATATGATGTGCTCAGTGATGCCGACAAGAGAGCCAAGTATGACCAGTGGGGTCATAACATGGGTCCGTCAGGATTTGGCGGTGGAGGCGGAGGCTTCCACGCAAGCGGAATGTCAATGGAAGACATATTCTCTCAGTTTGGCGATATATTCGGCGGTGGCAGCTTTGGCGGTTTCGGCGGCTTCGGCTCTGCAGCAGGCGGTTCGGCACGGCGTCGGCGCCAGCCTAAGGGCAGTGACCTGCGCATAAAGGTCAAGCTTACCTTGAAAGAGATTTCAGAGGGTGTCACCAAGAAACTGAAGATTCCGCGTTTCGTGCAGTGTCAGCACTGCGCAGGCACAGGCGCCAAAGACGGCACGGCATTCCACACTTGCAACAGATGTCATGGTTCGGGAGTAATCGAACATGTACAGCAGACCTTCCTCGGCCCGATGTCATCGACTGCAACTTGTCCGGAATGTAACGGTGAAGGCAAGACAATAACCCAGAAATGTACTTACTGCAACGGTGAGGGTATCGTAAAGCAGGAAGAGGTTGTCGAATTTACAATTCCGGCAGGAGTAAGCGACGGAATGATTCTTACACTAAAAGGCAAAGGTAACGCAGCGCGTCACGGCGGTATAAACGGCGACCTTCTTATTGTGGTGGAAGAGCTTCCTGACCAGGAATTGATAAGGGACGGCAACGACCTTATCTATAACCTGATGCTTGACATCCCTACCGCCGCCTTGGGTGGTTCGGTCGAGATTCCTACTGTCAACGGCAAGGCTCGCGTCAAGATTCCGGCAGGAACCCAGCCGGGCAAAGTGCTGAGACTACGCGGAAAGGGGTTGCCTTCAACCGAAGGATATGGCACAGGCGATGAGCTCGTGAATATAATGGTATATATTCCTGAAAATCTTAATGACAAGGAGAAAGAGGCTATAGAGTCGTTACGCGGTTCTGCCAACACTCAAGCCACAGAATCGGTCAAAAAGCGTATTTTCAGCCGTCTGAGACATATATTTGAATAAACAAATATAAATATACAGCGAGAGGGGAAAAGCTGAGCTTT
Source organism: Barnesiella sp. WM24 (assembly GCF_004570975.1). Classification (GTDB taxonomy): domain Bacteria; phylum Bacteroidota; class Bacteroidia; order Bacteroidales; family Muribaculaceae; genus Muribaculum. The sequence continues at coordinate 52,517 of NZ_SPPC01000002.1, forward strand.
TCCCCTCTCGCTGTATTGTAAAAATCATAACTCGAGATTAAAAAGAGAAGAGGCATTTGCCGTTGTAATGTCATGGACATCTTGCTGAGAAAGGCAAAGCACATTTGCCACATACGCCGCCGTATGCACGATAAATGCCGATTCGTTACGCTTGCCGCGGTGAGGCACCGGAGCAAGATAAGGAGAGTCGGTCTCCAGAAACAGCCTGTCAATGCCTATTGCCGGAAGCACGTCGCGCAGCGATGAATTCTTAAAGGTGACAATGCCATTGATTCCAAAATAGAAATCTCCTATCGAGCGTATTCTCTCGACATCAGCCACGCTTCCCCCGAAACTGTGAAATACTCCTGTCGGCAATCTTTCGACCGACGACAGCACGTCAAGCACATCATCAAGCCCCTCCCTGCAATGAATAATCACAGGAAGTCCACGGTCGGCAGCCCAATTAACCTGACGGCGAAACACTTCACGCTGCTGAAGGCGATAAGTCTTGTCCCAATAAAGGTCAATACCGATTTCTCCCACGGCGACAAACTTACACGTGGAATCAAACTCTGACTCAATCCTCGCGAGAACGCTCTCCCAATCGTCGCCAACCTCCGTGGGGTGAAGCCCCATCGCTACCGATGTATTGTCGGGATAAAGTTTATGAAGGGCAAGCATAGGCTCGATTGTTGATAAATCGACATTCGGAAACACCATGTGCCCTACCCCTGCGCCAATAGCCCTCTCAACCGCAGCCGACGGCGATTCAAATTCCGGCAGGTAAAGATGAGTGTGAGTGTCGACAATCATGATTTACGGTCAAGTGACTGTTCAGCGATATTTACAAAAAATTGACGGGCGTCAGAGGAAAGCCCGATTTTATCAAGACAATCTATCGCGCTCTTGACATAATCATTTATAAGACGGCGACATTCACTCTCGACATCAAGGGCTGCATACATAGTCATCACTTCAGCCACCTTACTCTCCGATCGAGTGCCAAACAATGACTCAATACGGGCTTTCTGTCCGGAATCGGCACGATTGAGCGCCGTAATCAACAATAGTGTCTTCTTGTCATTAAGGATGTCACCACCTATCTTTTTGCCAAATACCGAGGCGTCCCCGTATGTGTCAAGCCAGTCATCCTGAAGCTGGAACGCAAGACCGAGGTTGACGCCATAGTCATAAAAAGCAGTCTGCACGGTCATGTCGGCTCCGGCAAGGAGAGCCCCCATGCGACAGGCACAGCCGAGCAACACGGATGTCTTCAGCCTTATCATCTCTATGTATTCCTCCACGGTTACATCGGTGCGGGTCTCAAAATCCATATCATACTGCTGTCCCTCATAAATCTCCATTGCAGTGGCGTTGAACAGCGCCAGCACTTCAGCAAGACTGTCACCGCAGTCTTTTGCCATGAATTGCGATGCCATGGTAAGCATCGCGTCACCTGAAAGAATTGCTGTCGACTCATTCCATTTCACGTGTACAGTCGGTCGGCCGCGACGCAGATCCGCCCTGTCCATCACATCGTCATGCAACAGCGTAAAATTATGAAACATCTCCAAGCCCACAGCCTGGTTCAGCGCCACACTCTTGTCAGCGCCAAGCGCCTCGGCGACTGCAAGCATCAGCATAGGGCGTATGCGTTTGCCTCCGCAGTCAAGCGTGTAGGCAATCGGCTGATAAAGACCTGCCGGCTGTTCCGGATAACATATCTCTGAAAGCGCTTTATTTATATAAGTGATATATTCTTTTTCAGTAACCATAATCTAAATATCAGATAAGTAGCTTTATTTAAAAATAACATTTGCCAACGAGTCGGAATTTTCTCTTATATAATCCTCAAAACCCTTGATGTACAATTCGGCAGCCTTTTTATGACCGTTCTCGATATAATCATATTCAGTTGCCCTTATACCGAGTATGTATCCCTCAAGTTCAAGAGGCGTCATCGATGATGCGCTTTCAATAAGAGTCTGCGCGTCAGCCTTGCCGTAGTCGGTCGCCGCTTTATTTATTTTACGCTCCTCGCCTGAACATCCAGTGAGCGCAAGGACAAGAAATACTGACAATATAAAATGTTTCATAACAGTGTCATAGCTATTTTAGCACATGCCTCGGCATCAGCGAGGGCATTGTGATGATTATAAAATGGAATCCCCATAAAGTCACATACATAGGGAAGTGAGTAACTGCCGACAAGCTGCTTGGGAATCTTGCGACGCGCGGCAGTAAGCGTGCAATAAAACGGATTGTCGCCCCACGTCATGCCATAGGTTCTGTAAGCCGCCTTTATACACCGCTCGTCAAACATCTTGTTATGGGCAACAAACACCACACTGTCCATGTCGCCGCAACAGATTCCAAACTGACCGCACATCTCTTCCCATACACGGTCAAATGTAGGAGCCGAGTCAGTATCACTACGGCTAATGCCGTGAATACTTTCCGAAAAGTATCTTATATACCAGTTAGGCTCCGGCTTGACAAGCGAATAAAACCGGTCGACAATCATGCCATCCTCGACCTTTACAGCGCCGATTGCACATATGCTCGCAGGCTCGTTATTGGCTGTCTCTACATCTATCGCGATAAAATTATCCATTTTTTGCGCATAAACGTGTAATGTAATCTTTTACATCTTCCATGAGCCAACGAGGAGTAGATGTAGCACCACAGATTCCGACGCTCGAAATGCCATCAAGCCACTCGGGATTTATCTCTTCAGGATTAGATATCAGATGAGTGCGACTATTTACATCCTTGCACTCGCCATAAAGAATCTTGCCGTTGCTGCTCTTTTTACCGCTTACAAAAAGAATCATGTCATGGGCGGCGGCAAATTCCTTCAGGCGCGGAACACGGTTGGCAACCTGACGACAGATAGTGTCATAATATCTGAATTCCGTGTCAGCCGATTTCCTGCGCTTGATTTCCTCTATCATGTCCTGCAGCCCGTTGATTGATTTGGTTGTCTGTGAATACAGGATTATGTCACGCGAATAGTCAAGCTGCGCCAGCCCGTCACGATCCTCAATGACGATAGCGGTGCCGTCGGTCTGACCGACAAGCCCGTTTACCTCGGCATGTCCGCGCTTGCCATAGATTACAATCTGCTGGTCGGGACGACGTGACGCATACGCCTCCTTGATGCGTTTCTGCAGATGCAGAACCACGGGGCATGTCGCATCAATAATCTCGATTCCGTTTTCCTCAGCCTTTTTATAAGTCGAAGGCGGCTCTCCGTGAGCTCGCAGAAGCACCTTGACACCTTTCAGACTTGACAGTTCATCGTGGGTAATAGTGACAAGCCCGCGCTTTCTCAGACGCTCCACCTCGTCACTGTTATGCACGATGTCGCCAAGGCAATACAGGGTCCCGGTCGTGTCAAGCTCCGATTCAGCCTTGCAGATTGCCGACACGACACCGTTGCAAAATCCGGAACCGTTGTCAATCTCAATCCTCATTGCCGGATATTATCTTATTGAAAAGGTCAAGCAGCCAGCGGTCCTGCTCCTCCACCGTCATCTCCGAATTATCCAGCACCACGGCGTCATGAGCCTTACGGAGCGGACTCTCCTCGCGGGTCTCGTCAATATGGTCACGGCTCACTACATTGGCAAGCACGTCCTCATAGCTTGAATCAACACCCTTTGCCTTTAGCTCTTCATAGCGTCGGCGCGCGCGGGTCTCAGGCGAAGCCGTTACAAACACCTTCATTTCCGCGTCAGGAAAAACGGTAGTGCCTATATCCCTGCCATCCATCACAATCCCTTTTGCCACCCCCATTGACTGCTGGAGCGCTACAAGGCGATGACGCACAGCCGGAATTACAGAAACCTGCGACACATTATTTGACACCTCGAGCCGGCGGATTTCTTCCTCAACATCCTCTCGGTTAAGCAATGTGTGCTGTCTGCCGTCAGGCATAGGCTGAAAGTCGACAGAAATTTTATCAAGCGACGCGACCAGTACATCCACGTCCACAACACCCGAAGCGACCACACCGTTGCGCATAGCCCATAAGGTAACCGCACGGTACATTGCGCCGGAATCGATATAACGGTAGCCTATACGCGATGCAAGCGCACGCGCCATCGAACTTTTGCCCGATGAAGAGTATCCGTCAACTGCAATTATTATCTTCTTGTCAGTCATATTTCATCATTTGATACAACCACAAAGATACACTAAAATTCCGATAACTCCAATTGACAGTTACGGTCTAACGGGTCAGATGATGCCGAGACCGGCGAGGAACACGATGGCTATGCCGGTAGGGGCTACATACCGGAGAAGGAACACGATGGTGCGGAGCAGTCCTGTGCTGATAGTGCCGGTACCGCGCAATTGGGCGGTGACAATTTTACGGTCGAGAAACCAGCCTACAAAAATAGAGATCAACATTCCGCCAAGAGGCAGCAAGATATTGCTTGACACGTAGTCGAAGAGATCAAAAATAGTGAGCCCGAATATCTTCACTCCGCTCAGAGAGCTGAATGACAGCGCACACAGGGTGCCGAGCGTCATGGCGATACCGGCATTCAGTATCACCGACTTGCGGCGGCTCAGTCCAAGCTGCTCCATAAAAAACGCGATAGCAATCTCGCTCATCGAAATCGTGGACGTCAACGACGCGAGAAACAGCAGGAAGAAAAACAATGCCGACCATACAATGCCGAAAGGCAACTGATGGAAAATCTCAGGCAGGACCTCAAACACAAGTTTTGGACCTGCAGCAGGCTCCGTATTATAGGTAAACACGGCGGGAAAGATGATGACTCCCGCGAGCAATGCCACGCATGTGTCAAGCGTGGCTGTGATTGTAGCGCTCTTGACAAGCGGCGTCTTATCGGAAAAATAGCTTGAATATGTAAGCATTGTACCAAGACCGAGCGACAAAGAAAAGAAAGCTTGTCCGAGAGCCCCGATCAATACCGACGAGTCTACTTTAGAAAAGTCGGGACGGAAAAGAAACTCAAGCCCCTCCTTTGCTCCCGGCATGAGAAGTGAATTGACACAAAAGATTATCAGGATGACAAACAACACCGGCATCAATACGTTGGACACTTTCTCTATGCCTTTCTGGACGCCTCTCAGCAAAATCACAGCGTTGCAAAGCAAAAAAATCAGTGTCCACACAACGGGCATGTAACCGGTGGAAAAGCGGTCAAACACCTCATGCCGCGTCCCTGACTCAACAGCGTCGAGCGCACCGGTGACCGACTGCACAAAATACTCGATTGTCCATCCCGCGACTACGGAATAGAAGGAAAGTATCAGGATTGACGCAAGTATACCCATATAGCCCACCCACGCCCACTGTTTTACGCCGTGAAGCATGCGGAATGCACCGAAAATATTGCTGCGCGAACTGCGTCCCATTATAAACTCGGCACATATTACTGGAATACCGATTATAAATATAAAACCGATATAAATAAGCAGAAACGCACCACCCCCATGCACACCAGCCTCATAAGGGAAACGCCATATGTTACCGAGTCCTACCGCCGACCCTACCGTGGTGGCAATCACGCCGAGGCGTGTCGCAAACTGCGCGCGATTTTCTTTCATGACTATCAGCTAAATAACTTGGTACACAATATGACTGCAATAAGCACAGGAGCCAGATAACGCACGACAAAGAGCACAGGACGATACAACCTGACTGCAACAGAGCCGTTATTAGTGAGCTCGTTAAAGAAATATCCCTTGGGAGCAAACCATCCAAGATATATACAGGTGAATATCGCGACAAGAGGCAACAGTATATTAGTGGCAAAATTGTCCAGGAAGTCAAACAAGGTCATGCCTCCGATTGTAAGCGATGACATGCTACCCTGGGATAGCGAGCATAGAGAACTCAGCACAAACAGCGGCAGGATGACAGCGAGACAAGCCGAAGTGCGCTTCATCCCGAAGCGGTCCTGCATGAAAGCAATAGACACCTCGGCAAGCGATATTGTAGAGGTCAGCGCCGCCACAAGCAACAGGAGGAAGAACAGTATCGACCACAACTGAGACGCCGGCATCTGGACGAACACTTCAGGCAAGGTGACAAATACCAGTGTGGCACCCTCCAGCCCGTGACCGTCAAGGCCAAATGACTTGACGGCAGGAAAGATGATAAATCCCATCATCAAGGCGACAAGCAGGTCAAGCAGAGAGACGGTGACAGCTGTGCGCACCAGCTTCGTCTCCTTTGGGAAATAGCTTGAATAAGTAATCAGTATGCCCATACCAAGCGAAAGGGAGAAGAACGCCTGACCGAGAGCATTCACAGCCACTGCCGGCGTGATCTTTGAAAAGTCGGGGCTAAGGAAAAACATCAGACCCTCGTCAGCCTTGGGAAAAGTCATTGCTACGCCTGCAAACACAAGCAGCAGGACAAACAGCACAGGCATAAGTATATTGGACATCTTCTCAATGCCTTTCTGCACTCCCATAAGCAGAATGCCGAGATTAATGGCAAGCATTATGTAGGTCATGACAAGCGGCTTTATGTCCTGAACTATATATTCCTGCATTTTCGCATGAAACTGATAGTCCATCACGTCAATTGCCGATTGTCCATGATTACTGGCGACAGGAGCAAACAAATCTCCGGTGATAGACTGCCACATATACTCAAGGGTCCATCCGGCGACCACCATATAAAACGACAGAATCAGATAAGAAGCGATAATGGCGACACCACCTACTATCCACCACTTTTTTCCGGGAGCAAGTAGCTTGAACACCCCCGATGCATCGCTGCGCTTACCTCTGCCGAGCGAAAACTCGGCAAGCATGACAGGGATACCGAGAAGAAACACGCAACCTATATATAACAAAAGAAACGCAGCGCCACCGTTAGCCTGCGTCTCGGCAGGAAAGCGCCACACGTTTCCAAGTCCGACAGCCGACCCTACGGTTGCCGCAATCAATCCTATCTTACTGCCAAATTGTACCTTTGAAGCCATATTTTCTTATTTGTCGGCTGCAAAATTACACAAAAACTTACATTTTGCCACTCCGACAAGGTGATTTTTAAAGATTTTATGATTAATTTTGCAATGCTTATTTAAAATGAAAACAAAACAAATAATAAAAAGATTACCGCCATTCACCTTGAGCATCATTGTGACGCTTGCGGTCCTGTATCTGACATTAGTACCGAAACCGCTGCCCGACAATGACATAGAATGGTTTGAAGGCGCTGACAAAGTAGTACATGCAATAATGATGCTTGGCGTCACAGGCTGTCTCGGCATCGACTACCTGCGCAGATATGGCAAGCGGGAGACCAATGCTCCCGCTATGCTGATAATTGTGTTTGTTCTTTCTACAGGTGTGTTCGGAGGACTTATCGAAGTCGCTCAGGGATGGATGAACCTGGGCAGAGGAGAGGACTTGAACGACTTCATAGCCGATTGTATCGGAGCTCTCGCCGGTGGATTCCTCAGTCTTGTACTGTGGCAACCGGTTCACCGATGGTTTTGGGGGAAGAAAAAGCTGTCATAGCATTTGTGACAACCCGACGCAAAGAGTCGCCCTGCATGCCGCGTGCCACAATAACACCCTCCGGGTCGATAAGCATTATATGGGGGATGCCCGAAATGCCATAAAGGTCGGTAGGCACAGTCTGTGCATCAAGAATCTGTTGCCACGGCAACTCAAGCTGACTGATGGCTTTTTCTGAATCGGCAGGCTTGTCCCACACTGCAACACCAACGACATTAAGCCCACGAGAATTATATTTCTCATAAAGCTCCTTTATCACCGGCATTTCACGGCGGCAAGGACCACACCAGCTTGCCCAAAAGTCGACAAGTGTGTAGCATCCCGGCTTTACATAGTCGCTGAGCTTGACAACCGAGTCGCCTTTAATCGAGAAATCGACATAGCGGTTGCCGGGAGCGGTGGCAGCCTCACGCTGTTTTGCTGTCACAAGGTTACTTACCCTTTTATAATGTCCATAGGAGGGATACTGCTTCAATTTGGCGGAAAGTGCATCGAAGTCATATTCATAGGCTGCCTGAAGAAACGCAAGGTATCCTACAGGATTACCTGAATGGCGCTTAACATAATCATCAAGCAGACCGGAATATGCTTGGCTCACTGCCTTTCTTACCGAGTCATTCTCAGCCTTGTTGTAAAGCATGTCAAGTGAATCTGACTCGCTAATGAATTTGGCAAGCAACAGATTCATAGGGGTATTTTCAGATACACGCCCGCTGTCAATGGTTATGTCACCGGGTTCAAGGACGAAAGTGGCTGCGCGACGGTCACCGAGCAAAAGCCTCGCAAGCACTACACTGTCGGCGACCCCGGAAAACCGGGCATGGCTGTCGGCAACAAGCACACTGTCTATTTTATCGCCCGAATCGTAATTTACGATGTAGGCAGTCATTCCATTTGCACTCTCATCAAATGTGGCATCTACCGAATAGTCTTCGTCATGAGATGCTGTCTTGCACGATACGATAGCCACACAAGCAAGTGCAGCCATTATTGCATAATGTCTCATATATTTTGGTTAATAGGGATTACTTTCTGTACACAAGCTTATTGGACTTAGCCATCTCGATGATAAGCTTGTCAGGGATAATGTATATCTCGATGCGGCGGTTGCGGGCACGATTGGACTGGGAATTATTCTCCACAAGCGGGTCGGTCGCACCAAGCGCATAAGGAATCAGGTCAATTGTCGACAACTGGTCGCGCGACAGCCAGTCATACACGGCATTGACACGTGACTCACTCAGAGCGTCAGTATACTCCGCCGACCCGGTATCATCGGTGTGTCCGACAATAATCATCCTGTATAATCCCATCTGCCGCAGCAAGCCTGCATAAGGCTGCAGAAACTCTTTAGCCGATGGACGAAGCACTGTGTCATTGGGAGCAAACAGCTGATCAGTCCCGATTGTAGCGACAATGACCTCTCCGTCACGCCACTTCTCAATCGTCTCGCGGCGACGTGAAGAAAGATCTTTTGCAAGCTCATTCATGTAGGCGACGACCTGGTCATGCTGCTTTTCCGGCACCTGTGGCACAAGGAGATTATCATCAAGCGGCAAATCCTCCTCTGCCTCCCTGACAGCCGTTTTCTTATCGGAGTCCTGCCTTTTTTCTTCACCGCCGCCCATCAGCCGCTCCTTTATCGCCTTAAAAGGATTGGCTGCATAAGCGTCACCCTGCCAGGCAAATGAAGCAGCGATAATAGACAAGCCGATTGTCAAGCGTCGTAGCAACATCATTGATTCAATCCTCAAGACCTATGGATTTCTCATAGGCAAGTTCTCCTTCAACTATAAACCGCACATCATCCTTGTCAACGGCGGCAAGCTTATCTTTCGCAAGCATCTTGTTGACATAGTCAAGAATCTTTCCAAGCTCGGGCGACGCATCATCCTGCTCATATGACGAAGGTATCTCAAGAAGCCCGTTATCCTCGTAATAATCCCATATCATATCAAGGATATTGAGAATCTCATCATCGGAATAACGCTCGCTAATACCCTCCGGCATATACTGACGGATAAACTTTATAGCCTCCGACTCGTCATATTGCATATTATAGTCTGACATATCAAGAAATTTTAAGTAGTCGCTAAGTTAATGAAAATCCCATTAAATAGAATGACCCCATCACAATATTTCATAAATTTTAGGTGATTTTTAACAAGAGAAAACAAAAGAGGCGTGCAATCTTGCACGCCTCTTTCTATAGTGTAACTGATGATGTTGATTAAACACCCTGGAGTTTAAATGTGATCGGAAGGGTGTACCACACGTTCACTGCCTGTCCGTTCATCTTACCGGGGATGAAGTCAGGGAGAGTCTTCACAACTCGTACCGCTTCCTTATCCAGGTCGGGGTCCTTGCCGCGAACTACCTTAACCTCACCTACCTTACCGGTCTTGGTAACGACGAACTGTACTACGACACGACCCTGAATATTATTCTCCATAGCTACAGGAGGATATTTAAGATTCTTCTGGATGTGCTTCATAAGCTCAGCATCACCACCGGGGAACTGCGGCATCTGCTCCACGGCAGTAAACACCTTGTTTTCCTCAACCGGCTTCTTTTCTTCAACAACGATTTCGTTTATATGCTCGCGCACTACGTTACGGTCGTCAGTACCCTTGTCAAAGTCGCTCTGACCAAATGCAGTCGTTGTCTCTTTAAGTTCATCCTGAGTCTTGATTTCATCCTCAGCATTTACCTTGTCGTCATCAACGATTGCAAGCTCGGTAACCTTGACAGTGTTGAGCACTTCCTCGGGGAGAACCTCAGGCTGCTCCTCTTCGTAACGCTCCTGCACCTCTTCTTCTTCCTGCTGCTCATCTTCAGTAGCATCACCCAGATTCACCATAGCCTGTTCGGTAAGGTCCTCTGGCTTCTCTTCTGCCTTGGGAAGCACGGTATTTACGATAAGAGGTAACACGAAAGCCAACGCAAGTATAATCACTACCACAATCATCGCCTTGTTGTGGCGAACATCAGAGTTCTTACGCAATTCATATGCGCCAAACTCCTGGTTCTTGCCTTCAAAGACTATATCGCGCCATTCTTTTGATGAAAGGTCTACATCTTTTGCCATTTTTCTTCGTTTTTAAAGTTAAACATATAGACACTCATCATTATTTACGGGGATTCTTTGCAAGATAGTCAAAAATCAGGGCTGAGTCAACAGCGTTGATATTGTCTATCTGGTAGCGAGAAATCTGGTTAATCTGCATCTCGTCAAGAGCTGAGATCAGACTCTCCCAAGAGGCGTTTGGACCAGCCTTGATAATCACGACGGGACGGTCGGCGATAAGAGAGTCATTACGGATCTCTTTTGCACGCGCCTGATATTCATCGTCAGAGATTTTCTTGTTTTTCCAATCGTCCTTCAACACAGCGATCTTTGAGAGCACTGTCTTGTTCTTGTCGTGGAGAATCTTGCGGATACCCTGAGTCTCACCGTTCTGGTTTCCGATAAACTTCTCAACCTTCAGGTTAGAGTTATCGATAAGACCATCCTTGTTCTCATCAGCTATGTCGGGTTTACCGAAATAGTAATATACAAGGTGAGCGGGTTTTCCAGTCTCGGGATCAACCTTTACATTTCCATCTTGATCACGCTCGGTGTCGAGGATGAGTGTAACAGCCTGCGACTCCTTAGCTTTGTTTTGCTGCTCCTGCTCCACTTTCTCATTGGAAGGGAGTGAAATCTGCAAAGTCTGCGACTTAATCATCGTGGTACAAAGCATGAAGAACGTGATAAGAAGCATGTTCATATCCACCATAGGCGTGAAGTCCACGTGGATCGACATCTTTTTCTGGGCGCCTTTTTTCTTTTTGCCGCCGTCGGATTGTTCTATCTGTGCCATAATGATTAATCGTTTTCAGTTTTAAGCGCAGTCATCAAGCTGAACTTGTTCATCTTGAGTGTCTGCAGGTTATCAAGCACGTTATGAACAGTAGTATAAGGGGTGTCCTTGTCAGCCTTGATTGCTATACCCTCGCCGCTCTTGATTGATGACTCAAGATTGGGGTTGGAAGAGTTGTATATAGCACGCATCCAGATCTGGAATTCATTAGGCTTGTTAAGGTCCTTATTCTCGTCGATAGGAATACCGGTCGAGGGGTTTTCCATGTCAGAGAGCACCTCGTCCTGCTTAGTCTGCGGAAGGTCGAGAAAAGCGGGAAGGTCAGCGATTCTGACACCGAACATGTTCATCTTGGAGAACTTGTTGACCTGTTCCTTGGTGAGCTGTACTTGTTTACTATGGGTCTTGTTATATTCAGCCACAGCTGTCTGGATAAGCTCTGCCCTCACCTTTTCGCTTGAATAGGTTGAGTCAGCGTCACCTGATACAGAAAGGAACACCTTTCCTTCGGGTGATATCAATACAGTAGTGGTGTTGGTAACGGGCACCTTGATTTCAGAAACTGAAGACGGGGTGAGCACCGTGACCGGTTCCTTCTGCAAGAAGGTAGAAGTCAACATGAAGAAAGTAAGCAAAAGAACAGTCACGTCACTCATCGCGGTCATGTCGATGAGGGTACTCTTTCTTTTAATTTTTACTTTTCCCATTGTTTTTCGTTAAATAGATTATTAAATCGTTCTAATTTTCAGAAAGACAATGGATTAGTGAGTAGCGGCAAATGTCTGCACGATTGAGAAGCCAATCTCGTCGATAGCGTAGGTAAGATTGTCAATCTTGTTGGTGTAGAAGTTATATGAAATAACGGCGAATGCACCAGTCGCGATACCGAATGCAGTGTTGATAAGTGCCTCAGAGATACCGGTAGAAAGCTCGGTTGAGTCAGGAGCACCTGATGCTGCAAGAGCCTGGAATGACTTGATCATACCCATCACAGTACCGAGAAGTCCGACAAGTGTACCAAGAGTGGTAAGGGTTGCAACGATCGGGAGGTTCTGCTGAAGAGCGGGCATTTCAAGAGCGGTAGCCTCTTCAACTTCCTTCTGGAGAGTTGCAATCTTCTGCTCCTTAGAAAGGGTTGTGTTCTTGTCCATTTCCTCATAGCGAACGAGAGCTGCAGATACTACAGCGGCAACGCTACCCTTCTGCTTCTTGCAGAGAGCCTGAGCGCCTGCGATGTCGTTTTTCTTGAGGCAAGCCTTAACGCCGGCAACAAACTTAGAGATGCTGCCTTTGCCTTTTGCGCTTGAAAGGGCAATCCAACGCTCAACAGAAAGCACGATTACAGTAAGGAAGAGAGTCTGAAGGATAGGCACGATGAAACCACCTTTGTAGATAGTTCCCCAGAGATCCTGCGGGTGACCTGCTTCGTCAAAGTGCATGTCGTGGCCGAACCAGAAAATAAACAATAAAACTGCTACAATAAAGCATGCTACGATAACCAAGAATGCATTCTTGATACCGCGTACGTTAGAACCTTCGTTCTTCTGTTGCTTAGCTGGAGCGGCTCCAACATTGGGCTTTTGATTTTCCATAATTTTGAATAGAATAAATTAATAGTTATTAATGTGAATATTGATTTATGGTTAATAAATGTAATTGAGTCAATTTATCGATTTTCGGTATTTTTTACTTTACATAATTACATCCCCCTCATAGTGTACACCACGAAAGGATATGCAAATTTATTATTATATTTTTTACAAACCAAATTTTGCCCTGTGATTTTTATTAATTTATCAGCGCACGCCGCTTTGTTAAATATTTACTATGTTTCACAGCATAATTTAAGAAAACAATCTCCAATATGAGGCAAAATTCCCCACTTCATGACAGCCACGCCAAATTTTTCACAATTAAAGTTAATCCATATAAAAATTTATGGTAACTTTGCACAATATTATTATAAGGACACATCATTTTTTATTTCTACATGACAAAGATTGTAAACATAAAAAAGGGACTTGACATCAGTATCAGAGGTAATGCCGTAGAGTCGGCGCCCATAGATGTCACTCCCGCCACATGTGCTATTATTCCCGATGACTTTCCGGGTATAACACCAAAGGTTGATGTCAAGGAAGGTGATGAGGTTGTTGTTGGTTCTACTCTGTTTCACGACAAGGCGTACCCCGATGTAAAAGTGACTTCTCCGGTCGCTGGCAAAGTGACAGCCATCGTCAGAGGCGAACGCCGCAAGCTCGAACGGATTGTAATCACCCCGGGCACATCACCGTCGACATCGCTCGACTTTGAAGTGAATAACATCGACGACCGCACCCGCGCAAGCCGGCTGTTGCTCGATTCAGGACTATGGGCATGGATGCGCCAGCGGCCCTACGACATAGTGCCGAATCCGGGCGTCACTCCACGTGACATTTTCATCACCGGTTTCGACTCGGCTCCACTCGCCCCCGACTTCGAGATGATGCTCGACGGGAAGCAGAAAGAGCTTAGTGCGGCGGTAGCGTTGCTAAAGAAGTTTACCGACGGTGATATATATATAGGTATACACGAGGGAAGCTGCCTTGAGGCTATTGATGGTGTAGAAACCATCATCATGAACGGTCCCCATCCCGCAGGAAATGTAGGCGTGCAGATTTGCAACGTAAAGCCGGTCAACAAGGGTGAGACCGTATGGACAATGGATGCCCTCACCCTGCTCCGCATCGGCAAGCTCGCTACAAGCGGCTCACTTGACATGACCGTGACCGCGGCGCTGACCGGCTGCGAGGTGACCGAGCCCCACTATATCAACACCATCGCAGGCGCCGACATGAAAAGCGTGCTAAAGGGTGCCGTAAACAACGATGACATCCACCATCGCGTAATATCGGGCAATGTCCTCACCGGAATCCCGGTAGGAGAAGAGGGATATCTGCGTTTCCCCTACCGCCAGGTCACTGTCATCGCCGAGGGCGACGACTTCGCCGAGTTTATGGGCTGGGCTTCGCTGTCGCCTCAGAAGATGAGTGTCAACCGCTCGTTTCCGGGACACTTCTTCCGACACAAGTTCTGTCCTGACGCAAGAATACTCGGCGGACGCCGTGCAATGATAATGTCAGGCGTATATGAAAAAGTCATGCCGATGGACATCCTTCCGGAATATCTCATAAAAGCTATCATCGCACGCGACATCGACCGCATGGAGCAGCTCGGAATATATGAAGTGGCTCCTGAAGACTTCGCATTATGTGAATATGTCGACCCGTCAAAGCTTGAGCTGCAGAAAATCGTGCAGGAAGGACTTGACTATCTACGCAAAGAACTCAGTTGATAACCCCCCACTAAAAAAAATCATTGATTGTGAAATCTCTTAGAAAATATCTTGACCGGATAAAACCCGACTTCGAGCCGGGCGGAAAGTTTCACGCATTTCAGTCAGTATTCGACGGATTTGAGACTTTCCTCTTTACTCCGACCACGACTTCGCGCTCAGGAGTCAACATACACGACAGCCTCGACTCAAAACGAGTGATGATAATCGTCGTGCTCGCTCTCATTCCCTGCCTCCTCTTCGGCATGTATAATACCGGCTATCAGCATTGGCTAGCCATAGGCGCCACCTCGTTTCCATTCTGGCATCTTCTCGGCTACGGCTTTCTCGCTTTGCTGCCCCGACTGATAGTGTCCTACATAGTGGGACTCGGCATCGAATTTGTCGTGGCTCAGTGGCGCAAGGAGGAAATCCAGGAAGGATTCCTTGTCTCAGGAATATTGATTCCGCTTATATGCCCTATAGACATACCGCTTTGGATGCTTGCCATCGCGACCGCATTTTCCGTGGTATTTGTCAAGGAAGTTTTCGGCGGCACAGGCTACAATATATTTAATGTAGCATTGGTGACACGTGCATTCCTGTTTTTTGCCTACCCCTCTCAGATGAGCGGCGACAAGGTGTTTGTATCGACTGGCAGCATCTGCGGACTCGGCGAAGGCGCTGTGGTCGACGGTTTTTCAGGCGCGACACCCCTCGGACAGGTTGCCTCCAACGTAGGTGACACCATCACGCTTACCAATATCGTCGGCGACAAGCTCAGCTACTGGGACATGTTTTTAGGACTTATCCCGGGCTCGGTAGGCGAGACCTCCACTCTCTGCATACTCATCGGCGCGGCAATACTGCTCATCACAGGTATCGCAAGCTGGCGCATCATGTTCAGCGTGTTTGCCGGCGGACTTATCATGGGAGCCATAGCCCACGCCTTCCCCACCCCCGATTATCCCGCAACCATGCTCACCCCGCTTGAGCAGGTGACTCTCGGCGGATTTGCATTTGCGGCGGTGTACATGGCCACCGACCCTGTCACAGCATCGCGCACCAATCCCGGAAAGTATATCTACGGATTTCTTATCGGCGTGATTGCAATAATAATCCGCACATACAACAACGGTTATCCCGAAGGCGCGATGCTCGCGGTTCTTCTCATGAACTCGTTTGCACCGCTGATTGACTACACCGTCGTACAGTCCAACATACGTCGACGCATGCGTCGCTTAAAAGCTAAAGTGTGAAAAGATTATGAATAAGCAGAGTAATACTTACACCATTATATATATTATTGTATTGGTGATTTTGGTAGGAGCGGGACTCGCGTTTACAGCACTATCGCTCAAGCCACTCCAGACGGCAAACGCAGATGCCGACAAAATGAAGCAGATTCTTGCATCGGTACATATCACCCCGGCCAAAGCCGACGTCATCGCCGACTTCAACAAGTATATAACCGACAAGTTTATCATCAATGACAAAGGCGAGCGCCTTGAAGGAAACGCCTTTGATGTAAACACGGCAAACGAAAGCAAGGCAGCCCTTGACTCTCGCCGCATGCCGGTATATGAATGCACGCTCGCTCCCGGCGACGTGAAATATATACTGCCGGTCTACGGAGCCGGCCTATGGGGCCCGATATGGGGATATATCTCCGTTGACAGCGACGGCTCGACAATCTACGGAGCCTACTTCGCTCATCAGGGAGAGACTCCCGGACTCGGCGCTGAAATCGAGAAACCGGCTTTCAGCGACCAGTTTAACGGTCTGCACCTGTTTAAAGGCGGTGAATTTCACCCTGTCACTGTCATCAAGGCAGGACAGACACCGCTTAATGGCGAAGATGCCGTAGATGCAATATCGGGCGGCACAATCACCTCAAAGGGAGTCGCCTCAATGATTGACAACTGCCTTACCGGCTACAAGGCTTTTCTTGAATCTCTCTCATCAAAACAGAATTAATTATGGCGTCAAACAATAAAAACCTAAGCACACTGCTTAACCCGTTGTCCAAAGACAACCCGGTAATCGTGCAGATTCTCGGTATCTGCTCATGCCTTGCCGTGACCGCCAAGCTTGAACCCGCTTTTGTAATGGGTATTTCAGTAATCGCGGTACTTGCATTCTCCAATGTAATCATATCCCTGTTGCGCAACACGATTCCGACCAACATACGAATAATCGTACAGCTCGTAGTAGTCGCCGGTCTTGTGGTAATCGTCAACCAGCTTCTGATGGCTTACCAGTATGACGTAAGCAAGCAGCTGTCGGTATTCATAGGCCTCATCGTCACCAACTGTATACTCATGGGACGCCTTGAGGCATTTGCAATGGGCAACAAGCCCTGGCCGTCATTCCTTGACGGTATCGGCAACGGTATCGGATACACGATAATCCTTGTCATCGTGGCTTTTTTCCGCGAGCTTTTCGGCAGC
Source organism: Barnesiella sp. WM24 (assembly GCF_004570975.1). Taxonomy (GTDB): domain Bacteria; phylum Bacteroidota; class Bacteroidia; order Bacteroidales; family Muribaculaceae; genus Muribaculum. Next base: position 69,640 of record NZ_SPPC01000002.1, read on the forward strand.
GGAACGCTATGGGGATTCAGAGTAGTGCCCGAGAGCTGGTATGAACACGGTTATGCCAACAACGGACTGATGATACTCCCTCCGATGGCTCTTATCGTCACAGCATGTATCATATGGGTACACCGCACTTACAACAAAGACCTACAGGAATAATTGTCACACCCGGTAACGAATAAATCATAATGGAAAATTTCAATATTTTTATAAGGTCGATTTTTGTCGACAACATGATTTTTGCCTACTTTCTGGGCATGTGTTCATTTCTCGCCGTGTCTAAAAATGTAAAGACGGCACTCGGACTGGGCGCAGCAGTGACATTCATGCTTGTAATATCACTGCCTATCAACTATCTTCTTGAGACCTACGTGTTGCGTGAAGGCGCATTGACATGGCTCGGTCCTGAATATGCCGGCGTAGACCTGAGCTTCCTCTCTCTCATCATGTTTATCGCAGTAATCGCGTCGCTCACACAGCTTGTAGAGATGGCGGTCGAAAAATTCAGCCCCGCACTATACTCATCGCTCGGTATCTTCCTTCCGCTTATAGCAGTGAACTGTGCGATTCTCGGAGGCTCCCTGTTCATGCAGCAAAGAGACTTCCCTGACGTGTGGACAGCCTGCTGCGCAGGTGCCGGATGGGGTATCGGCTGGCTGCTTGCAATTGTCGCCATAGCTGCCATACGCGAGCGTCTGCAAGAATACAGCAACATACCCAAGCCTCTGCGCGGTGTAGGAATCACATTCATAATAACAGGCCTTATGGGAATCGCATTCATGAGCTTCCTTGGCATAAAACTCTAAACAACGACAATGGACACTATAGCAATGATAACTCTTGCCGACACCGGCACACTTACCATATGTACGGGAGTAATCATATTTCTCGCTATCACACTGCTCCTCGTGGCAGTGCTTCTGATTGCCAAGAAGTTTTTGGTACACACCGGTCAGGTTGACATCAAAATCAACAATGACAAGGATGTATTTGCAATGTCGGGAAAGACCCTTCTCTCCACGCTCGCTGACCAGAATGTGTTTCTTTCTTCAGCGTGCGGCGGTAAAGGCAGCTGCGGACAATGTAAAGTACAGGTGTTTGAGGGCGGAGGCGACATACTCCCTACCGAGACTGTCCACTTCACCAGAAAGCAGATGAAAGACCACTGGCGTCTCGGATGTCAGGTAAAGGTAAAGGAAGACATGTCAATCGGAGTTCCGGCATCAGTGCTTGATGTAAAGGAATGGGAATGTGAGGTAATCTCCAACAAGAATGTCGCCACATTCATCAAGGAATTCATCGTAGCGCTTCCTCCTGGCGAACACATGAACTTTATCCCCGGCTCATATGCCCAGATTAAGATTCCGGCTTACGAAATGGACTATGACAAGGACATCGACAAGTCGCTAATCGGTGACGAATATCTCCCTGCATGGAAAAATTTCGGACTTTTCGGGCTGAAGTGTAAGAACACCGAGGCGACAGTGAGAGCCTACTCTATGGCTAACTATCCTGCCGAGGGCGACCGCATAATGCTGACCGTCCGCATAGCCACCCCACCATTCAAGCCGAAACCTGAAGTAGGATTCCAGGATGTGATGCCCGGTATCGCATCATCCTATATATTCACGCTTAAACCCGGCGACAAGGTGATGATGAGCGGCCCTTACGGAGACTTCCACCCCATTTTCGACTCAAAAGCGGAAATGATGTGGGTCGGAGGTGGCGCAGGTATGGCTCCGCTTCGCGCACAAATCATGCACATGACACGCACGCTCAACTGCACTGACCGCGTGATGAATTACTTCTACGGGGCGCGTGCGCTCAACGAAGTGTTCTACCTTGAAGACTTCCTGCAGCTTGAAAAGGATTTCCCCAACTTCAAGTTCCATCTGGCGCTCGACCGTCCCGACCCTGCTGCCGACGCTGCCGGCGTGAAGTACACGGCGGGATTCGTTCATCAGGTCATCTACGAGACTTATCTGAAAAATCACCCGGCTCCGGAAGACATCGAATATTACATGTGCGGTCCCGGTCCGATGAGCAAGGCTGTCGAGAAGATGCTCTGGGATCTCGGTGTACCGTCAGAAAATCTCATGTATGACAACTTCGGAGGATAACCCCTCCCCCACCATTCATAACGAAAAGGCTGCCTGCGGGCAGCCTTTTCTCATACATGACATCGGACCAATCATAAACTGACATTGCGCATTTACATGCTCTACGACATCACTCCACTGCTTTGCTTTTATGAATAATCTTTGTATCTTTGCATAGATTAATACGACTTATGACAGGGTACACTATCTTCCGACTCGTATGCCTTACGGCTCTTTGGTTGATACTCTGCTACTTAATGATAGCAGGCAGAGGCTTTACGGCATGGACTTTATTTATCATTGTCATCTCGGGAGGAGTGGTGTTTATACCGCTGTATAAAAAATATATCAATGACGGCAATGGAAAACGAAAAAAATAGACATATTGCCCCATCTGCACTCTTAAACAAGATTGACTCCCCTTCCGACCTGCGAAAACTCCCTTTGGAAAAGCTGCCGGAAGTATGCTCTGATATACGCGCGTTTCTTATCAATTCACTGTCAAGCAATCCGGGGCACTTTGCATCAAGCATGGGTGCTGTCGAGCTTACCGTGGCGCTCCACTATGTATTCAATACCCCTTATGACAGAATAGTGTGGGATGTCGGTCATCAAGCCTATGGTCACAAACTTCTCACCGGACGACGCGACAAGTTTGATACCAACCGTAAATTCGGTGGTCTGAGCGGATTTCCCAATCCGGAAGAAAGCGAATATGACACCTTTACAGCCGGTCATGCATCCAACTCCATCTCGGCTGCACTTGGCATGGCTGTGGCATCGCAGTTGCAACATGATAGCCCGAAGCGCAATGTAGTCGCTGTAATCGGCGATGCGTCCATAAGCGGCGGTCTTGCATTTGAGGGACTGAACAACGCTACGATAACAAAAAACAATCTCCTCATAATCCTCAACGACAATGACATGTCGATTGACCGCAATGTAGGAGCGCTCAACTCTTACCTTGCCCACCTTACGACGACAAAAGCCTACAATGCATTCAGGTTTAAAGTTTACCGTCTGCTGAAAAAAATGCACCTTGTCAGTGAAAAGCAGAAAGATTTCATCCTGCGGTTTAACAACAGCCTCAAGTCACTGATAGGCAAGCAGCAAAACATATTTGAAGGGCTTAACATACGTTACTTCGGTCCGATTGACGGTCACGACGTGGAGCGCCTTGTCAGGGTTCTCAACGACATAAAAGACATGGAAGGACCGCGCCTGCTCCATATCCGCACTAAAAAAGGCAAAGGATACACTCCCGCTGAAAAGGATCCGGCATCATGGCATGCTCCGGGAAAGTTTGACCCCTCGACCGGAGAGCGCGCCACCGAACCGACAGAAGGTGTTCCCGCCAAATATCAGGACGTATTTGGAGAGACATTGCTTGAGCTCGCAAGAGTAGATGACCGGGTGGTAGGCATTACGGCAGCCATGCCTTCAGGCACGTCAATGAGCATCATGCAAGCCGAAATGCCGGGAAGAGTGTTTGATGTAGGTATCTCCGAAGGTCATGCCGTGACTTTTGCGGGAGGTCTTGCCAAAGATGGCATGCGCCCGTTCTGCGCAATATACTCATCCTTCATGCAACGAGCCTACGACCATGTCATCCACGATGTCGCGATACTCAAATTGCCTGTAACGCTATGTCTTGACCGCGCAGGTATTGTAGGAGAAGACGGTGTGACCCATCATGGTGTATTTGACCTGAGTTACCTCAGAGCCATCCCCAATATTATAATTTCTTCGCCACGCGATGAAGTGTCGCTCCGCAACCTGATGTTCACGTCGCTTAAAGGCAATCACGGGCCTTTTGCCATCCGCTATCCGAGAGGCAAGGGACATAACCCGATGTGGAAGCAGCCGATGAAGGAGCTGACTATAGGCAAAGGCGAAAAACTCGCTGACGGCGATGACGTAGCGGTGCTCACCATCGGGCCGATGGCATCAAAAGCAGCCGCTGCAATAAACCGTGCGGCGGAAGAGGGCATCAGCGTCTCTCACTACGACATGATATTTCTTAAACCGATTGATACAGAAATCCTGAAAGAAGTAGCCGAGAAAAACTGTCAGATAATAACAGTTGAAGACGGCATAAAGGATGGTGGTCTCGGATCGGCAGTAACCGAATGGCTTAATGACAATGGCTATGACCGTAAGGTGACACGCATCGGAGTGCCCGACAAGTTTGTCCCCCACGGCAAAGTTCCCGAACTGATGAAACTTTGCGGCATGGATGAAGACGCCATTTATGAAGCTATTGTCAACGCCCGTAAATCATCCCGCTCATGAAAATAGTTATTGCAGGTGCAGGAGAGGTAGGCAGCCATCTTGCGAAACTCCTATCGCGCGAGGAACAGGATATAATGGTGCTTGACGCCGACCAGGCAAAGCTGGCTTCACTTGACGCCAACTATAACCTCATGACCCTGCGCGGCAATCCTATATCGTTCAACTCTCTGCAAAATGCAGGAGTGGAGAAATGTGACCTGTTCATTGCCGTCACGCCCGACGAGACACAGAATGTGCTTGCTTGCTCGATGGCAAAAAGCATCGGAGCGCAACGCACAGTGGCGCGTATCGACAACTTTGAATTCATGTCACAGCAAAACCGCGACTACTTTACCCGTCTTGGAGTCAATGCCCTTATATATCCGGAACTGCTCGCGGCACAGGAGATTATAACAGCGCTGCGCAGGTCATGGGCGCGTCACTGGTTTGAACTTCACGACGGAGAGCTGATTATCGCCGGCGTAAAACTCCGCAGCAACGCGCGCATAATAGGCATGCAGCTGAAAGAGTTTGCAATGATGGAACATAACTTCCACGTAGCGGCAATCAAGCGCCACCACGACACTATTATACCGCGAGGCGACGACATAATAAAAGATAATGACATCCTTTATTTTGCCACGACACGCGACCATGTCGACGAGCTGCTTGACATCTGCGGCAAGACATCGAAAAAGATACGCAAGCTGCTCATCATGGGCGGCAGCCGCATCGCCATACGTCTTGCTGCACTTGCAGGTGATGAATTCAAAATCAAGATTATCGACACCAATATCAACACCTGCAGGATGCTGCCTGAAAAATGCCCCGACTGCAATATCGTGCATGGCGACGCACGCGACATTGATGTGTTAAGGGAAGAAGGCATAGATGACACTGACGCATTTGTCGCTCTCAGCAACAGCTCAGAGACCAACATCCTCGCCTGTCTTACTGCAAAGGAATTCGGTGTCCACAAAACCATAGCCGAAGTCGAAGACCTTCAGTTCATCTCTGAAGCCGAAGGACTGAACATCGGCACCGTAATCAACAAGAAGCTGCTTGCTTCAAGCAAGATATTCCAGCTTCTGCTCGACATGGACGTGTCATCGTCAAAGTGTCTTGCACTGACCGACGCCGAAGTAGCGGAGATTGAAGCAAAACCCGACAGCAAGATTACCCGTGACGCCGTAAAGAATCTGCGCCTGCCCCACGGAATGACGATAGCCGCGATGATACGCGACGGCAAAGGAATGCTTGTAAACGGTAACACCCACATACAGGCAGGCGACCATATAGTCGTGTTCTGCCTCTCAGGACTTATCCATAAAGTCGAAAAACTTTTCAATTAGCACTGACGGTCATGGGCATTTTTTCCAACACCCAACGCATCAACATTCCTATGCTCCTTCGTGTGCTGGGATGGCTTCTCATCATCGAGGCGATGTTCATGGTAGTGCCGTTGATTACATGTCTGCTCTACAAGGAGTCTGACTATCTGGTCTTTCTGTGTACCGCAGGAGTCACCTTGTTGTCGGGGCTACTGATGACATGCTGTATAAGGCCGCGACACACATCTATGGCAAAACGAGAGGGATTTCTACTTACGGCACTCGTATGGGTGGTATTCTCCCTGTTCGGAATGTTGCCTTTCATGTTTTGCAGCACACCGCTTGACATCTCCGACGCTTTTTTTGAAACAATGTCGGGCTTCTCGACCACAGGCGCGACGGTCTATCCCTCAGTCGACATCCTTTCCCACGGTATAAACATGTGGCGATGCCTCACACAATGGCTCGGTGGCATGGGAATCATACTTTTCACCCTTGCCGTGCTGCCTATGCTCAATCACTCGGGCGGAATGCAGATGTTTAATGCAGAAGTAACAGGAATCACCCATGAGAAGTTACGTCCGCGAATAAGCCAGACAGCCAAAAGCCTGTGGATGATATATTTCGTGCTGACCGTGATAATCTGCTTTCTGTTATGGTTAGGACCGATGGACTTTTTCGACAGCCTCTGCCACGCACTGTCGACAATGTCGACAGGCGGATTTTCTACGCGCAACAACAGTATCGCCTACTGGGACTCCAACTATATAAAGATAGTGGTAACGGTGTTCATGTTTCTTGGCGGTGTCAATTTCGCACTCATATTCCGCGCGTGGCACGGTGACTTCAAAAGCCTTACACGCAATGACACGTTTATGGCTTATGTGAAAATCGTGTTCCTCGCCTACATCTTTTTTGTCATAGCCATCTTTGCCAACGGAGAAGCCCACACTGTCGTAGACGTGACCATCGACCCGCTTTTCCAGATAATCACGACCATCTCTTCCACCGGGCTCACTGCAAGCAATTTTGAAAAGTGGGGACCATTTGTAATATCCATAACTTTCATACTGATGTTTTTCGGTGCGTGCGCCGGCTCTACAAGCGGAGGCGCCAAGATAGACCGTCTGCTGTTTCTGTTGAAAAACACGAACAACGAACTGTATCGCTCCGTTCATCCCAACGCCATAAGGTCAGTGCGCATAAACGGCAACATCATCTCGCCCGACATCGTAGAGAAAGTGATAGCCTTCCTTTGTATATATGTCATGATTATATCAGTGGGAGGTATCGTGCTTACGGCATTCGGTATTCCTATTATTGATGCATTTTTCAATTCATTCTCCTGTGTGTCCAACATAGGTCTCGGCATTGACTCGCAAAGCACAGGCGGCTTTGCGATGTTGCCCGACGCCGGTAAATGGATATTGTCATTTCTTATGCTCACCGGACGACTTGAGATATTCACGGTCCTGATAATCTTTACACCGGCTTTCTGGTCGAAATAATAGATAGAAGTCGTCAAATAGAGCTAAACAATACGGGCGAGTTTCCACTCTATGTCCCTCCCCCTACCCTGTAAGCCATATATCGTCATGCAATAAATTAAAGCAATGCGTATAAACGAAGAGAGTGTACCAAAAAGTTTTTTTGATACACCCTCCGCTATTTTTATATCAAGAGTATATAAGCTTAGTCGATAAGCGCATGACCGGTCATCTCTTCCGGCTGCGGGATACCCATGATTTTGAGGATTGTAGGAGCTACATCAGCAAGCTTTCCATCTTCCACCTTCGCGTCTTTACGCTCAGTCACATAAATACAGGGCACAGGGTTAAGCGAGTGTGCTGTGTTAGGGGTTCCGTCAGGGTTAATTGCATTGTCGGCATTTCCATGATCGGCAATGATAATCACCTCATAGTCGGCGGCCTTTGCAGCCTCTACGGTTTCCTTCACGCAATCGTCAACAGCCTTGACAGCTTTCTCGATAGCCTCATAAACGCCGGTGTGTCCCACCATGTCACCATTAGCATAGTTGACCACGATGAAGTCATATTCCTCGCTCTTTATAGCCTCAACAAGCTTGTCCTTTACTTCATATGCGCTCATTTCAGGCTTCAGGTCATAAGTAGCCACCTTGGGCGAAGCTACAAGTATGCGCTCCTCGCCTTCAAAAGGAGCCTCACGACCTCCGTTGAAGAAGAAAGTCACATGAGCATATTTTTCTGTCTCGGCAATGTGAAGCTGCTTCTTGTCAAGCGAAGAAAGATATTCGCCAAGTGTATTGCCTACATTTTCCTTGTCAAAGAGGATATGCACACCCTTGAACGACGCGTCATAAGGAGTCATGCAGTAATACTGCAACCCGGGAATAGTGTGCATCCCCGCCTCGGGCATATCATGCTGAGTGAGCACCATTGTAAGCTCCTTGGCGCGGTCATTGCGGTAATTAAAGAAAATCACTGCGTCACCGTCCTTTATCGTGCCGTCGACATTAGCGTTGACGATAGGCTTGATGAACTCGTCGGTCACATCCTCGTCGTAAGACTCCTGCATAGCCGCAACCATATCGGCAGCCTTTTTGCCCTCACCGTTTACGAGAAGGTCGTAAGCAATCTTCACGCGCTCCCAACGCTTGTCACGGTCCATTGCGTAATAGCGACCTATGATTGACGCAATCTTGCCTGCCGACTTGTCACAATGAGCCTGAAGCTCCTCTATGAAGCCCTTTCCGCTTCTGGGATCGGTGTCACGGCCGTCCATGAAACAGTGGATATATACCTTTTCAAGTCCATACTCCTTCGCAATGTCGCAAAGAGCATATAGATGGTCAAGAGAAGAGTGTACACCGCCATTGGAGGTAAGCCCCATGAAATGTATAGCCTTGCCGTTGTCGCGGGCATAGCTGAAAGCATTCACGATTTCCGGATTCTTCAGGATAGAGCCATCCTTACAAGCCTTGTTTATTTTCACAAGGTCCTGATATACTACACGACCTGCACCGATGTTCAGGTGTCCCACCTCAGAGTTTCCCATCTGACCGTCGGGCAGACCTACATTTTCACCGCTTGCCTGAAGCTTTGAGTGAGGATATGTGTTTACGAGATAGTCCCAATAAGGAGTTGGAGTAGAGAAAATCACGTCACCTTTGCCGTGGTTGCCGATTCCCCATCCATCGAGAATCATTAATAAAGCTTTCTTTGACATATCAATATATATTAAGATTGAATTTCGGGTTACAAAGTTACTATTTTTAAAGGCTTGTTCAAAGAGTAATTACATTATTTAATAGTTGCGGTAGTATTTGATAATCAAACATCCAGACAGAGACACCTGTGACTTATCCACAAAAAGGAATAAAAAATTATATCTTTGCGGGAACTATTGAATGAAAACTGCGTCTAACGAGTCAGAAAACAAAATTAAAATGACTACTGACAACGATATAAACCACCGTTACCGCCTCCTGATTGACCAATATGGCAAACTCATAAACAAAGTATGCTATATGTATGCCGATTGCATAGAAGACTTTGAGGATCTCAGGCAAGAGACGTTTATCAATCTGTGGAGAGGCATGGATTCTTTTCGCGGAGATGCCGAAATCACAACCTGGGTCTATCGTGTCGCGCTTAACAGCTGCGTGTCATTCTTCCGCAAGAACCGTAAACATAAAGACATCACTCCGCTCGACCATATCCTGGAACATGCAGCCGACGATATTGACCGCGACAGTCAGATTAACGAGATGCACCGTCTTATAAATCGCCTTGACAGGGTAGAGAAAGCGCTTATACTGCTCTGGCTGGATGAATATCCTTATGACACGATTGCTTCCATTCTTGGAATACCACGTAATACGGTAGCATCAAAACTACACCGCATAAAAGAGAAACTGATCAGATACTCCAACCAATAACAACTACAAAAAATGGATTTAGAACAAATGAAACAGCAACTCAATAACCTCAACCGTCGTCTTGACAGTCTTGAGGAACAGAATTCTTCCCTGATCAACCGCATCGAGTCAGGGCGCATCAACTCGGCTCAGCAACGCCTCATAAAGCAATATCGCATTTTTAGCTGCGTAGGCATGATGATGCCTTTAGTAATCATCATTTTCTATAAAGAGATTCTGCCATTACCTACAAGGGTGTGCGCCGCCACATATTTCCTCACAGCAGCGATAATGGACGCATATCTGGCAAGAGGCATAAAGAGCATCGATTACAACACCATGGGCGTAGCGACTGTGGCGAAGAAAGCCATATACTACAGGAAACGTCATCATATATTCATGGGCATACTGATAGCCATGTGCATACCGCTGATTGCAAGCTTCTTTTTCGCGATGGGCACAGAGCGATTTACAGTCTACGGCATGATAGCCGGACTAATAATAGGGCTCGCGATAGGAATCAAAGCATATCTCAACATAATGAAAAACTACCGCGAGCTAGCTATCTGCGATTAAGACCTCGCTATACATTCTTGTCAAACATCGCCTTAATGGAGCCGATGGAACTCAACACTCCGGAGGCTTCATAAGGAATGTAGACCGTCTTATTGTCCTGTCCTGATGTCATCTCGCCCAAAGTCTCTATATACTTCATGGCAAGCATATAAGTTGCGGGGTCAGTCTGAGATGCCTTTATCGCCTCGGCGACACGGGTTATCGCCTCAGCCTCAGCCTGCGCTGTAAGCACCTTGGCTCGGGCCTCACCCTCAGCGCGCAATATCTCGGCTTCCTTGACTGCCGTGGCACGGTTAATCTGCGACATCTTCTCACCCTCGGAAAGCAGGATGACCGAAGTCTTCTGGCCCTCGGCGTTAAGAATCTCCGCGCGACGGTTACGCTCAGCCTGCATCTGCTTCTCCATCGCCTCGCGCACACTCTTCGGCGGGGTAATGTCCTGAAGTTCCACTCGATTTACTTTGACTCCCCACTTGTTAGTCACCTCATCAAGTATAATCTGAAGCCGCGAGTTAATGGTGTCGCGAGAGGAAAGCGTCTGGTCGAGTTCAAGCTCACCTATCACATTACGCAAGGACGTCTGCGTGAGCTTCTCAAGAGCATTGGGCAGATTGTCAATCTCATACACCGCCTTTTTCGCATCCACAATCTGGAAATACAGCAGCGCGTTAATCTCAGTCGTCACATTATCCTTGGTGATGACCTGCTGCGACGGGAAGTCATATACCTGCTCGCGGAGATCGATAGCGGTGGAAGAGGTAATCCTGACGACTGTCTGCCCGTTGACCGACGACTCTACCCTGCGTGTATATACCATCTTAGGCTTATCGATAAAAGGCCATATGATATTTAGTCCGGGAGCGAGCACGCTGTGGAAACGCCCGAGACGCTCAACGACACGTGTCTCCGACTGAGGCACAATTTTTACTCCCGCCGACACGACGATTATCACTACAAGTACAAGTAATCCCAAGAAAATGTAAGTTCCCATGTCTTATAATATTCTGATGTTAGTTATTCTAATCTATTATGCCGGCTTGACTGTGAGTATAATGCTGTCGTAGCCGGTAACTCTTACTTTTGTGCCGTGGGCGAGCGGCAATCCGTCATGGCTGCGCACCTGCCAGTCATCACCGTCGATACGCAATCTGCCAAGCCCTCCATCGGCAGGAATCTCATGATTCAGAAATCCCTCCCTGCCTATAAGAGCCTCCATATTGCTGTTATAGTCAGTGCGGGTGGATTTCTTACCTTTCCTGATTCGGTTGACAAAAGGCACAAGAAATATAAACGAAAGGATGACGCCGACCGCCATGACAGCGAGCTGGGTCTCCATCCCGAAGCCGACAAGAGCCGCCACAAACGCAAAAAGGCAGCCCACTGCCACACATAATGTAGCGACAAGACCGGTAAGCAGCTCGATTACAAGCAGCACCGCGGCTGCTATAAGCCATATAATCCAAAGTGACATAGCCAAATTAATATTGATGGTTTTCTCAAAGATACAAAAAAGTCGCATATCTTCAAAACTATGCGACTTTTATTCATTAAAGTTTGCCTTTTCCTGACAAAAACAAAATTTTCTCAATCAAGATAACGCGAGGTAAGACCTCCATACTCGTCTATCCTGCGGTCACGCAGAAAAGGCCACCAACGCCTGACATTTTCCGAGCGCGAAAGGTCTATGTCAATTATCTCAGTCGCCTCGCAGTCGGAAGGCGCACGGAAAAGGAACTCACCCTGCGGACCGGCGACAAAACTGTTTCCCCAGAATAAAATGCCATTGGTCATCTTCGACGGGTCAGGCTCATGTCCCACACGGTTTACGGCAACGACAGGCAATCCGTTAGCCACAGCATGACCACGCTGCACCGTCACCCATGCATCAAGCTGTCGCGCCTGCTCCTCCGGAGTGTCACTGCTCTCCCATCCTATCGCGGTAGGATATATCAGCAACTCGGCACCGCGCAGCGCCATGAGTCGCGCAGCCTCCGGATACCACTGGTCCCAGCAGACGAGCACACCAAGCCGTCCTACCGAAGTGTCAATCGGTTCAAAGCCAAGGTCGCCCGGCGTAAAATAAAATTTTTCATAATAAGCGGGGTCGTCAGGGATGTGCATTTTGCGATACTTGCCCGCGATTGAGCCATCTTTTTCAAACACAACCGCAGTGTTGTGATAAAGTCCCGGGGCACGCCTTTCATATAACGACACGACAATTACCGTCGAGGTCTCGCGTGCAAGCGACGCATAGAAGTCAGTGACAGCCGACGGAATCGCAACTGCATAATCGCAGAGGTCGGTCGATTCTGTCTGGCAGAAATAGAGCGTGTCGTGCAGCTCCTGGTTTACAATCAGTTCGGCACCGTTTTCAGCGAGCGTCCTCACTTTGTCAGCTATACGCCGGCGGTTGTCTTCTGGCGAGTCACAGTTAGCCTGCTGTATTATTCCTATCTTTATATTTTTTTTCATATCGGCAATGTATCTTCAGGCAGCTGCATAGTCACGCAATGCAGCGACCCGTGTTGTTTTATAAGCGCCCGGCAATCAATCGGCTTGATTTCACGGTCGGGGAAAGCTATTTTCAAAATCTGAGATGCGAGAAAGTCTTTTTTAGGCTGACCGTAAGAGGGCATCAGCACAGACCTGTTTGTAATCAAAAAATTAGCATAGGTCGCAGGCAGCCTCAACCCGTCCTCATCATAGACAGCATCGGGCATCGGAAGTTCCACGAGGTTAAATCTGTCGCCGCAAGGTGTTGTCATCTCCATCAACTGACGCTTCATAGCCTGAAGACTCTCATAATGCTCATCAGAAGCATCATCACACCCCACATATATTATCGTATTATCAGGGGCAAGACGAGCAAGGGTATCAACATGGCTGTCGGTGTCATCTCCTGCAAGATAGCCATAATCAAGCCAAAGCACCTTTTTCAGGTTAAAACGGTCAATCAGATATGACTCAATATCTTCCTTTGACATCTCCCCGTTACGGTTAGGCGACAACAGACACTCGCTCGTTGTAAGAAGAGTGCCTGCACCGTCGCTCTCGATGGAGCCGCCCTCAAGCACAAATCCGAGACAATTACAATAACCGCCACGAATCACGCCCTTCTCAAAAAGGCGCCTTGTGATAAGATTATCTTTATCGGCGGCAAATTTAAGACCCCAGGCGTTAAACTTGAAATCGCAGAACGAAACAGTGTCTTCGCCAATAAGCGATATCGGTCCGAAATCACGCGCCCAAGTGTCATTAGTAGGAACTGTGACCAGAATCACGTTATCCATATCCACACCGGCATCCTCAAGACACCGGCGGGGAATCTCGACATCCGGAGCCGCCACAACGACCTTTTCCTCTTCGGCTATTGTCTTGACAATTTCGGTAAAACACGTCGTGACTTCGTCTATCATGTATGCCCAGTCAGTGTCCTCGTGAGGCCACGCAAGCAAGATGCCGTCTTGTTGTTCCCATTCAGCGGGAAGCCGTAAAACGGCACTGTCATCATTCATCATAATCATTCAACGTATCGTAAATAGAATCCTGCGATTCAAGATACTCGTCGCAGTAATCAATAAATCCCATTTTCTCTGAACTGCCTACTGAATCACACCACTCCCGGTATTGCTCATGCAGCTCTGCGTCTTCATGAATTAGTTTTTTAAACTCTGCCTCAGCGATGTCCACGCTCCTGTTATGGAGGATAAGCTGCTGAAACAGCTCTGTTATATCTTTCATATTTCAGTGTCGATAACTTAAATCGTTAGTTTTAGTTAAGGTCTGCAAAATTTTTCGTGTCCAAATTTACAACTCAAATCCTATTTCTACAAATCTTTTCACAATTTTAAAGAAATTATCTACCATTACGGCAAACATCGCTGAGCCAAACAGCGTTAGACCTCTATAATCACTATGAATATCACTATGAAAATACATCTTGTCATATTCGCTTTTATGATTATGTCACTAATGTCGTGCAGCTCTTTCTCATTAGTAAACAGTGAGGTTTATGACCACGACGCTCTTGCCAGCCACAAGACCTTCCATATTGTCGACCTTAAAATGGGCACTCTGCCGCCGCAGGTCGACAGCGAGACCTACGAGTGTATAGTTGAAGCCATACGCACCCAGATGCTTGAACGAGGATACCGTGAGTCAGCAAATTCACCGTTGCTGATAAATTTTGCCATAACGGTTCACAACGACACAGTGCTGACCCCTCCGGGAAGCAAAGAGACCGACGGTCCCCACTATTCAGGCACCTACCCCTGTTACATATATCCGCAAGAATATTACTGGGCAAGCCATTATCTCGACGCCGGTGTAATCGACGGAATATATGAAGACGGCGTATTGACAATCGACGTTGTAAACATAAAGAAGAAAGAGCCGCTTTTCACCTCATCGGTGGCATCAATTGTAGATATTGACGGCAATTACAGGAATGACAGCGAGATAGACAAAGCGGTAATATTGCTTTTCAGTGACTATCCGGTAGCTCCGATGCCCCAATATAGAGATTAAAAGATTGAAATTCCGCAGAATATTTCGTAACTTCGCAGAAAATTAACGAAATAATGGCAGAAAACAATCTCTTATCACGCCTTGACGGCATTGAGGCTCGTTTTGAGGAAGTAAGCACGCTCATCACCGACCCCTCCGTGATATCCGATATGAAACGATATGTGCGCCTGACCAAGGAGTACAAAGACCTTGAAAAGCTCACCAAGGCTACACGCAGTTACCGTAATCTTGTCGACAATATAAAAGAGGCGCGCGAAGTGCTTGAATCAGAAAACGAAGAAGAGCTACGCGCCATGGCAAAGGAGGAACTTGATGAAGCCACCGCCAAGATGCCCGGTCTTGAAGAGGAAATCAAGCTTCTGCTTATACCCGCCGACCCTGAAGACGGCAAAAATGCCATTGTAGAGATACGTGGAGGTACCGGCGGCGACGAAGCAGCGATTTTTGCAGGCGACCTATACAAGATGTATGTCAAATACTGCGAGTCAAAAGGCTGGAACGTCGCTGTCACAAGCTTCAATGAAGGCACAGCCGGAGGCTTTAAGGAAGTGGTATTTTCCGTATCGGGCGAGGGCGTCTATGGAATCCTGAAATATGAGAGCGGCGTACACCGTGTGCAGCGTGTGCCGGCCACCGAGACCCAGGGACGCGTACACACCTCCGCAGCTACGGTAGCAGTGCTTCCCGAGGCGGAAGAGTTTGACGTCGAAATCAATGAGGGTGAGATAAAATGGGACACATTCCGAAGCGGAGGTGCTGGCGGACAGAATGTCAACAAGGTTGAATCGGGCGTACGCCTTCGCTACATGTGGCGAAATCCCAACACGGGCGAGACCGAAGAGATACTTATCGAGTGTACCGAGACTCGCGACCAGCCAAAGAACAAAGAGCGCGCGTTAAGCCGACTGCGCACGTTCATATATGACAAAGAGCATCAGAAATATATCGACGACATCGCGTCACGACGTAAAACCATGGTGTCAACAGGCGACAGGTCGGCAAAGATACGCACCTACAACTATCCCCAAGGCCGTATAACCGACCATAGGATAAACTATACAATTTATAACCTTTCGGCATTCATGGACGGTGACATTCAGGACTGTATCGACCACCTGATTGTAGCTGAAAATGCTGAAAAGCTAAAAGAGTCAGAATTATGACGCCTCCCCCTGCCCCACATCGTCCACGGAAAAGCAAAGACAGCAGGAGTACCGGTCTGTCCACGATTGTGACATCCATAATCGCGGCAGGAGTAGTGCTGGCATTAGCGATTGCCATAGGGGTACCTGCGCTTTTCAGATATATGAAACGACGAGAGATTGACAGGCGCAATCAATTATCATATGAAGAGCGATCCAAAATGATAATCAACAACCTCAAAGCAGGGGTAGAATTTACGGTACATGACAGCAACCAGACATCAGGCGACAGCTACACCTTCCGGTTACAGGAAAATGACTTTGTCCCCGTTACCGACAATGCGGCATGGGTGCGCCCGTTTCTCCACAGGATAGACAGAATTGTGCCCGACTCGAAAGGGCGTGTGTCTATCGACACAGGTGATGACCGGCGTGTATCATTAGCGATTGACAGTCTTATCATCCACAACAGCGAAGCCCCCTACTCTCCTATAACGCTCCGGGTCGCCGACTCACCTTCCATGACTGCAGTGCTTACCTACATCGATGCCGATGTCTATAACCACTGTGAAAAAGACAGCTTCAACTATCATTCCTACGTAGGATTTGTGAAAGGTTATCTTTTTGAATCCGATCCCTCAGGCGTCAGCAACAAGACTATGCCCGGAGGCACGATTGACAGTGATGACGACATGGCTTATTATAGCTATACTCTTCATGCCGATGATTTTGCACCTGTGGCAAAAGGAGCCACGGGGCTGAAACAATTCGTGTGTCAAGTCGACAACAAGGTGCCCGATGCCTCAGGCAAAGTATTTGTGGGGACGGCTAACGCCCGCGGATGGCTAAATATCGACAGCCTTGTACACAAGGCTTCCCACAGGACATTCGAGCCGATACCGGTTAAAGTCAATAAAAGCAGCAACACCCTGCTATTGACCGAGTTGAGCGTCACCACAAAAAATCATAAAGACAAAACAAAAAACGAATATAAATCATATACCGCCACAATACACGGCTACGTATTCAGCAAAGACCCAATAATATCACAATAATGAAACGCGACCAATTAGTAGAAAACATCCGCAGAAAAGGCTCTTTTCTCTGCGTCGGACTTGACAGTGACATCAACAAGCTTCCGGCTCACTTACTTACGGCAGACGATCCTGTATTTGAATTTAACAAAGCGATAATCGACGCTACAGCGCCTTATTGCGTGGCCTATAAACCCAATCTTGCCTTCTATGAGGCAACCGGGGCTCAGGGCTGGATAACCCTTGAGAAAACTATCAATTACATAAAGGAAAACTATCCCGACCAATTTATAATCGCCGACGCCAAAAGAGGCGACATCGGCAACACGTCAAAGCTATATGCACGTAGCTTCTTCGAGCATCTTGACGTAGACTCCGTGACAGTAGCCCCCTACATGGGAGAAGACTCTGTGACACCGTTTCTCGGCTATGACGGCAAATGGGTGATTCTCCTCGCCCTTACCTCCAACAAAGGCTCACGCGACTTCCAGTTTATAGAAGACAAGGAGGGCAAACGCCTTTTTGAGCATGTAATCGAGACTTCATCAAAATGGGCGACTCCGGAAGAGATGATGTATGTAGTAGGAGCGACTCAGGGAGAAATGTTCAAAGACATCCGCAAGGTAGCTCCGGAAAGCTTCCTGCTTGTACCGGGCGTAGGAGCCCAGGGCGGCAGCCTGTCAGAAGTGGCACGCTACGGAATGATTAACGATTGCGGACTGCTCGTAAACTCTTCCCGCGGCATTATCTTCGCGTCATCGGGTGAAGACTTCGCTGAGACAGCGGCGAAAGAAGCGGCGAAACTACGCGATGAAATGACCACCCTTCTAAAGGAAGGCGGAGTCATCTAATAAATACCGACGACATTTTTATACAGGGATAAGGACATGGCAACACCGTGTCTTTGTCCCTGTATTGCATACACACACTTTGCGACAAGGCATAAACGGTAAAATAATAGGCTCAACCGTATAAAAATACGGCATATAATACATCACACCTCATTATAAATTTATTAACTTTGTATAACAACTTTTCATTAAAGCCACACATAAATCCTATGATTTTGAAGCGACATGGCGTATCGGGTCAAGCGATAGACAAGCTGAAGAGATTTCCGGCATATCTGTCCGGCATAATCCTGAGTGTCGCGGTGTTATCAGCCTGCAATTCGCGAGACAGCATCACTGACCACGACACAGCCGGAATAATAGCAGAAATCGACGACTCGATCAGCGCGGGTTCTACCAATACCATGACCCTTATCGAACAGCGTCTTTCAGAGACAAGCGACAGTAATCTATATTACGAAATATATCTCCGCAAGCTGCGGCTCCAGGCAACCACCTGCAACATCACCCCCGACAGCATGCAATGGAGCCGGCTTGAATCATATCTTGAAGGCAGTAACCCCACCCCACATATAAACAGCATGAAGGCGTCGCTCTATAACCTTATGGGATTTGCCTATCACAAATATCAATATGACCCCTATACAACCATAAGTTTCTACAACAAGGCTTATCAGGCATTGCAACATAGCGAATCAGACAAAAACATTCCCGACATATGCGCCAACATCGGCGACATTTACATCGACCTCAGCGACATGCCGATGGCGGCGCAGTGGTATCGACGCGCCCTTTTTCTTTCCGATTCACTCCGCCAGCCGGAAAGCGACAAACTTACCCTGATTACAGGTCTCGCCAGAATCAGCCAGAACATAGGCGACTACGAGAGCGCAAAAAGCAACTTTGAAAGAGTATATAAGCAGATCGACCGACTCGCCCCTAACATGCAGATATATTTTCTCAACAACTATGGCAATTTTCTCTATTACACCGGCGATTACCGGGCAGCGGAGAAAATGTTTGAACGTCTTGGGGAAATGCTTGAATCAAACGGGCTTGCCGACGGGATGGACATGATGGTGTGTCGCATCAATCTTGCCGACGTCTATCTAAACCTGCACAAACGCGACGAAGCGATCAAGAATCTTGAACAAGCAGAGGCATATTTCAAAGCCACCGGAAATGACACCGGGGTATATTATGCCAACACCATACGCATAGGACTCGCACTGCTTGACAATGACACCGAGACCGCCAGAAGAGTAATCGACAGCGAAAACATAACGACCCCTATCGACTTCAACCTCGTCAACATACGCCATCGATACCTTATCGAATATTTTGAAAAGCGAAACGACTTCAAGAGCGCGTTTTACGCTTTGAAAGCGCAGGAAAGCCACAATGAATCGCTACAGCACAACATAACCCACATGCGCACATCCGACATCATGATGCGCTACTCACAGGACACGCTTGCCTTGAACCATGCAATAGCCATGAAAGAGAAAGATGTCGTAATAAAACAGGCAAGATGGGCTATATATGCCAGCATTGTCACGATAATAATGATTGTGATAATGTCACTTTATATAATAACCCTTTTAAGAAAACGACGCCTCCAGGCCAACATGCAGCTTATCAACATGAAGCTGTCAAGCGTGAGAAACCTTATATCGCCTCACTTCATATTCAATATCCTGAACCACACCGTTGCCAAAGCGGATGTCAACGAAGCGGGAGAGCTTATGTCGCTCGTGACTCTCATTCGCGAAAACCTGAAAATGTCAGGACGGCTTTATGTGAGCCTTGCCGAAGAAATCGATTTTGTAAATTCCTATCTTGACGTAATAAGATATAACCTGCAACTTAACGTCATCGAAGAAATACCCGATAAAACCATTCTTGAAAATCTTGTCATCCCGTCGACTTTTATCCATACTCTTGTAGAAAATGCGATAAAACACGGGCTATCGGACAAGGAGGGCGAAAAACGTCTTGAAATCATCATCACCACCGGCAGCGACTTCTATACGGTTAAAGTCATTGACAACGGCAAAGGCTTTGACATAAGAAAAAACGCCGCGACTGAAGGCGGCACAGGACTTAAAGTGATAAGAAGCACCATCGCCATCCTGAACAGATACAATAGACAGAAAATATCATTTACCTTATCAAACATTACCGACAACGCCGGAACAATCAAAGGATGTGAGGCTACACTCATAATCCCGGTTACCCTGAAAAACAAAAGGTTACAGGGATAATAATACGGCTAAATTTATCAACTTATAATCATGAACGCTTTAATCATTGAAGACGACCAGGCGGCAATCAACGCTCTTAAAGAGAAGCTGGCGCAATATCCCGACATAACAATCGCCGCAACCGCCTCCAACGGCATAGATGGAATAGAGTCCATAATCAAGCATAAGCCCGACATACTTTTCCTTGACGTGATGCTGCCTGACACTAACGGCATAAGAATCCTTGACACGCTCAACGAAATGCCTGACATACCGGTATATGTCGTCATATACACCGCACACGATGACTATATCCTCCCGGCATTCCGCAATCACGCATGTGACTGCCTTCTCAAGCCTATCGACGATAAAGAGCTGAAGATTGTCATGGAGAGATTTTCCGACTATATAAACAACGGTCTTGACCGCTTCTCCACCCGAAGGGCGAAAAGCGCCAATGACAAGCTTATTTTCTACACTAACACCGAGGATTTCAGGATTGTCTCCATTCAAGACATCTGCACCTTCAGATACTCGGCGGAAAACAGATGCTGGCAAGCGATAGCGTCATCGTCCTCAAAACCGATGCCGCTGAAACGCAGTGTATCAAAAGACTCGATACTCAGCATTGACAACTGCTTTGTACAGGTCAGCAAACGCCATATAATAAACATCAACTACTTGATGGAAGTGAAAGACGGGTTGTGTCATTTTTATCCGCCGTTTGACAAAATCAACGATGTGAAAGTCGGACGTCTGTTCCGGAGAAAACTCATCAGCCGATGCTGCAACATCTAAGGAGGGTCTGAAGTGTGAAACAGCGGTCATTATTTTCACGAAAAAAATGACCGCTGCCACATAGTATAGATTAATATCTCTTAATCTCAAACATTACAAAGATACAAGTAATAATCCACTAAATAAAACGCCATAACGCTGCCCGACAAGCCAATATGCAGGTTTTATAGATTATCTTGCAGCATACGGTTAACAAGCGGTAAAATTATCTTGTCAAAAAAAGTCGCCGCCGACTGCCCCGTTAAGTAATTTTAGCGTATCAGAATGACATATTCACATCCGTAAGCGCTGTCAATTCATAAAATTACACTATATTTGCACTGCGTAAATGTAGATTGAAAAGACATTATTTGACTCTTAATATATTAACCAAGATGCAAAAGATTGACAATTACAATTTTGCCGGTAAGAAGGCAATAGTCAGAGTAGACTTCAATGTACCTCTGGATGAGAATGGCAAGATTACCGATGATACCCGTATCCGCGGTGCTCTCCCCACCCTCAAAAAAATTCTTGAAGATGGCGGAAGCCTGATCATCATGTCACACATGGGCAAGCCCAAAGGCAAGGTTAATCCGAAATTCTCTCTCGCTCAGATTAAAGATGACGTAGCTAAGGCTCTCGGTCGTGATGTTAAATTTGCGCCTGACTGCGCTAACGCAGAGGAAGCCGCAGCCAACCTGAAGCCGGGTGAAGTGCTTCTTCTCGAAAACCTCCGTTTCTATCCTGAAGAAGAAGGCAAGCCCGTAGGTATCGACAAAGAAGATCCCGCTTACGAAGCTGCCAAGAAAGAGATGAAAGAGCGTCAGAAGGAATTTGCCAAGAAGCTTGCAAGCTATGCTGACGTATATGTAAACGATGCATTCGGAACAGCTCACCGCAAACACGCCTCTACCGCTGTCATCGCCGACAACTTCGCTCCTGAAAACAAGATGCTCGGCTACCTGATGGAAAAGGAAGTACAGGCTGTCGACAACATCCTCAAAGATATCAAGCGTCCGTTCACCGCTATCATGGGCGGCTCTAAGGTTTCCACCAAAATCGGTATCATCGAGAACCTCATGGACAAGGTTGACAACCTAATCCTCTGTGGTGGCATGACCTACACATTTGCAAAAGCTCAGGGTGGCAAAATCGGCAAATCAATCGTTGAAGACGACAAGCTTGACCTTGCGCTTGACATCATCAAGAAAGCTAAGGAAAAGGGTGTAAATCTTATCCTCGGCACCGACTGTGTAGCAGCCAATGACTTCAGCAACGACGCAGAGACAATGATATGCCCCTGCAACGACATACCTGACGGCTGGGAAGGTCTTGACGCAGGTCCTGAAACCCGTAAGGCTTTTGCCGAGGCTATCCGTCCGTCAAAGACTATCCTCTGGAACGGTCCTGCAGGCGTATTTGAGTTTGACAACTTCACTGCCGGCTCACGCGCAATCGCAGAAGCAATCGTAGAAGCTACCAACAACGGAGCGTTCTCGCTTGTAGGCGGTGGTGACTCTGTAGCTTGCGTTAACAAGTTTGGTCTTGCCGACCAGGTTTCTTATGTTTCTACCGGCGGTGGCGCTCTTCTTGAGGCTATCGAAGGCAAGATTCTCCCCGGCGTAGCTGCAATCCAGGGCAAATAATAGGAAAATCAATTATAACGAGGATGCGTCGGTCTTTTTAATTGACGCATCCTCTTTCTTTTATACAGAAATCTTACAATGATAGGTCAAGACGATAAAGAAATGCTTGAATGGGTGGAGACGCATATCAATGAGGATCCCATAAAACTCAGGCTGAAATATAGCGGCAAACTGCCGTGGCTGGACATGGCTTTACTGCAGATCGAATGTCGCAGAAAAGCCAGAAAAAAGCTGCCTGACACCTTGAAATGTAAAGATTTCATATTTCCCACCCTACTTTCCGAGGAGCAATGCACAAGCGACATGCTTGCCGAATTTCACGCATCACTGATTGACGAGGGGACGACTGTGGCCGACCTCACCGGCGGACTTGGCATAGACACATTCCATATAGCAGCCCGCGCCTCGGCCGTGACCGTGACGGAGCAGAATCCGGTTGTCGCTGAAGCATTACGTCACAACGCCAAAGCCCTTGGCAAAGGGAATGTAGAGGTAATCAATGATGATTGCGGTAATTTCCTTGATTCTACCGACAGGCACTATGACATCATGTTCATAGATCCGGCACGAAGAGGAGCGGCAGGAGAAAGGGTCTACCGTCTTTCCGACTGTACCCCAGACGTGACAGCACTGCTCCCGCTGATTGCAAAGAAATCAGGCAGGCTCATACTAAAGGCGTCACCGATGCTTGACATAACGCAGGTATTGCGCGAGCTTCCGGCTACGACCGACCTGTATGTCGTAGGCACGGCTACCGAATGTAAAGAGATGGTTGCCGACATATCATTCGATGCCGGAAAAAAGACACCGGAGATACACCTGTGGACTCCGGATAAAAAATTTACATTCACTCAAGAAGAAGAGAGCGGAGCTACGGCAAACTATGACCTTCCGGCGGCCGGAGGATACCTGTATGAACCCGGAGCCACACTGATGAAAGCGGCGCCCTACAAATTATTGTCACAGCGTTTCGGCGTCAGCAAGCTACACCATAACACCCACCTGTATTACTCTCCGTCGCTAATCGACGGCTTTCCGGGAGAAGCGTGGCATATTGACCGTGTAGCCGAATTTTCCTCGGGAGAGCTGAAAAGACTCGCCAAAGAATATCCGAGGATAAATGTCGCAGTGCGCAACTTCGACTATACAGCCGACTGGCTCAGGAAGAAGCTAAAAGTAAAAGACGGTGACGACAGGCGCCTTATCGGCACAACGCTTTGCGACGGCAGCAAGGCAATGCTGATACTTTCACGTCCTTAGAGCCCTATTTTTCAAACATCCGCGCCATATTGCGCTTATCCTCACGCTCCTTTATCGACTGACGCTTGTCATACTCTTTCTTGCCTCGACCGATGCCTATCACCAGCTTGGCAAGACCTCGCTCATTTATAAACAGTCGCATCGGCACGATAGTAAAGCCTGACTCTTTGCCGTTTTTTTCAAGTTTGGCTATCTCTTTCTTATTAAGAAGAAGCTTGCGGTCGCGGCGCTCAGCATGATTATTGTATGTCCCGTAAAAATATTCGGCAATATACATGTTCTTAATCCAAACCTCACCGTTGTTTACGTAACAGAACGTGTCGACCAGACTTGCCTTTCCAAGCCTCAGTGACTTGATTTCAGTTCCGGTAAGCACGATGCCGGCTGTAAAAGTGTCGGATATGGCGTAATCAAATGTCGCCCTGCGGTTTTTTATATTGATATCTTTGCTGTTCATAATCAATTGGCATAAGGTATTACCTTATTAAACAAAATTTCGAGCACATATGGCATTACAAGTATAGCCACCGATGCAATAAAAATAAATGTGAAGCTCCGCTCTTCCATTACAGCCAGATAGCGCCGACCCATCCACATCACGACAATTGTGAACAACGGAAGAAACTGCACAATCGACAATTCTGTAGGAAGACAGTTGGATACTATTTTTATAAGCGCCAATAGAGAAATATTATATAATGCAAATGTATGATATTTCTTTTCATTAGGCTCTCCGTCCACCACCTTGCCGAGAAAAATCGCAAACAGGAACGAGGCGAGGAAATATGACACAAAATATTTCACAAACGTTATTATCGCTCCTTGAATCAGTGTGGCCATTCCAAGGTCGGCGTCATACAGCCGACATATGAAGACAGAACACGCCGTAACACCAAGCAAGGGATAAAAACCGTCGGAACATATCTTGCGCGGTTCTTCCCCGACAGCAGCTATATCCTCCCAGCCCTTTGCCGGAGAAATTATCAATTGTATAAGGCAAGTAAGAAACTTCAGCATCTCAATCTATTTTGGGATAGCAAAGTTAGCAATATATCTCCAAAAAATTGTAATTTTGTAATTGCGAAATATAAATTCAAAATATAAATAACGACAATGTTGAAGACAATTTTGGCAATTTCCGGAAAGCCCGGACTTTTCAAGCTTGTAAGCCAGGGAAAAAACATGCTTATCGTCGAGTCGCTCTCTACCGGTAAGCGCACTCCTGCATACGCTCATGACAAAGTAATCTCACTTGGCGACATCGCTATCTACACAGTAGACGAAGATGTTCCCCTTACCTCTGTCTTTGAGACTATCAAGGAGAAAAACGATGCTAAGCAGGTCGACGTGAAGTCATTTAAAGATGACCACGAGATTCGCAAATATTTCAAGGAGATACTTCCCGACTTTGATGAAGACCGCGTGTACACCAACGACATCAAGAAAGTATTTAACTGGTACAACCTTCTTGTAGCCGCAGGTATCACCGACTTTGCAGAAAAAGAAGAAGAAACAACTGCCGAAGAAAACAAAGACGCAGAATAAGCAACGCGCCATTAAAAAGCGATAGCCCCTGAGCCGGAAGCTCAGGGGCTATCGCTTTTTTGTATATCAAGTTAAAGTTCAAGAGCGTTGTTCACCTTTTCCGGGAGCAAGGCTATATCAAGCACCTCAAGCACAGTGTTGACATAATGGAAATTCACCCCGGCAACATATACCGCGTCAATATCGGCGATATCCTTCCGGTTTTCATTAGAGAGGATTATATCGGTAATGCCCGCACGCTTTGCCGCAAGAATCTTTTCCTTTATTCCGCCTACAGGAAGCACCTTTCCACGCAATGTAATCTCGCCCGTCATGGCGACACGCGGGCGAATCTTACGCTGGGTAAACGCCGATGCAATAGAAGTCGCCATTGTTATGCCTGCCGACGGTCCATCCTTAGGTATGGCTCCTTCGGGAACATGAAGATGGAGCTGATATTTTTCAAACACCTCTTCAGGAATACCGATTTCGGCAGCATGGCTTTTCACATACTGCAAAGCAATCGCCGCCGACTCCTTCATCACATTACCAAGATTTCCGGTAAGGGTCAGCTTGTCGCCCTTTATTCCGGAGAGTGACGACTCAATGAAAAGAATCTCTCCTCCCACGGCAGTCCATGCCAGTCCCGTCACCACACCGGCAAAATCATTTCCTTCATAGCGGTCCTTGCTGAATCGCTCGACACCGAGAAAATCTTTCAAGTGTTTAGGCTGTATCTTTGACGGCACTTTCTTCCCGAGCATCTTGGCAAGAATGACCTTGCGCACTATCGCCGAAAGCTCCTTTTCAAGCTGCCTTACACCGCTTTCCGAAGTGTATTTCTCGATAATGTCCACAATCGCCTCGGGAGTCACGTTGACATCCTTAGGCTTCAGATTATTCTCCTTGCGCAAAGTAGGAAGGATATGACGGAGCGCAATCTCTACTTTTTCCTCAAGTAGATAACCAGCGAGATTTATTATCTCCATTCGGTCAAGCAACGGCTGCGACAAAGTAGACAGAGTATTGGCAGTAGCGATAAACAGCACTTTTGACAAGTCGTAGTCTACATCTATATAATTGTCATGGAAACGACAATTCTGCTCCGGGTCAAGCACCTCAAGCAATGCAGCCGAGGGGTCGCCTTTAAAGTCACTGCCGATTTTATCGACTTCATCAAGCAATAAGACCGGGTTGGAATCGCCGGCACGCTTGATTGCGTCAATTATACGACCGGGCATCGCCCCTATGTAAGTGCGCCTGTGTCCGCGAATCTCCGCCTCATCATGCATGCCGCCAAGCGACACACGCTGATAAGAACGTCCGAGGGCCGCGGCAATAGAACGTCCGAGAGAAGTCTTTCCGACACCGGGAGGTCCGACAAGACATATTATCGGTGCCTTTCCCGACGGATTATTCATCAACACGGCTATCTGTTCGAGTATACGCTCCTTGACTTTGGCGAGACCGTAATGATCAACATCGAGAGTATCACGGGCAAGTCCGAGGTCGGTATTCAGTTCAGAGTATTTCTCCCACGGCAGATCGAGAAGAGTCTCAAGGTAGCTGAACTGAACTGCATAGTCGGGACTTTGCGGATTCAATCGCCCAAGCTTGTCAAGCTCCTTGTCAAATACCTTGCGCGCCGCCACGCTGAAAGCGACATTCTTCGACCTTTCACGCAATGAATCACGGTCATCATCGCTGTCACCGTAAAGCTCCTGTCTTATAGCCTCCATCTGCTGGTGCAGGAAAGCCTGACGCTGGTTCTGCTCAAAATTCTCGCGCGCGATTGACTGAATCTTTTGTGTCACCTGCTGCATCCGCTCAAATTCAGTGAGCTCGAGCAATAGCATGCGCGCACGCTCTTTGACCGAATTTTCAACAAGGAGCGCGCCTTTCTTTCCCGACGATATGGGAGCCTGGCTGCATATCAGGTTAATCAGCCCCACGGGTTCAGGATAATTCTGCACGTTATGGGCAAAGTCCTGCGCGCCATCGATATTTTCAAGCATCTTTAGCGTCATGTCTTTTACCGCCTTGACAATAGCGGCAAAAGTCTTGTCGTTGCTTCTTGGCTTTTGCTCCTTAATCAGCTCTACTCGCGCCATCAGCGTCGAGTCAAACGTTATCGTGTCAGACAGCCCGACAACCCTGAATTTCTCACGCGCACGTATAAGTGCGGTGTGCTGCCCGTCAGGCAAATCAAAAATCTTGAGAACATCGGCAACGACTCCATAGGGTTGCAGATTGTCAATACCCGGATTTTCATCCTCAGGATTAAGCTGACACACAACCCCAAGCGGAGTGCCTTTCTCAAAGGCAAGCTTAGCCACTTTCAGCGACTGCTCCCTTACCAGCGACAATGGAGTCGCCACTGTAGGGAAAAGGACAAGATTGCGTGTAGGCAGGATAGGCAATGCCTCCGTGTCAGGAGCGGCATTGAACTTGCCTGAATCAATCTCAATCTGTCCTAATGATATTATGCGTGGATTATCGTTATCTGAATTAGTCATTGTAAAAAGCTGATATTATCTGCATCACTCAATAGCAAAAGGTGTGCCAAAATCTCAGAGTGACATAAGATATTTCTTGAACGCAGGGAACTGCGCGCTCATTTTCACCGTCTCCTTTTTCCCTTTCATAAAGGCGGCAAGGCGGTCGGGCACATTTACAGGCTCACCTGTTATAGCCTCTACCGTTTCCTTGAACTTTGCAGGATGGGCTGTCTCAAGGAATATACCGGTCTCTCCGGGAGCCAGATACTCCGTCAGCGCACGATATGCCACCGCTCCATGAGGATCGAGCAGATAGCCGGTGCGGTCATATGTCTCTTTAAGAGTGGCACGTATCAGGTCATCATCATAGGTGCATCCGCTTATCTCCGCAGCTATGGCATCATGGGAATTACCGTACAGGTCAAGAATACGGGCAAAGTTGGACGGATCACCGACATCCATAGCATTGGCGATAGTAGCCACCGATTTACGCGGGTTATACTTTCCGGTGAGGAGATATTCATAGAACACATCATTACGGTTATTTGCCGCGATAAACCGTTTTATAGGGAGTCCCATGCGTTTTCCGATAAGACCGGCACATATATTGCCGAAATTTCCGCTCGGCACAGCCACAACCACATTGTCAGTCTTCTCCCCCATCCTTATCAACTGCGCATAAGCATGAAAATAATAAAACATCTGCGGGATAAAACGAGCCACATTGATTGAATTGGCGGAGGTAAGCTTCATCTTTTCATTAAGCTCCTTGTCCATGAATGCCGACTTGACAAGAGCCTGACAGTCATCAAAGGTCCCATCTACCTCGATAGCAGTGATATTTGAGCCGAGAGTCGTGAACTGAGCTTCCTGAATCTTGCTTACCTTATCTTTAGGATAGAGGACAAACACCTTTACCCCGGGGACATTGAGAAATCCGTTTGCCACGGCACTGCCTGTATCGCCTGATGTAGCCACAAGCACATTTACATCACCCTCGCTGTCGGCGGCATTAAAATGCCCGAGCAGACGGGCCATAAATCGAGCGCCCACATCTTTAAACGCGAGTGTAGGACCATGAAACAGCTCCAATGAATAGCGTCTGTCATCCACCTTAACCAGCGGAATCTCGAAATTCAGAGTGTCGTTGACTATTGTCTTTAGAGTTTCGGAATCTATGTCTTCGCCAAAAAGTGTATTAGCTACCACATAAGCGATGTCGGTAAGCGACATTTCCCCTATATGATTGAAAAAAGCCTTGGGGATAGTGGCTATGCGTTCAGGCATGTATAGCCCGCGGTCAGGGGCAAGCCCCCTCACTACGGCATCCTGAAGTGTTGTAAATTCTGATTGACGGTTAGTGCTGTAATATCTCATTGTATCATTTCATTAACAGGTTCATAAATTCATCACCGGACACTGTGCCATAAGCACCCTGCGACGCGCTGCGTTCAGAAAACGAAGTAACATCGTCAGGTGTCATACCCGGCTTGTAGATGAGAAACGGCACCGGCTCCGAAGTGTGGGTGCGCAGCCGGCATGGAGTAGGATGATCGGGCAGTACGGCAATAGCCAGAGGTTCGCCAAAAGACTCCGACGCCTCGACAATCGGTGACAATATACGCTTGTCAAGATACTCTATCGTGCGCTTTTTCAGCTCTATATCACCCTCATGTCCCGCCTCATCACTCGCCTCGACATGAAGAAACACGAAATCGGCGCCATTACGCAACGCGTCGATTGCAGCCTCCGCCTTGCCTTCATAATTAGTATCATAAAGCCCTGTGGCTCCTTCGACATCAATCCTTCGCAATCCCGCATAGGCACCGATGCCAAATATCAGGTCGACAGCCGAAATAACAACTCCGTCTTTAACAGGAAACTTTTCCGACAGCGGCTTCATCAATGGACGGTATCCGGGCGACCAGGGCCATATGCTGTTGGCGGGGTCTTTCCCTTCAGCCTGACGCTTTAGATTCACCGGATGACCGGCAAGAAATTTCTGTGATTTCAGAATCAGGTTGTTTATAAGCTCTGCCGTCGGTTCAGCCTCTGCCACGTCAGCCTTTACCATAACATCGGCAAACGGAGTGCCGGGGACATCGTGAGGCGGCGTGCATGTGACTCTTTTATCGCCATTCTTTATAAGCATGAGATGACGATAGGAAACTCCGGGATAAAATGTCACCACGTCATCACCAAGTTCTTTACCAAGATCGGCAATAAGCTGTGACGCTTCCTCTGTCGAGATGTGACCGCCGGAATGATTCTTTATCTTTCCGTCGGAAACGGTTATAAGATTACACCGCATAGCCATGTATCCTTCCGGCACATCAACGCCCATGCTTGCCGCCTCCAGGACACCACGTCCCTCAAACGAGGTAGTCACATCATAGCCGAGCACTGTCATATTGGCTACCTCGCTGCCGGGATGAAAGCCGGCAGGAACAGTTACAAACCTGCCTACACGACCCTCGCGCGCCAGGCGGTCCATGACAGGAGTCCCGGCAGCCTCAAGCGGCGTCTTGCCGCCAAGCTCAGCCAGCGGCTCATCAGCCATTCCGTCGCCTAATACTATTATATACTTCATAAGATATTCAACATTAGTCTGCTTAACTTGTCATCAACGGATATTGGCGATTCCGATAATGTCGGAAAACACTCCGGCAGCCGTAACTTCAGCACCGGCACCATACCCCTTGATTACCATAGGATACTCATTATAGCGTTCGGTAGTAATCAATATCACATTGTTACTTCCTTCAAGATGATAAAACGGATGTACCGAATCCACTTTCTGCAGCCCCACACTTGTAACGCCGTTGTCAAGCCGCGCTACAAAGCGGAAATGTTCGCCTGCGTCCTGCGCTTCAGCCCGCTGACGTTCAAAATCGGCATCTATCTCAGTGATATTGCGATAGAAATCCTCGATAGTGCCAAGGAAATATTTCTCAGGGATAAACAGATGAGCCTCAACGTCATCCTGCTCTACCTTGTAGCCTGCCTCACGGGCAAGAATTACAAGCTTGCGTATTACATCCTTGCCGCTGAGGTCAGTCCTTGGATCAGGCTCGCTGTAACCTGCCTCCTGCGCCATCTTTATCGCACGGCTCATAGGCACCTCGCGGCTAAGTACATTAAAGATGTAGTTTAACGTGCCGCTCACCACTGCTTCAATCTTCAGTATCCTGTCACCGGAATTGATAAGATTGTTAATCGTGTTTATTATCGGCAATCCCGCACCCACATTGGTTTCAAAAAGAAACTTGACATCTTTCTTATGGGTTATACGCTTCAGTCGCTCATAGTCCTCATATTTTCCGGAAGCGGCGATCTTGTTTGCCGCCACGACATTGACGTTATGGTCAAGCAGATCGGCATACAGGGATGCAATCTCAGGGCTTGACGTACAGTCGACAAACACCGAGTTGAATATATTCATCCCGATAACACCGTTACGGATATTTTCAGGAGTGGCGACTATATCGGAAGCCTCAAGACGTTCATTGTAATTTTCAGTATCTATACCCTCGCGGTCGAAGACACACTTGCGGGAATTGGCAATTCCGACAAGGCGCAAACGCAGAGCCTTGTTTTCAAGCAAGTTGGCTTGCTGGGCATGAATCTGCGACAATAGATTTCTACCTACATTTCCTATTCCGACAACAAACAGGTTTAAGACCTGAGTGTCAGAGAGGAAAAAACTGTCATGAATTACATTCAGAGCTTTACGCAGGTTGTTGTGCTCGATTACAAAAGAGATGTTGGTCTCCGATGCACCTTGCGCACACGCGATAACGCTTATACCGTTACGACCGAGAGTATTGAACAGCTTGCCGGCAATACCGGTGGTGTGCTTCATGTTTTCACCCACGATAGCGACAGTCGCGAGATTGGGCTCGGCAATTATATCGCTTAGCGAACCCGCCTGAAGCTCCGGGGCAAACTGCTCTCTAAGCACTTCAATAGCATGGTCGGCATCGGCATTGCGCACAGCAAACGAGGTGTTGTTTTCACTCGCCGCCTGGCTGACGAGAAATACCGATATGCCATTCTTGGCAAGAGTATTGAAAATTCGTGAGTTAATACCGATCACACCCACCATACCAAGACCCTGCACCGTTATGAGGCAGGTGTCGTTGATTGACGATATGCCCTTGATAGCCTTTCCTTCAGGTGAAGGATGCTGTTCACTTATACACGTGCCGGGAGCCGACGGGTTAAACGTGTTTTTAATCCAGATCGGTATATTTTTATGAAACACCGGATAAATCGTAGGCGGATAGATGACCTTGGCGCCGAAATTACAAAGCTCCATAGCCTCCGTAAACGACAGATGGTCGATGACGAGCGCTCCGTTGATGACACGCGGGTCAGCTGTCATAAAGCCGTCAACATCGGTCCAGATTTCAAGCACCGAGGCGTCAAGAGCAGCGGCAAGTATGGCGGCGGTATAATCAGAGCCTCCCCTGCCGAGATTGGTCACGTTTCCGTCTCGGTCACTTGCAATGAATCCGGGAACCAGCGCCACATTGAATTTAAGCTCGTCAAACACCTCATGCACCCGCTTCTGAGTCAAGTCATTGTCAAGCACATGCTTGTTCCACTGCTTTTCGGTCTTGATAAAATTACGGCTGTCAAGATGGATTGCCCCGTTGATTATGCGCGAAATTATCACTGACGACAACCGCTCGCCATAACTTACAATTATGTCAAGCGTGCGGTCACTCAAGTCCTTTATAAGGTTGACACCGCGATATATATTACCGAGTTCTTCAAGCAGCGGGTTAACAATCGACTGCACGTCAAGCCGGCTATGTTCAGGCACAATACCGTCTATCACCTTATGATGCCGGTCGACTATGCGGGCATAGCTTTCCAGATAGGAGATGTCGCCCTGAGCCGCAAGTCGCGCAGTGTTGATCAGCTGGTCAGTGATGCCTCCGAGAGCCGACACCACGACTATGACCGACTCAGTCTGTCCTTCGACAATCGATTTTACATTGCGAAGGCTCTCCACCGTTCCGACAGATGTGCCGCCAAATTTCAATACTTTCATTTCCAGTTACAATCTTTAATAATTACAAGCAATTATTAATTAGTTTTTAATGTCTTTTCAAGCAACCCGAAAAGCCGGTGAACACTCATCTGCCCTTAATCATGATTTCATTTCAGTCAATCAACAATTTTTGCAGGTTGCTTATCGTTTTGTCACGATTTTATTGATTATGCAAAGTTAATGTAAATTAGATTCTAAAAAAAGCTATCAATTAACTAAATGCACGATTAATCAGAATTTCCTTAATT
Organism: Barnesiella sp. WM24; assembly: GCF_004570975.1. Classification (GTDB taxonomy): domain Bacteria; phylum Bacteroidota; class Bacteroidia; order Bacteroidales; family Muribaculaceae; genus Muribaculum. Next base: position 102,621 of record NZ_SPPC01000002.1, read on the forward strand.
CAAGATGGGCATAATCCGATTCCAAGGTCATATTTCCGCTTGTCAGGCGCAGTATCCTGAACGTGGTGACCGTGTTGTTCATGCCCCAGGGATTGAGTTCTGACGCAGTGGCATAAGGAGCCTCAAGTTTCAGCTCATCGCCTTCATATATCATGTTGCCGGCGATTCTATTGCCTGGACGCTGCAGATTGAATGTATGGAGAAAGAGGCAGTAATATGTCGACTCCGGATTAACCACAGTGCCATCGGCATATTCAATACTCATAACTTGCCACATTCCGTCAAGGTCCCCGTTAATCGAACGCTTACGACACGAGCTGACAGTCAAGGCGAACACCGCCGCCATTAACAATATCAATATTTTATTGGTCATTTTCATAGCCATCCTGTTTTTCTAATAGTTAACATCACTCCGAAGCTTCTTCCAAGCAGTCCTCCGGCATCACCGCCGACCGAGAGGATTCCCGCTCCGCCGTTAAACCATCGCGGATTATAGGTGACCTCAAGAAGACCGTTGTAATTATTCTTTACCTCCGGGTAGGGGTTGTCATATGTACCCCAATTTCGCGAGTAGCTCAGCAACACTCGATAGCCAAGCTCGGGCAGCGGCTGCCCCATGAAACCGACATGATGGGCAATGACACGGCTGTCCTTGAAAGCAATCGTGCCGTCACGATTATATATAGGCGACAGAAGCAACGGATTGCCGATGCCCATGCCCCAGTGCTGCCATCCTGTATAAATACCATGATTATAGTAGTTGTCCCTGCCGCTCACCTGCTCGGGGATTTTTGAGTCATGGTCCCAATATACCGAGCCACTCTGATCCTTGGTATATAGAAACTCATACACCAGCTGCGACACCACCGGATTACGCGGGAAATTAACCTCCAGTCCCCATAATCCGTCGCGCCACTCGTAGTCAAATGTCATCTGCGAATGATCCTCGAAGAAATGGTTATAGTAGAGCCCCACTCCCCACTCCGGAGAGATGTTCCATCCTATTTTCGCATCCCAGCTGCCTACATGATTGCCATACACATTGGTCTGCTCGGCAACGGGAGTGTCACTGCCTCCGGCCGACGGATAAAACACCTTTATTATATCCTTGAATCCGTTAGGCATGTCTATCACCTTGTCGCCGGTGATGGACTTACCGCCAAACTGCGCCGCCATTTCAAGTCCGCCCTCAAACCACACAGGGAATTTATCCGGATTGCCAACTTTTACAAAAAGAGCCTTGGAATGATACAGCACATGCTCTGTGCGCTTGCTCCCGGGTGCTGCAAACGATTTCTGCCAGCGGTCGTCGGCAAACATACCGTAGGCTACATATCCTTTGACGGCAAGCCAGTTTGCCGTTCCCGGAATCGCGGTATAACGAGGAATGCCGGCGCGTATCTGCGGTATCGGCCGCGCATTGCCTGAATAAAGCAGATTGCCGCTACCGAGCTGACGGTTATTGAATTCATAATTAAGATTTTCCTTACTGCCGACAGTGAGCCCGAGACACCGGTACTTGATTTCGGCATAAAGCTGCTGTATTATAAACGATGAGCTGAAATTGTAAGCGCCGGCAAGATCAACGCCCGCGCCCCACGAAAATCTCTTCTCAGGCTCTATCTCACGAAACATGCCTACACGCAGGTATCCGTTGTTTTTTTCAATCGACGCAAGCCCGTCACGGTTGTTCAAGAGCCAAAAGGGTGTGTTTTCACCGGTGCTGACACTGACCGCGCCCTCCACCTTGTAATAAAGTCCGTCAATAGCAAATGTCTCAGGCACACACGCAAACAGTGCGCACATGCTTAAAAACAATGATCTCGTCAATAATCTCATAAATAATTAAGTAACTCTTAAAAATTAGTTTATAGTCAATCATTTTAAGCAACCCTACCCGACTGAAATCACTCTGATTACGCGACCGGCAACAGAGAAATATCCCGGAAACAGACCATAACGACATATCAGCCTACTTTTTGCGAGCTACTTAATAATATATTCCGATGCAAAGTTACTACTTTTGCAAAAATATAATCTCCATTGTGCAACCTTTTTATCATTTGCCGCATCTAATAGGCAAACAACGCTAAAAATTAATAGTTTATTAATATGAAATTTTTTATTTTACCCCTCCTTGCAACGATGCTTATCTCTCTTGCCTCATGTGACAATTTTAATGACGACAGTGAGATGATGGCAAAAGAAATATCAGAGCAACTGACCGAAAGCCTGAAGTCACTCAACGACTCTTCTTTCAACGACATCGTGATCACGTCAGTAAACAATGGCAGCCAATCTGACATAAAGGTCAACACTTCTGAAGTGACAGCCGACGAAAAGGGCAACCTTTATATCAGTATCTCCGCAAATAAAGAACCTGACTATTCCGGTGAATGGTGGGTAAGCATCGTGGCAATACTGGCAGTAGCCTTGATGTTCGGCGGCCCGCTGTTTCTGGTATTTATCGTGTGCCACTTCATTTACAAGAGCAAGCGCGACCGAAACCGCGTCATAATGGAGTCAATAGCCTCAGGTCATACACTTCCCGACCGCTTCTACAACATCCCCGACCGAAAGCCACGCTTACAGCCGGCAGTCAACTATCTCACATGGAGCGCAGGATTTTTTGCCTTCTTCATCATTAACGGCAAGACTGCTGCGGCTATGCTTACTTTGATTCCGTTTATAATCGGAGTAGGCAAACTCGCATCCTATATAATCTCGACGCGTAAAAACAAAGACAGCGACAACGACTCAACCACTTTCTGCGATAATGCTGACTAAATGGGAAGAACTTCGCCTTATTGCCCGATGTGTCGCCGGCGATGACCGGCGCGCATTTGAGCAACTGGTGGAGGAGTACAATGACGGACTAAGGCGCTTTCTGCTCAACCTCACGCTGGGCGACGCCGCGCTTACCGACGACCTTGCCCAGGAGACATTTATAAAGGTGTATATCTCACTGCGCTCCTATCAAGGTATCGCCCGCTTCCGCACATGGCTCTACCGCATCGCCTATAATGAGTTTTACATGTACGTGAGGCGACGGCGGGAGTCAGGTGAGGATGAGCGCGGCTATGGCAACGTCGCCGACACGGTGTCGCCCTATGACGCCGACGACGCGTCGATGGACGTGGAGCGATGCCTTAAAGTGCTGTCGGAAGCCGAGCGCACAGCAGTGCTGCTCTTTTATCTTGACGACCGCCCTATCAAGGAAATCGCCGACATAATGCAGATGCCACAAGGCACAGTGAAATCTCATCTCTCGAGAGCCAAGGCAAAGATGGCAAAACTGTTTTAACTTCAAATTCTATCTTATTATGAAACATAACGACACCCTGTCAGACCGACATATCAAACAGATTTTTAAGGACAATCTGCCACAGGCACCACGCAACCCCTGGTTTGTGCGGAAAGTAATGAACCGCCTGCCGGCAAAATCAAGCCGCACATACATCTGGATAGAAAATATATCCTACATAATAGCGGCAATCGGGCTTGCCATAGGCTGGATCTATTGCGTGACCGGCATAAAGGAATCTGGAGTCTTTACCGGCGCCGACCTTAAAAATATGGTTGCACTCGGCATCGTAAGCGCAATTATCACCACAAGCTTTCTCGCGCCCCGTGTACGCCGTTGGCTCAACGAAGCCTGATACAGTTAACTACACATTTAACCAAAAAGAGTTAAATGCAATCATTTTATAACTTTCATTAGGTTTTATTCGTAAAAATCATTATCTTTACCGATAGTTGATTATAATTCATATATTTTTCCGAATGAACGACATGAATAATGCCATTGAAAGATTACTCACCGGCGTTTCGATTCTTTTACTTTCGGCAAACATATCTGCCATGTCACCTAAGAAGGTGATAAAGATGACTTAGGAGTATTGCTATGAATTTCCGCAGGAGAAGGCCTACGTGATGACCGACAAGGCAAACTATATCGGGGGCGACACCATATGGTTTCGCGGTTTTGTACTCGACGCGGCATCGCATCAGCCGGTCAATGTAAGCCGTTATCTTTATGTGGAGTTGTGCGACCCTTTCGGCGATGTCGCCCAAAGGGTGATGGTACGCGAAAAAGATGGCATATATTCGGGTTACCTGCCGCTTGACCTCGATATTGCCGACGGCGAATACCAGCTGTCGGCTTACACCAATTTTATGCGAAGCCAGCGTAATGACTATTTCCCGAAAAAATCGCTTCACATCAACAATCTGATGGCACTGAAAAATGAAATTAAAATTGACTGGAATTGCGATACACGAAAGCTTGCGCTTAATCTTATTGACCGCGCATCACAACAACCTGTCAAATATGAAAAGTTCACGCTTATCACTGATGGAGGCAAAGTGTTTACCCCACAGATAAAATCGGGTGACATCACTGTGAAAATAACCCCAAAAGACCTGACTCACGGGTACATAAAGATCTCTTACGATGGTTACAATCAGTTTATAAAGCTGAATGACAACGAAGGAGAAAACTACGACATTACGTTTCATCCTGAAGGGGGATATCTGATTCCGGGCAACGAATGTAATGTGGCATTCAAGGCGATTGGAAAAGACGGCTACGGTAAAGAGACTTCCGGTATTATCGTGGATACCCTTGACAATAAGGTAGCCAACTTCCAAACATTTCATGCAGGTATGGGCTCGACATCTTTTACCCCCGAGAAGGGACAGGTCTACACTGCCGTCAACAATGACGGCAGACGGTTTACTCTTCCTGCGCCTAACGAAACGGCAGCCGCAATTCATGTTGAACGTCTTGACAATGACACTCTGTTTATCGACCTGCTTGGTCAAGTGCCGCAGAATGGTCAGCTCGTGATTCAGCAACGAGGTATCGTGTTATGGTCCGAACCGATAAACGGCAATTACTCTTTCAAGTTTGCCCCATCGGGTGCTCTCTCGGGGATAATGCAGATACTCCTTCTTGATAAAGACATGAACCTATGGAGCGAGAGACTCGTATTTATCGACAATGAAAGAGTAGCCCGTGCAACAGTATCAACTGATAGGGAAAGTTACGGAAACCGCAAGATTGTATGGGCTAAAGCGCAGATTGACACCCTCAAATTAAAAAAAGGTAATTTTGCGGTCAGTGTCACTGACCGTCACTCGGCAATAATCGACACCATGCAGTCTATAAAGACTCAACTTCTATTGTCATCGGACCTGAAAGGGCACATAGAGAATCCCGGATTTTATTTTTCATCAGCCGACAGTGCATTTAAAACACAGGCACTTGACAATCTTATGCTGACCCAAGGATGGCGACGTTATGATCTTCCGGCAGTTCTTAAAGGTCATAAATTGAGTCCGGAATTTCCTATTGAAAAAAGCATGTCAATATCCGGAGCTGTAAAAAGCCGTTGGCGTGAAAAGCCGCTGAAGGGAATCTCCCTTGCCATGATTTCACCTACTACAGGCTATGGCGACATTACTGTTTCAGATAAAGACGGCAAATTTGAGTTTACTAACTTTGAATATCCCGACAGTGCTATATATTATATACAGGCGGTAAATACAAAAGGAGGATTTGAGGACAACATCGTACTTGACCAACCATCTTTCCCCGATATTCCTTATCTGGCGTCAGAACCACAACCTGAAGGAGCGGAGCACTTGATGGACAACCGCATGCGCGCTGAAATGAATCCGATACTGAAGAGCATACTTCTCTCGGAGGTCATTGTTACAGAAAACAAGCTTAAACGCTATAGCGTATGGTATGAAGCCGTGGCAAGAAGCCGATTTGACCCGGACGCACCTGAGAATATTGTAGTCACCACGCTTGAAGACGCAATCAGAAATATTCACGGCATACGCATCGACAACAACGGCAACATCACTCACCGTGGCGGAGTCGTCGGGGTGTTTATTGATGGATTCCAAATTATATCGCAGGATAACCTGACAACGGGGAGCATCTTACCCAATGCCCCGATGCCTAAATTGAGGAAACAAACATCCAAAGGCACAACGCCCGGGATGAAGAATTCATCGGCAAACAATTGGGATTTTCCCCTACCGACTAATGCTACATCCAATATGCTGGATGAAATCGAATTGATGTGTCCCTACTCTTCAATCGCAAGCATCTCGTTTCTTAATTCCGGAGAAGCTGTAGCACTTGGTCCGGGAGCAAGCAACGGAGCATTGATGATACGCACAAGGGATGGCAACGGATTAAATGCAATAAACGAGCATAACCCGCATATCGCGATTGCGAAGCCGCTCGGCTATCAGAAAGCAGCGGAATTTTACTCGCCCAAATATGAGGTGACCGACCGTCCTGACGGCACAGACCTGCGCAGCACCGTCTACTGGAATCCCTGTGTGAGATTTGGCGATGACGGGAAAGCCGATTTCGAGTTTTTCACCACCGACAATCCCAACACATCATATACTATATTTATAGAAGGCATAACCGACGACGGCAGAATCATCACCGGATCATCGCAAATAGAAATAAAATAACTTCAGGCGATTTTGTTCACCCGACATAATATGTTTTGTAACATATAGCAAAAAGTAGGATTTTTCGGAAATATTTAATAATTTGCGATTCGTTAATTAACAGTTAACGAATCGCACTTTTTTAATAACTCTAAAAACTCTCTAATAACATGAAGGTTTATCAAACTAACGAAATCAAGAACATCGCCTTGCTCGGTAGCAAAGGCTCGGGAAAAACCACACTCGCTGAAGCGATGCTTTACGAGTGTGGAGTTATAAAACGTCGCGGCAATGTAGAGTCAGGCAATACGGTCAGTGACTATTTCCCGGTGGAGAAAGAGTATGGTTACTCTGTGTTCTCTACCATTTTTTATGCCGAATTTCTGAACAAGAAGCTTAACGTCATCGACTGCCCGGGTAGCGATGACTTCGTAGGCAACGCTATCACCGCACTCAACGTGACCGATACCGGAGTCATACTCATCGACTCGCAGTATGGTGTAGAGGTGGGCACACAAAACATCTTCCGCACAACCGCTTCACTCAAGAAGCCGGTAATCTTCGCCCTCAATCAGCTTGACGGCGAGAAAGCCGACTATGAAAATGTAATCGAGCAGATGACCGAAATCTTCGGTCCTAAAGTGACGCCCATCCAGTATCCGCTAAATGTGGGCGCCGGCTTCAACGCCATGATCGACGTGCTGCTCATGAAGAAATACTCCTGGGGACCCGACGGCGGAGTGCCCGTAATAGAGGAGATACCCGCCGAAGAGATGGAACGCGCTCAGGAACTCCACCAGAAACTCGTAGAGGCAGCCGCTGAAAATGACGAGACCCTTATGGAGAAATTCTTCGACCAGGGACATCTCACCGAAGATGAAATGCGCGAAGGCATACGTAAAGGACTTGTCGACCGCTCTATATTCCCGGTATTCTGCGTAAGCGCTCTCAAGGACATGGGAGTGCGCCGCATGATGGAATTCCTCGGCAACGTAGTGCCTTTCGTGGAAGATATGCCCGCACCGGTAGATACAGAAGGCGAAGAGGTAAAGCCCGACAGCAACGGCCCGCTGTCACTGTTCATGTTCAAGACAACGGTAGAGCCGCATATTGGTGAGGTAAGTTACTTCAAGGTGATGAGCGGCACGCTCACCCCCGGAGTCGACCTCAACAATGTTGACCGCGAGGCAAAGGAGCGTATCGCGCAGATATTCTGTGTGTGCGGACAGATCAAGACTCCCGTCGACAAGCTTTGCGCAGGCGACATAGGCGCGACCGTGAAACTCAAAGACGCCCGCACCGGCAACACCCTTGATGAAAAAGGTTGTGAATATCGCTTTGACTTCATCAAATATCCCGCACCAAAATATCAGCGTGCCATACGCCCGGTGACTGAAAGCGATGCTGAAAAGCTGAGTGAAATCCTTACCCGCATGCACGAAGAAGACCCGACATGGGTAATCGAGCAATCCAAGGAACTTAAACAGACCATCCTTTCAGGTCAGGGTGAATTCCATCTGCGCACATTGAAATGGCGTGTCGAAAACAACGATAAACTACCCATCGTATTTGACGAGCCTAAAATACCTTATCGCGAGACTATCACCAAGGCGGCACGCGCCGATTATCGTCATAAGAAGCAATCGGGCGGCGCAGGACAGTTTGGCGAGGTTCATCTTATCATCGAGCCTTACACTGAAGGCATGCCAGCTCCCGACACCTACAAATTTGGCAGCCAGGAGTTCAAGATGAATGTGCGCGACACCCAGGAGATACCACTTGAATGGGGAGGCAAGCTGATTGTCCACAACTGTATCGTAGGCGGCGCTATTGACGCCAGGTTCATACCGGCAATCGTGAAAGGATTGATGGACCGCATGGAACAGGGACCGCTCACCGGCTCTTATGCACGCGATGTAAGAGTGTGCATCTATGACGGCAAGATGCATCCGGTTGACTCTAATGAAATATCATTCCGACTCGCCGGTAGAAACGCCTTCAGCGAAGCGTTCCGCAATGCCAACCCGAAGATTCTTGAACCGGTCTATGACGTTGAGGTCATGGTTCCCGCCGATGTGATGGGCGACGTGATGAGCGATCTTCAAGGACGCCGCGCGGTAATCATGGGCATGTCAAGCGAAAACGGCTTTGAAAAGATTCAGGCACGTGTTCCGCTGAAAGAGATGTCATCCTACTCTACCGCGTTAAGTTCGATAACCGGCGGACGGTCATCATTCACAATGAAATTCTCGGCATACGAGCTTGTTCCCGGTGATGTACAGGAAAAACTGCTCAAGGCATATGCCGAAACCAACGCTGACGAATAATTCCACGACACATACCCAAAACTACGAAAGCCGCCCCAAAAGGAGCGGCTTTCGCAATTCTTTATAAAACAGAAATCACAGCATCGACTTTACGGCTGCATAGATTATAGCAGCCACCATTCCGCCTATGAGCGGGCCAAACACCGGTACCCAGCTGTAGCCCCAGTCACTCGATCCCTTATCCCTGATAGGCAAAATCTGATGAGCAATACGCGGACCGAGGTCACGCGCGGGATTTATCGCATAGCCGGTAGTGCCGCCAAGCGACATTCCGATTACAACCACCAGCAGAGACACCGGCAACGCCCCGATAGAACCAAGCCCTACCTGGGAAGAATTGCTGTCGTCACCGATAAAGAGGATGACAAGCACCAGCACTAAAGTGCCCACAATCTCACACACGAGATTACGCCAGTGGTTACGGATAGCCGGAGCTGTCGCAAACACTCCGAGTTTCACCTCGCTGTCGTCGGTCGCATCGAAATGGTCTTTATAAAATATATAGACAAGCACGGCGCCGATAATGCCGCCGAGCATCTGGGACAAGACAAATGGCACCGTCCATGTCCACGGGAATTTCCCGGCTGCTGCAAGTCCTAACGTGACGGCGGGATTAAGGTGTGCCCCCGAGAAAGGGCCCGCGATAAACACGCCACACATCACGGCAAGACCCCATGCAAGGGTTACCACAATCCATCCGGCACCCTCGCCTTTGGACTTGCGCAGGCTGACACATGCACACACCCCGCAGCCAAGAAGAATCATCACCATAGTGCCGAGAAACTCAAACACACATTGCACTAATAACGAAGGAGGCTCCATGACGTTTATAATTTATCAGGGTAAGCTGAAAGTACACGGTTGACAGCATCATGCCATCCGGCAATCTCCCGCTCGACCTTTTCTGTATCACCACTCGGAGAAAACATTCTCTCTACCTGCCACTGGGCACGTATTTCATCTATGCTCTTCCAGTAACCGATGGCAAGACCGGCAAGATATGCCGCACCAAGCGCAGTGGTCTCGGTTATCTTAGGTCGCAGCACCTGTGTGTCAAGGATGTCGCTCTGGAATTGCATCAAGAGGTCATTTCGCGATGCTCCGCCATCCACTTTCAGATTGGTTATGGGCAATCCGGAGTCACGTTGCATCGCCTTTACTATGTCGTAGGTCTGGTAAGCTATACCTTCAAGTGCGGCGCGCGCTATATGGGCGGTAGTCGTGCCACGGCTTATCCCTGAGATGGAACCGCGGGCATACTGGTCCCAATAAGGCGCCCCAAGTCCCGTCAAGGCAGGCACAAAATACACACCGTCAGTGTCGGGCACCGATGCAGCCAGAGCTTCCACATCGGCAGAACTGTCGATACACTTCAATCCGTCGCGCAGCCACTGCACGACAGAACCGCCGACAAATATCGACCCCTCCAGCGCATAAGTGACTTCACTGCCTATCTTCCATGCGATGGTAGTCAAAAGCTTATTCTGCGACTCAATAGGCACATTACCGCTGTTCATAAGCAGGAAGCAGCCGGTACCGTAAGTATTTTTCACTGCACCCGGCTCGACACACATCTGCCCGAACAAAGCAGCCTGCTGGTCACCGGCAATACCGGAAATAGGCACTTTATGGGCGAAAAGTGTAGTTGTCGTATAGCCATATACCTCACTTGATGATTTTACGGTCGGCATCATGGATTCAGGAATGTCAAAAAGTTCAAGCAGCTCCTTGTCCCATTGAAGTGTGTGTATATTGAATAGCATTGTCCTTGACGCGTTGGTGACATCGGTCACATGCACCTCCCCTCGGGTAAGACGCCATATCAGCCAGCTGTCGACTGTGCCAAAACGCAATTTCCCCGCCTCGGCACGCGCCCTTGCCCCCGGCACATTGTCAAGAATCCATTTCACCTTGGTCCCGCTGAAATAAGCATCAAGTATAAGACCCGTCTTTTTACGGATCATCTCGACGAGACCTTCATCCCTCAGCTTGTCGCAATAATCGGCTGTACGGCGGTCCTGCCACACGATAGCATTGTAGACAGGCAAATCAGTGTCCACGTCCCACACGATAGTGGTCTCACGCTGATTTGTGATACCTATAGCCGCGATGTTTTTACCATTGATATCAATCTTTGATATTGCCTCGGCTATGACTGACGCCTGCGACGCCCATATCTGATGGGGGTCATGTTCCACCCACCCCGACTGGGGGAATATCTGTTCAAACTCCCGTTGGGCGACCGAGCATATAGTGCCGGTCTGATTGAAAACTATCGCACGGGAACTGCTTGTCCCCTGGTCGAGCGATAAAATATACTGTTCCATAACGTATCTGTCGCCATAATCATTTATGGCTTGATTTAAAGTAAAAGATACATTATAAACAACACGGGAGAGTAATTTGTTGGAAATCCGATGATTTCAAAACTATTAAAAAAGTTTTTCGCAAAACATTTTGCATATTCAAAAATTATATCTACCTTTGCACCGTTGAAACAACAATGACCCATGGCGGATTCGTCTAACGGTTAGGACGCCAGTTTCTCACACTGGAAATAGGGGTTCGATTCCCCTATCCGCTACGACCTCAAGGATGTGAAAGATTCACATCCTTTTTCTTTTTTAATAGACTCACGTGCAACTTGATTTTGCGTTGCGATGCAAAATTAGTAACTTTGCACTCTCTAAATCAAACGGGTTTACAGGATGAAGATATTAGTCACAGGTTGCAACGGCCAGCTCGGTAAAGAAATGTATGCCATACTTGAAAAAGAGCTGCCGGGAAAGACAATCTATACAGATATTGAACAGCTCGACCTCACTGACGCCGAAGCGGTAAAGACCTTTGTCATCGGCAACGAGTTTTCCCATATAGTGAACTGCGCGGCATATACCGCAGTAGACCGCGCCGAAGAAGACAAGGCATTATGTTCCAGGATAAACGTAGACGCGGTGTGCAACATCGCCAACGCGGCAAGCGCCATCGGCGCGAAAGTGCTGCACGTCTCGACCGACTACGTGTTTGACGGAAAAGCTTTCCGCCCCTACCTCGAAAGCGACAAAGTAAATCCCATATCTCAATACGGGACAACCAAACGCCAAGGTGAAACCGCGCTTATCGCGCTTGCACCCGACAGCATAATAGTGCGCACGGCATGGCTCTACTCTCCCTACGGAAACAATTTTGTAAAAACAATGCTTCGCCTCGGAAAGGAACGCGACGAGCTGAAAGTGGTCGACGACCAGATAGGCTCGCCCACCTATGCAGCCGACCTTGCATCGGCAATATACAAAATACTTGTCTCCCACCAATGGGTGCCGGGGATATATCACTTTACCAATTCCGGTGTAGCGTCATGGTATGACTTCACCAATGCCATCCACCGCCTTGGCGGCATAAAAGGATGCACCGTGAGACCGATACCTACCGAAGACTACCCCACAGCGGCAGCAAGACCATTTTACAGCGTGCTCAATACCTCCAAGATAAAGGCGACATTCAACGTGGAGACCCCCTACTGGATGGACAGCCTTGAAAAATGCATTAATATACTCAAAAATTCAGAAAACTAAAAAACTATATTGACGTGGCAACACTTAACGACGAAATCAGCCGCAGGCGCACATTTGCCATCATCTCCCACCCCGACGCCGGTAAGACAACACTCACCGAGAAATTGCTTCTTTTCGGTGGAGCCATTCATGTGGCAGGCGCAGTAAAATCAAATAAAATAAAGAAGACCGCAACATCCGACTGGATGGAAATCGAGAAACAGCGCGGTATTTCGGTTGCCACCTCAGTTATGGGATTCAACTATGGCGATTACAAGATAAACATTCTCGACACTCCCGGTCACCAGGATTTTGCGGAAGACACCTACCGCACACTGACCGCCGTAGACAGCGTCATAATAGTTGTTGACGTGGCTAAGGGCGTTGAGCAGCAGACACGAAAACTGATGGAGGTGTGCCGCATGCGCAATACGCCTGTCATTATTTTTGTCAACAAGCTTGACCGTGAAGGACGTGACCCGTTTGAGATACTTGACGAGCTTGAGGCTGAATTGAAGATTGCAGTGCGCCCGCTCTCATGGCCGATAAACATAGGCGCTAAATTCAAAGGCGTGTACAATATATATGAACACTCGCTTGACCTGTTTACACCCAGCAAGACTCAGGTGACAGAACGCGTGGAAATAGACTCTGTAGACGACCCGCGTATAGACGAGGCTGTAGGAGAAAAGGACGCGGCAAAACTCAGGGAGGACCTTGAGCTTATCGAAGGAGTGTATCCGGAACTGAATGTCGACGATTACCTCGCCGGCAAGGTGGCTCCGGTATTTTTCGGCTCCGCGCTTAACACATTCGGAGTAAAGGAGCTGCTTGACTGCTTTGTAAAGATTGCACCCGCACCGCGCCCTGTCACAGCCGAAGAGCGCACGGTCAACCCCGACGAGCCAAACTTTTCAGGCTTCGTGTTCAAGATACATGCCAACATGGACCCAAACCATCGCTCGTGTATCGCGTTTGTAAAAGTATGTTCAGGAAAATTTGAGCGCAACTATAACTATAAGCACATCCGCTCCGGTAAAATGATGCGCTTTGCCGCACCCACCGCCTTCATGGCACAGAAAAAGAATATTGTCGACGAAGCGTTTCCGGGCGACATCGTAGGTATTCCCGATACCGGCAACTTCAAGATTGGCGACACTCTTACAGAAGGCGAAAACCTCCACTACAAAGGACTCCCGAGCTTCTCGCCCGAGATGTTTAAATACATCGAAAACACCGACCCCATGAAAGCCAAACAGCTTGAAAAAGGCATCCAGCAGCTCATGGACGAAGGTGTGGCACAGTTGTTCACCAACCAGTTCAACGGGCGAAAAATCATCGGCACCGTCGGTCAGCTGCAATTTGAGGTGATACAATACCGCCTGCTTCATGAATATGGCGCCACAGTAAGATGGGAGCCTCTTTCCCTCTACAAGGCATGCTGGATTGAAAGCGATGACCCCGAGGCTCTTGCCGCATTCAAGAAGCGCAAACACCAGTTCATGGCAATCGACCGCGACGGCAGAGACGTATTTCTTGCCGACTCAAACTATGTGTTGCAGATGGCACAGAGTGACTTCCCCAAAATCCGGTTCCATTTCTCTTCAGAATTTTAGAGGAGGCGCAGTATCTGAGGCAACAAAGGGGCTATTTCATCGTTGACAATAGTCTTGACACAATGATGGGGGCGCATCGTGACATTACGCGATTGCGCCTCTATTCGTTCCATCACCTGCCGGCGGGTCATGGCATTGCGCGACATGACGCGCTTTACACGCAGCTCAACAGGAGCGGTGACCTCCCACACTTCATCGACCATGCTGTCGATACCGCTCTCGTAGACAATCGCGCTTTCCACCCACAGCGGACGCCCGGAGCGTGACGCCGCCCAACGCGCTATGTCGTCGCGCACAGCGGAGTGAACGATTCCATTGAGGCGGGAGAGCATAATTTCATCAGCAAACACTATCTCGGCAAGGCGCCGACGGTCAATGGACCGGTCATCAAGGATGACTTCAGCGGAAATCAGCTCAGCTATACGGCATTTCATTTCTTCGTCACGATCCATAAGCCGACGCGCCTCACGGTCACAGTCATATACCTCATGTCCCATGACACGCAATATCTGCGCCACCACTGATTTTCCGCTGCCTATTCCACCTGCGATTGCAATAAGTCCTGTCATTTCCAACTACCTGTGATTATCAATGTTTTTGCTCTACGATATATTCGACGCTGTCAGGCGACATCTCAGTGTTATGGTAAAGGTCGGGGAGCAATGACAGCGTAACCGGCAATTTTCCGTTGCCCCCGCTTGACACATCGTTATAATCGACATAAGCCTTTACATCAAACGGCTCACTGTTATAAGAACTCATTGGCACAAGATAACTTACCTCTACGCTCGATGGAAATGTTATCATATTAATAGTCTCAGGCAGATTCTTGACCACAACAGGCGCTTTCTGCTTACGTGATATAAGCGGCTCGACAGGTATCACAAGCCTTACATGGTCAGGGATTATACGCACACCCGGTATCGGGTCGATTCTCGCTTCTATGTAAGTAGTGTCGCTAAGACCGCCTCTCACCACTGGCACTGTCTCTACCGATGTCAGAGAGTGAGGCAGGTCGTTGACCGAATAGAGCCACACAGAGTCCACGTTGGAGCGTATGGGACCGTTGACGATATAGCCTATGGCGGGATGGATGTCGGCATTAACCCTCAACACCACCCTCCTGCCGGGCCCGGTCGTATAATTTATACGTATAGAGTCAGGGATAATGGTCACAATCTGACTTCCGCCGCCGAAATAATCTCTCAGACGCGCCGCAAGGTCAGCCTTGTTCAGCAGCAGCTTGTTGTCGCTCTCGGTGTAATCTTTCCAGTTAATCTTCATGACCTTTGAACTACCCCACTTGTAGCGCATCAACACCGACCCTTTGTCTCTGACGC
This sequence comes from Barnesiella sp. WM24, assembly GCF_004570975.1. GTDB lineage: Bacteria > Bacteroidota > Bacteroidia > Bacteroidales > Muribaculaceae > Muribaculum. Next base: position 117,938 of record NZ_SPPC01000002.1, read on the forward strand.
TGACTTTCACGGCAGGAGGAATCTCGGTGATCAGCGTCACGCTGTCGGGCACGTCGGTTATTGCGACTGGCACCTCAAGATCTTCCTGCATCTCGTTGTTGAGTGTCAGAAGAAGCCAAAATATATAGGATATCAACAGAAACAGCAGGAACAGCAGCACTTCCTTTCCGCGCGCCGAAGTGATAATATCGTGCAGGCGACCGAGCTGATATCTAATCTGTGTCACTAACTTCATATACGGTAACTTTATTATATCGACAAAGCCCGTTCATAGCCGGGAGTTCCGGAATGCACGGGCTTATATAAGTTGTAGCCGGGTAGGATTGACCCGATTCTTTACTTCGCTGCGTTATCTGACTCTTTAGCCGCTTCCTGAGCCTGCGCTGCAGAGGGATATACTGAACCTTTGTCAATTGTGATACGCACTCCGTCGGCTATCTCAAGCACGATGGTAGTGTCTTTCACGCCGCGAATCTTTCCATAGATGCCACCGGCGGTTATCACTCGGTCACCCACGTTAAGCGCATCGCGGAATTTCTTGATTTCTTTCTGCTTCTTCTGCTGGGGACGAATCATGAAGAAGTAAAAGATGGCGATAAGCGCCACAATCATCACGAGATTCATCACTCCTGCGTTGCCGCCCTGCTGCAGGGCTATAAAGTTGTTGAGCATAATTTTTCTATGTTGTTCGGTTAGTTAATATTACTGCAAATATAACAAAGATTTTACTCTTTCACAAGCCTGCCGCTCTTTTTTAGATTATTAATAATCGCGTAGAGCATTCCGGTTATAAACTGCCCGCTCTTAGGGGTAGAGTAATAGTTGGCGATTTCCGTATACTCGTTAACTGTAACAAGTGTCGGTATCGACTCAAAATTAAGCAGCTCCGCAATCGCGGTGGTCAGTATCACGATGTCCATGAAGGCGAGACGCTCAGGATCCCAACGGCTCTCGACAAGACACTCGTCAATCAGCTCGCGGTAATCCTGACGGTCGGCAATCGCCTTTTCAAAGAGTCCGGGACCGAATCTCTCATCTTCCGCATCCTTGTATTTGGGCAGAAGCTTCACCGGCGCACCTTCCGAAGAAGCGAAGTTCCTGATTGTCTTCAACACAAACGAGCCCATGATGTTCAGGTCATCATTCCAGTAGACCGACTGCGATTCAAGAGCCTCGGCAAGGTCGTCGCTCTCAATTATCACATTTTTGAGCAACTGATACCACAGCTCGCAGTCAGCAGCATAGTCAGTGACCTTAGCGTCCATATACTTTTTGTATATGTCACTTTCAAGTATCTTGTCAAGCAGGCGTCGAAGCGTAACATCATCGTCGACCCATGAAATCGGGTTTTCTTTCAGATACTCCTGCATGTCCTCATTTTCCTCAAGCGACTTGATAAACTGGTTTTCAACAAAGCGCAGACGGGGATTAAGGTCATCATGGGTAGGCAGATATTTGTGTTTCGCCTCGTCAAGCTGAAGCTCGCGCAGGTGGGTCAGGTCAATCATTAGTTGGAACAGGCTGTGGTAAAGCTCATAGGCCTTGTCAAGCGACTGTTCAAGACCACGGCGGGCGTCCACGAGCGAACTTCTTACTGAAGAGTAGTCGCTCAGAGTGCTGTCAAACATGGCAAGCGCCTGCTCGTAACCGACATGAGTAAACTCCGGATTGCCCTTGATAAGCTCCTGAAGCTGGGCGTCACGAAGCAACACAGTAGAGAAGACAGCCTTCCACATAGCCACTTCTTCCTGAATCTCCGGGATATTCTTTTTACGGGAGTACTCCTTATAAATCGACGACTCGCGCACCTCGGTCTTGAGACGCAGACGCATCGGGGCAAGCGCGTCGTAAAATGACTTGTGGGCAAGCGCTATGTCAGCCATCTCATCATTTGAGGCAAGAGCCTGAGCTATGCGTGAACTGTCATTTTTCTGACGTTTCTCAACACGCTCTATGCGCGGGCGACCCTCAAAATTACTTACCTTGAACCCTGAAAGGTCCACAAGTAGCAGCAATAAGTCACAATAAAGGGAATAGGCATACCGCTTGTCGCGCGACTGCGCTTCAGGGGCGGGAAGAATATTGAAATCGCTACGGGTAAGCAGATAGGAATACAGCATCTGCACCACCTTCATTCTTATCAAAATTCGGTTTATCATAACTCAATGCACGTTTTTAAATTTAGCGCTGCAAAGTTAGCTATTTTCACACACTCCGCCAAACTTTTTTTCACGTGCCACTCCTGATTATCTCGAGGAGTATTTTTTATTTTGACTTCGATATTCAGTTCTGGCACGATACATTTGCTCCTTAATACCGCCGTTTCTTAGGAAGTCATTTTGAAGCCGGTCAAGGAGTTTTCTCAAAAACACATCGGTCTGATGTATAAGCGTAATCGCGATGTTGGCAATGGTTTCAGCTGAGCGTTCCTTTATCTTTTCGATATAAAAAGCAGAATCGTTATTACCGGCACATACGCGCCGGGTCACGATTGCTTTCTCACTATTCACATCCCATATACACAAATTCCTCACTCTCAGAAAATCCTCATAATCCAATAGTAATTCCTGAAGACTTGCCCGAGCCACATTAATTAGTTTTATCTCTGTCTCGGCAGAGGTTGCAGCAGCCGCAGATCCTTCTGCTATGTTTTGCCGACCACTGCGTGCTGCCTGAACCATCTGGTCAATAGTCCTGTCACCCTTCACCAGATATTTATGGGCGAAATAGTAGGTAATATCGTAAATGCATTGAGCTTTCTGAAAAGCAATCAGCTTACGATAGTTACCTTTTTGAGGGAGAAATGTGTCAGTCATGGTGGTGGATTTTTGTTAATTTTTTATTGGTCAAATTAGTCTAATTGGTCTAATTGGACTAATTAGACTAATAGTCGTAGTCGAGCGAAAGCTGGTCGACATAGAGTATTGCCCCTGTTCCGCCCGTGAAATAGTCGCCATATTTTGACGCGGCACAGGTAATCTGTATATATGTCGGCACTCTGTCGGTGTAACGGTAGTTCAGCCTGATTTCAAACTCCTCATAGCCGTTGGTGTTGCTGCCGCGTATCAACTCCCCGTAGGCAATCACTGATGGTGAAGAGGCGTCAAAGAGCTGACGGTTACGCGGGTTGGTACGTATCTCAAAAGGCGCGGTCCAGTCAGTAAGCGCTATATAGATATGGCATGAATCGGGTCGCCCCGCGAGGTCGGCAAGCTCTGTCGATGTATAATCAATCGGCGCCGTCGTGTATTGATAATAGCCTTTAAGCTTGGTAGGGCGCTGCTGCCAGGGACGCCCGAAATCGAGAATACCGTTGGTGCCGTCGACTTTTCTGAACGAGCCTGTGTATATCGAACCCGCAGCAAGCTTTCCTATACCGAAAAGACCGACGAACCGAGTCTCAAGCATCGCCGACTGTCCGCTGCCCATAGGCGTATGGTCAGATGGCTGCACATTGCTTTCGCCAAGCGTTGCCGCTCCGGTATTACCCGTATCCCAGAAGCGCTCTCCGTTTTCATCCCACGGACACCACACCTTGCCGTTTAGCCACCACTGGTCAAATGACCCGTCGGGCAACACGCGCGTAGACTCGGTGGTGACACGTATCTCATTGCCTGTGTCCTCGCCGCTGACTGCGGCTACCACATATTCGGTAAGCGGTTCAAGATGGGCTATCGCAGCAGAAAACGCGCCCTGGTTGTGGTTGACATCGGCAGCATCCACTGTAATCCACTCGTCACTGTCGGCACGTCTGTATCGGAACGTATTCACAGCGTCGGCAGGTCCTTCTCCATAAGCCCATATTACCTGCGCCCATGCATCGGCTCTCGAAGTGATGACCGTCAACTCGCTCTTTTCAGCATATATTGTCCACTCCTCCGAGCGCCCCCAGCAGTTTACCGTCACGTCAAGAGGACGCGACAGATCAATCGTGCCGGGCTGAAGGTCAGGAATCATCGTTGATATTCCGGCGGGACCGAGCTTTACCGCAGTGAGCTGAAGACCGGCGAGGTCGGCGGTCTCGGGCACACGCAGCATAACACGCTTGCCTACATCGTCAATCACCGTCTCCCCTATCTGTCCTTCCACCCGAAACCATCGCTCTATCGTCTGCTCTGCACTGACCACCCACTGATAGTCCTGATAGCGGCTGACAGTGACCACAACCGGACGTGTGAAGTCATGCACCCCCACTGCAAGATTAGGCGTGGCGGAAGCCTCCGGAGTGATTTCAAACAAGCTGAAATTGACAGCACGTATATCGACCAGCTCGCTCAGCGAGAGCGTCACCGTAAGATTGGCGGAGTCAATCACCGCGGGCTTCAGCTCGCCCACAGCCTCTATGGCGAGGATATTCTGCTGTATGCGCGGATAAGGCAGGTCGTTTTTAATACACCCGGCTATCGCGGCAAGCAGCAAGCCACATATACTTTTAAGGACTATATTTTTATATCGGTAAGTCATTGCTCTTTTTGACGGCATCAGAAGTGTGCCTCTATGCCGAAATTCATATTAAATATGTTGAAACGGAAATTTGCCCCCGACGTAAACCGGCTGCCGAGCGGCTCACCGTTGACCGCCTGCTTCTCACTCTTCATGTGGAAGCCAAAAATTCCGAATGAAAGGTTGAATGACACATTCTTGATTATAAACACATTCACTCCGGGCATGAAATTCAATTCAAGCTTGGTCATATCGGTATGGGTTGTCTTGAGCTCTCCGTCATACGGACGCGTAAAGTCACTGCTACCCGACCCTATCAGCAAGTCAACCTCGTTAAACACTCCGAAGCGCCCCTGGCGGGCAATACCGAAATATTGTCTCATGGCAATCGCCGCCGAGTAACTTTTGCTTTTATAGGAGATGTCATGGAGATTGAAATTCATGTCCTCGTCAATATCAATCTTGAAAGAGTTGATGTCACCCTTGGATGCAGCGTAGCCGATTTTTAGACCGAGCGACAGATTGTTACGAATAAAATATGCCACATAGGGATTCACTGAAAACATGTATCCCCCGAGGTCAATATCGTCCAAAAGGTCCAGTATCTGGAGATCTTTGGTTGAAAACTCACCATAGGACACCGTCAGCCCCACAGCCCACGACCCTTTAGGAATGAAAAGATAATTGGTAAGACCTCGGTCGAAACGTCCCAGGTTGCGGCTTTTAAGCACCATCGGGATAGTGTCACCTTTGTGAATCACCCTCTCGTCAAGTCCCGGATTGCCTTTAAGCACCGAATTCACCTTTGATGTCATCGAGTCAGGCACCCAGACAAACTTTCCGCCCACAATCTTTGCAAGCGAGTCAACCGGCACATCGGCACGCGCGGCAGGCGCGACAGTCCATCCTATCGTTGCCAGAAACAATAAAAAGAGTAATTTCCTTATCATAGCTTATAGATAGAATGTGACACCGAATGATATCGAAAACAGGTTGATTCTGAAATTTGCCGACTTGAATGTACGCGACGACTCATATATCTGGTCGTTGTAGGTATGGGTATCGGTCATACTGAATCCAAGCACTCCGACATTAACTTCCATGGCGGAATAATCATTGAGAAATATACACATACCCGGTGACAGACCTATCTCAGCTGAAAAATTACGTTCGTAATAACCGGAAAGCGTAGTTCCTACTCCGGTGGTGAACTTGGTCTGACCGCCGCCGAGCTGAATCTGCACCTCATTGAAAAAGCCAAATCGCTTCGACTTTCCGAGCGAGAAATAATTACGCATCATTACAGTGCCGTAATAATTGTGGCTCAGCCGATAGAGATGGTCAAAGGTGTAGCCCGTCTCCGGGTCAAGCACTATGTCGGCATTTTCAAGCTTGGTAAGCGAGCGCGTATAGGCAAAGCGTCCGCCAACGGCAAGGTCATTCTTGACGGCAAACATCAGCATAGGCGACACCTTGAATGTATAGGTGTCGCCGCTGAGATCTTCTATTATAAGAAACTGATACTTGTCCTGGTTGCTCTGCTGATATGACACCGACACTCCGGTGATCCACTGCCCCTTGGGCACAAACACCACCGACTCCTCGTCGCGCTGAAAATTGCTCAAGGCTATTTCTTCCTCGCCGGTCGACACATTGTCAAACACCTGCGCCGCCGCCGGAAAGGCGGCGGCGAGGAGCGACAGTATCATTAATATGCGGTTCATTCAGGCAATCAGGATATATCAATATACAAGCTCGAAGTCATCGAGACACATCACGCTACCCTTAGCTCCGGAGAAATAGTCACCGTATTTAGAGGCCGAAGCGACAATGACAAGATGGGTCGGGCGCACACTCTTCGCGCGGCTGTTATATTCAAGCGGTATCTCTACTTCCTGAAGAGTGCCGTCAGGTCCGAAATTACCTGTCCATGACACTTCACCATAGGCAATTACCTCACTTCCGTTCCTGTCAAAGAGCTTGCGGTTATCAGGATTGGTCCTTATCTCGACAGCCTCGGTAGTCAACGCTACATACACCTGTCCGTGGTCAGTCCCCCCCTTAAATCCGTCCGGTACAAAAGCCTCATTGCCCGATTTTACCGTCACTCCGGAAGCAGGGCGATAATTGGCATAAAACCTCAACGACACAGGATGACTTCCATTGTAAGGACGACCGACCGACAACACGCCGTTGGTAACATCGGTTTCAACATACTCCCCGACAAAGATATTTCCTGCGGCGATTATTCTCGCTGCCTCATCAGAAGCAAGACGGGCGCAATATGAACCCGAATTAACCATGTCGGCTGACTTATCTGTAAGGACTTTATTTGCAGTAGCCGCACCCTCGTTTCCTGAACCCCAGAATGAAGCAGACTTGTTGCCCTCAGCCCAGGGAATAATCACATTCTTTTGACCAAACATTGTCTTTGCAGAATAAGTATTCCATGACTCAAAGCTTGCATTAGGAATGACGAAAGCCTCTTCGGTAGTGAAATATTTTGACTCCGAGATAAAATCATCCACCGCAGCCTGATATTCATAGCGTGTGCCCGTCTTCAATCCGGTAAGCCTGAAGGTCATTACATTACCCGAAGCAGTGCCTTCAGCTGTAAGCCAGTCTTCAGTACCTTCCTCGCAATACCGCACCACAGGCACACCGGCATCCTGACTCACCACCTTGAGAGTGACAGTAGCGGAGGTTCCGGTTACGGCAAGCAGATTGTTGACATCAATGTCATCAAGCAACACAGGGTCAGCGTATACTATCGCGCTCTCTGTATTGGCGATGCTCAGCTCCTGTCTTACGATATTGTCGTTTTTGTCAACCGCCACGACAGGCACAATTATAGCTTCTTCCGACTTGGGAAGGGCGTTAAGCCACTTCGCGCGGAAATTGACATGATAGAGATGTACACCGGTTTTCTCTTCTACGATCTCGTCAAAATCAACGCCCTTTGACGCGAGGTTATTTCTTACCGCCTCGCTGATATGGATAAGATCTACTACATCGACTTCTGCCGCAGCCCTCGACATAGTGCCGGCGGGCAGAGAAAGCTCAAGACTCTTCAACGCGCCATAGGACGCAACCGACACCACTTCATCCTCGAAATTGCCTTCAAGGTTGACTTTCTGAGTCTCGGTTCCGGTAACCGTAGGAACGCCCTCGATTACAATCTCGTCATTTATCAGCTCGAGATCCTCAATCTCAATCGTAATGAATGCGCCTCCGCTTGTCTCACCGTTGTCGCCATATTTGAATGTAAGCCTGTACTCATGGGCACGCTTTACATTGGCTATGGTCCCGCTATAGCTGTGGGAATTTCCATCCATGTCGCTTGCCGAGATCTCATAGCGGATGTCGGTCTGGTTGACAGGCATCATGAAATATCCCATCTGCCCGTTGTCGACCTCAGCCTTTGTATATACAAGTGTCTTGTTGGTGTCACCGATGCCGAAAGTAACCGTGTAGTCATCAGCGATAACCGAGTTGTCCACACTGTTTTTGTCAACCGACACAGCGACATTGGCTATCTTGCAATCAATCTGAACCTCAGGATTTGGCTGCGAGGCACCTACATCAAAGGTAGTGTAACCGGTGTAATACTTCTTGTCCCATGAAGCAGGCACAGAGTCACCGGCATAAGCCTCGGCACGATATGCGCCGTAACGCAGCGCCACACTCGCAGGCACATTGCTGATTCCTGTCCATTTATGAAGCACGTTGCCAAAACCTTCGCCTGTAGTGATATAAATCTTACAGTTTTCAGCAAGTTCATCGGTATCGGCGTCGTCGGCTCGTGAAAGCCTGTCGTTGAGCACAACATGCATCTTTACCGCACCCTCACCCTCTCCGGCAAACGGAGCCTCGGCGGTGCATGCGCCTAACACACCAGCAAGCGATGTGCCTAACGCGATTAACGATATAATGGTTATGTTAGTTTTCATCGCTATTCAAATTTTAGAGTCAGCGTTTTAACCGTAGTTCCCGATTCATCGCCTACAGTCAGTACAAAAGAGTGCTGACCGGGACCAAATATGGCAAGCATCGGAAGGAAACCGGTAAGTGAGAAATCCGCGCTCTTAGCGCCTAAGTAGCTGCCGCCTTGAAGCAGGCCCAAGCCTTCCAGCGCATCGGCATATTCTCCGGGATAGCAGAGGTCAAGGTGACCTGACAAGCCTACACTCGCAAGCTCTTCCGGAGAAAGATTGGGCGATACGATGTCAGCCGTAAATTGAGTAAAGCCGGTAGCACTTGTGATTTTTATCACACACTCCATGCCTGAGGTCACAGTGACAGGAATCAGTGTTCCGCTTGCATCGCCATCAGACAGAGCAATCTTACCGCCATCAATTGCCGGGCCGGCGGCAGCCGGGGGATTGGGCACATCGGGAGTGTCGGGCACATCAGGCTCATCCTCGCCACCCTTGTTACGGTCATCTTCAAGATACTCGTCATCACCGCCGCCTTCAAGATTAGTGCCGTCGTTAATGTCGGTCACTGTCACCTGGGCGTTGACCTTTATGCCGCCTGTCGGGTCGATAGTTCCGTCGCCGGTCACGCCCGCAGCCTTGTAAACAAACAGTATGTGATAATGAGTACCCGGCTTGACGTCAGAGTATTTCTTGTCGGTCTGCGCCTGCTGACCGTTGACTGTACCGGTAAAGTTTGCAATCATAGTCGTACCCTCAGCCTTTAAGAAACCGCTTCTTGTCTCGTCTTTTGTAAAGGTAAGTACCGCACTGGCTACCATGTTGACATCAACCTTGGAGTCGGCCGACATAAGCTGTTTGAGTTCTTCGTTGTACTCGACAGTCACTTTTACATTCTGAAGCTTACACTTTATAGGCTTCTCAATTGTGGTAATCTTTTTAGCGGTGACAGTGACAGGGTCGGTAATGCCGTAGTAGTAGGGCGACTCCCAGTCAGCATCCACCTCTTTGCCATAATACGCCTTGACGCGATACATGCCTGCCGGCAGCGACACTACCTCGGGCATCTCGTTATACTTATATTCCACATAGGGGGTCTCATCAGAATTTTTACAGAAGGCAACCGTGAAATCAGCGAGATTGACATCGGTGCCGGCGCGTGACTGGAGATCCTCGTTTATAAACTCAAGTATAAGATTGGACGTGATCACCTGCCCCATCGTCGCTTCCTCACCTGAGAAAGGGGATTCCTTACTGCATGACTGCGACATGAAAAGAACCGCAGTACACATTATTATATATATAAGTTTTTTCATTGTCAGATTATTTGTCATAGTGAAGTTGAACATTGTCAATAGTCAATACCGATCCGGTAGCAAGCGATTTATACTGGTTAGGGTCAAAATTATTATCTTTTAATCCCCCCCCATCATTAAGAGCTTTACCGGTCGGAACAATGACCGCAGGATTAGCCAAAGTTGAAGAGAGGAAATTCACCCGCAATTTAGCAGCCTTGGAGCCAAATTCATATGAGGGGAGGACAACACTCTTTGACGTCATGGGTTCAACCTCGGCAAGCTCAATTTCTTTAGAAGCAATAACAGCATCGGAAGCATCCAACACCTCTATTATAAACTTGCCACTCTCACTATTTACGGCTGCATAAGAATAGTCAAATGAAATTGAAGAGGGGCGTGAACCATGACTTATTCCATTAACTCTGCTCTCACCACTTGCTGTGTAACTATAGCTTCCAAGGAATAATTCACCGGCAACCCTGTCACTTTCAGCAAAAGTCGGCACATTAGTGCAATAATGAGTTGTACTCCAGAAATCACCACTTTTGGAAGGTTCTACTCCATCATGATCAAAAGCCACACTTCTAACTATGCACATACCCTCCTCGACATAGGTAGAGGGAACTCTGAACCAGGTATTGTTTGTTGCATTAACATTGCAAGTTTTACTATTTATAGACATCCATCCATTCGCTTCCGAACATATAATAGAGGACGTATTTGAATAAGTAATCGCACCACATTGCCAATTACCACCCACTTTTACTTTGGTCATATTTATTGTTTGGGTAGTGAGCGAGAAGTCGCCGTTGGGAACATCGGTTGCGGCTTCAGTAGTGAACTTGTTGGTATAGACTCCATCCCTGACAAATATTGAATAATCAGTGGCAGGCTCCAGTCCTTCGTAGACAAACCACTTGTTTTCGCGGTCATATTCAGGATAGATATGATTATTATCGGATGTCACGATTTCAAGCCACTTGTTGTCAACAATCATGTTGAAGAAATTATCGGAGAAACCGGTAACCTTAACACGCGCCCACTTGGCAAACGCGTCAAACTCAAACTGAGGCTCAGCCCACACGACCTTAACATCTACAGCAGCCTTCTCCTTGTCTTTGTAATATACAGTCACCGACTGGCTCGCCCTTCTGTCAATCGGCAAGCGGAAGGTATAGAGATAATTGCCCTCGCCTTTGTCAACCGGCTGACCGACAACACATGAAACAAGCACTCCGTTTTCATCTCTCGTCTTGAACGAGACAGCCGACAGGTCTTCACCGTCGTAATTAACCATCAGTTCAACCTCTTCCCTGTCATAAGGCTTCTCCGGTGAATTTACCACTTTGAGGGTCACGGGAATCACGACAAATGTAAACTTCACGGCCTCGCTGACACGCGTCATCTCGTCTTTTACGATGAGCGATATTTCATGAGTACCCTCGGGAAGGCGGTTTACAAGTCCGGTCACGTCGACCATCGCAAGCTTGTCGGTATTGCCAAAAAGTCCCACGGCAGTCACTCCCTCGTCGCTCAGTCGCGCCTGAGTGGCGGCGTCGGCGTGGACGAGATTGACCGAAGTGCCAAATGCAGGAGCGTAGACAGTCTCTGTTCCGGAAGAGGTCACAGAGAGAATCACCTCTGAAATCTTACCCTCGGCACACACGTTGAAGCGGAGCGGATCGCCTGAATATGCGCCGGCACGGTAAGAGAGCGTCTCTCCGGAAGTAAATCCATCGGGGGTGATCTCCGGCTCGGATGCCGAGAAGAAGTCGTTGCTCAGGTCGACTTCCACAGTCTCCACCTCGTCAATGTTGTCGTCAAAAGTGATTGAAAGCGTCGGTGAGCCTACCTGTCCGGCATTGACATCATATTTCACGCGGTAAAGATAAGCCGCCTCGGCGCTGAAATTCTTTGGATTCAGATGAGCCTCCTTGCCGTTGATGTAAGTGGCGGCCATTGTGACATTGATAAAGCCCGGAGTCACGTAGCGGGTCGCGCCGTCGACGCCCGAGATCACAACGCTTTCACTGTTTTTATCGCTTTTAAGCGTGGTAGAGTAATTTTTGAAGTAACTCTTGAAAGCGTCGGTATAGGTCACCTCCACGAGAGAGTTGGCAAGCGTAGCTGTCATGTCAACGGTCGCCACCGACTGCTCGTTGACTCTCAGTGTCTGCATTCCATACACATAAGGCTTGTCGCCCTGGTCAAGCGGGTCGCCGTAATAGGCCTCGATGGTGTAGGCACCTGCCTTTACACCGGCTTCCATGTTTTCTTCAAACTCGGCTACAGTCTTATATTCAATCGGCGTCCCGCCAACGGGGGTGAGGCGTATACTGAATTGGTCTACAGTCGGAAAATTGGGAACGGTTGCCGACTGTTCGGCGCGTCCCTGAGCGGTGAGATTGTCCAGTTCGCCTGAAGCGGTAAGGTTAAGGACAATAGTGCCCTTTCCGCCGCCGTCTCCGCGCCATGGATCCTCGCCTGCACACGATGCCAGCAACATTGTCACCGGCAAAAGCATAGCATAACTTCTGAATCTCATTTCCATTATCAATTAATGATTAGTTTATATCTTACAAATAACCAAGTATAAAATGTCTGCACACCAACGCAGGCACAACTCTACCCGGAATTTACAAAATTACACATAATTTATTGTAATTAGAAAATTTCGGTCAAAATTCGCAAAAAATATTGAAATTTCATGCCCGACCTATGGCCGCCATACAAAAAAAATGTGTGGATGCCAAATTTTTGACACCCACACATTTCTGTAGTTATTTAATACAAATTACTTATTGCAACCTGACAACATTGATTCCGACCTCAATCGCCGTGGTCTTCTCGATAATCTCCGGAAGATCACGCAACACAGGCTCCATCATTGACGCCATCGAGCCGAATACCGGATCAGAGCTCATAGCCTCCATAACCATCTGTATAAATTCTTCATCAGAGAATATCGGCGATACGGCATTAAGGACCGGTTTAAGAAATTCAGTGCCAAGGGCAAAGTATTCCATATTTTCATAATAACCGGTCTTGTCGGTTCCATAAACCACAGGGAAACCGTTTACAAGACAAGGTACCACATCTTGTGCCACATTCATGAGTATCGACATAGTGTCGACGCTTCTTGACTTACCACCATGATTTATAACATTGGCGATAATAGCCGAAGGATTCAGGAAGAGACGAAGCTCTCCGGCACCTGTCACTACATACTGCGCAAGATTGACAGGAGAAGCGCTATACGCTCCTGTAGCTGTGTCAAGATAGGTAGCGGTGATGTTTCCGTCGGCAAGGAATGTGATATCCTTCAATGCCATACCGAGCAAATTATGGATTGAGGCGGGAGTGCCATCAGGACCCTCGATGCTTACAAAAGCCAGAGCAAGAGTAACAAGTTCGCCTATCTGCATTTCGGAGCCGGGAAACAATTCCACCTTCTTTTCCGACTCCCACAATACATGAACACCATTGTAGGTTACAGCCGCACCTGCCGAGGGGTCTTCAGGATCATACCAAGGATTAGGCTCATTGTAAATCTCCCATTTGGAGCCTGCCAATGAGCTGTCTTTCAGCGTAGCATCGGTTATATTAAATACAAGAGATTCTTCGGTGATCTTTCCGTCATAGCTGAAAGTGATAAATTCCGTCTCGCCCGAGCCGTTAAATTCATTGTCAGAATTTAGCTCTACAGTAAGCTCATTAGTCACAGAGCCCGGAATTACACCACAAGTGGGCAGGTTCATGAGCGCATCCATATCAGACTCGTCAGCCCTGCTTGACGGAATCATCCCCATTAACTCGGAAATATCCAGTGTCTCACCCGACATTACCAATTTCGCCGATGTCAGCCCCGGTTCAGTCACAACCACAACCTGCTTGCCAAGAAGCGGGTTACCGTTATAAGTCATGACCAGTCCTGAAGCATCGGTAAATGTTGCCTTGTAGCCGGGTATGTCGACATCCTTTATATTTATGTTGGTAAAATTCAGATACATCGATGACTGCTGGATGCTACCGTCATAATCAAAGGTACAATAGTCGGTCTCTCCGTTTCCTGAAAAAACAAACTTGTCCATAGCGTCTTCAAGCTCCACCGCAAAGGTAACCGAAGTTGAGCCGGGAAGGACCTGCAGACTTTCAGCACGTGCATTGTCAATCAATGCAACCGTAATTTCACCAAGATAATTGTTAACCTCATCAGGTATATATGTAACCTGAGCATTGTCTACAATCTCTCCATTACTCGTAAACATCAACCCTTCTCCCGATTTATAAGTTACCGGACCGGAAGGCACTGTAAACTGAGCATCATCATCATTTTCACATGCGGTAAACAAGCACATCGCACACGCAACTGAAAGCAGCGATAGAAGATTCTTTCTCATTTTCATTACTATATTTGATAATTAAAATGTCCCCCATCACACCATGGGCGAGACAATACAATCATTAAAATCGGGCACAAAGTTAAGCAAAAATTGTCTAATATATAAAAATATGAAAAATATCTCACCTTAATCGACTTCCGCTCCAACTAATCCTACATTTAATCAAATTAAATAGGTAACTTTGCCGACATAAATCAATGTTATAAGCAATGGCATCATTTAAATGGACATTATTTTTATTAATATCACTCTTCTTAAATTCATGCATAAGCAAGGAACCGCTTAATGCCGAGTGTGACATAACCGAAGCCTTCCTGCCGGGCGTAGACCTTACCCGCGAACCAATCATAACCAACGATAAAGTGACATTTATCGTAAAATCAGGCACAAATGTACGTAATATGTCGCCGGAATTTGAACTTACGCCGGGCGCCGAGATAAATCCGCCGAGCGGCACCGCTCTTGATTTTTCATCGCCTCAACGCTACGTTGTGACTTCGGAAGACCGCCAACAGCACAAAGTATATACCGTTGCAGTCCAAGCGGGTAATACGGTAAATCTCAACTACGATTTTGAGAATGTCAGGCTTGTCAGCAAAAGCAGCTATTCCTATGATGTATTTTATGAAATCAGTGCAAATGGCAGCGAAATATTTTCATGGGCAAGCGGAAATGCCGGATTTGCACTCACCGGACTGGGCAAAACGCCCGAGACATTCCCGACCTATCAAGGTGAAAATGGCGTGACCGGCAAATGTGCCGTAATGGAAACTCACACAACAGGCGCTTTTGGCAAAATCGGTAAAAAGCCCATGGCGGCAGGCAGTATTTTCATTGGAAAATTTGATGTGACCAACGCCCTGTCACGTCCACTCCAGGCAACACAGTTTGGAATGCCATTTTTCAACGAGCCCAAGATACTTGAAGGATATTTCAAATATACTCCGGGACCGGTCTACTATCAAGCCGACGGCGGCGACCTTATTGAAGTCCCCGATAAGAAAGACGCTTGCAGCATCCAGGCTGTATTTTTTGAAGTAACGCCAGGCATGGAAATGCTCGACGGCAGTAATTTGGCTTCAGAAGATAATCCTAACATAATAGCAACCGCGCGTCTGATAACCGAAGAACCGACAGAGGAATGGACCAAATTTTCCATACCTTTTGTCATCCGCTCCGGCAAATATATCGATAAGGACAAGCTAAGAGAAGGAGGCTACAGCATTACCATAGTATGCTCGTCAAGCGTTGACGGCGACTATTTCTCAGGAGCAATTGGCAGCAAGCTTCAGATTGACGAAATGAGTCTTGTATGTGATGACGTTGAAAACCAATAATAAGCCAGATTATGAAAATCGAGAGATACAGTGTTTTATTGTGCATATTGATTACATCAATTATATCAAAGGCTCAAAACAGCGAGCCTGACAATCTCAAATGGTCATCACTTCAAGGTTTTGAATATGAGATTTATGCGGCTGTCAATATCGGAGGGTCGGCACCGATTCCTGTCCCTGCGGAAATACGGCATATCGACGGCTACAATCCAAATCTAAATCTGCAGATAGGAACCACGGTAACAAAATGGTTTACCCCCTCCCGGCGTTGGGGAGTAGCCATAGGTTTACGCTTTGAAGAAAAAGGCATGAAGACCCGTGCTACGGTTAAAAACTACGGAATGGAGATTGCCATGGATGGAAGCAGCGTAAGCGGCAACTGGACAGGGAAAGTCCGCACGGTATATCATTCCAAGCAGATTGCGTTTCCGGTAACAGCCAACTTCCGTATCAACAAGCGCTGGAAGGTGAATTTCGGGCCCTATGTAGCACTTGCTCTTAACAACGACTTTAACGGAGAAGTCCATGACGGATATCTAAGAGAGGGAGGTCCGACCGGAAATAAAGTAACATTTGAAGGCGATGCTTATGCCACCTACGATTTTTCCAATGACATACGCCTGTTTCAATGGGGACTCCAGGCCGGAGGCTCTTGGCTGGCATTGAATCATCTCGTAATCAATGCAAATCTCACATGGGGACTGAATGACATCTTCAACTCCTCGTTCAATACGGTGACATTCAATCTTTATCCGATATATCTTAATTTCGGATTCGGATACGTGTTCTAAAGCTTACGCGTTGTATAGGTAGCGCTTTATAGAGCGTTTGGGAGTCTTTTCAAACTCATTGGCTATAAGCTGTATACGGTCAACGCGCTCATATGGGGCGACAAGTTTGTTGAGTCCGGCAAGCACCTTGTCCATCTCCTCGGGCAACTGCTCGTTGGTTACACCAAACTTATCCATAGCCTCATAGTCGGGATAGACCAGCGCGACAAGACGGTTATTTCGCTCAACGACAAGACTCTCGGCGACATACGGCATATTGTTTAGCTTTGCCTCTATCTCCTCAGGATAGATGTTTTGACCGTTGGACGACAGAATCATAGTCTTGTAACGCCCCTTGATAAAGATCGTGCCGTCATCGGAACGCGTCCCCATGTCACCTGTGTGCAGCCACCCTTCGGCATCAAGCACAGCCTCGGTCGCGGAGGCATTTTTGTAATAACCTTTCATGACATTGACCCCGCGCACACATATCTCCCCGGGGATATTGACCGGGTCATCGCTGACAATCTTGCTGTGCATGATATGAGGCAAAGTGCGACCCGACGAACCTACCACAAACTGCCGCCACGGCGTATAGCTGATGAGCGGTCCACACTCGGTCATGCCGTAGCCCACTGTAAACGGGAACTTGATGCGGTGAAGGAACTCCTCCACCTCGTGGTTGAGCGGGGCACCTCCCACTATCACCTCTTCAAACTCACCGCCAAACGCCTCTACAAGCTTACGGCGTATAATGGCATAGAACGCCTTGTCAACCCCCGGCACCTGCAACGCCCAGCGGACTCCCTTTTTGGTGAGCATAGGAAGTATCTGCTTGCGGTAAATCTTTTCCAGAATAAGCGGGACGCAGATTACAAGATTAGGCTTTACCTGAGCAAGCGCCTTTAAAAGGAGATTGGGCGACGGCAACTTGCCAAACACGGTGATGTGGGTTCCCACGGCGAGAGGCACAAGCATGTCAAACGCACAACCGTAAGCATGGGCAAGCGGCAAAAACGACAGACACCGTGACCCCTGGTAATGCAGCCTCGACTTAATGCCGAAGCTCACGTTGCCCCACAGGTTGCGGTAAGTAAGCATGACGCCTTTTGAAAACCCGGTAGTGCCTGATGTATAGTTCAACACAGCCACGTCATCATCGTCGGGGGTCACATATTTCACATATTCCGGCACAAACTCACCTTTATACTTACGCTTGAACCGGCGGTTTATGTTTTTAGACACATTGGTCAGCACCCCTCCGTTGCGAGAATCCTCGGCAAGCACCTTGCCTGTGTTAAGCGAGATGACCCCGCGCAGTCTCGACATCTTTTCCAGTTCAAACGACTCCCATATGTTATCGTCGGCAAAGAGCATCACACTCTCCGAGTGGTTGATGATATGTTGCGCGTCGGTAGGGTTGAATTCCTGCAATATCGGCACAATCGTGGCTCCATAGGTCACAGTGGCGATAAACACCATAATCCAGCCGGGAGAGTTCTTTCCGATAAGCGCCACTTTGTCACCGCGCTTTATGCCGCTCAGCTCAAAGGTCATGTGGATACGCGCAATCTCGTAGGATAGCGCCCCGTAAGTGAATGTCTTTCCGGTGCCGTAGTCGGTTATCGCCGGCAACGACCAGTTGTCACGGAAGCCGGAAGCATATATATCGTTGATATGTTCAGGAATAGTCATGATACATTAAATTACAAATGCAATGAGAAATAGTTTGAAACGAGGGATGCAAATGTAAGCATTAATTTCACAAAACCGCCAAATTATCTACCGCTATTTTATAAATTGTAGTAATTTTGCATTATGATTGACAATACGACATTCGGCAACGGCACCGCACTGTTTCACACATTCGGGTGCAAGCTCAATTTCGCGGAGACCTCCACCGTGGCACGCCTCTTCTCCGACAATGGGATAAGACGCGTGCAGGCGGGCGAGACCCCCGACTTTGTTGTAATCAACACATGCAGTGTCACGGAAATCGCCGACAAAAAATGCCGCCAGGCAATACACCGCTTCAACCGCCTTTATCCTGACGCGGCTATTGTGGTGACCGGCTGTTATGCCCAGCTCAAAAGCGAAGAGATAGCGGCGATACCGGGAGTGGCAATCGTCGCAGGCACCGACCGCAAGCTTGAACTGCCCGAGTATCTGAAAAATTGGCGCGAAAACCGTGAAAACGCGACATTCGTGACACCGACACGCGACATCACCGCCTTTAATCCCTCTTGCTCACGTGGCGACCGCACCCGCTATTTTCTGAAAGTACAGGACGGCTGCGACTACTGGTGCAGCTACTGCACCATCCCGATGGCGCGGGGAAGAAGCCGTTCGGGCACAATCGACGAGCTTGTAAGGCAAGCCGGAGAAGTGGCAGCCGAAGGCGGCAAAGAGATAGTGCTTACCGGAGTCAACATCGGTGATTTCGGCAAGGGACGCACCGACACCTTTCATGACCTCATCAAGGCTCTCGACGAGGTAGATGGCATCGAGCGCTACCGCATATCGTCAATCGAGCCCAACCTGCTCACTGAGGAGATAATCGAATGGGTGGCGCGGTCAAAGCGATTCATGCCTCATTTCCATGTGCCCCTGCAGGCAGGCAGCGATGAAGTGCTCAGGCTTATGCGCCGCCACTACGACACGTCACTGTTCCGCAGCCGCATGGAACACATACGCTCGGTAATGCCCCACGCGTTCATCGGCGTCGACCTCATCGCCGGAGCGCGCGGAGAGACCGACCTGCTCTTTGAGGCATCGCGCGACTTCGTGGAGTCGCTTGACATATCACGCCTGCATGTGTTCCCCTACTCCGAACGACCGCGCACCCGCGCGCTTGACATCGATTACGTGGTAGACCAGAAAGAGAAACACCGCCGCACCAATGTGATGCTCGGCATCTCGGAAAAGAAGCTCGCCGGATTCATGTCAAGATTCACCGGGACAGTAAGACCGGTGCTGCTTGAACACCCCCACGGGAAAAAGCCTATGAGCGGATTTACCGACAATTATATCAAAGTTGAAGTCGACGCCGACCCGTCGCTTGCCGGAACGATTGTCTCGGTAAGACTTGGAGAGACCGACCCGTCGGGCGAATATGTAAAAGGAGACATTGTATTATGAAACATGCCTGGTATTACACCCCGCTCGGGTGGCTGCTTGACGCGATTTCCCGACTGCCTTTCGGAATCCTTTATATAATCAGTGACCTGCTTTATGTAATAGTTTACCACATAGCGCGTTACCGCCGCGACGTGGTAAGCGGCAATATCCGTGACTCCTTCCCGGAGAAGACAGAGCCAGAGCGCAAGCAAATCATAAAAGAGTTTTACCGCCATTTCACCGACTACTTTGTAGAGACCATAAAACTCGCCCATGTGTCGGACAGCGAGATGAAACGCCGCATGGAATTTGTGGGCACCGACATGATTGACCGCTACTTTGACGAGGGGAGGTCGCTCGCCATGTATTTCTCTCATTGCGGCAACTGGGAGTGGGCACCGTCAATAACCCTGTGGACCAGACATAAGCCATCGGAACAGACCGTATTTGCACAGGTGTACCGTCCGCTCACCAATCCTTGGTTTGACGCCTACTTTCTGAAGCTCCGCAGCCGGTTTGGCTCTGTATCTTACGACAAGCGCCTCGTGTTTCGCGACCTTCTGCGTCTAAAGCGCGACGGCAAGCTGTCAATCACGGGCTTCATGAGCGACCAAAAGCCGAGCCACAACGACACCGTGCATGTTGTGAAGTTTCTGAACCACCCCACGGCAATCATAACCGGGACGGAGACAATCGTGCGCAAGCTTGATCTTGTGGCGATATACTGGGACATGGAAAAAGTGAAACGCGGACATTACCGCATCACGGCACGCCTTATCACCGACAACGCTGCCGCCATGCCACAATTCGAGATAACCGACACCTACACGCGAATGCTTGAGACGACCATCCTGCGCCAGCCGTCAATATGGCTATGGAGCCACAGGCGCTGGAAAAACAAGGTGCAATACAGCGATGACAACAGCCATAAGCCCGGAAACAATGAATAAGCCGGTAGCCGTAATAATACTGAACTGGAACGGACAGGAAATGCTGTCAAGATTCCTCCCGGAGGTCGTAAAAACCACCGACAATAATATCGCCGACATAATTGTCGCTGACAACGGAAGCACCGACGGCTCCTTGCAACTGATTGCCGAAAGATTCCCTGAGGTAAAAACAATCAGGCTTGACAGAAATTACGGTTTTGCCGAGGGCTACAACCGGGCGATAGCCATGACCGAATACCGGTATACCGTATTGCTCAACAGCGATGTGGCTACCTCTCAGGGATGGGTGAACTCACTGTTTGACTACATGGAAAGCCATCCTGAGACAGGCGCCGTACAGCCGAAAATACGCAGCGTGGACCATCCCGACAGTTTTGAGTATGCAGGTGCATCCGGCGGATATATCGACTGCAACGGCTACCCCTACTGCCGAGGCAGAATCTTTGACAATGTAGAGACCGACCACGGACAATATGATGACGTCGCCAAAGTATTCTGGGCTTCCGGAGCCGCGCTGATGGTAAGAAGCAGCCTATATGAAAAGACGGGAGGCCTTGACGCCGACTTTTTCGCCCACATGGAAGAGATAGACCTCTGCTGGCGCATACAGCTCGCAGGCTACAACATCGAGGTTGTGCCTCAAAGCATCGTCTACCATCTTGGCGGCGGCACATTGCCTGCATCCAATCCACGCAAGACATATCTGAACTTCCGCAACAACCTGCTCCTGCTGCACAAGAATCTGCCCGATTCATGCCGCAGGAAGCGTCTGGTCATACGCCGCTTGTATGACACGCTGGCATGGGCGAAATTCATTGTCTCGCTCGACTTCAAGAATGCCTCGGCGATATTACATGCCCACAGAGACTTCAGAAAGATGGCTCAAGCCTACACCTCTCACCCTGACAAGAATCTACTCCCGTCAAAGCCTAACATAATCTTTGACTACTTTCTGCGTCGACGGTCAACATTTTCGCAGCTAAAGCAAGATAGTTAACACATATTAACTATTGGGGGGGGTAACATGCAACCTTATCGCAAAAGCTGATGTTTTAATAAAAACATTACAAATATTTAAGGTTATGAGACTCCTTTTCACAATTACAGCACTGCTGGCATTTCCATATCTTTTCCAGGCAAGAGAAATCAAGGGCAAAGTATTGGACGAGACAGGCAGTCCGGTAGAATTTGTAAATGTCGTCATCATGAAGGATTCCACATATGTGGATGGAAAGACCACCGATGCAGCGGGAATGTTTATATTTGAAAATGCCGACTCCACTGCCGACATGGCAAGAATCACAATGACAGGCTACGACGCTATTACTACAGACATCCCTGCCGATGGCAACCTCTCCACTCTGACACTCAGCCCCTCTTCAGTAATGCTCGGAGAGATTGTGGTAAAAGCCAACCGCCCGCTTACAAGAGTAAAAGGAAACGCTCTCGTCACAAACGTTGAAAACAGTGTTCTTGCCACTGCCGGTTCAGCCGATGATGTGCTGAAAAATATACCTATGGTTACAGGCTCAAACGGTAATTTCAGTGTGTTCGGTAGAGGGGATGCTATCATATATATAAATGGCAGACTTGTCAGAAGTTCCGATGAAGTCGGGCAACTCTCATCGGGCGATATAAAGGAAATACGGGTCATCAACAACCCCGGTGCACAATATGGAGCAAATGTCAATGCTGTCATTCGTATCGTAACTAAGAAGCCGGTAGGCGAAGGATTCAGCGTTTCAGCATACACCGATAACATTTATAATAAGTGGTTCACAACAACGGAGCAGCTTAATCTAAAATATCGCACCGGTGGTCTTGAAATCTTCGGCATGGGTTATTTCAGTCATGGCAAGAATTATGACGATGAATATGCCGTTACTACAAGCTATGGCAAGTCCTTGCTTGAAATGATTTCTGATCAGTCTGTTTCTACAACACAGACAAACATCACGGGCAAGATAGGCTTTAATTATCAGTTCAACGAAAATCATAGTATTGGCGCATACTATCAACATGACTATAACAGAGGGCATCACTTCGGTCATTACCTTAATGATATAACGGAAAACAGCGAGCTGTCTGAATCAAGTGTTTCCGACCTTAAAGGTTGGTTCAAGGCTCTGCCTTGCAACAGTGCCAACATATACTATAACGGCACAGTTGGAAAGTTTACATTCGATTTCAACGGTGATTATATGCAGACCAAAGATAATGACCGTTCATATCAGTACGAACAAAACAAGTTTTCTGATGACCGGAATGTAACAACATTCAATACTACCCGCAACCGACTCTTTGCAGAGAAGGCATCTGTTTCATACGAACTTCCCAAAGGTAATATCCTTATTGGTGAAGAATATACCAATTCAAGGAGTCGCAATGACTTCCGCAATCCTGAAAACATACTAAATTCGGAACTTACAGATGTAAGAGAGAGCAATATGGGCATTTTTGCAGAAATCAGCCGGACTTTCGGGAAATTCAGTGCAACTGCCGGAGTCCGGTACGAACATGTCAAATCTGACTATTATTTGAATGATAAGTTGGTGGACGGACAGAGCAAAACGTATAACAACCTGTTCCCTTCTGCGAATATAACCTATTCGCCGGGAGATTTCAAGTTTTCCTTGTCATATAGCAACAGAATCTCGCGTCCGACCTATAATAATCTTACCGGCAACTATTTTTATGTAAATTCAATGCTATACACCCGCGGAAACCCTTATTTGAAACCCGCCAAACGTCAGGACTTCACGGCACAGGCATCTTGGAAATACATAACCCTTTCAGCCCAATACACTTATACAAAAGATGTCACAACTCAAATATACGAGCCATATGAGGGTAACGAAAAGATAAATGTATTCACGGTAACCAATACACCCAACCAAAAACTGTTTTCCATATACCTTAATGCCTCCCCGGTATTTGGAATATATCACCCATCGCTTTCTTTGGGGATGCAGAAGCAGTGGTTTGGAATAAACTATCGTGACCAATATTTGAAGTTAGGCAGTCCAATCTTCACAATACAGATGCAGAATACATTTACACTCCCGAAAGACTGGTTTATAGAAGCATCGTTTTGGTGGCGCAGTCGTGGAGACTGGAAAAACTGGTCTTACACACATACGCAATCTACAGTTAATCTCCGAGTATATAAAATGTTCCTCGATAAGTCTCTCTCGGTATATTTGGGCGTGAATGATATTTTCAACGGTATGCTTTATCATGCGGATATTTACAGCGGTAATGTCAAAATGCAATCCAATGTCAATAATCATGGAAGAAATGTCGAATTGACAATCCGCTATAACTTCAACACCACCAAGAGCCGGTATAAAGGAACCGGGGCGGGACTTTCGGAAAAAAACAGGTTCTGATTAAGCGTCTCGCAAAACCGACTTATTTTTTATGGATAAGATAATAATCATAGGATGTCCCGGAGCCGGGAAAAGCACCTTTGCAAAGAAACTGGCGGAAAAGACAGGCATTCCGCTCTACCATCTCGACATGATATGGCATCGTCACGACAGGACAACTATAAGCCGCGATGACTTTGACCGGCAGCTCCGGGAGATTATGAATAAAGAAAAATGGATAATCGACGGCATGTATCAGCGCACACTGCCTGAAAGGATGAGACGGTGTGACACCGTGTTTTTCTTTGACCTTCCGACCGAGACATGTCTTGCAGGCGCGGAAAACCGTGTAGGGAAAGCCCATAGCGACATGCCATGGACCGACGAGACTCTCGACAAAAATTTAAGACAATCTATCATTGACTATCCTGACCGGCAGCTTCCGGTCATAAGGCAACTGCTGCAGGGCTACACCGGAGAGATCATACGGTTCACGTCACGCCGACAAGCCGACGACTATATAGACCGATTGTGACACCCGTCCCCGACCCATTGAAAGCGCGACATATGTCATCCGGTTCACAATCAGCTTTCTTCTCCGACAAATAACCAAACCCAACAACTTTGTCACCGTGGTAATAATTACGACGGTAATAAAGCGTCTCTGCTTACCTCCATTGTTAAGCGCCGTCTGAGATCAAATCATTCAAATCATTATTCCAGATGTTGATGAAACTTGGATTAGAAATTCAGCCGACTTCTTTCGATTCTTGCATTGATTTACGGCATAGGCATTGACAATGTGTTTTTTATTTGTGGTTTTGAAATATTTGCGTAAATTTGCAGTCGTTTTTGCGCGATAGGGGAAATTGCGCCCTGTCAGCATGAAAATTAAATGAAATAAAATGATTACGATTACATTTCCCGACAAAAGCACAAGGCAGTATGAAGAGGGCACAACCCCGCTCCAGATTGCTGAAAGCATAAGCACCCGTCTGGCGCAGGATATACTTGCCGCCACAGTCAACGGTGAGGATTGGGACATAAGCCGCCCCATAAACGCAGACGCAGAGATTAAACTTTTCAAGTGGGACGACCCGGAAGGCAAGCACGCTTTCTGGCACAGTTCAGCCCACCTTCTCGCCGAAGCGTTGCAGGAGCTTTATCCCGGAGTGAAGTTCGGTATAGGGCCGGCGATTGAAAACGGTTTCTACTACGACATCGACACCAATGGACACTCCATCACAGCCGCCGACTTCCCCGCTATCGAGAAGAAGATGCTTGAGCTTGCCCAGAAAAAGGAGCCAATCGTAAGAGCTGACATATCAAAGACTGACGCGCTCAAACTATTTGGCGACAGAAACGAAGAATACAAATGTGAGCTTATCAGCGAGCTTGAAGACGGTCACATCACTACCTACACCCAGGGACAGTTTACCGACCTCTGCCGCGGACCTCACATCCCTAACACCGCCCCGATAAAAGCGGTAAAGATAACCTCGCTTGCCGGTGCCTACTGGCGTGGCGATGAAAAGCGCAACCAGCTTGTGCGCGTCTACGGCATAACCTTCCCCAAGAAGAAGATGCTTGACGAGTATCTGGTGTTGCTTGAAGAGGCCAAGAAGCGCGACCACCGTAAACTCGGAAAAGAGATGGAACTCTTTGCCTTCTCATCCAATGTAGGTGCCGGACTTCCCCTCTGGCTTCCCAAGGGCGCTGCATTGCGCGACCGTCTTGAGCAGTTCCTGCGCAAGATTCAGAAGCAGTATGGCTACCTTCAGGTAATCACTCCGCATATCGGTAACAAGAATCTGTATGTGACCTCAGGTCACTATGCAAAATATGGCAAGGACTCCTTCCAGCCTATTCACACACCGGAAGAAGGTGAAGAATATCTGCTGAAACCGATGAACTGCCCCCACCACTGCGAGATATTTAAGGCATACCCGCGTTCTTACCGCGACCTGCCTATGAGACTCGCCGAGTTTGGTACCGTGTACCGCTACGAACAGAGCGGTGAGCTCCACGGTCTGACACGTGTGCGCGGCTTCACTCAAGATGACGCCCACATATTCTGCGCGCCCGACCAGATTAAGGATGAATTCCTCAAGGTAATGGACATCATCCTTTATATCTTCAAGACTCTTGACTTCAACAACTACGAAGCACAGATATCGCTCCGCGACCCGAAGCATAAAGAAAAGTATATCGGCTCTGACGAAAACTGGCACCTTGCCGAGCAGGCAATCATCGACGCCTGTGCGGAAAAGGGACTTAACGCACGCACCGAACTCGGTGAAGCAGCATTCTACGGACCGAAACTCGACTTCATGGTTAAAGACGCCATCGGTCGCCGTTGGCAGCTCGGAACAATTCAGGTTGACTACAACCTGCCCGAACGTTTCCAGCTCGAATACACCGGAGCCGACAACCAGAAACACCGTCCGGTCATGATTCACCGCGCACCGTTCGGATCGCTCGAACGCTTTGTCGCTGTGCTTCTGGAGCATACGGCAGGTAAATTCCCGTTGTGGCTTGTACCCGACCAGGCGGTTGTGCTTCCTATCAGCGAGAAGTTTAACGACTACGCCCACAAGGTTGCACGCGAGCTGAACATCGCTGATGTCCGCACGATTGTCGATGACAGAAACGAGAAAATCGGAAAGAAAATCCGCGACAACGAGCTCAAACGCATACCCTATCTTCTGATTGTAGGAGAAAAAGAAGCAGAAAATGATGAAGTTTCTGTAAGAAAACAGGGTGAAGGTGATAAAGGTACAATGAAAATTACTACCTTTGCAGAATATTTGACTGACGAGGTCAACAAATTGATAAATCAATAACACTACTGAATGGACAACAGACCCGGTAATCAGGGGCCGCAACGCGGCAATCAGCGGAGAGGACCGCAGAAAGAAAAAGATCCTTATGCAATAAATGAGCGCATACGCGCCCGCGAGGTACGACTTGTGGGCGACAATGTGGAGCCAGGCATATACTCAATCCACGATGCACTCAAGCTTGCCGAAGAGCAGGAACTTGACTTGATCGAGATTTCGCCCAATGCAGCTCCGCCTGTCTGCAAGATACTTGACTATCAGAAATTCCTGTACCAGCAGAAGAAGCGACTGAAGGAACAGAAAGCCAAGTCTACCAAGGTAGTGGTAAAAGAGATTCGTTTCGGACCTCAGACCGATGACCACGATTACAACTTCAAGCTGAAGCATGCCCAAGGATTCCTGTCGGAAGGAGCAAAAGTAAAAGCCTACGTGTTCTTCCGCGGACGTTCAATCCTCTTCAAGGAGCAAGGAGAAGTATTGCTGCTTCGCTTTGCCAACGACCTCGAAGAGCTTGGAAAGCTTGAACAGATGCCGGTGCTTGAAGGCAAGAGAATGACAATCATGCTCTCGCCCAAAAAGAAATAAATCGATTGGCTTGCCAATCACACAATTATATAACTCGAATTAATTAAAAATTAAAACAATGCCAAAGGTTAAGACTAATTCCGGTGCCAAAAAGAGGTTCGCCCTTACCGGATCAGGAAAAATCAAAAGAAAACATGCCTTTAAAAGTCACATCTTGACAAAGAAGACCAAGAAGCAAAAGAGAAACCTCACCCACTTCGGCACAGTAGCCAAGGTTGACGAACGCGAAGTAAGAGATTTGCTCGCACTGTAACGTAAAGGTTTCACTGTTTTTTAATTCGTGATTTTATAATCTTTTTATTAACCGAATGCACAGCAAAAAAGAGCAAAAACGCCGCTGACATTCAAAAATCATTACTAAAATGCCAAGATCAGTAAATCATGTTGCTTCAAGAGCACGCAGAAAGAAAATCTTAAAACTCACCCGTGGTTACTATGGCGCACGTAAGAATGTGTGGACCGTTGCCAAAAACACTTGGGAAAAGGGTCTTACCTATGCTTATCGTGACCGTAAAGATAAGAAGCACAACTTCCGCGCATTGTGGATTCAGCGTATCAACGCTGCCGCTCGCGAGGAAAACCTCTCCTACTCTAAGCTTATGGGACTTATCCACAAGTCAGGCATAGAGATCAACCGTAAGGTGCTTGCCGACCTCGCTCTCAACAACCCCGCCGCTTTCAAGGCAGTTGTAGAGAAGGTTAAGAACGCATAAATTGGTTCTCATAAATATTACAGGCGGAGTTATGTCGTGCGACATGGCTCCGCCGCTTTTTATCCCCTCCCCAATAAAAAAGACACGCAGCGCGGCGACAGAAACATTTAATTGCGATACAATAACGACACGAAAAAGGGCCATGCCGGAGCATGACCCTAAATAGAAATTATCAATATTTTACGGGTTAATCGGTTGGATTCCGCCGGTTAACGATAATCCTTGAGTGTCTGCTGAAGACGCTGACGGGCAAAAAAGATACGACTCTTTACAGTGCCAAGGGGGAGATTCATTTTTTCAGCAATCTCATTATACTTATATCCTGCCACATGCATTGAGAAAGGTATGCGATAGTCATCGCTGAAAGAGTCGATAGCGGCAGTGATTTCTTTTGCTGCGACAGAGCCCTCGGGAGTCTCAAACCCGGAATCTTGTGGAAGATTCAGATGATAGAGGTCTTCGGTCTGGTCAATAATCGTAGCAGAGCGAACCACCTTACGATAGTTGTTGATAAAGATGTTGCGCATGATGGTAAACACCCATCCTTTGAAGTTTACATTGTCGACATACTTGTCCTCATTGTCGAGAGCCTTCAGAGTGGTGTCCTGGAGCAAATCATAGGCATCGTCACGGTTGGACGTGAGAAGATAAGCGAAATTTAAAAGATTGCTTTGCAATCCTAAAAGCTTTGTTTGAAAATTAGAAGAACCCATAATAGATAATTTAATGTAAATAGTTGTCGTTACTTATTGCAATTGATTCACAAACTTGTTACAAATCAATTACAGCGCAAATATAATAATACTTTTCATACTGACAATGCATTTTTGTAAATATTTTAGTTTTACCAAGTTAATTAACTATAGTTAATACATAATTACTTATGTTACTTAGCATTACAAAACAATCAAAGCATTTCATCTTTATTACATTATAGAATACATTCTGTTACATCCATCTTTTTAACGCAATTTTTAACAGAAAAACGCCACTATCTACAGGAAATAGAGATTTATTGTAGCTATATTTGCAAAAAAATATGTGTTATGAGAGAATGGACTACTATAAAGGAATATGAGGACATCCTGTTCCAGCAATATGGCGGCATCGCCAAGATAACGATTAACCGCCCCGAAGTGTACAACGCATTCCGCCCGCAAACCAATTTCGAGATGCTTGACGCAATGTCAATCTGCCGCGAACGCCCCGACATAGGTGTTGTCGTGTTGACCGGCACCGGCGACAAAGCTTTCTGCTCCGGAGGCGACCAGAAGGTAAAAGGAATCGGAGGATACATTGACCAAAACGGTGTACCCAGGCTTAATGTGCTTGACCTGCACAAGGCAATACGCTCAATCCACAAGCCAGTAATCGCCATGGTCAACGGCTACGCAATCGGCGGAGGAAATGTATTACAGGTTGTATGCGACCTTACGATAGCGTCAGAAAACGCAAGATTCGGACAGACAGGGCCCAAAGTCGGAAGTTTCGATGCCGGATTCGGCTCATCTTATCTTGCGAGATGTATAGGACAGAAAAAAGCACGTGAAATATGGTTTCTTTGCCGCCAATACACAGCCAAAGAAGCTGAGGAAATGGGCATGGTAAACAAAGTAGTGCCGCTTGAACGCCTTGAGGATGAAACCGTGGAATGGTGTGAAACCATCCTGAAGCGCAGCCCGATGGCAATCAGAATGATCAAGAGAGCCATGAATGCCGAACTTGACGGACAGCGCGGCATGATGGAGTTTGCCGGCGACGCGACTTTGATGTATTATCTCATGGAAGAAGCGCAGGAAGGCAAAAACGCGTTCCTTGAAAAGCGCGACCCCGATTTCTCGCAGTTCCCCAAATTTCCGGGATAACCGATGAAAGCCGAATACGCCACTTATACCCTGCATTTCAAAAACAAAGCGGTGACTTCGCGTGACACACTCACCGAACGCGCCACTTACTATATACGCATCCGGGACGATTCAGGCAAAAATTTCGGCGTAGGCGAATGTGCCCTGTTCAAAGGTCTTGGTGATGACGACCTCCCTGACTATGAAGAGAGGCTGAGAGAAACGTGTCGGGCAATAAATGCCGCGAAGTGCCGCGAAGAGATACAGTTGCCGCCTATGACGTCACTGCGTTTCGGTGTTGAGACAGCACTCGCCGACCTTGACAACGGCGGCACGCGTCACCCGTTTCCGTCACAATGGAGCCTGGGGAAAAGTGAAATACCCATCAACGGACTTATCTGGATGGGCTCAGCAGAAGAGATGCTGTCACGAATCGACGAAAAACTCAATGCCGGATTCAGGTGTGTCAAACTCAAAATCGGTGGCATCGATTTCAATGAGGAGCTTAGGCTCCTGCAATATATAAGGAATCGCTTTGCCCCCGACCGGCTTGAATTGCGCCTTGATGCCAACGGGGCTTTCACGCCCGGCAATGCGCTGCAGAGGCTTGAGATGCTGTCACCCTTTTCCATCCACTCCATCGAGCAGCCCATCCTTCAGGGACAATGGAAGGAAATGGAGCGCATATGTCGCGAAAGCCCGATACCTGTAGCCCTTGACGAGGAACTTATCGGATGCACAGATGCACAAGAAAAGGAGTCGCTGCTATCGGCAATCCGTCCCCACTACATCATCCTGAAGCCTTCGCTGTGCGGAGGGTTTGCCTCAGCCGACGAATGGATTTCGACCGCAGAGAGACACGGCATAAAATGGTGGGCTACATCGGCGCTTGAATCTGACATAGGGCTCAACGCCATAGCACAGTGGGTATCCGTAAAGCAGCCGGTCATGCCCCAGGGACTCGGCACAGGACAACTGTATCTCAACAACATCTCTTCACCTCTCGTGCAGACACGGGATGTGCTGCGATATAACCCTGACAGAAAATGGGAACTCCCGCAACTCGACTGGCGCTAATGATTGACGACCCTAAAGGTCTCGCCGATGAATTTCTGAAAGAATGGTTTGCCCCGGAGCCATATGTGACAGCCCACACTTCCGGGTCGACCGGTGAGCCTAAGGAAATAAAGCTCCTTAAAAGCGACATGCTGAAATCAGCGGAAGCCACATGCCGCTTTTTCAATATAGACTCCGGCAGCAACATGCTGCTTCCTTTGTCGCCATCCTATATAGCCGGGAAAATGATGATTGTAAGGGCTATCGTAAGCGGTGCCCGTCTACATGTCGAGCCTCCCTCATCTCATCCTATGGCTTCCGACTACGGCACTCTCGACCTTGTACCTATTGTCCCGGCACAGCTTGCCGGCATATTGTCCAATAGGCTTTCCGGCAATATCAAGAACCTGCTTATCGGGGGCGCCCCGCTATCGTCGGCAGAAGAAAGCCTCATTGCCGAGTCAGGGATAAAAGCGTGGGCTTCATATGGGATGACCGAAACCTGCAGCCATGTCGCGCTACGTGACATCACCTCGCGCAGTGACATATACGACATGCTTCCCGGCATAACGGCTTCAACCGACGACCGAGGCTGCCTTATTATCAATGCACCGGAATTTTCATTCCGGCAACTTGTCACCAACGACATCGCCAAGGTCATAAGCCCATCCCGTTTCCGATGGATAGGCA
The DNA here is from genome assembly GCF_004570975.1 of Barnesiella sp. WM24. Lineage (GTDB taxonomy): Bacteria > Bacteroidota > Bacteroidia > Bacteroidales > Muribaculaceae > Muribaculum. The sequence continues at coordinate 149,287 of NZ_SPPC01000002.1, forward strand.
GGCATGACAATGTAATAATCTCAGGCGGCATAAAACTTCACCCCGAACTAATCGAGCGACAGCTGGCAGGACTTATCAATGAGCCGTTTTATATCATCGGCAGACATAGCGAACGCTGGGGACAGGAAGCTGTTTTATACATCGAGGCGACATCAGTCGACACAGACCGGCTGATGCCGGAAATCCGCAAGCGGCTTGACCGCTACAGTGTCCCCAAAGAGATTATCGCAGTGACCCGCTTTGACCGTACCGACAGCGGAAAAATAAAGCGACGCATACTCTGAGACCCCGTTCCCCAATATTTGTTAAGGCCGGGGCGGTCAAGCGTTGTGCAGATGTGTTCACGCAGTGAGGGAGCAATGCGGTTGCATTGTGACCGAAACAAGCGGACGCAGATGCACGGCGATTGGCCGAGGCGAATGTAACTTTTGCCTCGGATAATTGAGAATACATCTGTTTGTGATGAAATCGGAACGGTTTAGAACTATACGAACCGCAACATGAACATTGCGCACGCCACCATCGCAATACCTTTTGCGGTGTGCAGAAATTGCCCGTAATTCTTGTTTAAACGTCTGAAGGATTCAAGCCACTAAAATGTTCGCTCCACAACCCGTCTGCCGTCAACCGGTTTGAATTCCGATGTGCCGAAATTCGATTTTACGCACTCCGGATTCATAGACAATCCTTCTTTCAAGCGTCCGACCAATGGACCACGACATCCGTAGCGAACTCCTTGCGACATAAATCAATGCCACGTTCATCCGGTCGAAAAATCCGGTAGTGAGCCATTTGCGGTAAAATTCATATACGGTACGCCATTTGGGTAAGCCATGGGGTAGAAGTTTCCACCGGCACCCTGTCCCGGTCAGATATAACCATATTTGCTCATGTAGATTACTGATGGTTAAAATAATATAACCGAATTTATGTGTGATAAATTGTGCGGCAATCAATAAAAACACCTTACCATCGCATCTCTCTGGCGTTTTTTGCCTTGTTCCTCTGTCACGTAGCAAAAGCTACGCTCCTTCATCACAAGACAAAAACCACTCAGAGATATGCGACCCCAGCGTTAACAAATATCGGGGAACGGGGTCTGAATGCGACCGACAGAGGTAGATATACGATGATTCAGCGTGTACAAAAATGGAAAGGACCGCGACAATAGCCGCAGCCCTTTCAATACATTGTGTTGCCTGTGCTTATAATGTAAAGGCGATGTAAACCCTGAACGAAGAGAAGTCGCGCTTTATCTTGGGCCGGCTGTCTTCATCGTCAGAACTGTTTAACACAGCAATCTGGGAATACTTTCCCGAACCCCAGCGGCTTTCCACGCCGAGCGCCACACGCCTATACTGTATCTTTCCTCCGAAGTCAAATATATTGCAATAAGCCATCGATGAGTTTAAGTCACCCTCGTCGCTGACGAGGTGTAGCCCGAAAGTAGGCTGATAGTGGAAGTACAATGTGGCACGAAGATATTTTGCGGCATTATCCATCATCGAGAAAGGTGCCACCGATACGACAGGACCTATGCCGAAAGCCCCGATATGCAAATCCCATACTCCGAGATTATTGAATTTTGACAGAATGTCGCCATAGTCGTCATCACCTCCGGTGTTACCTCCGTCAGTATTCCAGTTATCAGAGGTCACAAAGTTACGCTTCTTGTATTTTGTAACCTGAATATCGGTCCAGCGCACATCAAAACCCACCTTGAGCAAGCCGGCGATAGGGCGTTTCGGGAAGAAATAACTGTTTCCTTTAGTTATGGCAAATGAAAAACTTGCCTTCTCCTTCAATCCCTCAGCCTTCACGTTGGCGGTCGGAGCATAAGAAAGCATCGTATATTTGCCCTTGCCCCATATTGAGTTCCAGTTCTTCTCGCGGTTCAGCCTCTCTATTTCAAGATCCTTTTCCGCAAGTTCAGCATTTGCCGCATCAAGTTCGTCACGAAGATAATCAAGGCTGTCAACCGGCTCTTGCGCCCTCACTCCGGCAACAGAAGCTACTGCCAGTAACAAAAAAAGTATATGTCTCATAGTCTTTATTTTTTACGTTTAAACAATGATTTGAAGCGGTTTTTAGAGCCCTGCAAAGAGGTTACATCACAGGCATCACCTGCCCTGCTTCCGGCATAATTATATGACATGGTTATCGTAATATCGTCTATCGTGACCTGTTCGGCGGATATTGTACCGTCAGGATTCAATCGATAAGCAAACTCTGTCACATCATACAACACAGGATTGTACATAGTCATGGGGAAATTCTTGGACACTTTGCCAAACAGACCGGTCATGGAAAACGGGCCGAGAGGATCCCATAACGGACTGCAAACTCCAGCCTTATTCTCAAGAGTCGAATAGGTATAGAGTATATCGTCTCCATCATAAGCCACACTCATCAGATTGCCGTCTTTCCAATTAAAAAAATCAGTATCTCCATCTGTGGTCATGCTTGTAAGGTGCCCGGCAGAATCATAGGTAAGCGACACCTTCCATGAATCACCTAATTCCGAAACAATAGCTTCAGTCATGTAACCGCGGGAATTGGTAGAGATATTGGAGAGCGTTAAATTATCTTCATCGTCACGAGACTTAATGGTGAGCGGATTATACGAAAGCGTTATTTCCATTTCATCCATTTTCATCCTTGAAATGCGACCGGAACTATCATAGCTCACATTGAATACAGGGATACCGGCAACAGTAATCGATGACAGCTTGTTGCCTGTCGCCACAGGTGAGTCGCCACCACCGGCTTCATCGTCATCATCTCCACACGAAACAAGGGGCAAAACCATCATTGATGACAATGCCCATAGTAAAAAAGTAAAGGTTTTCCTCATAGTTTATTAATGATTGGTTATATCAACAGTTGCAAATATAGATGAATTATTTACCCCCCCCCCAAGTTAAAATATGTTAATACGCAAACAAAAAAATATCGTGCCGACTACGACACGATATTGGTTTATTCTATATCTACCCGACTGAACCTACACCCCGCTATCCGAATTTGCTTATCTTACGGAGTGCCGATTCATTTATAATCTTAATACGTCTTCCGTCGACGATGAGAATTTTCTCATTGACAAAACCGGAAAGTGTGCGTATGGCATTTGAAGTCGTCATATTGGATAGATTGGCGAGATCTTCACGCGCCATATAAATTTTTAGAGTCGCGTTATCATCTTCAAATCCGTAACTCTCCCTCAGCGCAATCAAAGCTTCGGCAAGGCGACCGCGTATGTGCTTTTGTGTAAGATTGACAATCTTCGTGTCGGAGCCGCCGAGATTGCGCGACAGCTCGCGTATAAAGAACCAGGCAAGCTTTATATTGTTTTGAATAAGCTCCTTTACGACAGTCATGGGGACAGAGCCAAGCACAGAAGGCTCAAAAGCCGCAGCCGTCGACACGTATGCCTCCTCGGCAAAACATGCACGGTAGCCGAAGTATTGCACGGGGCGTATCAGGCGCAGTATCTGTTGCCTGCCTCCTATTCCGTCCTTATACAGCTTTACCTTGCCTTTAAGCAGACACCACAGAAACTCAGGCTCCTCGCCCTCGGCATATATTATCTGATTCTTTTTAAATGTATGGGTAGTAAAATTCTCGACGATGCGACGTTTTTCATCGCCGTCAAGAATTGACCATATTTCTGACAGGTCTTCCTGGATTACCTTTTCTAAAGTGCTTTTTTTAATCATCTCAAGTGCCGTGTAGCAATGTTATAAAACATACGACAAAGTTACACAATTTTACTAATACACAAAAAAATTAGGCTCCATTAATAAATAATTCTGACAATATGATTAATTTTGCAACACAACCAGAAAACATCACCGATTATGGCAGACAAGAATGAACGTATATTTGGACTGATAGGTTATCCCCTGTCCCACTCCTTTTCCAAAAATTACTTCAACCAGAAGTTTCAGTCGGAAGGCATCAATGCCCGTTACCTCAACTTCGAGTTGCCCGACATCGGTGATTTAATGGAGGTAGTAGCCGAGTATCCCAATCTATGCGGACTCAATGTCACCATCCCCTATAAGGAGCAGGTGCTGCCCTATCTTGATTCAATTGACGACAACGCCAAAAAGATAGGCGCGGTAAATGTAATCAAGATTGTTCACGACAACAACAACCTGAAGTTCAAAGGCTACAACTCTGACATAATCGGGTTCATGGACTCGATACGCTCACTGCTCACCCCGGAGCGCAAAAAAGCGCTTGTGCTCGGCACAGGCGGAGCCGCGAAGGCTGTGTTCCAGGGGCTGATAAATCTCGGGATAGAACCGACCTATGTGTCACGCAAGGCAGGAGAAGGCATACTGACATACAAAGACCTGTCGCCTGAAATAATGGAGTCACACACAGTGATTGTCAACACCACGCCGCTTGGCATGTATCCCCATGTCGAAGAGTGCCCCGATATTCCTTACAATCTGCTGACTCCGCTTCACCTATGCTACGACGTCGTCTACAATCCGGAGGAGACTATGTTCATGAAAAAAGCGGCGGAACATGGCGCCGAAACAAAAAACGGACTTGAGATGCTCCTTCTACAGGCTTTTGCCGCGTGGAAAATATGGAATGAATAAACCGCCTGGGCTATAAAAATTGCGACCTCCCCTCTCCTACATCCCGCTACTCCCTGTAACAATAATCCTTGTCACGGCGATACTTATAATCAACCCGGTCGGCAAGGATTATCCCGACATTTTTCATGCCGATTCACAAAAGGCAATCGTAGAGAGCAACCTGACCAACGAATCTGGGCAACATATTGTCGTGGCGTTCAACACCCTTGAATATGGCGACATCAAAGCCCGCCTTACAGTCCCCTCGACAGGAACGATGCTATCAATAGGCGACAGCGTTAAACTCAACGGCAAGCTGCAAAAACCGCGTCCCCGCACAAGCAAGGCTAACGACAACACATTCAGGCTAAGGACACAGGGGATAATATACCGTGGATTCACACCTCCCGACAGCATCTCAATAACAGGAGCATCACACAACCTTTATTGGGAAATACGCCGCCTGCGACCTCTTGCCGGCGACATTTTTAAACGAAGCTCGCTATCTCCCCAGGCTTGTGAATTTCTTACCGCCACAATCACAGGCGACACTTCCATACTCGCCGAAGACACCCGCCGGCTGTATTCCTCGGCAGGCGTGGCTCATATACTTGCCCTCAGCGGACTACATGTAGGCATCCTGGCTATCATAATCTCCATCGTGTTATTTCCGTTGCATCTATTCAGATTGCGCGACCTGAGGCTGACATTCACCATTGTGGCGCTTTGGGCATATGCCATCTTTACCGGCCTGTCCCCGTCGGTCACTCGCGCAGTAATCATGGCGACAGCCATAAGCGGAGGAGTGATGCTTCAGCGACGCTATTTCGGATTTAACGGACTCCTGCTCGCCGCTTGCGTGATCATCGTCTGCGACCCGCTCCAGATGTATCAGCCCGGATTTCAGATGTCATTTTTGGCAGCAGCCTCGATACTCGCCATAGCCCCCGCTGTCAACCGCATCAGTCGCAAAAACAAAGTGCTGTTTTATCTCGCGTCAACGGCAAGCGTCAGTGTGGCGGCGACCATAGGCACAGGCATAGTGTCAGCCTACTATTTCCATTCATTTCCCCTCTATTTCCTCTTCGCCAACATCCCTGTGTTGATATTATTGCCGTTTCTTATGGGTGCGGGCGTCATGCTGCTTGTCGCCGGGGCAGCAGGCGCCGACCCCTCGTGGCTATGCGCTTTCATCGACTTGCTCTATTCGGCAATACATTCATTTGTATCATTCATCTCCAATCTCCCTAATGCAACCATCAACCACATCTATTTCCCGGCATGGGTAGCTGTGCCTTACTTTCTTACCGTCGCTTCGCTTATCTCGGCGATATATCTGCGTAAACGCATATTCCGATACATCTGCCTGTCAATCGCGACAGCCACTTGCCTATGCTTCACTGTATCACAGCCGGCACATGCCGATGAAGAGATGTTTCTTACCTACGAGACATATTCCACCTCATGCCTTTACCGTCACCACGACAAAGCCTACCTGCTGACAACGGCAAAACCGCAGAACGCCAAAAACCTTGTCGAAAACTATATGCTGACCTACAGCGACTACCTCGGCATCCATCACATCGACTCAATAATCATAGCACCCGATTCAGCAGTATTCGGCTCGGTGACAAGAATGTGCAGCCTGACTTTAATCGGAGAGAACCGCTATCTCACCGTAGCAGACAATGAGCTGCCCGACCCTGCCTGCGAGCCTCGCCCCACCCATGCCGTGATATGCCGTGGATTCAGAGGAGATGTCATTGACATCTACAGCCGGTATAGCCCCGACTCAATAATACTAAGCAATGACTTGCACCCGCGACGCCACAACCGCTATGCCGACTCTCTTGCCCTGCACGACATCCCGTTTCGCTCTCTGAAAGAATTGTAGTATATTTGCATGCGGCATGCGCCTAAACGCTTGCCGGAACACTCGCAAAAGACACAAACACATACTCTCAATATATGGATGAGCTATATTACCAGGCAATCGACTTGTTGAAAGAACTTATTTCCACCCCCTCGTTAAGCAGGGAAGAAGTGCATGCCGCCGATATAATCCAGCGTCACCTAATGACAAACGGACACTCGCCAAACCGTCACGGCAACAACGTATGGGCTGTAGCTCCCGGCTACGACCCGTCACTTCCCACATTGCTTCTCAACTCCCATATTGACACTGTAAAACCGGCGGCAGGATGGACGTGCGACCCGTTCAAACCGGAAGAGGATGAAGAAGGACGCATATACGGGCTCGGCAGCAACGACGCCGGAGCCTCATTGGTCTCGCTAATCTCGACATTCCTTTACATGTCGGAAATGCCGCGGTCCTACAACCTTATAATGCTCGCCTCGGCAGAAGAGGAGATAAGCGGCAAAAACGGCATCGAGTCAGTCATCCCGCTACTCCCCCGCGTAGACCTCGCAATCGTGGGCGAACCGACAGGCATGAACCCGGCAATCGCCGAAAAAGGGCTTATGGTGCTTGACGCCGAAGTCTATGGCGTAGCCGGCCACGCAGCCCGCGATGAAGGCGACAATGCCATATACCATGCCGCCGACGCCATATACACGCTCAAGAACCTGCGCCTGCCGGTAGTGTCGGAACTGCTCGGACATGTAAAAATCAGCGTCACGCAAATCAATGCCGGAACCCAGCACAATGTCGTGCCCGACCTGTGCAAGATGGTGGTTGACGTGCGCACAACCGACGCCTATACCAATGCAGAGACACTTGAGCTGATACGCGCTGCCGTGCCGGAATGTAGGTTCACGCCACGCTCGACGCGCCTTAACCCCTCACACATATCACCCGACCACGTGATTGTCCGGCGCCTCAAGATGCTCGGATATGTCCCATTCGGCTCCCCGACATTAAGCGACCAGGCTCTCATGCCCTGGACGTCAGTAAAAATAGGTCCCGGACAGTCATCCCGCTCCCACACCGCCGATGAATTTATCTTCACGTCAGAAATACGCGAAGCTATTGCCACCTATACCCGCATACTCTCAGGGCTAAATCTTTAGATTTGCATTATTTGTCACTTTTGTGTAACTTTGTAAGAATAATCTTAAAAGCCTTGACTACGCGACATGAGTGACACCAGCGACATCACATTACAGGAAGAAGAAAACGAAAACAAGCCGGTCAACTATTCCGGCGACGACATAAAGACGCTCGACTGGAAAGAGCATATACGCCTGCGACCCGGTATGTATATCGGCAAGCTCGGTGACGGCTCTCAGAATGACGACGGCATATATGTGCTTCTCAAAGAAGTGCTTGACAACGCCATTGACGAATACATGATGGGGTTTGGCAAGCAGGTAGATGTCACAGTCACCGATGCAACCGTGTCAGTAAGAGACTACGGCAGGGGCATCCCGCTCGACAAGCTCATAGACGTATCGTCGAAAATGAACACCGGTGCGAAATATGATTCCAAGGCGTTCAAGAAATCGGTAGGTCTAAACGGTGTCGGCATAAAGGCGGTCAATGCATTGTCGACCGACTTCATAATAACAAGCGCACGCGACGGTCAGGCGCGCACCATCGAATACAGCTGCGGAAATGTAATCAACGACAGCGGCATAGTGGCAAGTGACGAGCCGAGCGGGACATTGGTCAGGTTCACCCCCGACAACTCGATATTCCGCGACTATCACTACCACGAAGAGTATATCGTGCAGCTTGTAAAAAACTATACATTCCTGAACACCGGGCTGTCGATATATCTCAACGGCAAGCGCTATTACTCGCGCAACGGCCTGCTCGACCTGCTAAGGGAGAACCTCACGACCGAGCCGCTCTACCCCATCATTCACCTGAAAGGCGATGATATCGAGGCTGTAATCACCCACACAAAGCAGTTTGGCGAAGAATACTATTCTTTTGTCAACGGGCAGCACACAACTCAGGGAGGCACCCACCTCACAGCGTTCCGTGAATCTGTGTCACGTACAATCAAGGAATATTTCGGCAAAAACTTTGAATATTCCGACATTCGCGGCGGAATGGTCGCTGCAATCTCGATAAAAGTCGAGGAGCCGGTATTTGAATCTCAGACAAAGACCAAACTGGGCTCACGCGACATGGGACCTAACGGGCCTACCGTGGCAAAATTCATAGGCGACTTTATCAAGAAAGAGCTTGACAATTATCTTCACATAGACCTCACCACAGCCGACATCCTGCTGAAAAAGATACAGGAAAACGAACGCGAGCGCAAAGCAATGGCAGGCGTCACCAAAGCAGTGAGGGAAAAAGCGAAGAAATTTGCCATCCACAACAAAAAACTTCTTGACTGCCGCACCCACCTCTGTGACGTGAAAGGCGATGAAGACAAAAAACTCGCTTCGTCAATATTCATCACCGAGGGTGACTCGGCTGCAGGGTCAATCACTAAAATTCGTGATGTCGACACACAAGCCGTGTTCTCTCTCCGCGGAAAACCGCTGAACACCTACGGAATGCCGCTTGTGGATGTCTACAAAAACGATGAGTTCGCGCTCCTTCGCGCGGCACTGAACATCGAGGAAAGCATCGACGACCTGCGCTATAACAAGGTGATAATCGCGACCGATGCCGACGTTGACGGAATGCATATCAGGCTTCTGCTTCTCACATACTTCCTTCAGTTTTTCCCCGACCTGATAAAAAAAGGACATGTCTACGTGCTTCAGACTCCTCTTTTCAGAGTGAGAAACGGAAAAACGACAAGGCGCATAGGGAAAAAAGCGGCAAAGGGCGCAACCGACGAGACTTATTATTGTTATAATGACGAAGAGCGTATCGAAGCAATCAACAAGCTCGGAGCCAACGCCGAAATCACCCGATTCAAGGGTCTCGGTGAAATCTCGCCCGAAGAGTTCCGCGGATTCATCGGTCCCGACATCAGGCTTGACCGCGTGACCCTACGCAAAGAAGATGCCGTAGCCGAGCTACTGGAGTTTTACATGGGTAAAAACACAGTCGAACGCCAAAACTTTATTATTGACAATCTCGTAATCGAAGATGACTCACAAATCTCTTGAACGCATAGCCATATACCCGGGCACATTCGACCCCTTCACCATAGGACACCTGTCGATTGTGGAGCGCGGGTTGCAGATATTTGATAAAATAATCATTGCCGTCGGCATCAATGACGCAAAAAGGTGTTACAAACCGACGGAAGTGCGTGTGCGCCACATCAAGAAAGCCATGGCGAGAGAACCGCGCGTAGAAGTGGTAAGCTACGACGGATTGACCGTCGACATAGCTCGCAGGCATAATGCCGGGTTTATACTCCGCGGCGTCAGGACTGTCGCCGACTACGAGTATGAGCGCAATCTCGCCTATGCCAACCGACGCATCTCCGGAATAGAGACCGTGCTGCTGTACACGCTGCCCGAGTTGCAATATGTCAGCTCCACCATGGTGCGCGACCTTGACCGGTGTGGCTACGACATAAGCCAGTTTGTCCCTGAATCAGAATCACTATAACACACCGATAAATGAAAAAGTCACTATACCTGATTATATCGCTCCTGGGCGTGGCGTTTACACTTAAAGCAGCGGGATTTGAGCTTACCGCCGACCGCAAGCTGCAATATGCCGAGGGGATAATATCCACCTACTATGTCGATGATGTAAACCGCGACACGATTGTTGACGAGGCAATCAAGGCTATGCTTAAAACCCTTGACCCGCACTCGCTCTATACCTCACCCGAGGAGACACGGGAATTCACCGAACCGCTGACCGGAAATTTCAGCGGAATAGGCATCCAGTTCAATATTGCCACGACCGACACGCTTTATGTCATCCAGACCATTGCCGGCGGTCCGTCAGAAAAGGTCGGCATCCTTCCGGGCGACAGAATAATCGAGGTCAACGACACCCTCATCGCCGGAGTAAAGATGAAAAACTCGGAAGTAATGAAGCGATTGCGCGGTCCGAAAGGCACGACAGTCAATGTCAAGGTGCTGCGCCACGGTGTCGACAAACTCATTGACTTCAGCATAACCCGTGACGACATACCCATTTACAGCATTGACGCGGCATATATGGCTGACCCTGAGACAGGCTATATCAGGATCTCTCAGTTTGCAGAAAAGACGCCGAAGGAATTTGACGAAGCGCTTGACAAACTGCGCAAACAAGGCATGAAGAACCTGATTATCGACCTGCAGGATAATGGAGGCGGATACTTGAATGCGGCAACCGAGCTTGCCAACCATTTTCTAAAAAAAGGCGACCTCATCGTCTACACCGAAGCCCTGCGCACACCAAGTTTCAGCCATAAGGCGGAAAAAGACGGTGATTTCACCAAAGGCAGGGTCGTAGTCCTGGTCAATAACTATTCAGCCTCGGCAAGCGAAATCCTTTCCGGAGCGCTTCAAGACCATGACCGCGGTGTCATAGTCGGACGCCGCACCTTTGGCAAGGGACTTGTACAGCGCCCGTTCCCCTTCCCCGACGGGTCAATGATACGCCTGACAATCTCGCGCTATCACACACCCTCCGGAAGATGCATACAGAAGCCTTACACAAAAGGCGATCTTGACGATTACCACAGCGACATGAAGCATCGTTTCGAGTCAGGAGAACTCATGCACTCCGACTCTATACACCTTCCCGACTCGTTAAAATTCATAACATTAAAGACTCACCGTCCAGTATATGGCGGAGGAGGCATAATGCCCGACAAGTTTGTACCGCTTGACACCATGTGGTACACCCCCTACTACCGCGATGTCCTTGCCAAAGGCATCATCTATAAATGGGCGCTATCATATATGGATGCTCACCGCGGAGAACTTTCCGCGACATATCCTACGGAGGTGGAGTTTGCGGAAAAATTTGAGGTGTCGCCGGAAATTATGCAGCAGGTCATCGACAGAGCCACCGACGAGGGCATTACGTATGATGAAGAGCAATATGCCAAAAGCAGCACCTACATGAAGTCGCTGCTGAAAGCACTGCTTGCGCGCGACCTGTTTGAAAACGGTTCCTACTTCCGCATAATGAATGAGCTGAACCCCATCTATGTGGAAGGGCTGAGGCTCATCAACCAACCAAAAGAATATAACGAACTATTGAACCGATGAAAGAAAATATCATAAGCAAAGAGACTTCAGAAAAGACAGTTCTTGTAGGTCTCATAACCCCTCGGCAGAACGAGGCAAAAGCCAATGAATATCTCGACGAGCTTGAATTTCTCGCCGACACCGCCGGCGCGGTAACCGAGAAAAAATTTCTCCAGCGCGTCGAATACCCCAACCCGCGCACATTTGTCGGGAAAGGCAAGCTGGATGAAATAAAGGAATATGTCGAAAACAATGACATAGGGCTCGTCATTTTTGACGATGACCTCTCGACAAAGCAGGTGGCAAATCTTGAACGCGAACTACAGGTAAAGATTCTTGACCGCACAAGCCTTATCCTCGACATATTTGCAAAACGCGCACAGACGGCAAACGCCAAGACTCAGGTAGAGCTTGCCCAGTATCAGTATCTGCTTCCGCGACTGACTCGAATGTGGACCCACCTCGAACGCCAGCGCGGAGGTATCGGTATGCGTGGTCCCGGTGAAACTCAGATTGAGACCGACCGACGCATAATCCTTGACAAAATCTCCCGACTGAAAGACGAGCTGGAGAGCATTGACAGGCAGAAATCAATACAGCGCAAAAATAGAGGCAAGCTGACCCGCGTGGCTCTCGTAGGCTACACCAATGTCGGCAAGTCAACCCTGATGAACCTGCTGAGCAAGAGCGACGTGTTTGCCGAAAACAAGCTTTTCGCCACTCTTGACACTACTGTAAGGAAAGTGATTATCGACAATCTGCCGTTTCTTCTCACCGACACCGTAGGCTTTATCCGCAAACTCCCCACCCATCTTGTCAATTCCTTTAAGTCGACCCTTGACGAGGTGAGAGACGCTGACATTCTTGTCCATGTCGTCGACATCAGTCACCCACAGTTTGAGGAGCAGATTGAAGTTGTGGAAAAGACTCTCAATGAAATATGTGGAGAGCATAACGACAAGAAACATATCCTTGTATTCAACAAGGTCGACGCATTCACCTATAAGCCGAAGGATGACGATGACCTTACGCCTGCCACTCGTGAAAACCTTTCTCTCGACGACTTAAAAGCCTCGTGGATGGCTAAGATGAATGACAATTGTGTGTTCATCTCGGCAAAAAAGCAGATAAACATCGACGAATTGAAGGCTATGCTTTACGAGAAGGCTAAAGAGGTACATCTGACCCGCTTCCCCTATAATGACTTCCTTTTCCAGAAATATGACGAGGAAGATGATGCCACACCCGACGATACAAAATAAATAACCGACTTATAACCAATCATCATGTGCTATCGTGACATAACACCCGGCGAGATAGCGACACTCCGTGGCAACGGCTGCCGTGCCGCCGATTGGAACTCTATTAAAGTAAAGGATGGATTCAATCCTGACTGCTATGCCCGCGTAGACTTCTCGGGTGAGATATTTCTTGGTCTTACCGACGAGCAGGTAATCGGCACTGCCGGATTCATAGCCCAGTCGGGCATATATGACGCGACTCTACAGAATTGTACCGTAGGCGACAACGTACACATCTCTCATGTAGCCGAGTGCATCATGAACTATCACATAGATGACCACGCCTACATATCTAACGTAGGGTCGGTGATATGCACCGGCTCACGCTCATTCGGGAATGGCACTGAAGTCAATGTGCTTGACGAGACCGGAGGCAGGAGTGTGCCGATATATGACAAGCTGACCGCGCAGATTGCCTACATCATCGCAATGTATCGCCATAACGAGGCTCTTGTCGGGAAGCTGAAGAAAATGATTGGTGATTATGCCTCTGAAAAGAAACAGTCGTCAGGCATAATAGGGAAATATGCGAAGCTTACCAATATAGGGTCGGTAACCGACGTGAATTTTGAAAAAGAGTCCTATGCCAACGGTTCTTCCCTTTTATGGGACGGAACTGTAGGACAGAAAGCATTTGTAGGACCAAACGTCGTTGCAGAGCATTTTATTCTCGCTTCAGAAGCACGGCTCGACAAGAGCGCCATCGTAAAAAATACATTTATCGGACAGGCAAGCACCGTAAGCAACGGATTTGTCGCCCACGACTCTCTTATATTCAGCAACTGTGTGCTTGAATGTGGTGAAGCGGCGGCCGTTTTTGCCGGGCCTCACACTGTCTCGATGCACAAGTCGACGCTGCTTATCGGCGGCATGTTCTCCTTCTTCAATGCCGGGTCAGGCACCAACCAGAGCAATCACCACTACAAGACCGGACCTATACACTGCGGCATAATGGCACGCGGATGCAAGACCGGCAGCAACGCTTATGTCATGTGGCCTGCGCGCTTCGGATATTTCTCCGCTGTGTTAGGCAGCCATTATGACCACCCCGACACTTCAGTGTTGCCCTATTCCTATGTGATAGGAGCCGACAAAAAATCTATTGTCATACCGGCGGCAAACCTCTCGACGTCAGGCACCATACGCGACATCATGAAATGGGCAAGCCGCGATTGCCGGAGTGAAGAGCTCGAGCGCCTCGACATAGTAAACTACAATGCGCTTAACCCGTTGACTACCTCGCTGATGTACCACGCCATCAGTTTTCTCAATGACTATGAGCGAAACCCCGAGACAGCCGGGTCGCGTAACATATCAATCAAATCATCGGCTATAGCCCGCGGCAGACAGATGTATGCTCTTGGAGTAGACTATTTCATGGGATGGGCGGTAGTGCGTAAAGTCCTGTCACTGAAGCCGGGCAATACTCAGGAATTGTTACAGCAACTGAAACCCGGGGGAAAGACTGACGTCAGGGAGTGGATCGACGCAGCCGGCATGATTGTCCCGAAATCAGAGATTGAGACAATCTGCGCCGGAATCACTGATGGAAAGCTTGACACTCTTGAATCGGTAGCATCGGCACTAAAGGAAATAGATGACCGGTATTCCGACATGGCATGGGATTTTGTCGTCAATAACTTTGACAAATGTTACAGCCAGTCAATTGAAGATATGACGCCACGAGATATTGAGGCGATAATACAGCGCTGGACAGAGACCGTGGCGGCACTTGACCGCATGAGAAAGACCGACGCGCTGAAGGATTTCGGGGCGAAAGTCATGGTAGGATTCGGTATTGACGGAGACAAAGAATGTGCCCGCGCCGACTTTGATGCTGTAAGAGGCGAGCCGGAAGACAATCCGCAGATACGCAGTATCCACAATCACTATGTCGATGCTATCCAAAGCGGACTGGCAGCCGTACGTCATCTCGAACAATTGATTAAATTGACCGAAGAAACGAAAAGTTAAATATATTTATAACAATAAATGACATTTTAATATTATATTTGCACACACAACAAAAAGGCTACACATTATGAGGAAATTACTTATCATATCACTTGCTTCAACCGGACTGATGTTTTTCTCTTGTAACTCTGAGAAAAAGTGGAATCTTGAAGGAAATGTTGAAAATGCGCCAAAAACCATGTTAATCGTACAGGCCTCAGACAATGGACGATGGTACACGCTCGACACTGTGATGACCGACGATAAAGGCGCTTTCAAATTTGAACATGCGGCTGCAGGCTATCCTGACATATACAGGCTCAATCTTGGCGACAAAAGCATATATTTCCCTATTGACAGCACCGAGACTGTGTCAGTGACCGCTGACGCCGACAACTTTGACACAGGCTACACAATCTCAGGAAGCACCGCCGCCGACATGCTTATGGCGGTTGACTCGCGTATCAGAGAAATCGCAAAGCAGAAAGGCTATACAGCCGCCGCAAGTGACTCGCTGCTAAAGCGCGAACTTGGAGGAATGATTATCGGCGACCCTGCCGGTATCGTGTCTTACTACATCATAAACAAGCAGATAAACGGACAACGCATATTCAATCCCGACAACCGCCGCGACAATAAGGTAATCGGAGCTGTCGCCAACGCATTTGACCAATACCGCCCGACCGACCCGCGCACAAGGTATCTGCGCGCGCTATATCTCGCCCACCGTCCGTCAACCCGCCACACAGAGCAGCTTGACACCGTACACGCAACCGAAATCGGATTTTTCGATATAGCACTGACCGACAATACCGGTGCGACCCACACGCTGTCGGACGTCGTAAGCCGCAACAAGGTAGTGGTGCTGAATTTCACCGCATATCTTGCCGACTGGTCGCCGGCTTACAATCTTGAACTCGCCAAGGCATATGAAAAATATCATAACAGCGGGCTCGAAATCTACCAGATCGGTCTTGATGAAGATGAGTTCCAGTGGAAACAGTCGGCAAAAAATCTGCCCTGGATCACTGTCTACAATCCATCAGCTACCGGTACCGACCTGCTGATGAAGTATAATGTACAGGCTCTTCCGGCTACATTCATTATCGCAAACGGCGAACTTGCAAAACGTGTCATTGACGTGACAAACATCGGCAATGACATTGCGGCTCACCTGTAACCGACCTGCATGCCGAGTAATTTAGTGCTCATAACTACGGCATACCCTTCAAGTTCGGTGACCGAAGAAGTATTCGTCTCACCCGAACTTGAAGCCCTGAGCCGGGAATTTGACCGCGTGATAATAGTCCCGCTCCACCGATATGGCGCAGCCTCTGAGGTTAAAGGTCCGGGCATAATAATCGACTGGAGTATCGCTGACAGTCTTAGCTCACGATGCAAGATATTCAAGCTGCCGGCACTTTGCAGCAGGTACGTGCGGCGCAACTATGCGAAATTGCTAAAAAGCAACGACAATCTCAGACAATTTATATCCCAATCGTTCTACTGCATGAACGTAGAGATATGCAGGCGCAAATTAAAAAGGATTATCAGCAAATACGGTCTTGACACTAAATCCACGGTTTTCTATACATTCTGGTTTGATTATCAGGCAATATCTCTTTACGAATTATCTAAAGAGATGCCACTGACATTTGTATCCAGAGCTCACGGATATGACATCTTTGACCATGCCGCGCCAAATCGTCCGTCCTATCTTAGGGCACTTGCCATGACCGGAATGAAAGCCCTTTATCCCGCATCGCGCGAAGGCGAACGTTACCTTAAAGACAGATACCCCGGCAATGACCACAAAATCCACACAAGGATACTTGGTTCTGACAAAGATAATCCGGACTATAAAGCCAAGTGCCACGATGAAGAGAGCGGAATGATTACTTTTCTGTCGGTGGCGCGTGTGTCACCGGAAAAAGGGGTGACAAGAAATCTGGAATTTGTAATCCAATACGCAAAGGTCCACAAGGACAAAACCG
Organism: Barnesiella sp. WM24; assembly: GCF_004570975.1. Classification (GTDB taxonomy): domain Bacteria; phylum Bacteroidota; class Bacteroidia; order Bacteroidales; family Muribaculaceae; genus Muribaculum. The sequence continues at coordinate 166,201 of NZ_SPPC01000002.1, forward strand.
TCAAATGGATTCATGTAGGCGATGGACCGGAAATGAATACACTCACTCAATCATGCGGCAAAGAGGCTATTCCGGTCAATCTTGAGATAGAATTACGCGGCTCGCTCCACAACAGCGCCGTACACATGATATATCACACTGAACCGATCGACTGGGTAATGCTGTTCAGCGACTACGAGGGAGGATGTCCGATTGCTGTTAGCGAGGCAATCTCCTATGCAGTCCCGGTAATCGGCAATGCAGTGGGCGGCATACCGGAAATCATAACCCCCGATTGCGGTATCACCGTAGCTCACGGCACTCCCCCTGCCGAAATTGTCAAGAAGATAGACGAAATGATGTCGGACCGCAATGCCTACTTGTCGATGAGAGAAACCGCACATAATCGCTGGAAAGAAAAGTTCAGTGCCGGAAAACTACGTGCTGAATTTGCCTCTGAACTGGCTGACCTTATAAAGTGATTAATCTATTTATGACACCGAAGGTTTCGATAATAGTGCTTACATATAATCAGGAGAAGCTTATCGGGCGTACTCTCGACTCGATACTCGCGCAGCAGTGTGACTTCCCGTTTGAGATAATCGTAGGAGAAGACTGCTCGACCGACGGCACCCTTGACGTGTGCAGGAGCTATGCAGAGCGTTATCCCGACATAATTCGCCTCTTCGCCAACAAGCCCAACAAGGGGCTTGTCGACAACTACTACGACTGCATACTTGAGGCAAAAGGGGAATACATCGCCGACTGTGGCGGCGATGACTTCTGGGTTGACCGGTTTAAGTTGCAGAAGGAGGCTGACCTGCTTGACGGCGACCCGGAAATAACCATAGTACACACCGGATGGCAATATTATGACGAGCCGACAGGCACCGTGCACCCCTCAGGTTCGGAAATACACCACTACAGCTATCTGAAACCGGTATCGGAGAAAGGAGAACTCTTTTTACCTATACTTAGCGACACCCACGGACCGCTCATACACCTTTGTACGGCTATGTTCCGCCGCGACGCCTTGATGAAGTGTTATAACGCTGACACCCGTCTGTTTCGCGACAAGCAGTTTCCCTGTGAGGATTTCCAGATTGTCACCTCGCTTGCCAGAGACGGAAAAGTCGCCTACCTGCCTGAGGTCACTCTTTCCTACAGCGTCGGAAAGCCGTCAATAATGTCGCTTGAAAACCTGGAGAAAAATTATCGTTTCTACATAGCGTCGATAAAACTGCTGCACTACATCATGATTAAAAACGGGATTTCACCCGACAAGCTCGCGACTCAATACTCCAACCGGCTGCATTTCACCCTTACCCAGGCATTCCGGTTATATAACCGCGACATGAGAGAAGAGGTGCTGGCATGGTATGGCAAAACCGGTGCGCCCCAAAACATGAAGACACGATTGCTGCGCCTGCTGTCAAGCAACAGAGTGACGTGGAGATTAGCTTTAAGACTGTTGAACAAGATAAAGCCCTACCGGCATGAATGACAAGAAGCCCGACATCACCATAGTGCTGCCCGTACACAACCGTGCGAGGATAGTCACCGACACATTGCGCTCCATAAGTTTACAGCAGGAACGTCCGCTATCGCTTATAATCGTTGACAATAATTCCACCGACGGCACCTTAGATGTCGTAAACCGATGGGCAAAGTCCAACGAAGGCAACGGACTGGACATAACCGTGATGACCGAAACCACTCCCGGTGCTGCCGCCGCACGAAACAAGGGTCTCGAAGCCGTCACCACCCCCTACGTGATGTTTTTTGATTCTGACGACTACATGTTTTCCGGTCATGTAAAAGCATTTGCCGACGCGTTCCGTGCCGACCCTCAGCTTGACATCGTAGGTCGCGACGTATTGTCGACCGGACTCGACGGAAAAGACAGGATTCTGACATTTTCCGACAGCGACACGATGTTTCGTCACTCTTTCAACGCAATCCTGTCTACGCAGCGCTACGCCGTCAGGACCTCATTTATCCGCAATGCGGGAGGATGGGAGCCGTCAGCATTGGGTTGGAACGATTTTGAACTCGGTTTCCGGCTGCTCGTCAAACGACCGAAATGTAAGAAAATCGGCAACGATATAACCGTTATCGTGCGCCGTCTTGAAGAGTCAATCACCGGGACATCATTCTCGGCGACGCCGGAGAAATGGGAACACTCGCTTGATTTATGTGACAACACGCTTACCCGAGCCGGCTATGGCAATGTCGCAATAGAAATGCGCCGCGTAGTGCTTGCCGCGCTGTATAGCCGCGAAGGCTCACCCTCCGGCGACAGGCTGCTCAAAGAGGTGCTTCGGCGCCAGAACGCCGTGAGCCGCAGGATAATGTACCGGTTTGCCTACCGGTACACAGTAATTGGAGGCAGAGGCATTCACCATCTGTTAAGACCTTTTCTGAAATTTTTTAAAGATGTTTAAAAACATGTCTTGATTAAGCCTCATGATAAAAATATTCACTATCTTTGCAGCATAAACATTACAAGGAATTTTATTAAGGGGTCTCGCCCAATGGTCGAGATTCTTTATTTTTTACTCATTTACAAAAACAAAAAAACAGAACAATAATCATGGCGATTACTTACATGACCCGCGAAGGGTATAAGAAGAAAATGGATGAAATCGCTTATCTTGAAACAGTTAAGCGTCCGGAAATATCACGTGCCATAGCTGAGGCACGCGACAAGGGTGACTTGTCGGAAAATGCTGAATATGATGCCGCAAAAGAAGCGCAGGGCCTGTTGGAAATGAAAATCTCGCAGCTGAAGGACCTCGTGGCAAACGCACGCATACTTGATGAAAGTCAGCTCAACACCGAGATTGTACAGATTCTGAACAAAGTAAAAATCAAGAATCTTGCCAACAATATGGTAGTGGAATACACTATCGTGGCCGACAGCGAGGCAAACCTGAAAGAGAAAAAGCTCGCGTCAAGCACCCCGGTTGCACAGGCGCTGCTCGGACACAAGCTCGGCGACATCGTGGAAGTGAAGATTCCCGCGGGTCTTGCCAAGTTTGAGATTATGGAAATATCATTCTGACAACCGTTACCTCATCACATCTGTCATGTCAACAATATTCAGCAAAATAGTCGCCGGCGAGATTCCATGCTATAAAATCGCCGAGGATGACAAGCATTTCGCATTTCTTGACATCAACCCTGTAGCACCGGGTCACACCCTGGTCATACCGAAAAAAGAAGTAAGCTATATCTTCGACCTAACCGACGAAGAATACACTGCTCTTCAGCTTTTTGCAAAGAAAGTGGCGCTTGCCTTGAAAAAGGCGATGCCCTGTGAGCGCATAGGAGTGACTGTCATAGGACTTGAAGTGCCCCATACCCACATTCATCTCATCCCGATTACAAAGGAAAGCGACATGAACTTCTCAAAGCCAAAGCTGACTGTCGCGCCTGAAGAAATGACTGAAATCGCGAACAAAATCGCTAAATATATCGACTGATGAAATATCTCATCGTAGGAACAGGAGGAGTAGGCGGCAGCATTGCCGCCTTCCTTCATTTATCAGGATGCGACGTCGACTGCATAGCTCGCGGAGCGGCTCTTGACGCGATAAATGAGCGCGGACTCATATTTCACTCCGACAAGAAAGGCGACCACACTCTTCCCATCCCGGCTTACAGCGCCGACAGTTATCCCCATAAGGCCGACGTAATATTTGTGACCGTAAAGGGATATTCAATTGACGAGACTGGCCCTGTCATAATGAAGTGTGCCCACGGCAACTCCGTGGTCATCCCGGTGCTTAATGTCTACGGCACAGGCGCCCGGATAGCTGCACAGGCGCCCGGAGTCAATGTGCTTGACGGGTGCATATATATCGTAGGATTCAAGTCGGGCATTGGCGAAATCACTCAAATGGGTGATATTTTCCATCTTGTCTACGGTGTGCCTAAAGGCAAAAATGTAGATGCCGACACTCTCCGTCAGATAAATGACGACCTGACAAACGCGGGTATAAAAGTCACATTGAGCGACGACATCAACCGCGACACCTTCATCAAGTGGTCCTACATATCTGCAATGGCACTCACAGGCGCATATTATGACATCCCTATGGGCCCCATACAGCTCCCCGGAAAGGAACGCGACACATTCATCGGTCTTACACAAGAGAGCAAAACCATCGGCGAGAAACTTGGAATCGACTTCGGATGTGACCTCGTAAACCATCACCTCGCCGTCATGGACAGCCTTGACCCCCACAGCACTGCCTCGCTGCAGAAAGACCTCAAGGCAGGACACGAGAGCGAACTACAGGGACAGCTCTACGACATGATTGACCTCGCGCGATCACTCGGCATCCCCACCCTCACCTACGACCTCGTAGCCTCCCGCCTTACAAGGTAAACGACTTTGCAAAATGGCTTTGCGGAAAAACATCCGTAAAAAAACGCGCAAATAATTGTGAGAGTTAAAATTATGTCTTAACTTTGCACGCTAAGAGCGGTTAGTGTCCGCCCTGTAATTAATTAACATATTTATTAACCCATTAAATGAACAAAGAATTGAACAATTCTCCTATCGAAGACTTCGATTGGGATGCCTATGAAAAAGGCGAAACCGCAGGTGAAAAGAGCCGCGAAGAACTCACCAAGACTTACGATGAGTCGCTCAACACCGTTAAAGACAAAGAAGTAATCGAAGGTACCATCATCGCCCTCAACAAGCGCGAAGCGGTGGTTAACATCGGCTACAAAAGCGACGGTATCATCCCCGTCAACGAATTCCGCTACAATCCCGACATCAAGGTCGGTGACGTTGTGGAAGTTTTCATCGAAAATCAGGAAGACAAGAAAGGTCAGCTGATCCTTTCTCACCGCAAGGCTCGCATGTCACGCTCTTGGGAGCGCGTCAACCAGGCTCTTGAAAACGATGAAATCATCAAGGGTTACATCAAGTGCCGCACAAAGGGTGGTATGATTGTCGATGTATTTGGCATCGAGGCATTCCTTCCCGGCTCTCAGATTGATGTTAAGCCTATCCGTGACTACGACCTCTTTGTGGGCAAGACCATGGAGTTCAAGGTCGTTAAGATCAATCAGGAATTCAAGAATGTTGTTGTTTCTCACAAGGCTCTTATCGAAGCCGAGCTTGAACAGCAGAAGAAAGAAATCATATCCAAGCTTGAGCGCGGTCAGGTGCTCAAGGGTGTGGTTAAGAATATCACCACTTATGGTGTATTCATCGACCTCGGCGGTGTTGACGGTCTTATCCACATCACCGACCTCTCTTGGGGCCGTGTCAACCACCCCGAAGAAGTGGTTAAGCTTGACCAGGAACTCGACGTCGTTATCATCGACTTCGATGACGAGCGCAAGCGTATCGCTCTCGGCTTGAAGCAGCTCCAGCCCCATCCCTGGGATGCCATCGACGCCAACCTCAAGGTAGGTGACAAGGTTAAGGGTAAAGTTGTTGTCATGACCGACTACGGCGCATTTGTTGAAATCGCTCCCGGCGTTGAAGGTCTTATCCACGTGTCAGAGATGTCATGGTCACAGCACCTCCGCTCTGCTCAGGACTTCATGAAGGTAGGCGACGAAGTAGAGGCTGTAATCCTTACCCTCGACCGCGACGAGCGCAAGATGTCACTCGGCATCAAGCAGCTCAAGAACGATCCCTGGGAAAACATCGAGACCAAATATCCGATCGGAAGCAAGCACACTGCAAAGGTGCGCAACTTCACCAACTTCGGTGTATTTGTTGAAATCGAAGAAGGCGTTGACGGCCTTATCCACATCAGCGACCTTTCTTGGACCAAGAAGATCAAGCACCCCTCTGAATTCACTCATGTAGGTGCCGACATCGACGTTCAGGTTCTCGAAATCGACAAGGACAACCGTCGTCTCAGCCTCGGTCACAAGCAGCTTGAAGACAACCCCTGGGACGAGCTTGAATCAGTGTTCACTGTAGGAAGCATCCACCCCGGAACCATCGTTGAGATGCAGGACAAGGGCGGTGTAGTAGCTCTCCCCTACGGAGTTGAAGGCTTCGCCACTCCCAAGCACCTCGTGAAGGAAGACGGTTCTCAGGCTCAGGTTAACGAGAAGCTCGACTTCAAGGTAATCGAGTTCAACAAGGACAACAAGCGCATATTCCTCTCTCACAGCCGCATCTTCGAAGACGAGGCTAAGGCTGAGAAGAACGAAGTGCGCAAGGCTCGCCGCGCAAGCAAGAAAGAGGAGCAGCCCGTAGTCAACACTCCTATCGAGCGCACTACCCTCGGTGACCTTGAAGAGCTTGCAGCACTCAAGGAGAAGCTTTCAGGCAAGAAGTAATCAACGACGATTACAGTTTTTTGACTGTCAACCGATAAGAAAGGTATGGTGCATGGTTTTGCGCCATACCTTTCCTCTTTTTATCCCTGTCACCAATCTACTTATTTCAACAATTACCTATGAGCGAGATATTACAATCATGGCACATGCTCGGACTGACAATCGGCATATGCACCTTTCTTGTAATCGGGCTGTTTCATCCCGTAGTCGTAAAATGTGAATATTACTTCGGCACACGCTGCTGGTGGTGGTTTCTACTGCTTGGCGCTCTGGCAGTGATAGCGTCGATTATAGTAAGCGACATCTTCTGGTCGGCACTTCTGGGTGTGGTAGGATTCTCTTCATTCTGGACCATCAAGGAGATATTCGAGCAGGAAGAGCGCGTAAAAAAGGGGTGGTTTCCGCGCAATCCGCGCCGCACCTACCCCTGGGATTAAGCCTATATAATGTCAGGTGAACACAGAGCGGCTTCACCAGCCGCCTGACGCACCGCCGCCGCCGGTCATGCCGCCGCCAAACGAACCTCCTGAAAAGCCGCCGCCGCCAAAACCGCCGCCTCTGCCTCCACCCGGAGGCATAATGATTACCGGAGGCACTGCAACCTTAGGAATGTTGTAATAGCGCATGTCCTCGTAGCCGCAGTTTCGGCAACCGTAGATTTTCACGCCCTTGCCCTCGCTGCTTGTCGTGGCGCGCGCCACTATACGGTCGGCTCTGAGCGATGACGCACGCGCCCCGCAACGTGGACACACCTGATAGCTCGACGCCTGGTTGACAAAAGGCAATATGTCGGTCTCGCCGCAGTTGTCACAGAGCCACACATCATAATCAACCGAGTTAAGACGCTCCTCGACATCCTGCTGCGGCGTAAGATAGGCGTTATCCTTATCCTCGGGCAGACGGTGCATCTTATGATGACAGTTGGGACACACCCTCCGGCGCACCCTCATATAGCGAATTGTCAACCACATCACGAGCAGAACCACAAAAGGAATGCCAAGACCTATGAACCCGATAAACAGCCCCGGAGTCATCAAATTACGGAGCGCATGGTAACGATGGTAACGGTCATCCCTCCTGGTGCGTGAGAGCGTGATGAAAAACAACAGCAGCAGCACTCCCGAAAGCACTCCTCCCATAATAAGCCAATACTTGAATATCTCCTCGCCATCCGACTCGCGGTTTATCCTGTCATTCTCATATTTTGACATCAGTTCCTCGGTGGCGCCGGGCGTAGTGGCAAGACGGTCAATCTCGCCGACAGCCGCAATCACGCCCCCGTCATAATCGCCCTGCTTGAATTCGGGCGCGGCGAAGTTGCGTATTATTCTTCCGGCAATAATGTCGGGCACTACACCCTCCATTCCGTAGCCTGTGCGGATAGCCATCCGCCGGTCATCCTTGCTCACAAGAAAGAGCAGACCGTTGTCCTTGTCCTTCTTGCCTATCCCCCACTCCGTAAACAGCTCCGTGGCAAAGTCGTCGATGTCGCCGCCCTCAATGGCGTCGACCACCACCACTACCACCTCAGCCGATGTCTGCTGCCAGAGGTCGGCAAGCTGCGCGTTAAGGCGCGCTTCGGCGTCAGCGCTGAGGATGCCGTCGGGGTTGCTCACATAGCGCGTGCGGTCGGCCACATGCACGTTGGGTATATCCTTGACGCCATAGGTCGCAGCCTCCGCGGCAACCATGACTATAATTGTAATCAGCGATAGCAATACACGTCTCATAATCTAACTTTTATAATATAACATATCACACAGCGGGAAGGCTCATCCCGTGAAGCTTGCGGTAAAGGTCGAGCGCATAGACGTCGGTCATGCCCGAGATATGGTCGAGCACCGCCTGCACCTTACCGTAAAGAGTGTCGGCAGCGGTGTCATACTGTGCCGGCACCTTGCTCAACAGCAGCGACGAATAGTTAAGCTCCGGAAATCTCACCGCGTGAATCAGCTTCTCCATCAGAAACGATATGATGCGGCTACCGGCAAGCTCGACATCCACGACATCGCCCGCCCGGTAAATCTTGTCCCAGGCAAGCGCCGAACACCGCCTGTAGCCGTCGCGTTCAAGCGGGTCGACATGGTCGAGCAGACAACCCTTGAACTCTCCGGCAAGTATCTCCTCCTCATGCGTCACAAACGCCCTTGCACACTGCTTCACGAGAGCGCCTATGACGCAACTGCGCAGATAGGCTATCTTCTCGTTGGGGTCCTCCACGTGGTTCATCGCCCTGTGCATGCGCTCACGCTGCGTCTCGCTGAAAAATCCCATGAAAAGGTCGATGACCTCGGCAGTTGTCAGCACCCTCAGCTTGTGGGCGTCCTCTATATCCATTACCTGATAGCATATGTCGTCGGAAGCCTCGACGATATAGACCAGCGGATGACGCGCGTAACACATCTCTCCCCGCTCGCCATAACGCGGCAACAGTCCGAGCTCGTCGGCGATGCGCCTGAATGTCTCGCGCTCAGAGCTGAAAAAGCCAAACTTGCTCTTCTGCCCCGCCAGGCGCGACTCATAGGGATACTTCACTATCGAGGCGAGCATCGAGTAGGTCATGGCAAAGCCGCCGGGACGCCGCCCCTTGAACTGATGGGTGAGCAGGCGCAGTGAATTGGCGTTGCCTTCGAAATGGGTGAGGTCACACCACTCCGCCTCGCTCAACTCACTCTCCAGCACAGCCCCGGGACCCTCGCTGAAAAAGGTGGAGATCGCTTTCTCGCCCGAATGTCCGAAAGGCGGATTACCAAGGTCGTGGGCGAGACATGCCGCCCCCACTATCTCGTCGAGCGCGTCAAGCTTATCCACCCATGACTCTGAGGCATATTTCAGCTTCAGGGCCGAGCTCACCTCATTGGCGAGCGAACGCCCCACTGAAGCCACCTCCATCGAGTGGGTCAATCGGTTATGCACAAAAATGCTTCCCGGGAGCGGAAACACCTGGGTCTTGTTTTGCAGCCGCCTGAAAGGCGATGAAAACACAAGACGGTCAAAGTCGCGCTGAAAGTCGCTGCGCGTTCCGGGCTTGGACTCGTGGTAGTCCTCAAGACCGAAGCGCTTGTCACATATCAGCCTGTCCCAGTTCATCAGGTCAATTGTATTATTCATAATTCAATACACCGAAATTACCACTTTTTTCTCAATCGGCAAAGACAAGAGAAAAAATTAATCGTCATAGCGCGGCGCGACGCTGTCAAAGCGCTACCCGCCCTCTCCCGACTCGCTTAGATAGGGATTTTTCACTATCTTTGCACCTCAAGATTGCCTTTTTATGAGAAATATCATTCTGCTCTATATAGTCCTTATAATAGCCTCTGCCACGGGTTGCTCGCGCCATAGCGCCGCCGACTCTACCCTTGACCGTGCCGACTCGCTGATGGAAAGCCGCCCCGACTCGGATCTCACCCTGCTGCGCGCCATCGACAGCTCTTCCCTGTCACGCCGCGCGACCTGCGCCCGCTACGCCCTGCTCATGTCGCAGGCTCTTGACAAAAACTATATCGACGTCACCTCCGATTCCCTGATTTCAATCGCCACAGCCTACTATGCCGACCGCTCCGACTCCCCCGAGCTGATGAAGTCGCTATTCTACCGGGCAAGGACATATTATAACGACAGTCGATTTGACCGCGCCACTATAGACGCAACCCATGCCTACGAGATTGCCGTCAAACTCGACGACCCCTTCTGGACAGGCAAAACCGCCGACCTCTTAGCCGACATATTTTGCGAGACTTATAATAAAGAAGAATGCATAAATTTCAGAAAAACAGCGGTTTCATCATATGCATCGGCTTCAAACAATTATTTTCACGACTGGGCACTTACTAATCTCGCGATAGACTATATTAATAATGAGAAGCCAGAGAAAGCTTTATCCATTACTGACTCTTTAATGCAAAATTCAGCTTTTGCTTTTCAAGATTCATCTTTTACTGCACAGTGCCTTAATATAATGTTTCAATCACATTTTGACAAAAATCAATTAAACGATGCTAAGGAATTTATATATAAGATGTCCCAATATTCATCCAAACAATTTACAGCTGCAAATTACAGCGACATGGCAATCATCGAAATTCAACTTGGAAACTTATCAACAGCCAAATCTTACATCGATTCTGCCGTAATATTGTGTGACACACTTAAAATCCAAGACATTATCGCCATTGAAACAGCAAAACTGGAATTTGCTCGTAAAACGGGAGATATATACGGACAATCGGAGCTAACTGAAAAGATCTTCAGCATCCAAAACAACGAAATAAGAAAAATCCTTAAGCAATCAGCTATAGGTGTCCAACGTGATTTCTATAACCATCAGTTGATGCTTACATTACAAAAAGAAAACCGCATAAAAAAATCCATTATTACATGGAGCATTCTTTCCTTAATTATATTTGTCGCGTTATTGCTCCTTTTCATTACCATAATTAAACTGAAAAACAGGAATCTCGAATTAAAAATGAACGAAGTAGCACTTCTCTCTGCTGAAATCAACAAGAGAGACAGTGAGACAGATAGCGTTAATGACAACCGTTTGCGTAACATGGTAGACAAACTGCTATCAGAGAGATTCACTTTAATAAACAAGTTTTTTGATGAGTATTATGAAAATGGAGACTCACCAGTTGGTAAAACAGCCATATTTAACCGAGTAGAAAAGGAGATTAAGAATCTATCCTCAAAGAAAAATCTAAATGAAATTGAGTGTTTAGTCAACGAGACTCTTGATGACATTATATTTCGCTTTAGAAAAGAATTCCCTGAGTTAAGCTCGGACGATGTAACTTTTTTCATGCTTAATGTTGCTGGCTTATCACCACGAGCCATAGGTCTTTTCTTAAAAATAAAGTTAAAAACAGTCTATACAAAAAAGGCCCGCCTAAAAGATCGAATTTTGAATTCAACCTCAACTGATACAGACGAATTCCTTGCAAAACTATCATAAACAACTAATTAACAAGTAATTACGTCAATTTCTTCACAACTCAAGTCAATCCCCTGAAACACAATACATTACGCGTTGAAGAAAAATTAATTTTTCTTCAACGCGTAATATTCTATTCGTCAATAGATTACGTTAGCTGGTGAAGAATATTTAAAAGTGGGAAAAATTCAGATATTATAAAAATCCACATACATTTGCGGTTAATTCAAATCAAACAGACAATGAAAAATTTTACAATTATTATCTTATTATTAATCTCATTTGTATTTGGAACGTCTTTCAGTACATATGCTCAACAGACGAGTTCCAATAAACTGGAACGAATTCCCATGAAAAAAAACAAAGGAGAAAGACCTCGTATGCCAGCTATGATAACTGTTGACTGCTGGTATGGAAATGGAGAACTCAGCATCGAGTTTCGCGATCCGGAAGGAGAATGTGATATCACAGTAACCGACACTGCAACCGGTTTTACCGTGACTGACACTTTTGACTCGACTCTACCCTATACCATATATATAGGTACTCCACAATCGGCTACCATCACCCTCTCCACCGAAGAGGGCAACACCTACTATGGTGAAATCCATTGACAAAAAACTGAAATTTATTTGCGCGAATAAATTATATTTATTAACTTTAAAAAATTAAATCATGTCAAAGTTCAAAATGACTGTATTTTCAGAAATACCGGTTCATCCAATCACATTGGATGAAATAAAAGGAGGCGTAAGTCAACCGAAAGGATTGTGCTGTATGGTAAACAGTGCCAAATGCAACACAAATTCATGTACAGGCAATAAAGTATCTTGTAAAACTGACCAATGCAACGGAAATTCTGTTGTCTGTAAAACTCTTGGGGTCGGACCATGGAATTGCCCTTCACTATGCCCTAAGTATGATCCAACTTGCCTAACATACGGATATTAATCCCATTTCAATTATTTTGCTTACCTGCGAAAGTAAAACTTGCAGGTAAGCATTTCAAACAATCAACAAAAATGTTAGATACATCACAATACACGCATTTATTTTGCAAAGGACCGCATAAATTTATATATAACACCACAAACAATTTCTTTGCAGAGCTACCGGATGAATTATATGACATAATCCAAAATAAGGATTTCTATAAACTTGAAAATGATGACATAAATGAGTTAAAGTCTAAAGGTATTTTAATTGATTCTGTCAATAAATACGACTATTATAATGATGAAAAAATAAGATTTTTAGCATCAGCATATGATAAAGAAAGTCTTGGATTGGTATTAGTTCCAAGTACTGCATGTAATTTTGCATGTCCTTATTGTTTTGAAGAGAAAAAGAATCCTAAAATAATCTCTGAAGAGATCGAAACAGAGATAATTAAATTTATTAAAGGGCATAAAGCAGCTAAAACCATCAGTCTTACTTGGTATGGAGGTGAACCTCTCTTGGCTTTTAAGCAAATAAAGAGACTTTATCAAAAGATTAACAATATTAATGGAAAAAAAATAGTCGACCACTCGATCATAACTAATGGTTATCTAATTGATGATGAAATAATCGAATTCTTTAAAAGCAGCAATACCAGTAGTATTCAAATTACACTTGACGGCAAAAAAGAGAGACATAATTCAACACGTTTCTTAAAATCGGACAAAAGTGGCACTTACGACATCGTAAAAGAAAACATAATAAAAACAGCACAAAGCTTACCCAATTGCAATATATCTATAAGGGTGAACATCAATAAAGAGAATATGCAAGATTTCATTTTTCTAAATCATGAATTCGAATCGTTACATCTAAAAAACCTAAATTGTTATCCCGGCATAATACGCGAATCTACACCAGACCAAAAGCATATGTCAAATCGTTGTATCAACGGAGATGAATTAGGGAAATTTCTTAATAGCATAAAAGATAAAGGTTGCAATCACAATATTTATCCAACGACCGGAGCTAAAGGGTGTATGATAAATCGTCTTAACTCCTACATTATTGGGCCAGAAGGCGAAATCTACAAATGTTGGAATGATGTAAGCAACGAGGATAAAATCGTGGGATATATCACTCAAAAAGAATTAACAAATAAACCGTTATTTTATCGTTATCTCAATGATACAACTCCATTTTCCGATGAAAAATGTAAAGATTGCAAATTATTTCCGGTTTGCAGTGGCGGATGCGGACATTATAGATATAAAAATCTATATAAAGGAGGTTGTTTTAATATCTGTCACGAATATCAGGATTTAACGGATTTAGAAACTGCATTAGTAAACTCAATTAAATCATAAATCAATCACTTAATAATGAGAATTCTAATTTGCTTGTTTGCTTGGGTTATAATCTTTGCCGGGACTGTCTATGCGGGGACAGTCAGCGGCAAAGTGCTATCACAAGACGCAGAGCCCCTCGCCTTTGCCAATGTCACAATCACCAAATATAATACAACAGAACTAATTACCGGCGACATGACCGACATTGATGGAAAATTTGACATCAACATCGGAAACTATGACGATAAAATAACCGTCACAATTTCTTATGTCGGCTATGAAACCACAAGCATCCTCGCCGAAAAAGCATCTGACTTAGGAGAAATCATATTACAGCGTAGCGACAACACACTCAAAGAAGTTGAAGTAAAAGGGAAAAGACAAAACACCCAAATAACGGGCAGAGGCTTGCTTACAAGAGTCGCCAACACACAACTCAGCCAACTTGGCACAGCGCAGGAAGTATTGCAGTATATACCTCTAATGGAAAAAGATGGCGATTCATGGAAAGTGACGGGTCACGGCAGTCCAATGTTTTACATAAACGGACGACTCGTGCGCGACCTCACCGAGCTGAAGCGCCTGCAGTCGACCGACATCATAAATATAGAGGTCATAACCAATCCCGGAGCAAAATATCCGGCAGCGACGGGCTCTGTAGTAAAAATAAAGACTCGCCGGCCGCAAGGAGAAGGACTAAGCGGCATCGCGTTATCAAGCTATACACAACAACATAGACCGAGCCTTACCGAGTATCTTTCTCTAAACTACCGTTACCGCCAATTGGACTTTTTCTCGACAGTAGCCTACAGCCGGTCGACATCACGCAATGAGAATTACGGTGTACACAATCTCAACACCCCCGTTGCCCACCGATATGACAACTCGGAACTTCTCTACGGCATCTCGGAAAATCTTAATGTGACCGGCGGCTTCACCTACACCCGTTCAATAGATTCGTCATTGGGAGTAAGATACAACTTCTCGTTAACTCCTTATGGAAAGAGCTGGGGACACCACAATACAGATATATATGACCAAGACATATTACGCGACCAAATACACACCGAAATGGCCGACTATCAGAAGAAGTCGCCTGTCAACATGATAAATGCCTATTATATAAATAAAATAGGACGTACTTCTGTCGACCTGAACATTGACTATATGGGAACCAACGGAGGTTCACGCCGATACACCTCCGAGGCAAGCAAAAATGAAGAAAACCGCTCTCTTACATCGTTCAGCGACATGTCAAGCGATCTTGTAGCAGCCAAACTGGTGCTTGGCAACAGTCTTTTAAACGGCACAATCGAATGGGGAGCGGAATACACCCACACCTCCTGGCGTGGCTCTTACCGTAATCCGGAAGAAATCATAGGTGCGTCACATTCAAAATTGCGCGAGGACAATATCGCTCCGTTTGTCGAATATTCCATCACGCTCCCCATCGGATACCTGTCGGCAGGAGTGCGCTATGAACATGTCGCCTCCGACTATTTTGAAAACGGCATACGCGTCGACAACCTCAGCCGTAACTATGACAATCTTTTCCCATCATTTTCATGGGCGGCTCAAATAAAGGCGATGCAGCTACAACTCAGCTACAATGCTGTCACCCAACGTCCTTCCTACAGTCAACTTGACAACAATGTATCGTATGGCGACCGGTTTCAGTATCAGAGCGGCAATCCATATCTTAAATCATCACTTACCCACGACGTGTCACTGCTTGCCATATGGAATTTTATCTTAGGAGAAATAAGCTATAATGATGACCGTAATGCAGTGATAATGTGGAGTGAACAGTATGCCCCCAATCCTGACGTGACATTACTGACCCTAAAGAATGTAAATTCAATCAAAAGCCTGACCGCTACGGTCACTGCGTCACCGGAATTTGGATGCTATAATCCGCGACTCACTCTGACTCTTGTAAAACCATGGTTCAAGATGCCGATAAACGACGTAATGACAAAATTTAACCGCCCGTCATATGTGATAAGATTAAATAATATTTTCACTTTGCCTGATGACTGGATGTTGACCGCGACATGCAATCTATCAATAAACGGGGATTATGAAAACAACCATAGCAATAAAAGAAGTAATTTTATAATGTCGGCAACCGCCTATAAATGGTTTATGAATCGGAGCCTGCAACTAAGCGCAAGTGTATCTGACATATTCGACTCATCAGACAATCACGTTACACTATACACCGGAATCTCGACAATCTCGCAGTATTCCATCTCTGATACAAGAAGCGTAAATATCACAGCCCGCTATTTCTTTAATTTGCCTTATAATCAAAACAGAAAATACAAGGGTAGCGGAGCCGGTGAAAATGAGAAAAAACGCATCGGAATAAATCAATAAGAGTAGTGATTTAAACTTATCTCAAGTTCTTAAACAATAGAATTATAAAATCAATAGGATTATGAAAAATTTGCTATGTTGCACTATTTGTTTGTTAACAGGATTCTGCGCCATGACGGCGCGGAATCTTTCGGGGCGTATAATCACTGCCGACAGCGGTCAACCGCTCGCTTTTGCCAATGTGGTGACGCTGAGTGTCGCTGACTCATCGCTCATAGCCGGAAGCGTGTCGGATGAAAACGGATTATTTAAAATCATGATACCCGACGATGAGAAAAAAGAGATGTTTCTGCGCGTCACCTATGTAGGCTACAACAATGTAGAAAAGCGCTTAGACGCGTCCGCCGAAATGGGCGACATAGCCATGACCCCATCAAGCAACGAGCTTGGCGAAGTGACCGTGACCGCCCCGAAACCGTCGACCAAGCTTACCGGCACAGGACTTGTCACCAATGTGGCAAACACTACCCTCAGCAGCATAGGGTCGGCAAAAGACCTGCTCCGCTTCATCCCTCTGCTTGTCAATGTAGGCGACGACTGGACGGTATTGACCAAGGGCACTCCGATATTTTATATCAACGGCAGAAAAATGCGTAATAAAAACGAGCTTGAGACATTGCGCTCCACCGACATTGTAAGCGTAGAGGTAATAACAGACCCCGGAGCGCAATATCCGCCCGAGACCTCTGCAATTGTAAAAATCAAGACGCGCCGTCCTCATGGCGAGGGATTGAGCGGCATGCTCTCCGCCAATGGCGGACATGCCGACAACGCGTTATTCATAGGAAACGCCAACCTGAATTTCCGGCATAAACAGTTAGACATATTTGTCAACAGCCACTACAATATATATACAAGCCGCCAGGAAATCAGCTCCCTCTCCAATCTACTCACTGACCCGGCTGTCGAGCTAAGTCAATACACAAAAAATAATATCAAAAACAGCGGCTTGTATGTCAACACCGGAGCGAGCTACACGATAAATGAAAACAGCTCTTTCGGAGCAAGCTACAGCATCTCAGGCAACCTGAAAAGAGAAGCGACATCAACCGGATGGCAAGACGTCACTATCGCGGGCATAAACGATGAAAATATAATCACTGAAAATTTTTCCAAAAAAAAGTTTTCCCCCTATCAGACAGTCAACGCTTATTATATCGGCAGAATAGGCAAAACTACGGTCAACCTTGATGCCGACTACATAAATTACGACCAGAAATCAAACCAAATCATTAAGGAGACATCGCAGACTCTGGCTTCGGAAGTGACATCAACCGACAAAAACATCACTGACATGGTATCGGCAAAACTTACCATTGAAAACACCCTATGGGGCGGCAAAGTGGAATATGGCGCGGAATATGTTTTCGCCGACAGCCGCTCGACCTATCAGGAGACCAACGCCGGCACTACCGATTACAACTCGCGGATGGTGGAATATAACCTCTCACCGTATATCGAGTATTCACGCAGATTTCCTTTCGGATATATCATCGCCGGGCTGAGATATGGACACACCGGTCAGACAGAATATAGAAACGGCATAAAAAGGGATAGCCGGAGCTATTACAACCTCTATCCTGCGCTGACGTGGTCTAAAGAGTTCGGGCAAGTACAGATGCAGCTTAATTACCGGTCATATTCAAACCATGCCCCGCTTTCCGAATATAGCGACGAGATTCATTATGTCAACCGGTTTCAGCGAAATGCCGGCAACCCGTTTCTAAAGGAAGCCGACATTCACACTCTGTCGTTAATGGGCATGTGGAAATTTCTGATAATAGGAGCCCGCTATATAAATATTAAAGGAAGTCTGGTGGAACAATCATATATCGAGCCCGACAATCCCTTGGTAGAAATCATGAAAACCGTCAACGCAACAGAACGGGATCAGACCCTGTCGGCAAGCGTTACGGCACAACCTCAGTTTGGATGCTATAGCCCCTCCCTTACTTTTTCTTTCTCAAAGCCATGGTATTCAATGCAGCAAGATGATCAAAGACTTTCATTCGGCAAGCCGGCTTTCGGTATATATTTTTTCAATTCGATAAATCTGCCGAAAGACTGGATGATAATATTGCAGATGCAATACCAAAGCAAGGGAGATGACGCGGCATCGCGGATGTTGCGTGATTCTTTTGATGTCACAGGCGTCATCTACAAGTGGTTATTTAACCGTAGACTACAGCTGTCGCTTATCGCCAATGACATATTTCACACATCGAAACGCGGAATTTTGACCTATTATGGAGCAAGTACGCGCACGTCATGGATAACCTCCGATTCACGCTCGGTATGGCTTGGAGTGACCTATACATTCAACGCCACCAACAGCAAATACCGCGGCAATACCTCTAAGGGAAAAAATGAAAACCTCATCAAGGGGAGCATGTAAACCTGAAACAGGTTCATTGCCCCGGCGTGACATACAGCAACAATCAATCACTTAATAATGAAAATTCTAATCAGCTTGTTTGCTTGACCTTATGGAGATGTGTCAGGGTGGATGAGCTATCAAAGTCCTGACACCTCTTCATATATTTTTTCACCTGACTATTTCTAATAAAATGTTTTCCGGATTTCCATTTGTAGCACAACATGACTCTATGCAATGCGGTCTTGCCTGCCTGGCAATGATATGCCGACATTACGGCAGATACCAAAGCCTGTCGGGACTCGCTCATCTGTGTCACGCCACGAAAGAAGGCGTATCGATGCTTGGAATCTCGGAAGCGGCAGAAAATCTCGGTTTCATGGTTCGCGCCGGAAAAATCTCGGTTTCCGACCTCTGCCATTCACCACTACCGGCTATACTTCATTGGAATCAGAATCATTTTGTGGTCTTGTACAAGGTCACACGCAAAGGAAAATACTATATAGCCGACCCCGGAAAAGGATTAGTCAAATATTCTGCTGAAGAATTTCTGTCACACTGGGCACCCCTTCAACCCGACGGCAACCCGACGGGAATAGCAATGTTTCTGAAGCCCGACTCTGCCTTTTTTACAGGAGAGCAGGGTAAAAAAGGGAGAGAGTCACGCTCTCTGAAATTTCTTGCCGGATATGTAATTAAACATAAGAAATACTTTTTCCATATCATTGCAGGAATGGCTTTGGGCTGCATACTACAGCTTATCATGCCATTTATGACCCAAGGGATTGTTGACCTCGGAATAAAGCATAAAGACATAGGACTCATATGGCTTATACTTCTTGGTGAAGTAATGATAATAGCAGGAAGCACAGTCACCGACTTCATAAGAAGATGGCTATTGCTTCACATCTCGATGAGAATAAACATCTCGCTTGTAAGCGACTTTCTGATAAAGCTGCTGAAACTGCCTATGGCTTACTTTGATACAAAACTTATCGGCGACATCATGCAGCGTATAGGCGACCATGAACGAGTGGAAAGCTTTCTTACATCGCAGCTCCTGTCGATATTGTTTACGATGATAAGCTTTTTAGTATTCGGGGTTGTATTACTTATATATGACCACACTATATTTATAGTATTTCTACTTGGCAGCATTGCTTACGGGTCATGGATGGCAGCCTTCCTAAAGCGAAGAAAAATACTTGATTACGAAATCTTTGAATGTGAAGCAATCAACAGAGACAAGACCTATAACTTTCTTTCGGCAATACAGGAAGTAAAGCTACAGGACTGCAAGCAACGCAGACGTTGGGAATGGGAAGATATACAAGCCGACTTGTTTACCATCAGAATGAAATCGCTGAAGCTGCAACAGACCCAAGAAGCAGGGAGCATATTTATAAACGAGATTAAAAATGTAGTGATTACGGTGCTTGCAGCCACAGCGGTAATAAACGGTGACATGACTCTCGGAGGCATGCTTGCGATACAATATATAATCGGACAGCTCAATTCTCCGGTCGAACAGCTGATGGGATTTATTTACTCCATACAAGATGTAAAAATATCATTGGAGCGCATTAATGAGATACACGATGAACGCAACGAAAGCGAAAGGACAGGAGGCATAAAAGATTTCAGCGAGGGAAAAAGCATAACTTTCACCGGAGTTGAATTTAAGTATGACCCCCACTCACCGAAACCGACACTTAAAGACATCTCAATCAACATTCCGGCAGGCAAGATAACCGCCATTGTCGGTGCCTCCGGATCGGGCAAGACCACGTTGATAAAATTAATGCTTGGATATTACGACGTAAAGGAAGGAAATCTGTCAATAGCAGGGCGTGACATAAACGACTATGACCTTGAATGGCTAAGACGTCACTACGGAGTCGTGATGCAGGATGGAGTGATATTTTCAGAAACAATCAGACGGAATATTGCGGTTGACGACGGAGATGTCGACAATGACCGGCTCATAATGGCAGCCCGCATTGCAAATATACATGACTATGTAGAATCGTTGCCCCTACAATATGAAACAAAAATAGGAGCTGACGGAACAGGACTTAGCCAGGGGCAGAAACAAAGGATATTGATAGCCCGTGCAGTATACAAAAATCCTGATTTTATATTTCTTGATGAAGCGACTAACGCGCTTGATGCAAAAAACGAAAGAGAAATAGTAGAGAATCTTTCGCAATTTTACCAAGGGCGCACTGTTGTCATCGTGGCTCACCGCTTGTCAACAGTAAAAAATGCAGATAAAATCATCGTTCTTGACAATGGGAAGGTAGCCGAAAGCGGAAACCACCATTCACTGACCGAAAAGAAAGGCATATATTACAACCTTGTGAAAAACCAACTTGAACTTGGCAACTGAAATGGCTGACAACAATATTGAAAATATGGATTTGCGCTCAGAAAAAATAAAGCGTCTACTATGTGAAATACCGCAAAGACCATTGTGGATAGGAACTTTCGTTATTGTCACTATTCTTTTGATTATTATTTTATCCCTGATATTCTTACCATACCCGTATTCTGACGGAGAAACCATTATCATGCACATCTTACGACAACATTAGGCAAGCTCTGCACCTGACAGGCAGCTTGTCGCTTTTGCACCCTATAATCAAGCAGCGGGTATCATTTGGCCTCAGAGGGGGTATTTAACATCATTTACGGGGTTGTCACGCGATGCTAAATTCATGGCAGTTATCCGTGGCTATCAACACATTACGTAATCGCAGCATAGGATTTAGCAGTCGCCGGGCAGATAAAATAAATAAGTTACACATATATTTATAGGAAATATGCACAAAATTGCCTATCTTTGTGCGATTTTTTGTACAAGAAAAATAACTGACTAACACTTTTTATGGCAAAACCAATTAAAAAAACCATCGAGCTCGGTGACGGACGTACGATCACCCTTGAGACGGGCAAGCTCGCCAAGCAAGCCGATGGAGCGGTAGAACTGCGCATGGGCAACACAATGCTCCTCGCGACAGTAGTGTCAGCCAAGGAGGCTGGCGAAGGGGTCGACTTCATGCCCCTGCAGGTAGAATACAAAGAGAAGTTTTCATCCAACGGTCGCTTTCCCGGCGGCTTCTTGAAACGCGAGGGCCGCGCTTCGGATTATGAAATCCTTACCGCACGTCTTGTTGACCGTGTGCTCCGCCCTCTTTTCCCGGACAATTATCACGCCGACACATTTGTAAACATCATCATGTTCTCAGCCGACGGCGAGGACATGCCCGACGCTCTTGCCGGACTTGCAGCATCGGCTGCACTCGCAGTGAGCGACATCCCCTTCAACGGACCTATCTCTGAAGTGCGCGTAGCCCGCGTCAACGGAGAGTTTGTAATCGACCCGACATTTGAACAGCTGAAGAGCGCCGACATGGAGCTTATGGTAGGCGCTACCTACGACAATATCATGATGGTCGAGGGCGAGATGAGCGAAGTGTCGGAAGCCGACCTGCTTGCCGCGCTCAAAGCAGCCCACGATGCCATCAAGGTGCAGTGTGTAGCCCAGATGGAGCTTGCCAAAGAGGCGGGCGCCACTGTAAAGCGCGAATACTGCCACGAGGTCAACGACGAGGATCTGCGCAAGGATGTCCATGACAAGTGCTATGACAAGGCTTATGCCATAGCAAAGGCAGGATGTGCCGACAAGCACTGGCGCCAGGACTCTTTTGACGCCATCTGCGACGAATATATCGAATCACTCCCTGAAGAAGAACGCGACGAGAAGGCTCCTCTTGTAAAGCGCTACTACCACGATGTAGAGCGTGAGGCTGTGCGCCGTTGCATCCTTGACGAGGGCATCCGTCTTGACGGACGTAAGACAACCGACATACGCCCCATCTGGATTGAGACCGACTATGTTCCGGGTCCTCACGGATCGGCTGTGTTCACCCGTGGAGAGACTCAGGCTCTCGCCACCGTAACCCTCGGCACCAAGCTTGACGAGAAGATACTTGACGACGTGCTTAACCAGGGCAAGGAGCGCTTCCTGCTTCACTATAACTTCCCCCCGTTCTCAACAGGCGAGGCAAAACCTCAGCGTGGCGTAGGCCGCCGCGAGGTAGGTCACGGCAACCTTGCCCACAGAGCGCTGAAGGGCATGTTCCCCGACGGATTCCCCTACGTATGCCGCATCGTGAGCGACATCCTTGAATCAAACGGCTCTTCTTCAATGGCTACCGTATGTGCCGGCACACTTGCGCTTCTTGACGCAGGCGTGAAGATGAAAAAGCCCGTCAGCGGTATCGCCATGGGTCTTATCACCGACACTGACGGAGCGAAATATGCAGTGCTTTCCGACATCCTCGGCGATGAGGACCACCTCGGCGACATGGACTTCAAGGTGACAGGAACCCGCGACGGTATCACCGCCACCCAGATGGACATCAAGGTTGACGGTCTTTCTTACGAAATCCTTGAGAAGGCTCTTCTTCAGGCTCGCGAGGGCAGAATGCACATTCTTGACAAAATCGAGGAGGCAATCCCCGCTCCGCGTGAAGACTACAAGCCTAACGTGCCGCGTATTGTCACCATGACTATACCTAAGGAACTTATCGGAGCCGTGATAGGCCCGGGCGGAAAGATAATCCAGGGCATCCAGGAAGCAAGCGGCGCTACTGTGTCAATCGACGAGATAGACAACGAAGGCTATATCGAGATTGCAGCTACCAACAAGACTTCAATGGACAAGGCTCTCGAGATGATCAACGCTATCGTAGAGCTACCTGAAGAGGGCAAGGTCTACACCGGAAAAGTGCGTTCAATCCTTGATTTCGGTGCATTTGTTGAGTTCATGCCTAATCGCGACGGTCTGCTCCACATTTCGGAGATAAGCTGGGACCGTCTCGAAAACATGGAGGCTGCCGGACTTAAAGAAGGCGACACCGTAGAGGTGAAGCTCATCGAAATCGACAAGAAGACCGGTAAATACCGTCTCTCGATGCGCGCGCTTCTCCCCAAGCCCGAAGGATGGGTTGAGCCGCAACGCGCACCCCGCGGTGACCGCGGCCCGCGCAACGACCGTCCGCGCCGCGATGGCGACCGCAACCGCAATGACCGCGGACCCCGCCGTGACGGCGACCGTGGACCGCGTCGCGACCGCAATGAAGATTAATCATTTGCCATAAATAATGACAAGGCATCCTCGACGAGGGTGCCTTGTTTTTTTATAATTCCGCCTGCCTGATTGTCATTTTGTCAGTTTTATTCACTTTTTATAGCCAAAATTTCATTAATCCAACTATAAATTGCTATATTTGCGCATAAACCATCATTATTAAGTAATTTTTATGAACAGAATTCTACTATTATCCACAGCCGTGGCATGCTGCTGGCAGGTAGCGACTGCACAAAGCGCAATACCGGCAGAGCCGACGACCTTCACAGGTAAATTCGAGCTTGTTGAAAATGTACCGGTAATCAACTTTGAGCTTACAGCTCCAACAGAAACACAAGATTTCTTAGACCCACAACCTCTGACTGAAAATATCGCGAAAATCAAAGTCACCCGCTCCTGCTATGAACAGAAAGAATATGACGAGCCGGTTGCTGAGTTTACCGATGTAGAGCCGGGAACGGTGCTTACTTTTTCTGACGATGATTTTGAAACGGGTTACAGCTATTCTTACACCGCAAAATCGTATAACAGCGCAGAAGCGGCAAGCTATGGCAAGTATCTGACTATTTTTGCCGGCATACGCCCCGAGAAACCTGAATTTGTCTCCATAACCACAGGTGAAAAAGGAAGTTCACCGGTTAAGTTTACAGTAAAAGCTCCGACTAAAGAAGAGTCGGGAGATGAACTCTCTGTGCCCCTGACCGCACTCACTCTCACGCAATATGTAAGCTATAATCAGGAAGACAAACTCAAGACAATCGAGAATCCCGAACCAGGCAAAGAATATACCTTCTCTCTCGACTTTGAGGACGGCTCACAAGTGTCGCTTCGCCTGTATGCTTCGACAGCCTATGGCACAGGCAGCTACGCAACCGCCAGCCTCTTTGTAGGAAATGACGTGCCGGGAATGCCGACCGAGCTTACCGCTACCGTTAAGGGCACCGGTGTAGAACTTACATGGGCCGCGCCCACCGCCGGTTTAAAAGGAGGATATATCGATGAGAGCGCAACGCTGTACAAAGTAGAACGCGTCACTACCAACGACCGCACCGAGATAGCAAGAGAGCTTACCGAATGTACTTATACCGATAACTGCGACGACATCACAGCTCCCACCGAACTCACATATATCGTGACCGCCTACAATGCACAAGGCGACGGAGGATACGCGCAATACCGCCCTACCCTCGTAGTAGGACCCGCAATACAATTGCCTTTCGTTGAAAACTTCAACAAAGTGATTTCCGGCTCATGGAATGATTCCTATGTTCCTGAAAATCTCTGGTCGACGGAAACATCGGAAGATTTTGGCGGCACAAACTGGACTTACAACGCCAATACTTACCTGCTTCAGGATTTCACCGGTGTACACGGTGATCTTGATGCCGAAATTTTAGACGGTTTCGCCTCTTGCTCCCACAAGTACAATTCACCCGGCGATTACGACGCGCTCGTGTCATCAAAAATAAACATCTCCGACGCTAAATGCCCTGTGCTTACATTCCATTATGCGGCAATCGCCGACATGTCCAACCGTCTCTCAGTCAGATTCCGCGCCGGTGACGAGGAGACAGAGATTGCCGACCTCGGCATAAGCGAGGAAGCGTCGCTGGAAAAAGAAGCTGCATGGGTAAAGAAGGTTGTAGCCCTCGAAAGCACATCGGAGGAGGAAATCAATCTTGTATTCCGTGCTTATATCCCGGAAAACCTGGAATCGGAAAACCTTGGACAGCACAACGTGTATATCGACGGAATCTACCTTGACGACTATCCTCCTGTAGAGACAGTGACCGTGGAAAACGAGACCACAGGCATCACCATCACATGGGAAGCGCCGTCAAACAGCACCGTGACAGCCGACGCCTATGATGTGGTGGTAAACGGTAAGGATGCTGTAAGAGTGACCGAGCCAAAGTTTGAAATCACTCCCGAGCCTGACACCGACTATATTGTGACAATCCTCGCCCACTACGGAGAAATCGCGTCAATAAATTCGGAAGAAATCAAGTTTAGCAGCAAGCTGTCGTCAATCCTCTCCATCAGCGCTGACGGAGCCGCATTTGTAGAATATTTCGACGTAAACGGTAGAAAAGTCACAGCTCCCGAAGAGGGAATGTTGCTTATCAAGCACTCGACATTGACAAGTGGCGAGCGCAAGGCAGAAAAAGTGATATACAAAAACCGCTAACCTTATTACCGACCGGCAACAGGCTGATTCAAGAGCCTGTTCCGGTCTTTTTTATTACTTTATATGACTAAAAAGCTATTATCGGCACTATGTCCTGCATTAATCTGTGCAGGCACAATCAGCTCTCATGAAACAGTGCAGTTTTCTACTGAGAGATCAGGAAAAATAATTACAGGGACGCCGGCAACAATATTTTCCGGTGAAAAGTCAATACTGCACAACTACATCGAGCCCGAAACCTCCGGAATGAACAAGGTGGGAGCCACCGGCTCCACCATTTACGGCTATCAGTCTTATGCCGACATTGACGGTTTCACAGGCGGCATGTATGAGATTGAGCCCGACGGAACCATGACAAGACTGTGGGATTATGAATACTCGACCATAGGCGCCTCGATTAACAACGGATGGCTGCGCAACGGGCTCCTTTGCGGACTTGGAGTGTACACATTGGGCTCCGACGACCTCATAGGCGATTATGCCTACCATGAATTTAATATATCAACCGGTAAAATGGTCACGATGAGGCGCATCGAGGTCTACGATGAGTATCTGCCCTATTTCTATACGGCAGCTTATGTACCCGACGATGACCGTATATATGGATTTGGCAGAATAGGTGACATCTCAGCTGACACCAGACACATATTCAAGTCGGCACCTGCCGACAAGCCGGAAGAAGCAGTCATGATTTCAGAAATAAAGCCAGGCGAACGCTGCTACTCGTTTTGCTGGCATCCGGTAGACAAATGCTTTTATGGCGTCAACACATGGGGCACGCTTGTAAAAATCGAACGTGACGGAACATACACGGAAATTTGCAAACTTCCGTTTGACAACCTCGCCAATTCGCCAAGCGCACTCATGTATAGCCCCTATGACGGGTATATTTTATGGAATCCTACTGTCAATGAGGCAAAATCAAGGCTGTATGCGCTTTATCCATCCGAAAAAAGAGTTGAAGAGCTATACACATTTGACGTAGACCGACAGTTTACATTCTTCACCACCTCCGATTTCAAGGCTGATGAAGCGTCGCCCGCAGCAGCTACTTATCTCGGCTGCAACTTTAAGGACGCTGACCACCACGGCACTCTCAGCTTCCGTCTTCCGTCAAAGACGCTTGGAGGAAATGACCTGTCAGGCAAACTGACCTATACGCTTTACATCAATGGAGCCAAGACAGAGTCAGGAAGTTCCGACGCCGGCAGCGAGATAACCGTAACAGTCGCCAATCTCAATGACGCATATTACACATTCCGTCTTGAGGCGGAATCAAATGGCAAAACCGGTGTGCCGTGTGTCGCTCACATATATGTAGGCAACGACACTCCGAAAAGCCCGGCAAATGTAACTCTTACCGAGAATGCAATTAGCTGGGAGGCTGTTACAGAAGGCATACATAACGGCTACCTCGACCTGTCAGCCATAGAATATAAGATCTACCTTAATGAAAAACTGATAGGCACCACCAAAACCACATCACTGGCCTACAACCTTGACAGCAACCAGGAGCTTGACACTTTCAGGGCTAAGGTCGTGGCGACATGCAACGGCATGGATTCGGAAGAAGGAATTTCCGATAAAGTGATTCTCGGACAACCGTTGTCTCTGCCTGTCCAAATTATACCTACAGAGAAGCAAGCGGAACTTTGCACATACATCAACCGCGATGGAAGCCCCGAATATGGCACATGGCGACTTTCCGACCAGTGGGGCGACCTTTGCTTTGCCTCAGGCTGGAGCTATGAACACCCCGACGACTGGTTAATCATGCCCGTCACCATGCTTCCCGATGCCGACAAAGTCTACTCTGTCACTATCTCTGCCGCACGCGGAGGCATGACAAGCTCTCATGAATATTTTGAGGTATGGGCAGGAAATGCACCTGATCCGGAAGCGATGACAATACCGGTCATCGAGAAGACCCGTGCAAGAAAGTTCAACGAATGGGTCGACTATTCGGGCATATTTGCCATCCCCGAAGCCGGGACATATTACATCGCCGTACATGGCGTGTCAGACCCCGACCAGAAAGACCTTATCGTCAAAAACATACGTATTCAAGCGACCGATTTCAGCATCAATTCGCCCGAAGCGGTAAGCTCGCTAAAGGTGGTGTCATCAAGTGATGCCGACCTTACAGCGACAATAAGCATGACCCTCCCGACGAAATATATCAGCGGAGCCGACATCGAAAGCGACAAAATAATCACCGTCAAGGCTACCGGAGCAAGCGAAGTGTCGACTCAGGGCAAAGCCGGTGAGTCAATCACGATAACCGTGCCTACCGCACAAGGCGACAACTATATCTCTGTCGTGGCAGAAATCGATGGTGCGACAGGTCGCACAAATGAGGTTTCGGTATTTACCGGAATGGACATGCTGAGCTGGGTCGAAAATCTCAGCTCCCGGATTAGCGAAGACAACATGAGCGTGGAACTAAAGTGGTCGGCACCCAAAGAGTCACTAAACGGAGGCTATTTCGAGACCACAGGCATTCATTATCTCATAGGTGAAGTTGAACCGGACGGTTCATTTATCTACGAGCCGTTCCGCACCGAAATGGATGTCACTGAACACACGGTAGTGTTCCCCAAGGGCACTCCACAGAAATTCACCCGCATAGCAGTCGTAGCAGAAAACGCGGCAGGTGCATCAAAGGCAGTGTACTTCGTAAGCGAGATTGTCGGAACACCCTACTCTCTTCCCATTCTTGACCGTTTTGACAATCTACAGCCTCAATATCAGCCCATGAGTGCCAGCGCCCCAACATCAGAGTACAGCAACGGAGCATGGTCAATCGGACAGCCTGAACTTGTTCATCCCGATTTCACCGGCAATCAGTCCACATTTGCCATTATTGGCTACACTGATGAGCCGTCAGCCAAAGTAAGGATGCGTCTGCCCAAAGTATCTACAAGCAGCCTTACAGAAGCATATGCCACATTTGAAGTGTGGACAGGCCACCACTGTGCCGACCCGATTGACATCTATGCTATCACATACGGCATGAGCAGCCCCGAAAAGATTGCTTCCCTGCCCCTTGGCAACGGATGGCAGTTCATCACCGTGGCAATTCCGGAAAAGTATCTCAACCGCCCCTGGATGAATCTATACATTGACGGCAAGCTCAATTCATCGGAACACTATCTGATAATGTCAAGCTATTCTATCGACAAGTCGGCGGGCATGACGGACGTAGCTGAAGTGACAGGTTCAATAAATCCGCAAGATGGAAAAATCGTCATCTCAGGATTTGAAGGCGAAAGCTACACTATAGTGCGTGCCGACGGCATCGTGGCATCGTCAGGCATCTGTGACGGACTCACAGCCATAGCAGTAAACTCCGGCATATACATTGTAAAAGCAGGATCACATACCGTAAGAGTTATCGTGAAATAAGAACCTGCCACTGTTTCCCTCAAGAGGGTGTACCAAACGTCTTAATTTTGGTACACCCTCTTTTTCATATCCACACATCCGGGAGAGCCTCCTGTCACCCGTCTTAAAAAAAACATGCCAAAGCATCTATTTTCCAACTGTTGCCAAAACCGAAGCAAATGATTATATTTATGTTATAAAATTCTGATTTCAATAAAAATACAACTACTGACATGGCGAAACTGATAGTAAAAGATACAGAGGTCAATATCCTCAAAGTTAACGGCGAGGATTATATCTGCCTCACTGATATGCTACGGACTAAAGATGGAGATTTCTTCATCACTGACTGGCTGCGTAATCGTAATACCTTGGAGTTTATTGGAATCTGGGAGAAAGTGTATAACCCTGATTTTAATTATGGCGAATTCGCCATAATTAAAAATCAGTCCGGACTTAATAGTTTCAAGATAAGTGTAAGGAATTTGTAGCACGAACTAATGCCATATCAGTACAGGCAAAAGCCGGACGCTATGGAGGCACATATGCTCATAAGGACATTGCATTTGAGTTTGCGATGTGGATTAGCCCCGAGTTCAAGATTTACATCGTAAAGGAGTTTCAGCGGCTAAAGGAAGAGGAACAGAAACAGCTCGGTTGGTCGGCTAAGCGTGAGTTGTCCAGGATAAACTATCGAATCCACACAGATGCCATTAAGCACAATCTCATACCCGCCGAGATTACAAAGGCCCAGGCAAGTATCATATATGCCAATGAAGCCGATGTCCTGAATGTGGCTATGTTCGGCATGACGGCTAAACAGTGGCGTGACACCAATCCCGACCTCAAGGGTAATATCCGCGACTATGCATCAATCAATGAACTTATATGCCTCTCCAATATGGAAAACCTAAATGCCGTGTTTATTGAACAAGGGATGCCACAGCCGGAACGACTGATCAAGCTCAATCAGATTGCCATTCACCAGATGAGCGTACTTGAAAGCGGTGATAACAATAGAGAACTGTTGAAATAGCCCTTCAAACAGCAGCGTAAACACTCATTTACAAAAATTACACGATTCAATGCGTATAAGCAATGCCCGACGAATGGAAGCCCTACCTTGTTTAAAACATAACATGCCAAGGCATCTATTTTCCAGCTGTTGCCCAAACCGAAGCAAATGATTATATTTGTGTTATAAAAAACTAAACCCAATAGCTTGGCGACTCAGGTACAACCGGGAGTCAACATGGCAAAAGTAATACATTGAATTGACTCCAACAAATATCGAGACATCTATATGGCAAAAATAACCGTTCTCAACACCGACATAACCATTGTTCAGTACAATGAAGAGGATTACATCAGTCTGACCGACATGGCTCGAAGTCAGATGCAGGAGCATATCATCTTTCGTTGGCTAAGTCTCAAAAGCACGTTAGAGTATCTTGGAGAATGGGAGATGCTGTATAATCCGGATTTTAATTGTACCGAATTCGGTACAATTAAAAATGCTGCCGGCAGCAACAATTTTGTCCTTTCAGTGAAAACTTGGATAGAAAGGACTAATGCTATTGGTATCCGTTCAAAAGCAGGACGATACGGTGGTACTTATGCACATCGTGATATTGCATACCATTTTGGCATGTGGATTGCGCCTAAGTTCCAGTTGCTTTTAGTTAAGGAATATCAGAGACTTAAATCAGAGGAACAGAAACAGCTCGGTTGGTCGGCCAAGCGTGAGTTGTCCAGGATAAACTATCGAATCCACACAGATGCCATTAAGCACAATCTTATACCCGCCGAGATTACAAAGGCCCAGGCAAGTATCATATATGCCAATGAAGCCGATGTCCTGAATGTGGCTATGTTCGGCATGACGGCAAAGCAGTGGCGAGACGCCAATCCCGACCTCAAGGGTAATATCCGCGACTATGCATCAATCAATGAACTTATATGCCTCTCCAATATGGAAAATCTAAATGCCGTGTTTATTGAACAAAGGATGCCACAGCCGGAACGACTGATCAAGCTCAATCAGATTGCCATTCACCAGATGAGCGTACTTGAAAGCGGTGATAACAATAGAGAACTGTTGAAATAGCCCTTCAAACAGCAGCGTAAACACTCTTTTACAAACATTACACGATTCAATGCGTATAAGCAATGCCCGACGAGTGGAAGCCCTACCTTGTTTAAAACATATAAAAAACATGCCAAGGCATCTATTTTCCAGCCGTTGCCCAAACCGAAGCAAATGATTATATTTGTGTTATAAAAAACTAAACCCAATAGCTTGGCTACTCAGGAGCAACCGGGAGTCAACATGGCAAAGTGTTGTGCTTTTTTATTCATTCTTAAAACATCAAATTCCGTTTATGGCCAAGATTATCGTTCAAAACACAGATATAACAGTTCTCGGAGTTGAGGGACAGGACTATATCTCCCTCACTGACATGGCGTCAGCAAAAGACGGAGACAGCAGAGCCGCCGATGTGATAAAGAACTGGATAAGGACACGATATACAATTGAGTTCCTTGGGACATGGGAGATTATTCATAATCCTAATTTCAAAGTGGTCGAATTTGACCACTTTAGAATGAGTGCCGGATTGCCATCGTTTGTGCTTAGTGCATCAGAGTGGGTTGAAAAGACCAATGCAATAGGAATAATTGTAAAAAAAGGTCGCTATGGTGGCACATATGCCCACAAGGATATTGCTTTTGAATTCGGTTCAGCAATAAGCGTTCCCTTTAAACTATATCTGATTGAAGAGTTTCAGAGACTTAAATCAGAGGAACAGAAACAGCTCGGTTGGTCGGTTAAGCGTGAGTTGTCCAGGATAAACTATCGAATCCACACAGATGCCATTAAGCACAATCTCATACCCGCGGAGATTACAAAGGCTCAGGCAAGTATCATATATGCCAATGAAGCCGATGTCCTGAACGTGGCTATGTTCGGCATGACGGCAAAACAGTGGCGTGACGCCAATCCCGACCTCAAGGGCAATATCCGCGACTATGCATCAATCAATGAACTTATATGCCTCTCCAATATGGAAAATCTAAATGCCGTGTTTATTGAACAAGGGATGCCACAGCCGGAACGACTGATTAAGCTCAATCAGATTGCCATTCACCAGATGAGCGTACTTGAAAGCGGTGATAACAATAGAGAACTGTTGAAATAGCCCTTCAAACAGCAGCGTAAACACTCATTTACAAATAATTGCATAGTACAATATGTATAAGCAATGCCCGGACGAGTGAAAACCAGCCCGCGTGTAAAAGCTGACAAGTCCAAACAAACAGCATGACAAAATATGTTATATATATGAAAGCCACCGCTTTGTGATAGTATCAACAAATTATAGTATCTTTGCGGCGGTAATTAAACGATTTGGATATGTCACAACTGAATAGTACACGAGCCTTTGCGGCTGCAATCATAGGATTAGCCACGCTGTCGGCATGCAGCAATGCCCACACGGCAAAAAGCGTAGACACAGATGAAACCTCAGAGTCATTCATGACCGATTCGATTCACGTCAACGACACTCTGGTAATGGGGGGATGTAATGCAACTGCAAAAATCTCGGGCCTGTATCCCACCGGCGACGATTGCCTGTCAGACAGTGTAAGAAAATGGATTGCTGACCGGCTGAGATATGGATTAAGTGAGACAGGCACACCGTTGTTTGAACTCCACGACGGGGTATATGACAACGGCGACAGCCTTATCAGACTGGAGTGTGACTTGCTGCTTGCCGACGCACGACAGGATTTTTCATCATTTATCGCCGACAGCATATCGGTCTCTTATGAATATGACTTCCGCTTCAGCCCTGCATACACCACCGACAGCATCCTGACCTACTCGTTTGGCTCATATGTATATCTCGGGGGCGCACATGGAGGGGCAACCGGCTGCGGACAGACATTTGCAAGAAGCACGGGCGACATGCTCGACAGTGGCAACATGTTTCTCCCCGACTCCCTGCCCGCCCTGCTATCTATGGTTAAAAGCGGATTGTGGAACCAGTATTTCAAGGATGACATTGACGGCTCCGACATGACCCTGCGTGATGTGTTGCTTATCAATCCCGACACCCTCCACCTGCCGGCATTTCCACCCGTATATCTTCAGGAAGGCATCAACTTCACATACCAGCAATATGAAATAGCATGTTATGCCGCAGGCATGCCTTCGTGTACAATAAGCTATGACTCAATAAGACCGTTACTAACCCCAAAGGCCGCGGCGCTTATCCCGAAACCCTGAGCAACAGCAGCCAATCCATATACCGACAGCCATGAACGCCTGTATACTTGTCATTGAAGATGATGAAACCCTGTGTGAGGCATTGCGCTTCAACCTTGAGGCAGAGGGATATGACGTTGATGTAGCCCACAGTGCCGAAGAGGCGCTGACGCTCGATCTGTCATCCTACAGCCTCTTTCTGCTTGACATCATGATGGGTGAAATCTCCGGCATTCAGCTTGCAGGCATCATAAGGTCAAATCCCGCCACACGCTCCATTCCACTCATCTTCTGTACGGCAAAAGACACTGAAGACGACATGATAAAGGGATTTGAAATCGGTGCCGACGACTATATCGCCAAACCCTACACTCTGCGAAATGTGCTCGCGCGCGTAAAAGCCGTATTACGCCGCTCCGAGGGGCATGCCGGAAAACAAACCCGTGGCTCGGCTGAAATAGTCTATAAGGGACTGAAAATCGATTCCGATAGAAAGATTTGCACCGTCGACGGGCAGGATATAAAACTGCCCAAAAAAGAATTTGAGATACTCATGAAACTAATGTCGGACAGGGGGCGCATATTTTCGCGCGAAGAACTACTGCGGGATATATGGTCGGGAGAAGTCATCGTGCTCGACCGCGTAGTGGATGTCAACATCACGCGCATAAGGCAGAAAATCGGAAACTATGCAAAAAACATAATCTCACGCTCCGGATATGGCTACGGATTTGTCGAAGACTAAACTATCTTATCACCGACGCCTTTTTATATGGCTTGCCGGCTACTCCATCCTGCTTGTGGGTTGTGTTGTGATATTTCAGTATCACCGCGAAAAAGAGTTCAAAGCCGACAATATAAACACTCAACTGCAAATCATAAACAACTATCTGCTCAACGAGATTGAAAAAGGGATGCAAGTTGGAGATATTGACCTCAACGACTTTCATTCATTCAAAGACATGCGCATAAGCATTATTGACGAGAGGGGCAATGTGGAATATGACAACTCTCTCGACATGATTCCCGGCACCAACCATCTTGACCGTAAAGAGATTTCGGAAGCTATGCGTTTCGGCTCGGGATATATGGTGCGCCGACACAGCGAAAGCACCGGTCAAACCTACTTTTATTCCGCGACAAAAGGCGCCGATGGCTCAATAGTGCGCACAGCCGTCCCTTATACAGTCTCACTTAGCGGACTGCTACGCGCCGATTATGGCTTTCTGTGGTTTATGGGAGGCATTACTTTTATAATGTGTGTAATCGGATATTTCGCCACGCGACGTCTTGGACAGAATATCTCCCGACTTAGCACATTTGCACGGAAAGCGGAAAACGGAGAGCGTATCTCTGACACGGAGCCGTTTCCCCACGATGAACTGGGCGAAATCTCAAGCAACATCGTTAAAATGTATTCTCGCTTGCAAAAAGCGTTATGGGAACGTGACCGCGAACACTCGGCTGCCCTCCACCAGCAGAAAGAGAAAGAGCGCATAAAAAAACAGCTCACCAACAATATCAACCACGAGCTGAAGACACCTGTCTCCGCAATACAGGTGTGTCTTGAGACATTGAAAGAGCATGACGACCTGCCTCCCGAAAAACGCATGGAATTTATTGACAGGTGTCTCGTGAACTCCGGGCGTCTGAGAAAACTCCTTGCCGACGTGTCGCTAATCACACGCATTGAAGACGGAAGCACCTCAATCGAGATGTCGACGGTAAATCTTGCCGACATCATAGCCGAGGTCACGGAAGAGACAAGGACGACGGCCCAATCAAAAGGCTTTATCATCGACAACAAGGTAAGCGTCCCGCTACTGATTGACGGCAACCGAGGAATGCTCGAATCAATATTTCACAACCTAATTGAAAACGCTGTCTCCTACAGCGGAGGCAGCAAAATCACCATCAACTGCCGAATCGACAACAGCCGCATAACTGTCATAGTAGCCGACGACGGCAAAGGAGTAGATGAAGAGCATCTGCCACGGCTCTTTGAGCGCTTTTATCGCGTGGACAAAGGGAGGTCGCGTGCGGCAGGAGGGACAGGGCTCGGACTGTCGATAGCCAAAAACGCAGTCCTGCTCCACCGGGGGACGATAAAGGTAGAAAACAGGCGCACCGGCGGCCTCATCTTCACCATGACATTTCCCACCTCAAAAAAGCAGTCAACCGGAGGTTAATAATAGCTTAAATTTTTTGAAACATTTTTGAAATGTTTTCTGTGTTATTTTGTTTTAGCAATAAAACTCAATAATAATTTGAATATATGGACATAATGTTTCTATGCGTTATCGTATTCCTGTTTTTGCTTGCCATATTTGACTTGTCGATAGGAGTAAGCAACGATGCGGTAAATTTTCTTAATTCGGCAGTAGGCACCAAGGCTGCATCTTTCAAGCGCATACTTATTGTAGCGTCAATCGGTGTGTTTATCGGCGCAGCAATGAGCAATGGAATGATGGACATTGCCCGACACGGAATATTCCGCCCTGAACACTTCTCTTTCTACGACCTGATCTGCATATTCATGGCAGTAATGGTCACGGATATAATATTGATTGACGTGTTCAATTCATTAGGCATGCCTACATCGACCACTGTCTCGATGGTATTTGAACTGCTGGGCGCAACATTTGTCGTGGCCCTCATAAAGATTGCCGGAGGCAGCGACATGGGCTTCAATGAACTGCTCAATACCGAAAAAGCCTTGTCGGTAATCTTAGGTATATTCCTGTCGGTGGCTATCGCATTTTTTTTCGGCACTGTCGTCCAGTTCCTTTCAAGAGTAATCTTCTCATTTAACTACAAGAGCAATCTTAAATGGAAAATCGGCATATTCGGAGGTGTATGTGCCACAGCCATAATCTACTTCATGCTAATAAAAGGAGTCAAAGACCTCTCCTTCATGACTCCGGAAGTGAAAGCCTGGGTCAACCAATATACAGGGATGATTCTTATAGGGTGCATGGTATTTTTCACTTTGCTCATGCAGCTGCTCCACGCATTGAAGGTAAATGTGCTTAAAGTGATTGTAATGATGGGAACATTTTCCCTTGCCGTAGCGTTTGCGGGAAATGACCTGGTCAACTTTATCGGCGTACCGCTGAGCGGACTGTCGGCCTACCAGGATTATGCCGCCAATGGAGCCGGCGACTCGACGGGCTACCTGATGCAATCGCTTAATTCCCCGTCAGACACTCCGCTATATTTCCTGATAGGCGCCGGATTGATAATGGTCGTATCGCTTGCCACGTCAAAAAAGGCGCGCAATGTCTCAAAAACCGAAATCGGACTCAGCAGCCAGCAGGTAGGCGACGAGATGTTTGGCTCATCGCGCATAGCACGCCGACTTGTAAGATGGTCGCTTAATATAATCGAATGGTTCCGCCGTATTACTCCTGTCAGGGTTAGAAAATGGTTCAACACCCGCTTTAACACTGACGAGACAATAATGGAACAAGGTGCCGCATTTGACCTTATACGCGGCTCTGTAAATCTTGTGCTTGCCGGAACACTCATAGCCCTCGGAACGTCGCTCAAACTCCCTCTTTCGACGACATTCGTGACATTCATGGTCGCAATGGGTACATCGCTTGCCGACAGGGCATGGAGCAGGGAAAGTGCCGTATTCCGAATCACCGGAGTCATCTCGGTAATAGGAGGATGGTTTCTTACTGCCGGCGCAGCGTTCATCGGCGCAGGAATCATCGTTACAGCAATGCATTTCGGAGGACAATGGGTGATGTTTGCACTCGGAGTGTTGACGATAGTGCTTATAATAAGAAGCAACCGCCGCTTCCGCAAGCGCAATAAGGAAGAAAATGGCGATGCAATGTTCAGCGCCATCCTGTCGACCGACGACCAAAAGGAGGCATGGAACATGCTGCTTGTCTACATCTTTGACCAACAGCACAAATTTCTCACCTACGCCAATGAATCATATCAGGCTATAACAAAGGCTTTCATCTCTGAAAACTCCAAGGTGTTAAGCAAGGCTGAAGCAAGCCTTATACAGCGGAAAAATATCCTGAAAAATGCACGCAGGAAAGAGACGCTCTGCCTGCGTCATGTCGACCGTAAGACGGCTATCGAGAAAAGCACGTGGTTTCACCTGAGCAATAATTGCTGTATGGGTATTCTGTACAATCTAAGAGGCATAACGGAAGTGAGCAAAGAGCATGTCGAAAATAATTTCCTTCCCTTGCCGCAGCAATACAAAGAGGATTACGAATTAATCCGCACACGCGTAAGCACTCTGTTCAATGACACCCTCGACCTTATGGAGACAGGTGCTGAAGAAACGGTGCCGGTACTGCGACGTCACTGCGATGAGATAAAAGACACAATCTCCGACACCTATCACCGACTTCATGACCAGCTGAGGGAAGGCGACACAGCCTCGATGACTGTAGTATATGTTTACCTCAACATGCTTCAGGAAACCCAGGAAATGGTATCGTCAATCAGGAAGTATCTGCGTGCCATTGCCAAGCTGCGTGACAGCGATTTCCGCTCTCGCCAGACAAGCCGTCAGCCGTCGATGAGCTGACAGTAAAAATGTGCTGACAAGACACTTACAAAGCTTTGATTACTAACAACGGGGACGAGCATAGACTCGTCCCCGTTGCCTTTATGCATTATTGTTTTGTAATCATCTATGAACCACCGCGTAGCTATATAAATTACTATGCAATGAATTATTTTACCCAGACCGAGGGGTTCAGTTTTTCCTTTTCCTTGCGAAGCTCAAAGTGGAGTATCGACCTGTTGTCGTCATCGGGGTCGGAATAGACACGTCCTATTGTCTGTCCCTGCTTCAATTTATCTCCGTTCTTAACCATTATATCGCTCAAATTAGCATAAATGGTAAGGTAATTGCCGTGACGCACCATCACGATTGTATTGAATCCCGGCTGACGGAATATGGCAGAGACTGTACCCTCATAAACCGCACGCGCATTTCCTCCCGGAGCCACCTCGATATCGATACCACCGTTGTCGGTCGTTACATGAGGGAGGTCAGGATGCTGATGACGTCCAAACGGACGGACAATCTTATATCGGCCGCTTACAGGAAACAGCAATCTGCCTTTGTTGCTTTCAAAGCTACCGGTCAGCTTACGGGAATCCTCAGCCTTGTTAAATCCTGCCGACGTGGCGCCGCTCTTTTTCTCCGACGGCGCCGGTGTCGGTTTTGCCTCGGCAACAGTCTTGTCGGGGGCTGTGGTCACAGGTTTCTTGCTGTCAACTTTCTTACCTGATTTATCATCCTTCTTTTTCTGCTGCTTTTTGTCTTTTTTCTTAGAAGCGGCAGCCGTCTCCTCCGCCTTCTTTTGTTCGGCAAGAATACGTTCCTGTTCAAGACGTTGCTCCTCAGCCTTGCGACGTTCTTCAGCAATACGCCGCTCCTCGGCTTTCCGGCGTTCCTCGGCAAGACGACGCTCTTCTTCCTCCCTGCGACGCTGCTCTTCAGCAATCAGCCTGTCAAGTTCCTGATCCAAAGCCCTCGCCTGCTCTTCCTTCTCACGCAACACCCTGCGCAGAGATGTATTCTCCTTTTTAAGTTCTTCGACAAGAATCGAGGTAGCCTGCTGCTTGCTTGCAAGCTGACTACGCGCTACACTCATCTTTTTAAGCGACTCGCCCTTCTGTTCCTGCAATCGGGCAAGCTCGCTCTTTCTCATTGTCAACGAGTCCTGAACCACCTTTATCTCACCGCTCTTGCGGTCACGCCACTTTGAAAACTCCCTCAGATAGCGCATTCTGCGATAAGCCTGAAAAAATGAATCAGACGAAAAAATAAACGCGAGTTTTGACATCGAGCCTTCCCGCGCCGCGTTAACCCTCTTCACAGAGACGGCATAACTGTCGCGCATCAAGGCAAGCTTATCATCAAGCTTGTCAATCGAGTCACTTAACGAAGAAATCTTTCCGTTAATGGCGTTGACCTGTGAGGCGAGCGTATTTATGGAACGTTCATGCTCGCTGATTTCAGCATTGAGCGCGTTAAGTTGGTTAAGCGTATGGTTAGTCTTGCGGGTATTTGCCTCAATCTGTTCGGCAGTAAGCTTTATCGCCTTTTCAGTGGCACGCTGCTCTTTCTTTATGCTGTTAAGATTGCGCTGCGGCTGCTTTGCCTCTGAGACAGGCACACACAACATTACAGCGGCAAGAAACAGAAAATAAAGATTTCGGCTCATGTCACTGACTTTTTTAGTTTATACTCTTCATAAGTTCCGATGCCTTGACACGCTTGTAGCCTTTCGGTGTCGACCACGATGACGTCACGCCCTGATTCCAGTTTGCGTCATTCCACCGCCAGGCTATAGAAGCATCAATCCTGTTGCGGGGAATCTCGGCTTTTACGGTAAGTCCATTCATCAGAACGCCCGTCTTTTTGTCAGCATAGGCATTGCCATAGTCACACTGCGCCACCGTGCCTGTCTTAGTCACAGCTACCACAAGTGAGCGCAACACGTCATCAAGCGACACGGTGAATCCATATTCAATCCCCTTGGGGTGAGTCTTCGGGACAAGAATCCAGTTAAAATCAGTCAACTCCGCGTCAAACTTGCCAAAGCTGCCGTCAAGCGATGTGTCACTACCCATAAGAAAGACACGCCCCATAAGCATATCCTGAAGATTGCCTATCGTAAAAGGCATACCGGGAAATATCTCCGCAAGACTTTCAGCCATATAGGTCTTGCCGACCTTGACCATGCCATATATGGAATCGGCATTGGCATATATCCTCCCCACCTCAAAGCCAAGCATGCGGAGGCTGATATCAACCGACTTGCCGCGCACCATCTTAGCCCTTCCCGAGATAGAGAAACTTTTGGGCGACACGATGTCGACACTAAGCGGTACCGAGACATCATTCCACGACCCGCAAGACCCGACAAGAGCATTGTATCTCTCCGGCACGGAAGCAGCCGGTAATTCAGGGACAGTCTTGGTAGCGGTATGAGACGAACGACATGACGCCAGCACGACGACACACAGCAAAATCGTTAATATACGCGGGATTCTCATTAAAATCAAAATATATTATTCATAAAAATAAGTCTTGTGGCTTACCTTCTTCTGAAGCAACTCATTTTCAGGTTCAAGCTCAAGAGCTTTCTCCCAGAAATCAAGCGCCGCCTCAGGCTCGGCATTCATGAAGTATATGTCACCTGCATGATGAAACAGCTCACACGACGGCTCCTCAGTGTTTTCAAGCGCCTTGTCTATATAGACCATAGCCTGCACATAGTCCTTTTTCTTGAACATAATCCAGGCATATGTGTCGAGCGAAGTGGCGTTGTCGGGCTGGTCCTTCAATGTCAGCGCACTCATATGCTCGGCGCGGTCAAGATCTCTCCCCTCCACGGCAAGATAATAGGCGCAGTTATTAAGCGCAAGCATGTTTTGCGGATTAGCCTCTATAGCCTTGTTGTAATAGTCAAAAGCTTCATCAGTGTCACCCTTGGCATAATGTATGTCACCGATAGTGGAATATACTGATGATAATTCTTCCTGATTGTAAGGGTCGGTAAGAGCGAGCGACCGGTCAAGCGCCCCGAGAGCCTTATCGTATTCCTTCATCTGGCTGTATACCGTGCCGAGCACAAGATTTATCATAGGGCTCTCCGGGTGATATTTAAGAGCCGTCTCGCCTGCCTTGGCGGCAGCGGCGAAGTCACGTTGCTGGATATAGAGCCCCATAAGAGTGCGCCACCTGTCCTCGACCGAAGGGTCGACATCAAGGGCATAGCTCATCTGCTCCGCAGCCCCCGCATAATCGCTTATCGCAATCAGATAGGAACAGTAAAGGTCATGGATGGCAACTTCATGAGGATGCTGCTCGATAAGAGTCGCAAACAGCTCCTGAATGCGCGGCTGCTGCGCCGGGTCCTCATACAGGGCACGTATATAGCCGGTAAGCAGTTCAAGCTTCGTGTCAAGCTCAAGGCTCTCCTGCTTCAATGCCTGAAACACCTCGCGGTCATAGCCCACGCTATCGTCAATCGACTTGTAATAATTGGCGCGTGAGTAATAGGCAAGACCGAATGTAGGGTCAATCTCACACGCTCGGTTATAGTAATATAATGCAGAGTCAGGCTCTGAAAACATCGCGTAAATGTCACCTGCAAACACACTGTTTTCAGGACTTCGGGGCGATGACTTTATAAGCTCCTGCACCTCATTGAATATAGACGCGGTGTCCTGCGATATAAAATAAGCCCTGATTTTACGAGTTGACACGGGAATATTCTTTCCTTGCGACTTTTCTATGCGTTCATATACATCTATGGATTTCGCTACGTTTGCCGAATCCTGAGAAGAGGCAAGCGCCTCGGCAAGCTTAAATGCGACCTCCGTCTTTGTCGGGAAAGCCCGGTCAAGCGAAGTCCACACTCTCAACGCCTCGTCACGCTCTCCAAGCTGGTCATTGATCGAGCCATAGACGAAGCTGCAATAAAAGTCGTCGGGCTTCTCGTCAAAATGACGCTTCATCATGGCATACCCCTTTTCAAAGGTAGCGGAGTCTTCACGTGACACCATCAGATCATAGTATCCACGGTAAAACGCCACTTCACTATTGGTCGTGTCAAGTTCATATGCCCTCCCGAGGAGTTCATAGTAGGCATCTTCATTTTCAAGGGCATGCTGCCGCATGGCTTCCATAAACACATAATCAGCCTTGCGGGAATCAGCCATAGCCCCTGCCTCACTTTTTCTTGCCGAATGACCGGCAACCGGCAGGCAAAATACAGCCAACCCGGCAAAACCGAAAAATAAGTTACGGAAGTAATGCTTCATAAGTCAACGAGATTATCAGTTTACCCCGGTGTGACCGAACCCTCCGTCACCACGCTTGGTTTCATCAAGCCTGTCGACCGGCTCCCAGTCAACACGCGTATACTCTTTTATAACCATCTGACATATACGCTCCCCGTCGTTGACGACAAACGGCGTGTCAGACAGATTTATCAATATCACCCCTATCTCCCCGCGATAATCGGCATCCACTGTGCCGGGGGTGTTGACAAGTGAAATACCATGTTTCAGGGCAAGACCGGAACGCGGTCTAATCTGACATTCATAACCGTGAGGCAACTGTATATATAGTCCGGTGGGAATCAATGCGCGCTGTAACGGAGCAAGAGTAACAGGCTCTTTAAGACATGCCCTTACATCCATTCCTGCCGAAGAGGGAGTCTCATAAGCCGGCAGTTCATGTCCTGACCTGTTGATAATCTTTACTTTGATACGTTCCATATTCTCTCTAAATAAATCGTTACGCGAAAATAGTTAAAAAGTGGCATTAAACCGCCACGTTTTTACTATTTTTAAATAAAACATGTCATCAATACCTTATGTTCAGGCTAAAAAAAGGATTCCTCACGACAATTATAGGCCGTAAGGAATCCTTTTTATGTTACAGACCGGATAGTAATATCCCGATTACTTCTCGCTGACTTTGTTATAGCGGGCATTTAGACCCTTAATCACTTCCTCGGTGATGTCAAGGTCGGGGTTGAAATATACTCCGGCAGCCTTATACAAGATAGCGTCATAATGCTTCTTGGCATTATAATCTTTGATAAATGACTCGATAGAGTCGGTAAGCTGCATCTGCTGCTGAATCATCTCCTGCTCAGCCTCGCGCTGAAGACTTGCTATATAATTTTCCGCGTCTGACTGCTTCTTGTTGAAATTGTCGACATCAGCCTTATAGCTTTCCTGTGAAAGATATCCGTTAGAATTCATTTTCTGCTGGATGGAGTTGCCGAGTTTCTGAAGTTCGGCACCACGGGTGCGCTGAGCATTGTCAATCTTGCTGAAAGAGCGTATCTGCGCTTCCTTGAAATCTTTGGCAAGATTATAGTGGGCTGCTATCGAGTCGGCATCGATATAGCGGATGTTGATAGAAGTTACTTTATCAGCGGTTGATTCTTTAGCCGGAGCGGCAGATGACGAAGCATCATTGTTAGTACAAGAAATGGCAACGAAAGCCATCATTAGCATAAGTGACTTGGCACAAAGTGCGAGCTTTTTCATTACAGTGTAAGGTATGATTATTTATTTTATTATTTTCTTTTCCCACGCAATGCAGCTATATCATGAGCATGTCCGGAGGGGAATTTACCTCCCTTCACAAAAAACACTTTCACCCCCAGAAGAAGGACCGCGAAAGCAATCAGGATTATTGACAATATCACGATTTTCACTGCCTCGTCTTGTTTTTGCAGTGCAAATATAAGAAAGGAAAATAAATTTTGGTAATATCTAAATTTTAT
Source organism: Barnesiella sp. WM24 (assembly GCF_004570975.1). Classification (GTDB taxonomy): domain Bacteria; phylum Bacteroidota; class Bacteroidia; order Bacteroidales; family Muribaculaceae; genus Muribaculum. Next base: position 209,767 of record NZ_SPPC01000002.1, read on the forward strand.
TTTGTAACTTAGAGTGCGAAATGTATCGAATTTAACAATTTTATACATATAATCATTCTTTTTAAACTCAATTACACATAAATAAAAGCATTGAAAAATGACTATTAAAGAACTTAAACCCGAACTAATCTGGGGCATCTTTGACCGGATAACCAAAGTTCCCCGTCCTTCAAAAAAAGAGGAAAAAATCCGTCAGTTTCTTCTTGACTTTGCCAAGGAGCATAACATCTCGGTAAAGACCGACGAAGTAGGCAACGTGGTAATGAGCAAGCCGGCGACTCCGGGAAAAGAGAATGCCCCGACCGTCATACTTCAGGGCCACATGGACATGGTGTGTGAGTCCAATGACAAAAACTTTGACTTTGACAACAATCCTATCACCACGATAATCGATGGCGAATGGGTACACGCCGACGGCACCACCCTCGGAGCCGACAACGGAATAGGCATGGCAGCGTCGCTCGCCGTCATGGTCGACGATTCACTCGTACACGGTCCTGTGGAGGCTCTGTTTACTGTCGATGAAGAGACCGGAATGACCGGTGCCAACAATCTCGGCAAAGACATGATGAACGGCTCGATTCTTCTCAATCTTGACTCAGAGGATGACGGAGAGATATTCATCGGATGTGCAGGCGGCGTCGACACAACCATAACATTTGACTACAAGCGCGAAATGGCTCCCGCCGACAATCACTGGTTCAAGATTGACCTTTCCAACCTCAGCGGAGGTCATTCGGGAGGCGACATCCATGAAGGACGCGCCAATTCCAACAAGCTGCTTGCCCGATTCCTCTTCAACCTGTCGCTCAAGCATGTTGTAAAGCTCAGTGAGATAAGCGGCGGCAACCTGCGTAATGCCATCCCGCGTGCCGCCCACGCTGTGTTTGGTGTCAGCTCGGAAAGCAAGGAGAAGGTAATGGTCGCATTCAACGAGTATGTAGCTGCAGTCGAGAAGGAATATGCCCACACTGACCCCAACATGACAATCACCATCGAAAGCGTGGAAAAACCTGAATACGCAATCGACACCGACACCTCCGACCGTCTTATCAGGTCACTGTATGCATGTCCTCACGGAGTAATCTCAATGAGCCATGACCTCGAGGGTCTTGTAGAGACATCGACCAACCTCGCTGCCGTAAAGATGCAGGACAACTCCACCATACTCATCACCACCAGCCAGCGCAGCTCGGTCGAGTCACGCAAGTGGGACATCGCCCGCCAGATTGAAGCGCTGTTTGTCCTTGCTGGAGCACATGTGACCCACGGTGACGGATATCCCGGATGGGCACCCGACATGAATTCAACCATAATGAAGATAGCAAGCGACGCTTATGAAGAACTTTACAATGTCAAGCCGGCAATCAAGGCTATCCACGCCGGACTTGAATGTGGACTGTTCCTCACCAAGTATCCGCATCTTGACATGGTATCATTCGGTCCCACCTTGCGCGGTGTTCACTCTCCTTCCGAGAAGATGCACATACCGGCTGTGGAAAAATTCTGGAATCAGCTCACTTTGATTCTTAAAAAAGTAGCCGACCTTAAAAAGTAAACAGGCTAAACCACACTGATACTTATATATAGGCATGGAAAATGTCCATGCCTATATATTTTATTCAAATATCTTAATTCTGATGTCAACCATGCTGCTCTCATCAATAATCATAGCCGGATTGATAACACTATCATCGGCGCCGGTCATCCCCGACTCCACTTTGACCGACTCGCTAATCGTAGAAGAAGTCACGGCTCCTGTCGACCCTAACAATCACGGGACGATACAACGTCTTACAGAAGAAGACTTCACTCAAGCCGCTGAGCAACTTGGCATCGACGTGGCTACAATAAAAGCGGTGATAAGCATTGAGGCAGGCGCAGGACATCAAGGATTTCACGCTCCCGGAAAGCCGATTATCAATTTTGACCTGGCTATGTTCAGGCGCGCGGCGTCAAAACGGGGCATCAATCTTAACAAATACAAGAAGAGCCACAAAATAGTGTTCAACCGTGCCAACACTCAAAAATACGGTTCCTATCAGGCTGCACAACATGAAAGGCTCAGGTCGGCGATGACAATAGATTCAATAGCGGCTATCGACGGGACATTCTGGGGAATGTTCCAGATAGGAGGATTCAACTGGAAAAAATGTGGTGCAAAATCCCGAGGAGAGTTTGTCGAACGCATGAGCGACTCTGAACATGAGCAGTTGGAACTCTTTATCAACTTTATCAAGACCAACGGCATGGACAAGTATCTAAAGAAAAAAGACTGGGCGGGGTTTGCCCGCTGCTACAACGGACCGTCATATGCCCGGCGAGGCTATCACACCCGTCTTGCCAAAGCCTATAAGAAATACAAAAAGCAATCCGCCCGATAGGCGGCTGCCCCTTTGTCATCGGGGCAGAAACCGTTCAAGCGATCTTACATCGACAGACTTACGAGCCGCATAATCGGCAAGCTGATCATCACCGGGACGACCGACCGCGAAATAACGGCTCGCGGGATGGGTCAATATCAATCCCGACGTAGACGACACAGGCGCCATTGCTCCGCTTTCAGTCAACGAGACTCCAATTGAGCCGTAGTCAAGAATCCTGTCCAAATCAAATATCAGCGACTGATCGGGAAGCGAGGGATAACCGACAGCAGGGCGCACTCCTTTATGTCCACTGCACCACAGGCGCTCATGAACCACGCGATGCATCTGCTCAGTCGCAGCCTCGGCAAGCCGGTCGGCAAGGGTCTGATACAGAATCGACTTGTAATCATCACCTGAATCTTTATAGCGCGAGGCTATATCATCGACTCCACCCGCAGTGACAACAAACACGCCTATATAATCACTGAGCGAGCCGTCGTCGCCCACAGGCGCCACGTAATCGGAAAGTGAAAGACACTCTCCGTTGACACTCCCTGACTGCTGCCGCAAGGTTGAAATCACGCCACGCGAGCCTCCATGCTCATATATTATATCGCCGCCACGCGAGCCTGCTTTCAGAAGCGCCACACGCGCTTTTAATGTTACGCCGTCGCGTTCAAGACGTTCAAGCGCGTTATTAGCCTCTTTTACAAGCTGCATCGCCTCGGTGGCATCAGCAATCTTGCCTGCCGGGACTGCGGCGAGCCACTGAGCGCGGCAATGGTCACACCCGGTAATTTCAGCCACGGAAGCAAGCGAGGGGTCAAGTCGCCATGCAGCAAGGAAAGCTCGCCAGTTTATCAGACCGGCAACATCACTTACCTTAAATTCCAAATCATTAACCCCGACAGATGCAGGCGTGACAGGCGAGTAATCGAGACGCGGCGCACGTTCACACGCCTCCTTATAGGACAAAGTGTCTGCCGTAGAGCCTTCATATTCACGGCGCAGACGCTCCTGCTCCTGCCGCAACGCGTCAACTGCAGCGTCATAAGTGGCGCTGTTACCAAATTTCTGTGCGACCGACGGCAACATTGCCGCGTCGCGGGTATATATGACCGGTCCGCTATAACACGGGGCTATCTTTACCGCAGTGTGAAGCGCCGAAGTAGTAGCACCGCCGATCAGAAGCGGAATCTTCATTCCCCGGTCCTCCATGAGACGTGCGACGTGACACATTTCCTCAAGCGAAGGAGTGATAAGTCCGCTAAGACCGATAAATCCGGCACCTGACTCAACAGCCTTCTCCACAATATCCTCACCGGGCACCATTACACCCATGTCAATAACGTCATATCCGTTACAATTCAGGATGACTCCCACGATATTTTTACCGATGTCGTGTACATCACCCTTCACTGTGGCAATCACCATGCGCCCGTTTGCTGACGATTGTCCCGAGCCGCGTTTTTCTTCTTCTATATAAGGAGTAAGCCACGACACTGCGAGCTTCATAACCCGCGCACTCTTGACCACCTGAGGCAAAAACAGTTTTCCTTCACCAAAAAGATCGCCGACACGGTTCATCCCTGACATAAGCGGACCATCAATCACCGCCACAGCCGATCCGAGCGTAGCCCTCGCCTCTTCAAGAATATCGGGAAGATTGTCGGAATGTCCTTTCACAAGCATCAGCTCAAGCCGCTCGACAGCCGGCAAAGCATCATCGTGTCCGGAATCAGTCGCGCCACCTTGACCGGTCTTCATCTCTTTCATCTCGGCGGCAAGCATGACAAGGCGGTCGGTGGCATCATCGCGTCTCACAAGCAACACGTCGTCAATCGCCTCTCTCAGATTATCCGGAATCTCATCGACAGGCATCATCGCCGCCGCATTCACGATTCCCATGTCGAGTCCTTTGGCAATGGCATGATACAAGAAAAGGGCATGCATCGACTCGCGCACATAGTTATTGCCCCTGAATGAAAACGACAGATTGCTTATGCCTCCACTGACTTTTGCTCCCGGGAGGTGGGTCTTGATCCATTCAACACTGCGGATAAAGTCAAGGGCATAGTCACGATGCTCCTCAATTCCCGTTGCGACAGCAAGCACATTAGGGTCAAAAACGATGTCACATCCTTTGAACCCGGCCTTACCGACGAGCAGGTCATATGCACGTCCACACACTTCTATCCTCCGCTCAAACGTGTCGGCCTGACCGCACTCGTCAAATGCCATGACCACCACGGCAGCACCCATCTCCCGGATATAACGTGCATGTTCAAGAAATATCTCCTCACCCTCTTTCAGGCTTATCGAGTTGACGAAAGGACGACCCTGCACTCGCTTCAGTCCTGCCTTTATTGTAGGCCAATGGGAAGAGTCGATCATGAACGGCACTGTTGCCGTCTCCGGCTCAGAGCCGAGACGGCTTAAAAACGCGGTCATCTCACTCTCCGAGTCAAGCATCGCGTCATCCATATTTATATCGACAATCTGCGCACCCGACTCGACCTGTTTACGGGCTATCTCTATAGCCTCGCCATAACTATGCTCTTTGATAAGACGCAGAAACTTGCGGCTTCCGGCTACATTACACCGCTCGCCGACATTGACAAAATTGCGTTGGCGGTTTACCACAAGAGGCTCAAGACCGGCAAGCACCATTTCATCATTTGGCAAAGGGATAATCCGTGGAGCGAGTCCGGCAGAAATGGATGATATGGCTGCTATATGTTCCGGAGTCGTGCCGCAGCATCCTCCTATTATATTTACCATGCCACGCTCAAGCATCGGCCTCACTTTTGATGCCATCAACTCCGGCGTCTCGTCATACTCGCCCATCGCATTTGGCAAGCCGGCATTGGGATAGACACTGACTGCATAAGGGTAGCCCTGAAGCGCCTCAACATACTTTACCATCTCATCAGCGCCAAAAGAGCAGTTAAGCCCTATAGCAAGAGGATTGCAATGACTCACAGTGGCGACAAACGCCTCGAGAGTCTGCCCGGCAAGAGTGCGCCCCGACTCCGTGAGTGTCACCGACAAGATGACGGGCACTCTCTTCCCTACACTTTCCATCGCCCGGCGCGCGCCCCATATTGCCGCTTTTGCATTCAATGAGTCATATATTGTCTCTATCAGGAATAAATCCACTCCACCCTCAAGCAGCGACTTACACTGAAGATAAAAAGTGTCGGCAAGAAAATCCCAGTCAACCTGCGCGTTGTTGTCGTCATCAAGGTCCTGCGACATAGAAAGTGACTTGCCGGAAGGTCCTACACTGCCCGCAACCCAACACATCTCTCCGTCATGGCGGCTCATGAAACTGTCGGCAGCGTCACGTGCCACTCTCGCCGCGGCAAGGTTTATCTCAGCGACAAAATCGGAAAGACCATAATCGGCAAGCGACACGGCATTGGCATTGAACGAATCGGTCTCTATGATTCTCGCGCCAGCCTCAAGGTAGCGGAGGTGAATGTCGCGTATGACATCAGGCCGCGTAATTGTCAGCAGGTCGTTACATCCTTTAAGTCTGTGACTCCAGCCGGCAAACTTTCCGCTGCTGAAATCGTCCTCGGAAAGACCGGCTCGCTGTATCATGGTGCCCATCGCACCGTCAAGCACCACTATACCCTGATGAAGCGCATCGGCAAGACACCGTCCCGCCACATCATAATCCATATCGTCAATACATTTCATTGTCATATCGTAACTTTCCAAATACAAAATTAGCCAATACGTCGCAACAATCAACGCTTGGAGCAAAAAAACTTACGCATCAGCGAAGAACACTCTTCTTCAAGCACCCCGGACACGACTACAGCCTTGGGGTGAAACGGTGACCGCGATGTCTGGCATACATAGCCTCGCTTTACATCGGGCGCGCCAAACACCACACGCCGCAGCTGGCTCCATCCTATCGCGCCGGCACACATAAGACACGGCTCCACCGTGACATAAAGGGTGCAGTCGACGAGATACTTTCCGCCAAGCGTATTTGCCGCAGCAGTAATCGCCTGCATCTCGGCATGGGCAGTGACGTCGCCGAGTTGTTCGGTAAGGTTATGTCCCCTGCCTACAATAACGCCGCCACACACGACCACCGCACCTATCGGCACTTCATCGGCATCATAAGCAGCCTGCGCCTCGACAAGAGCCTGACGCATAAAATATATGTCATCGTTCAATTCCTTATTCATAGCAAATCGATAGCAAGTCCTTCATAAGCCGTCACAGTATTGGGAAATATCGCCTGAGCCTCACGCAAGTGCTGACGCTCATCGGCATAACGCTTTGAAAAGTGTCCGAGCACAAGCTGCGTCGCCCCTGCCGCACGGGCTATCCTTGCCGCCTCCGAAGCCGTCGAATGACCGCGCTTGCGGGCCTTATCACTATAATCGTCGGTATAAGTTGCTTCATGATATAGTGTATGGACTCCTTCTACCGAACGCGCCACTCGCTCATCATACACCGTATCGGAACAGTAAGCGTAACTTACGGCAGCATCGGCAGGCGATGTCAACACAGCGTTAGGTATCACCCTGCCCTCTTCAGTCACCCAGTCGTCGCCGCTTTTTATACGCGCATAATCCCTGACAGGCACATTATAGAACCTGACGACATCACCTTTAAGATGACGCAGCTTCTGCTTTTCCGCAAACATGAAGCCTGTACACGGCACCCTGTGATAGAGTGGAAATGTAGTGACCGTCAGCGCGTCACTCTCGAAGATTGTCGACGTAGCCTTAGGGTCGAAGATTTCATAACGGACATCAAACGGAGTCTCACGGCAAAAAAAGCCAAGAATGCGACGGAATATGTCAGCGCCGTCAGCAGTGGTGTGTATCGTCACCACTCCACCTTCCTTTCCGGTGAGGGCAAGGGTGGAGATAAGTCCCGGCAGACCGAGGCAATGGTCGCCATGAAGATGAGATATAAATATGTGTCCGAGACGGGAATATTTAAGTCTCTGACGTCTCATCGACAACTGGGCACACTCCCCGCAGTCAACCATAAAAAGGTTGTCACGGTAATCGATTACCTGACAACTCGGCAGATGACGCAATGTAGGCGTTGCCGACCCGCATCCGAGATAGTTTACTTTAAACTGCGACATAGGGCAAAGATAATAATTCTTTCCTAATATAGGGGTCTTGCACACCCGACAAAATGACAACTAAATGCGATTTTCTTGCTAATCGTGTCGGGAGATGAGCTTTTTGCCCTCCCTTATTAACAGTTTTATGGTTAAATTATGACAAAAAAGCAACCGGATATTTGTGTTATAACAATTTTAGCAGTATCTTTGAAATGTTTTTTCATAGGATTAGATTTTTAAGGTTTACAAAGGTGCAGTCATCGTGAGATGGGGGCACCTTTCATTGTTTATTTTTAGTTAAATAACAAGGCTTAACCACTTTTTATCACAAAACGGGTGTCATTATTTTTGGCATTTAACAGATTAATAATTAAATTTGTCGGCAAAATAAAAACCTGAAAAACGAAATACGTATATTTCCTATAAAATAGATTACACGATTATGAGTAAAGAAAAGAAATTCTTGACCTGTGATGGTAATCAGGCTGCAGCACATGTGAGCTACATGTTCTCTGAAGTAGCAGCTATTTACCCCATCACCCCCTCTTCCACAATGGCAGAGTATGTAGATGAATGGGCTGCCGCAGGTCGTAAAAACATCTTTGGCGAGACCGTTCTTGTGCAGGAGATGCAATCAGAAGGCGGAGCTGCCGGTGCCGTTCACGGTTCACTTCAGGCAGGTGCCCTCACCACCACCTACACAGCTTCTCAGGGTCTTCTCCTGATGATTCCCAATATGTATAAGATAGCAGGTGAATTGCTCCCTTGCGTGTTCCACGTATCGGCTCGTACACTTGCTTCTCACGCATTAAGCATCTTCGGCGACCACCAGGACGTAATGTCTGTGCGTCAGACCGGTTTTGCAATGCTTGCCGAAGGTTCTGTACAGGAAGTAATGGACCTCTCAGGCGTAGCTCATCTTGCAACTATCAAGTCACGTGTGCCTTTCGTCAACTTCTTCGACGGATTCCGCACATCTCATGAGATACAGAAAATCGAGGCTCTTGAAAACGATGACCTCGCTCCCCTCTTGGACCGCGAGGCGCTTGCCGATTTCCGCAACCGCGCCCTTAACCCCAACAACCCCGTAGCACGCGGTATGGCAGAAAACGGCGACGTATTCTTCCAGCACCGTGAGGCATGCAACAAGTATTACGAGGCTGTTCCCGAGATTGTAGAAGACTACATGAACAAGATTTCCGAGATTACCGGCCGCAAATACGGCTTGTTCAACTACTACGGAGATCCCGAGGCTGAGCGCGTGATTATCGCCATGGGTTCAGTGACCCAGGCTGCTCAGGAGGCTATCGACTACCTGCTGTCACAGGGCGAGAAGGTAGGTCTTGTATCAGTTCACCTCTACCGTCCCTTCTCTGCTAAACACTTCCTTGCAGCAGTTCCCAAGACCGCCAAGAAGATTGCAGTCCTTGACCGCACCAAAGAACCCGGAGCCAACGGCGAGCCCCTTTACCTTGACGTTGTCGAGTGTTACCGCGGCGTAGAAAACGCTCCGCTTATCGTAGGCGGTCGCTACGGTCTTGCTTCAAAGGACACTACTCCCGCACAGATTCTTTCAGTATACGAAAACCTTTCTCTTCCCACTCCCAAGAACCAGTTCACTCTTGGTATCGTAGACGACGTGACCTTCATGTCTCTCCCGATGAAGGAAGAGGTTGCTCTCGGTGACCCCAGCACATATGAGGCTAAGTTCTTCGGTCTTGGTGCTGACGGAACCGTAGGTGCCAACAAGAACTCTGTAAAGATTATCGGAGAAAACACCAACAAGTATTGCCAGGCTTACTTCGCTTACGACTCAAAGAAGTCAGGCGGTTTCACCTGCTCTCACCTCCGTTTCGGCGACAAGCCCATCCGCTCTACTTACCTGGTGACCACTCCCAACTTCGTGGCATGCCACGTACAGGCTTACCTTCACATGTATGACGTGACCCGCGGTCTCCGCGACAACGGTACATTCCTTCTCAACACAATCTGGGAAGGCGAGGAGCTTGCAAAGAATCTCCCCAACAAGGTTAAGCGTTACTTTGCTGAACACAACATCAGCATCTACTATATCAACGCGACCAAGATTGCACAGGAGATAGGTCTCGGCAACCGCACCAACACCATTCTTCAGTCAGCATTCTTCCGCATCACCGAAGTAATCCCCGTTGACCTTGCAATCGAGCAGATGAAGAAGTTCATCGTCAAGAGCTACGGCAAGAAGGGTCAGGATGTGGTTGACAAGAACTACGCTGCAGTTGACCGTGGCGGTGAATACAAGAAGCTTGAAATCGATCCGGCATGGAAGAACCTTCAGGACGAACCGGCTGTAGCCAACAACGATCCTGAATTTATCAACAAGGTAGTGCGCCCCATCAACGCTCAGGACGGCGACCTCCTTCCCGTATCGGCATTTGTAAACGAGCCCGACGGCACCTGGTATCAGGGTACCGCGAAGTATGAGAAGCGCGGCGTTGCAGCTTTCGTTCCCGAGTGGGTTGAAGAAAACTGTATCCAGTGTAACAAGTGTGCTTACGTTTGTCCTCACGCTGCTATCCGTCCCTTCGTAATCACTCCGGAAGAGATGGCAAAGGCTCCGTTTGGAGAAGACGCCACTATCCCCGCTATCGGCAAGACATTCACCGGCATGCGCTTCATGCAGGCTGTAGACGTGCTTGACTGTCTCGGTTGCAGCAACTGTGTTGATGTATGTCCGGGCAAGAAGGGCGAAAAGGCTCTCGTCATGAAGCCTCTTGAAACTCAGCTTGACATCCAGAAGAACTGGGATTACTGCGTTGCCGACGTTAAGTCAAAGGCAAGCCTCGTTGACGTAAAGGCCAACGTTAAGAACTCTCAGTTTGCAACTCCGCTGTTTGAATTCTCCGGCGCATGCTCAGGCTGCGGTGAGACTCCTTATGTAAAACTTATCACCCAGCTCTTCGGTGACCGCGAAATCGTGGCAAACGCTACCGGATGTAGCTCAATCTACTCAGGCTCAGTGCCTTCTACTCCTTACACCAAGGACGAGAACGGTCGTGGTCCGGCGTGGGCTAACTCACTCTTCGAGGACTTCTGCGAGTTTGGTCTCGGTATGACACTTGCCAACGAGAAGATGCGTGAGCGCCTCGACGCTGATGTACGTGCCCTCCTCGACTGCCCCAAGTGCAGCGACGAAATCAAGGCGCTCGCTACCCAGTGGCTCGACGAGAAAGACAACGCTGACCGCAGCCGCGAAATCTCTGACAAGCTTGTTCCCCTTATGGAAGCTTGCGGATGTGACGCATGCAAGAAGGTTCTTGAGCTCAAGCACTTCCTCATCAAGCGCAGCCAGTGGATCATCGGTGGTGACGGTGCATCTTACGACATAGGCTTCGGCGGTCTTGACCACGTTATCGCATCAGGCAAGGATGTCAACATCCTCGTACTCGATACCGAGGTTTACTCTAACACCGGTGGTCAGTCATCAAAGGCAACCCCGCTTGGAGCAATCGCCAAGTTTGCCGCTTCAGGTAAGCGCATCCGTAAAAAAGACCTCGGTCTTATCGCCACTACCTACGGCTATGTATATGTAGCTCAGATCGCAATGGGTGCCGACCAGGCTCAGACCCTCAAGGCTATCCGCGAGGCAGAAGCTTACGACGGTCCTTCATTGATCATCGCTTACGCTCCCTGTATCAACCACGGTATCAAGGCAGGTATGGGCAAGGCTCAGCAGGAAGAAGCCAACGCAGTTGCTTGCGGTTACTGGCACCTCTGGCGCTACAACCCCGCTGCAGAGCTTGAAGGCAAGAACCCCTTCACCCTCGACAGCAAGCAGCCTAACTGGGATGAGTTTGAAAACTTCCTCAAGGGCGAGGTTCGTTACGCATCAGTAATGAAGCAGTATCCCGCAGAAGCAGCCGAACTCTTCGCTGAAGCCAAGGCTAACGCACAGTGGCGCTACAACAACTACCGTCGTCTCTCTCAGCAGCAGTGGGGAGTTGACCCGGAAGTTGAGACCCTCGAAAACAAGTAATCCAAAACTTACTTAAATAACCGGCGGGGTTGTGTCGCTCGACACAACCCCGCTTCTTTTTACCCCGACCTCAACATCTTATCGCATATCATCTACGGCAAAAATCATGCGCCCTGACGGCAAGATTATATATACGGGCAACGACACTTCTGTAAATTCGTTAGCAACAGGCTGCTATTTTGTCATCATTGACAATGTATCGACATTTAAAGTCATAGTCCATTAACGGCAGTATTATTCTAATGGGAATGGCGCTCAAAAGGTCTTTAAGTCCTTTTTGAGCGCCATTTATTAGAGTAATGCAGCTGCACTTGGAGCCGGCTCTTACTGCCAGGTGACAGCGAGGGAGCGCAGGAGGGTTGCGCTTGCGCCCCAGGAACCGGTATGCTGCACGCCGATACCGCCGAAATCATTGGGTGAGATGGTAGCGGAGAGAGCCACATCCTTTACCAATCCGGGACGGTGGGGCTCCGGCACGTCAAGCGTGTTATTGACCGATGCAATCAGACGGTCACCCTTGACATCAAGTCTTATCCTGCAACCTTTGCGATAGCACACTGCCGAGACCGGCTCGCTGATAGGCGTCGCCACACCATGCTCATATTTCATAAGCACGAAGTCGACAGCCTTGTCATTTTTGACCGTGCGGATTATGCGAAGCGCATAGCCTGTGAGCGTGGCGGCATCAAATTTCACATACACATCCATGTACTGCCCTGTGGCGCTGCCAAAGCCTTGCCCGGCAGTCTTGCAGGGATCCACGTCAAGCGTCAGCGACATGTCGCCATACTTAGCTCCGACAGGATGATAAAGCAGACGCGCCCCGCGGGTGTTCTGCATCAGACCTTCTGATTTTGCCGCACCGTCGATTCCATTGCCGTAATACCAACTGTTACGCGGATCGGGCACCCACTCAAACTCCGCGGTATCAAGCGGTTTAAACGCATCGACAGTCCAGAAGCCGGGAATCACCAATGGCTGGCAGTCAGTGACAAAATCATGGAAATCAGTCATCAGTGTGCGTGATTCGCCCACTCCCTCCACCGGATTGGGGGTAACCGCGCTCACAGGCTCGCCGTAATCAGAACGTACATGTCTCGGCGCCGCAGCGGCTATGACATAATATCCATTGTCGGCGGCAGTGAGGGTATACTCAAGTTTGGGGAGATCATGACGCGACACCGCCACGGGTATGGCGTCACTGCCATCAGCCGACTTGGCGCGATACCATGTCACTGACGACATATCCTTCCTGCCGCCAAGGTCAAGCCCGTATGCCACGCGAAGTTTATTGCCATCGGCTACTATCACCGGCTCAGAGGTAAATGAAGGAGAAGGCAACAACGGAGGACACACCGTGACTTCACACTCCGCCTCAAGCCCTTCCTTTGTCAAAGCCTTGATGTTGACTTTTTGTGGCATCTCGCCGCTATTCCGCCCTATAACGGTAAGCTCGCCGGGATTATAAATCCGCATGTCGACACACATGTCACACCCCTCAACGGCCTCCCACCAGGTAAAATACTTGTCACTCTTAATCACCAGCGTATCCTTTCCGGTCTCCAGCCGCGCGACGCGCTTATCGATTGACAGCATGGTCGGTTGCGATGCAAGATTAGTAGTGTCCCGGTTTAACGGATTCCACCCGTCATCTCCCTTCACAAGATTATATACATTGTAGGTATCACCACATTTATAAGCCTCAAGGAGGGGTTTGCCGGTCATGACTACCGTCTGTCGCGGATGCTCCTTACCTATCACTACCTGCTTGCCGTTGAGCGTGACATTATGCTGATAGCAACGCAGGTCGGGAGTCGGGTCCTGCGTCCAGCCGAGATACAGCCCGGGGTCGTCGGATGTCCAGCGGCAGTCGACCATAGCCACATGGCTTCCAGCCTTTACAAGATACTGGCGTCCGCGTGTCTTGGAATGGATGTCGCAATCAAGAAAGCATGCACCCTGTGCATAGGTATTGTAAAACGGCTTTCCGCTGAAAAAAGTAAAGCGGCAGCCAAGATAGACGCCTGTGCCACACAAAGCGTCATCAGTACATTCAAAGTAACACCGGTCAAACAGGATACGCTTTGCCCCGGCGAAAGGACACAGGTTCAACCGGCTTATAAAGCGGCAGTTGCGCGCCACGTAGCGGTCACCGTCACATATCACCAGCTGAGCCTGCACGATTGCATCCTCCCTCTTTTTCCTGTTGAGCGAGGGGTCACGCGGATACACCAAATCTACGTTACAGTAATTGCCAAATGTAAGGTTTTCCACCAGTATGTCGCTGCCGGTTATATGCAGCATAGTAAAATTACCCACGGCACCCTGGGTCTGCCCGCGATTGCAGGCGAGCACCACATCTTCAGGGTTGTCACTCAACCCGACGAGGCGAAGATGGCTCAGATTCACCTTCATTCCAAACGGCGTCGAGCCTCCCTTCTCCGGGCGTCTCACCTCCGGATCGTCAGGGTCATCAATCCAGTACACACCGGGGGCTATCTTTATCACAAGCGGATTTTCTTCGGTATACGCGTATTGCCGCTGCATGTTTTCAGCCTCGACAAGCGCGTCGCGCAACGAATTGAAATAGGTATCGTCGGCACAAGCCTCATCATCGTCAAGCGAAGAGTCAACGTAAAGCTCATGATGCTGCGCCGACGCGGGCAGCAAGGCAAATAGAGCCAGCAGCAGGGTAAACATAGTGTTCTTATTCATGGTCAAGGTATTTTTTTCAAAATTAATATATTTTCCCGACTATACACCCACCAATTATTCAAATTTATTTACATATATTTGCAGACCATCTTAAAAAAACTGGAATGACATGAAAAGAATCAGATACCGCCGCAACAATATATACAGCTACTGGTACTATGCCATATTTTTCCTGACCATATTCATAGTAGCAATCATTGCAGGAGAGCTCACACTGTCGCTTATCTATTTCGGTCTGCTCGCAGTATTGTCGTTTATATACATATTTGGCGAAGGCTACTCAGTGGAGGACGACAATCTTATAGTGTACACGTTTTTTCACGGCACACGTTACCCGATAAGAAAAATCACGCGCATACGCTATATCGAGAAGCAGATTCCGCTGCTCGGCAAGCGCACGCATCTCGCAGTCAGTTTCAGCGACCGGTCGGTATTGAAAAGCACGTCACCGATGAGCATTTCCGTAAAAGACAGCGACAGCCTTGTAAGCGAGCTGCTAAACGTCAATCCCGACATACAGGTAATACGCCCGTAAGCATCAGCGCAAAACCTTTACGCAACTGTCGCGGCTCACAGAGTCAGTGACCACAATCTCATTGGCGCCCTTGCCCAGTGGCACTCCGCGCCATGTCATGACATTTACCTCGTCAGGCTCCGCCACGCCATATGAGACACCATTGACAGTAAGCCCGGCAGCGCCACGGTTGCCAAACGCCATAATGTCAACTGTCGGTGACTCGACATTACGGTTACGGCGTCCGGCGATATACAGCACCGGCTCATCCCTATTCCAGTTAGCCTTATAGAAATAATACGCATCCTTTTTAATCGTGCGGTCATAAGTCACGAGTCCCTTGTCATTACGCCCGAAAGTATCTCCTTCCTTTCTGCCTGCCGATGAAAAGTCGGCAAGACACCATATAAAATTACACCACAGGAAATCCCGGCGGCTCAATATCTTCCAGTTTTCTATGTGATAATAGGTCTGCCAATTTTCAGGATGCCATTGTCCCCACGGTTCAGGATGCACCAGTGAATCAGATTGCTGAAACACACTTGCACCCGCTCCATATTCGCTTATTCCCATAGCCCGGTCAGGATGAGCGGCATGCTCCGCGTCAATCCAGTCAGCCATATCGGCGGGATTATCCCCGTACCATCCGAAATATTTATTAAAGGCGATATATGACGGTATTGAATTAAATGAGTCGTTCTGGTTACTTGCCCCTATAGTAGGGCGTGTAGGGTCGATAGCCCTCGCAAGCGAATCCAGCGATGCAATCATGCCGCCAACCGGCTCCATCCATCCTGAATTTGCCTCGTTGAAGAGCCCCCAGGCAAGTACACACGGATGATTAAACTTCTGATAGACCAACTCCTTCAGCTGCATCTTCAGATTTTCTTCATATGCAGGATTGGAAATATAAATGTTGACAAACGGCAGCTCCGTCCATGCGACAAGACCGGCTAAATCCATCCGGTCATACATCTCTTCCGAGTGAGGATAGTGAGCAAGACGGAGCGCATTACATCCCAGGTCAAGTGCCATATCAACCGTTTCGTCAAAATCCTCAGCCCTGTATGCCGCGCCTCTCTCGGCGCGGTCCTGATGCACATTGGCGCCTACAAGGCGGCAACGCTCTCCATTCAGGTAAAAGCCCTTGTCAGCGTCAGCTCCGTAATAACGCAGCCCGACATTGACACTCCGGCTGTCAACCGTCATTCCATCCTTTTCAAGCCTGACAATCCCTTTATACATAAACGGATCAGCGACACCATTCCAAAGACGAGGATTGGCAACCGACATCTTCATTGCCACAACACCGTCGGAAGCGACTGCGGCAGACCGCGCAGCAGCAACGGTGTCATCACCGTCCGTCAGTTCGGCAACCACAGTATAGTCTTTGTAGCCTTGTCCGGTATCGGAAAGATGAACTTCCACATCTATTTCGGCAGCATCGGCAGAGACAAAGCGCTGAGCGAAAAACACCCCGTCGGAAGCATAAAAATCAGGAGCAATACAAACGGGAGCCGTAACCAGAAGTTCGACGCCGCGTGTAAGTCCGCCGAATATGTTGAAATCACCGCTTATAGGAGCCACATCAGACACCGGCGAATTATTGACCACAATATCCAGTTTATGACTTTTCCCGGGAGTGACATGTCGTGACAGCTCGACGACAAAAGCCGTATAGCCACCACGGTGCTGACCGATCCAGCGGTTGTCGACAAAGATGTCGGCGACGGTCTGTGCGGCATTAACTTTCAGGAAATACCGACTTTCTTCACCCGTGACCGGAATATCCAACATTTTAGTATAAGTAGCCGATCCACGATAATAATCACCGCCAAACATACCGTCAGCTGTATTCCAGGAATGAGGCAGGTCGACAGTCTCGCCATCATTGGCATTACCGAAACCGGAACCCTTCTTGAACTTCCACCCTGTGTCGAGACTCACCTGCTCCATAGCGGAAGATGCGACCGACATGACCAATGCAATCCCGAAAGCGACTATATTTTTAATTGCCATATATTTAAGGTTAACATGTTTAAAGACAAATATAGTCATTATTTTTTACAAAAGCAAAGCGAGACCGCTGTCTTCCCAGACCGGCAGTCCCGCTGTATAAAACAATAGCTTTAAGAATAAAATAGACTACTCCGTTAAAAACTGTCTGTAGTTATTGAGTAAGCTTCTTTTATCGTTTATTCGTATAATTATCCGAATGCAAAGTTACTACACCCGTGCAAACTTCACCATACCTAAATTTAGGTAATATTCACTTGCTTTCAGCCCAGTAATAATCAAAATTGATTAGCTGACGCGCACAATCTTGAATTCCGTGCTGGTATAAACGAAGTCAATGACACCAACGGCATACAGTTTCACCACTATATCCTCAGCTGCGGCACGGCTTATATGGGTGCCGGTCATATAATCCTCAACCGTCGTCATTCCCCACTCGTCAAGATAGTCAAGGAGGGCAGTCTCCTTTTCAGAAAGAGAAAACACCATCCCCTCCTCCGCTTCCTCGACGTGACGCCAAGCCTTGACCATGACAGGATGTGCGACAATGTTCTCGTCCTTTACACGGTAGTAGGCGCGCCATGTCCCGTCGACACTTTTTGAATATACCGGACGACGGTCAGCCTTCAGAATATCGGCGCGTAGCACCACCGCACCGTTATCAACCCTGAACGCAGTAATCTTGACTTCCTGAGGCGGATTGCAGAACATCTGCGCTGCCTGTTCAATGACATAGATGTCTTCATCGCTGCGCACACCGGCTATATTACCGTTGTCCTTAACCCCGACAAGCAGCCTGCCACCGTCATTGTTGGCAAACGCGGAGATGGAATGGGCTATCTTGGCGGCATCAGTTATGGCAAACTTAAAGTCCTGATGCTCATGCTCTCCCTCCATTATAAGCGAATGGATGTAATACTTCCCTTTTATAGGTTGTAAATCCTTCATTGTCGTCGGGCGGCTTTATTCAGGATATACGAGCTGAGAAGGCGTGATGCAGTCAAGCACCTCGTCAAGAAAACGACGCGCCTCTTTCCTCGCCCCAACCTGATCCATATAGCTGTAGTTGCCGCAGTCTCTCGGTGTGGCTCCCGGTATCTCGCCCTCATAATCAGCGATAAAGCGGAATGTCTCACGCATAAGTTCGACGACATCGCGACTGTCGTAGTCGCCACTCAGCAGCAGATAGTTGCCCGTGCGACACCCCATCGGACCCCAGTACACCACCCTGTCGCGCCACTCTGCATGATTGCGGAGATAAGTGGCGGCAAGATGTTCTATGGCGTGGAGCACCTCGCCCGGTAAAGCCTCCTGACGGTTAGGCTCGGTCATGCGTATGTCAAATGTGGTTATCACATCGCCGCTTGGCGTGATGTCCTTGCGAGACACATATATTCCTCTTTGCAAAGTAAGGTGATTGACCGTAAAACTCGCTATTTTATCCATGAGATTCAAAGAGTTTCAAGTAATGATACAAGCACGTCAAATGTGTGACGCGGCGCGTCATCCCAGAATGTGGCATACTGAGCCGCATTATCGGCGGCACCGGGGGTGTCACTTATTACACGTATACTGAGAAACGGCACTTTTTTCAGATAACAAGCCTGCGCGATAGCCGCCGACTCCATGTCAACCGCCATGACGTCGGGATATATCTCCTTTATCGCGGCAAGCCCCTCTACGCTGTCGACAAACTGGTCGCCGCTCGCTATCAGACCTCGCTTCACGCCGTCACGGTCAAACACCGGAGATGCAAGCACGCCTGCCGGCGCCTCAAAATATTGAGGCAACCCCTGCACACATCCTCGAGGGGCGCCACACGGACCACACCACACGTCATGATATGCCACCCTGTCGCCTACCACCACGTCAAGTATTTTGGCTCCGTAGCCTGTGCCGCCGGCAACACCGGAGTTTATCACAAGACCGGGAGCAGCAGCCCCGATAAGCGTCAATGCGCCTATAGCCGCGTTGACCTTGCCTATGCCACACTGCATCACCGTCACCTCATGGTTGCCGAGACGCCCTTCATAAAGCGCGATGTCATTGACAGTGTTGTCGTTATATTCATTCAAGAGAGGCAGCAAAAGGTCAAGTTCCTTCTGCATAGCCACTATTATACCTATTTTCATGATTTCCAAGTTGTGATTCAGAGTGCTAAATTACGAATTTTTTAGATGGTACACAATCGGAAAAATCTTACCTTTGTATCTGATTAACCAAAACAGCCTATGAATTTAGTTATTGAGGAGTGTGTGGGCGACATTGCCCCCGACCTTCAAGTCATAATGATAGAGGCAGATGTAACCAACGAGCCTACGACTCCCGCGCTCAAAGAAGAGCTTGAGCAAACAGCCGCCGACATTGCCGGCAAATACACGATGCCCGACATCAACAAGCGAAAAGGCATTGCCGCTACAAGGGCGGCATACAAGGCTCTCGGCAAAGAGCCCAACCGCTATCGCCCGTCGTGTGAGGCAATGTGCCGACGCGTTGTAAAAGGGACCGGATTATATTACATCAATAATCTTGTCGACCTCATAAATGTGTTGTCGATGGCGTCAGGTTACTCTATCGGAGGCTTCGACCTTGCAAAAATTGACGGCGACACATTGAGTCTCGGCGCCGGACGCGATGGCGAGCCCTTTGAAGGAATAGGGCGCGGTCAACTTAACATCCACTGCCTGCCCGTCTATCGTGACGCCACCGGAGGCATCGGTACTCCCACAAGCGACAACGAGCGCACAAAAATCGACCTTGACACGACTCGCCTGCTGATGTGTATCAACATCTACGGTGAAGAGATGCCGGTTGACGAGACCGAGGCCTATGCCGTCGACCTGCTTAAACGCCACGCAGCGGCACGCAACATAAAAGTGACCCGTCACTCTGTTAAATGACATTTTTAAACAACATATAACCGTAACAAAATGAGACATCTTCTATTAACCCTGACCATACTCTTCTCTTCTGTTGCCCTCAGCGCGGCTACTGCCCAGTTCAAGCGCATCTGGATTGAAACCAATGTGGAAAAAGACGGCGAAAGAGGACTGATGATACATGCCGACTTCGACCTGAACGGAGCAAAAGACAAAATCGTGCAGTGTCAGGCTATATTTTACGCCACTCCCGGAGGCCGCGCGCTGCGCGACATAAACGACCGCTACCGCCTGTCGCCTTCGTTGAACTATGTATCGTCGTCAGCCTACATGAAAGCCAAGACCAACGCCATGGACATCGAGGACATGGAGGTATTCATCCCTGCCGACGAGCTTCACCTTAAAAACCAAAGAAAATATCGCATCTATGTCAAGATGTCGATATACACCGACCCGGGAAAGACAGGCGAATTTCTTGCCGAGAGCGACTACATCCCGTTTCTCATTGACATGAGCGACCTGCAAGGTTCAGGCGAGCGATTTGACTATGACCCGACCAAGCCCGTAGTCATCCCCGAGCTTCCCAAGGTAAAACAGGAAGAAAAACCGGCAGTAAAGAAAGAGCAGCAAGCCGACAACGACGAGCCTAAACGCGACAAGAAAGGCAGAATCAAGCCGAAGAAGGGCAAGGTGTTTATCTCATAACACCAGCTCTTCAAAAAGGCGGTCAAATGTCGCGTCAAGATTATCGGTCTTGCCGGGATGGGGGCGCGATGTCTGTATACATGCGCTCCTCACCGCTGTAAGCCATCTGAAGCGTTCCTCGACAGGATTAGCCGCCATCGGTCCCGCCGACGGCTTTCCTTCCGCGACGGCAATCACTCCGTCAAGCTGACGGAGTATCTCTCCATGACTCAATTCGTTATCAAACACGCTCATGCGCTTTGCGTCAACATTGACTGCGGCGCGTATCCAGCGTCGGCGCTTACTCATCATGATAAGCCCCACGTTGATAAACTCATCGCGCTCCACCCTTGGCAGATAGCGCAACACGGCATATTCATATAAGTGACTTTCTTGCATTGACCGCTTCGTTTACAAATACACTTGAATTTTTCAGCCTCGTGGAGAGAAACTGCTTATAGACATCACGCAACTCATCCGGGGTCACGTCCCCACCCTCCCGGTCAAGCCATTCGTCAGGTATAAGGTCGACAATCCGGTCAAGGGTGCGCGGAGTGATTTTCTGACGCAACAACTTGTCGGCTTCCTCAATCCTTGACGCCTTACGGAGCAGCGCATGGTCCTTTATATAGCTGAACGGCGACACCGCCGCTTTCTCCCAATCACGCCATGAATGATGGAAATACAATGCCGCACCGTGGTCTATCAGCCACGTCTCCCCATGCCACACAAGCATGTTGGTATTCTTTACCGTGCGGTCCACATTGGTTATAAAAGCGTCAAGCCACACAATCCGTGAGGCAAGCATCTCATCAACTGGATTTACATACGGGTCCACCGTCAGAGCCCCCGACAGGAAGTGCAGTCCGAGATTAAGCCCACGGCTCGCCTTCAGCAGGTCCTGTATCTCCTCGTCACCCTCGGCCCTGCCGAAATCCTCGTCAAGATCAAGCATCACGAGCTCAGGCACCCTGAACCCGAGCGCCCTCGCTATCTCGCCGCCAATAAGCTCGGCAATCAATGCCTTTTCCCCGTGACCTGCACCGCGAAATTTCACCACATACTTAAATCCGTCATCAGCCTCGGCAAGAGCCGGCAATGAACCGCCCTCACGCAATGGCGTGATGTAGCGCGTAACCTGCTGTCGTCTCAATTCCATCATAAATTATCTTTTGCAAATATAACAAACTTTTCCATAAAAAGACGCGGTCGCATATCCTCCCATGCCCCTAACGTGATGTTTGACGATTAATTGCATAGGCGGATATTTGAAACCAGGTTGCAAAACTTTCCATGTAATTTTGCTGTATATAAAACAAGAAGATTATGGGACATTGCAACTGTAACAACAACACTGCCACCCACAGCCACGGACATCACCACGGGCAGCACGGACATCACCACGGGCATGGCGAGGGACACTCATTAGCAGCTCCGGCGCTGTCGCTCGTGATGCTTGTAGCCGGGCTCATTATGGAGCACACGGGACTAAGCTTTTTTGCAGGGAGCGAGACGACGCGCCTCATATGGTATATCGCGGCATTTCTTCCTGTCGGAGTCCCTGTAATCAAAGCCGCCGCCGCAAGCATCAGTGCAGGCGACTACTTCAATGAGTTTTCGCTAATGGCGATAGCTTGCATCGGCTCATTCTGCATACGTGAATACCCCGAGGCTGTAGGAGTAATGTTGTTCTACTCCATCGGAGAGACATTGCAGGACAAAGCCGTAGGCAGAGCCACGCGAAACATATCACGCCTGCTTGACGTCAGGGGCGAACACGCGACAGTGATACGCGACGGAAAGGCTGTCGTCACAATCCCCGAAGATGTAACCGTAGGCGAGCTTATTGAGGTACATCCCGGAGAGCGTGTACCTCTCGACGGCACGCTCGCAAGCGACAATGCCACCTTCGACACCTCTGCGCTCACCGGCGAAAGCATGCCACGCGAAATATCACGCGGCGAAGAGGTGCTTGCCGGAATGATCTCCTCCACGAAAACGGCAAGAATCACCGTCACCCGACCATATGCCGACAGCGCCCTGTCACGCATACTCGACCTTGTAAACAATGCCCAGACGCGCAAAGCGCCCGCTGAGATGTTCATCCGCAAGTTTGCGCGGGTCTACACTCCGGCAGTGCTTGTGCTTGCGCTGCTTGTCGTCACGGTGCCGGCGCTCGTCTCGCTGATAAATCACGGGTTCCATTACGACTTCTCGGAATGGGTCTACCGCGCCCTGGTGTTTCTTGTAATCTCATGCCCGTGTGCCCTCGTGATCAGCGTCCCGCTCGGCTACTTTGCCGGCATAGGAGCCGCCTCGCGCAAAGGCATCCTGTTTAAAGGCGGCAACTATCTTGAGGCTATCACCACGATTGACACTGTAGCATTTGACAAGACAGGAACGCTCACCACCGGTCAGTTCAGCGTGACAGAAACAGAGAGCGACACTATCGGTAACCGCGAGATGCTGGCTCTTCTCGCCGCAGCCGAGACAGGCAGCACCCACCCTCTTGCCAAAGCGATTGTCAATTACGTGGAGTCGCTCGGCATAACAATTCCGGCGGCTGAAGAGGTGCAAGAAATAGCCGGTCACGGCATACGCGCCTCCATCGGGGGTAACGATGTAATCGCAGGAAATCTCAGGTTGCTCGATTCAGAAAACATACCCTATCCGGAAAGTGTAAGCCACTCGGGCACCACTATAATAGCCTGCGCGATAAACGGGAAATATGCAGGATATGTAGCGCTTGCCGACACGATAAAAGATGACGCCAAGGCAACGGTCGAAGGGCTACGCAATCTCGGTGTCAGCGATGTGGTGATGCTCTCGGGCGACAGAAAAGAGACAGTAAGCGACTATGCCCGCCGGCTTGGCATCACGGAAGCCTACGGCGCACTTCTCCCCCAAGACAAAGCGGCATACATCGAGCGGAAGAGGACAGTCGAGCGAAGAAAAACCGCATTTGTAGGCGACGGCATGAACGACGCGCCGGTGCTCGCCATCAGCGATGTCGGCATCGCAATGGGCGGTCTCGGCTCTGACGCCGCGATAGAAAGCGCCGACGTAGTGATACAGACCGACAGGCCGTCGCGACTGCTTACCGCGATAAGAATCGGACGGACCACTCACGCGATAGTAACCGAAAACATCGTCGGCGCCATCGCCATAAAGGTCATAATCCTCGTGCTCGGCGCCTTAGGCTACGCTTCGCTCTGGGCGGCTGTGTTCGCCGATGTAGGCGTGGCACTCCTTGCCGTAGTCAACTCGATGCGCATACTCTGGAAAAAATATCAGTGACGCGATTCATCGTCAAGAAGCACCCCGCGCAGCCGCTGATAGAAAAATGACACCACAAGCAGTATCGCGCCAAGCAGGATGAACACAACGATACGCCCTACAGGAGCCATGCGCCACAGGTCATACACGCCGAGTTTCAGAATCACTACCCCAAACGTGCATAACGCGATAACGCGTAACAGGCGTGAGTGAAGGCGCATGCCTAAAGCAATCTGCACGGCGCCGGCGAGAGCGAGTGTCACAGATATGCCGGCACTGTGGAGCCTCCCGAGATGAAGCGACGACAGCACCACCGAAGTGACAAGCAGCGCAAACAATACCGCTGATACATTATAATACACCATATACCATTTATAACTCAGCGGAGCGGCAGGCAAGCCTTTGCAGAACCGGTCAAATCCATTCACCGCCAACACTGCCGACAAGACAATGATGGCACAATATTGAGGCACATATAACAGAAGAGGCACGTCATCGCCTGTATAACCTCCGACGTGCATCGCCACAACCACGATTGCGGGAAGCGCAAATGCCCCGTAGCTGTCATGGCGAAATGCCAATGTCACCACGAGCATCACTGCCGCGAGGCTCAGCAACGCCACTCCACGGTAAGCTGCATACAGGAAGTAATGATAATAGATAAAGCCGGCCCCCATAAGCATCAAGACCGCACCACACCACAGCGACGCAACAAAAAGAAACCGCCCGGCAGCGACATAGCCCGAGGACATGACAGGAAGATAACGCCTGACAATCACTGCAGCGAACCATAAGGCGATGCCCGAAAGGAGATAAGAAGCACCTACACTGACCGGAGCGCCCCAGAAACACTCGTCACCGACAATCCCGGTAATAATCAGTGCCGACACGAGCGGCACAGAAATGACAAGCGTGACCACAAGATACAGACGCCGCCCTGTGTGGCAGAAGAGCCACGCAGTCAATGAAGCGTAGACGGCAAGAGATACAATCCGCACACACGGGTCACTGAACTGCATGAAAATGGCAATCAGAATAAATCCGCAAGCTGTCGCCAGGAGTATATTACTGACAACACGGTCGACAGCCGTCCTGTAATACCGGAAAAATATAATAAGATTAAGCACAGCTCCGGCAAGAGCCACTATGCCGCGTACCGGTTCAAGAAACCCGATTTTCCTGACAAGATACATCGCGAAACCGATGTAGGCGAAGTCATTTAACACCATCGCCGCTGTCAGCAGCCATGTCATCGACGACTTTTTCCCGTCGCGGCGCAGCACTGTCACAAGCGGCAGCGAGAACAATACAAGATAAAGCACAAAGAAGAGCAGCGCAAATCCCGCCGAGCCCCTGACTGCAGGCGTCGCGATGACGGTCAATGACGCGACATAGGTAAACAGACATGACAGCGGAGGCAGCAAAAGCCAGTTTTTACGCAGCGTCACGACAAACATCGCCACGTCAAGCAACGCCATGTATCCGAAAAGGAAAAACACGTTACCACCGCTGTCGCCGGCTATGAACGGAGCCACGAAGCCGCCTATAAGAGCCGTGACGGCAAGCTCCTTCCTGTCAAAACGCAAAGCGACAGCAACCATAGCCGCAGTCAAGGCGACAAGTATGCCCATCGCCAACGCCGAGCCGAAGAGCGAATAAAGATTATAGCCGATGCCCACGCTCGCAAAGCAGATGGCAAAACCACCGCCGGCAAGCAGGGATGAAAATTTACGATAATTGTCACGAAGACGGTAAGCCACAGCCCACAGGCCAAGTCCCGCAGCCATGCCGAGCAACGTGCGCGCAACCTCGTTTATCCAGTCGCGGTCGATGGCATACTTGACAAAGAAGCTTACGCCTATTATCAGCACGAGGATTCCGATTTTACTGAACAGGTTTTCACCTATCAGTCGCTCGATATTGCGCGTCCTGCCCATTGTGGCAGGTTCGGCCTCAGCCATCGGCGAAGGTGGCACCGGAGGTATCACAACCACAGGAGGCACAGGCGGTATCTCCGGAGGCAGCTCCGGTTCTGGCGCTGTCTCAAAATAAAGTTCATCATCGACAGCGATGTCAATATCGGGTTCGTCAACCTGACTCCACGACTTTTCATCATGCGACATGATGTTTCGGAGTTCCGACTTAATTTCCGAAATCTCACTCTTCAGGTTCAAGAGCAACACCATTATCACCACCAGAAGAAAAAAGCCTATTATCTCCATTGCTACTGAAATTTTTAATGTGGTAAGCCGTTCATTTTCCCAAATATAACAATTCTCTGGCTCAATTCAAAAAAATCAGCAGATAAAAAATTCCCGGCAAATGCCTATCCATCAGATAAAGGCAATACCGGGAATCCATTGGAACATAAATTAAACAAGGGATTGTCTTTTCCCAAAGACAAGACCTAAAAACCTAACTAACATTCACCTGATCAAACATGCCGGCTGCTGTCGTCACGACATTTTCCGGCGCTTCAGTCTAATTATATAGATAAAGTCATTATTGGATTATATCGTTAATCTTCCACAAGTCTTATAAACGCCGCATCGGTATCATTAAACAGCGAATAAGCATCGCTATTGAATGTATTAAAGTCAAATGTGGTATAGTTTATATCCCAAGCCGAGATAAGCGTAGGCCCGGGATTTTTAGGGTCTTCCTCTACCTCACCGGTCCAATAGACGGCGCCATTCTGCAAGTACATCGTGTAGAGCAACGGGCGATATTCCGCAAAATGTCCGGTTCCGTCAGGCATCAGCTTCGACCTGTTGCCATATCTAAGGACCCCCTCCTTATCATCTTCAGAATAATATGCCCCGGATTTACCGCTGCCATCTTTACGCCTGCCATGACCCGCGACTCCAATCGGAAAGAACAGGTTGAGACCATCTTTTCCAACATTGTAGACAAACCATCCACGCATGCCGCGCGACTGGCGACTGCTCTCGTCGACATAAGAAGCATAACCTTCCGAAACATCCACTTCGGTCAGAGTCATTGTCGCTCCGTCGCCATACAGGATTCCGGCTCCGAAGTCACATTCCTTGCGAAGATCCTGAAAATCAGCCTGTGAAGCCACTCTGCACTCTGTATCGCCTACTTTCAGTTTTGCC
Source organism: Barnesiella sp. WM24 (assembly GCF_004570975.1). Classification (GTDB taxonomy): domain Bacteria; phylum Bacteroidota; class Bacteroidia; order Bacteroidales; family Muribaculaceae; genus Muribaculum. Next base: position 236,452 of record NZ_SPPC01000002.1, read on the forward strand.
TTTTTAAAGAAATCCCTTGCGCTCCCATTGTTGAGGGACTTCGCGGTCTTTATCTCTCTCCACTTTTTACCAGTCTTATCCTTGTTTTCAGCATAAGGGGCAAGTATGAAATCTTCACGACTTTCAGGATAGTCCTTAAAGCGGTCACGCATCTGATTGTTATAAGACGCAATCGCATCTGTCAGGTTTCCATATCGGAACAGCGAGCCTTCAGAACGGGGATAGCGTTCTTCATGCGCGACATAACCGTTATCTTCATCGGTTGTCACATACTCCAGATTGACAGTATGCCACTTTACCCCGTTATTTGTAATCGCAACCGGAGCATAGCCCTGACGCACCATTATACGATGGGTACATGTATAATTGTTATAAAGCACTTTTATAACCGCACATCTCACATCATCGGCTGACGCTGCCTTGGACAGGAATTTCACATCAAACTGAATATCGCTACCGGTATCGCCATGAATCTTGGCACCACGTGCGACATTTCCTCCGATAGAGAGCCAACCGCCACCTCCGGTGATATACTCAACCTCTGCGCTCCAGGGTCCTCCTGATGATTTAACCGGCTCATACGGTTTTGATCCATCTTCAGTAGTGTTGTGCATCAGATGCACATTAAACGGGTCGGTACAATTCCAGCTGCGGTATATGCCTTTCGGATTCACGATACGCGGCACCTGGAGCACCTTTGCCACGATTTCCTGATTTCCAAGTCCCTTGATTTTTGCCTTGAACGTAATCTCGGCATAACGGTAATAGCCGATATATGGATTGTTGCCACGGTAACCCGCTGTCTTGATAAGATTTATCTCACGCGAAAAGAGCGGTATCAAGAAAGTGGTGTGTGGCACTCCGTTTTTGACCGTGGTCGACACCTCATATGTACCGTCTTTAGCAAAATCATCGTTTGCATTATCCGTTCTGTCGGTTGTTGGAGTCTTGGCGACATTATAAAAACGATGTCCCCTGTGATTCACTTTCTCATTAATGGCAGGGTCACCTTTTCCCTCCCAATATGCCTGATTATAAGGCAAACCATTATACTTAGACGTTGATTGATTATAGTTATATTTGTCCCCTCCTACAGCCGCTTTGAATCCTCGCTCGACCTCATCAGGAGGAGCCTGACGTAAAGAGAGGAATCCGTGCCAAGGTCCATCATTTACAACCTTATTACGAGGATATACCTCAATGCCAGCAGGAGGCACACCTGGGTTGTCCTCCGTGCAGGGGAACCAGTCGGAACGTGTAATCTCTGCTTCAAGCTCGCCTTCGAGTTCTCCGACAATAGTCACGGGATACACCATGGACTGATTGTATATATAGGGCACGTAATAATATGGGATGGGGACCTTAATGCCCTGTTCCTCATTATAATCTATGTGCCAGTCATAGTCGTTTGCCCTGCCGTTAAACGACAGAGTAAGCTTGTAGTGGTAATTTCGCTCGGCGTTATAATCGGTAGTCTCGTTCTTGCCAAGCATGAAACGATAGACTATATTTCCATTGCTCACGATGTTGTCGCGCGAACGATAATATGCCTTCACTTCTATATATGAGCCCAAAGGCTTGTCATCCTTTTTAATGTCAGAATCCTTGACGTCGCCGGTAGGAGTGTCGCCGTCCATTTCAGGATATTGACGCTTGTCCTTTCCCTCGCCCTGCATATTCTCGTAAAAGAATAGCGACACCTCATCCTGCAGGTGGCTTCCGTCGGCTTCCTCGGGATACTTGCGGCCATGCACTATCGTGGTCCATTCGGTGTTATACAGTCCGTCGTTATCGGTAGCTTCATGACCGTTGGTGTAATCGATAATCTGGGCGTCGTCGCCATAGTTTCCGCCGTCGCCGTCATTACCGTTAAGCAGCTCCCCGGCTTTTTCAACAGTGTTGGGGCGCCCGAGACAGCAGCGGGAAGGAATATCCATTATTGTCGCCGACTTCAGGTGAATCCAGATATTATCGCGCAGATTTGTGCCGTCAAAAGCGATTGTCACCTTTGACGCCGCACGCCTGAGCCATGACCTTACCTCCATGCCGTTGCTGCTTATGGTCTCTGTAGGCAATGACTCCATGCTGAAAAACTGTGCCGCCTCGATTGAGGTCTGCCCGCTTGTAAAGCAGCCAAACATCTCCGCATTATTGGCAAGACATGAGGAATCCCATTCCAGTCTCAGTCCGCGCAGCCCGTCGACGGTCGACACATCATTGTCAGCGTTATTGAAAAGTTCATCATAGGTGGTTGTAGCCTCACTATATTTCTCCGACACCGAATTTCCGAGATTAGCCACACCGATTATGGTGTATTCGCCATAAGGAACGATTATCTTATTAAGCGTGCCGGTCATCGACTTGTCCTGGGCAAGCTTGCCGTTGGAAGCGTCGTCGGGATTGCGCTCTACCTCCTTGAACACTCCGGAGCCGTGAATAAAGCGACCGTCGGGCAATCCGGCAGGTTTCTTATCAGAATCGGGATTATAGTAATAGACATAGTCTTCCAGCAGATTACCCTCCTTGTCATAGAAAAGCAGACACAAGTCGGCTATCCCGTTAAGCGCATCGCCCTTTCCCGTCTCGGCACGACCGCCCGTAAGCCCCTCAGCCATAGGCATGAAATCCATCTGCATTGAAATCGATGTCATACCTTCGGGTATGTTACCTGCGCCGTCAGGGAATCTATCCTCACAAGCCTGAGCCATAACGACAACCGCAGCGGCGACAGCTGCCTTATATAACAAATGTATTAACCGTAGTCCTCGCATAATGAATCATTTCAACAGTTCACTTTCTCACAATTATCTCTCCGTTTTCATCACGGTCAAGACCAAACACGGGTTTAAGTTCCACCCACGCGTAAGGCTGCTCCTCCACGGTGACGTCAAGAAGCCTTCCGACAGCTACATCGACCACCACATGAGTGTTGCGGAACAGCGACACAAGCTGAGGCAGCTCCGCCTTATACTCCCTGGCGGTCCACGCCTCGCTGTCGTCAGCCCCTGCCACGCGTTCCTCGGTATGGAGCGTAAGCGTGTAGCTCTGTAATCCGAGCGCCGAGCCATTGTCCACGTCGCGGCTCTCGGCAAAATATACCGGCGAAGCTGTATAGACGGCTTCGGAAGCGGAATTGCCGGCAAGCAGAGGCGGCTCACTGTAAGAGCATGTCTTGCCCCCATATGTGACACTCGACGGCATGGCATAGTCAGTAAGCCACTGGTAACGCGCCACGTCGCCACGCTCGCGCTTCTTGGCCTCATCCACAAGCCACTCGGTCCAGTCACTGACATAGACGGTGTTGACAAGATCGGTGTCGACAACGCGACAGCCTGAGCCGGTCATCCCGACATGGGGCATCAGAAAACTCCTGTCGGCGATGTCGCTTACGGTCCAGTCAACGAGCCTTATGTCGCGCGCCTCCTCATCTCCGTCACTTGCCGCAGTGCGGTTTTTAACGGTAAGGGTGAGCTTATTGACCGCCCTCACTATATAGCAGCGGCTATGCACATCGTTTTCATAGACATAGGTCTCGTAGAGGGCACTCATGGGCAGCATCTCCATCTCGCCTTCAGTGAAGCCTAACGCAGCGTCGTCAACGGGCGCCGAACCGTCTGACGCAGGCAGATATGCAGCCGGCTGACTCATGTCAAGCACAGAGCCGTCGGCAGCAACCGCCGACCGGCAATTGGCGATAAGATACACGCGCTTGAAAGCATTAGGCGCCACCTTGTACTCCTTGCGGTCATGCATCACCGCGCCGTCATAGGCGATGTAGTCATTATGCTCCACAGTCCATTCACTGCCCTCGATATTGCGGCTGAGAATGATGACACGCAGATTGTTAATCTTCTCCGCGTCGGGCAGCTCACCGGCATCGTCACCGGCAACCGCGTCAAGAGTCAGCGCGTCAATCGCCATTGTGACATAACCCGGTTCCGGCGACCCGCAGGGCTCTTCATAAGTCCTGCCGCCACACGAGGGTAATGCCGCAAGCATTACAGCACACAGCAAGCCTAAACAATATATATTAACTCTTTCAATCATTACAATGAAGCGATTGAAACGTCACTAAAATTCAGTATTGTTAATTCTCACCACCCAATCGTTAATCACCAGGCGGGTGTCAAGCCAGGTATTGTCAGGACGAAGGAAAAACACCACCGAATAGTCACTCTCACGGTCAAGATACTCCTGACTGTCGGTGATATTATAAGGAGGCTTTGAGTAGCGGTCGCTCATCAACAGGGAGAGATAGGTAATCAGAGGAAAGTCGACCACTGTGCCGCCGTCGGAACGGCGTGTGACAATAAGCCTCGGAGCGTTGCCCGACACAATCCTTGAAGTGCTCAGCTCGGCATAGGCGACTGTCACGTCAAGCGGTGTCACGTTATTGCCGACAATCGACACTCCGGTGCGTGCCTGTCCCGTAGACCAGGGACGGTAGACCACCTCCTCCACCCCGTCGGTGACAAGAGTATTGTCGCAGGCAAACAGCGAATTGTTGTCAGTGATTGAAAACTCGAAGTCATCGGGATTCACCTCGCCGCCCGCTTCCTGCTGCAACACGACACGTATATTGTTGGTGTCCTTCATCATCCTGACCGTCCCGCTGCTGTAATTGTCGGCAGAGGCGAGAGTCAGCTCTCCATAAAAGAGGTCGTGAAGACGCCTCTGAGAAGGCTCCGCCGCTCCTGTCACCGACAAGTCCATGGCGACACGCAAATCGCTGTAGCCCGTGCCCTGCCGCGGCAGGTCGACGACAGAAAATGTGGCGTCGTCACAAGCCAAGCCGCCGTAGGCAACAAGGCGGTAAGTGCCGGGGGCAAGTTCCAGGGTCATGCGGTAATCTTCATCGGCAAGCTCGCTTCCGGTGACCACGCGGGTAGTCACATAACGGTCGTCACTGTCATAGACATACAGTGTCAGACAGTCAACCTGAGCAGGAAACGCATTTGCCCACTCCATGTTGTAGTCGTAGACAAAGCGCAGTTCCATCCCGTGAGGACAAGGCTCCAGCTCCTCAAACATTCTTTCACACGACGTGAGGGTTATGCCCATAGATGTGACATATGCCGTCACACCTATGAGCTTGAAAATATTCTGTATGCTTTTGTCCGTCATGACTTTTCTTAAAATTCAATTTCGTTGACACGTACAACCCAGGGTACAGCCTCGACCTCAACATCAAAGTAGACATCGCCCTTCTCGTCGGGAGTGTCGGGATCCACGGGGTCGGGGTCGTTTTCCGACAGGCGCGGATGACCGAGACGACGTATACCGGTCACGGCAAGCTTATATACATTGTTGCGCACGACGGCAAATTCCATCCGTCCCATCACACCGTTGTTATGGTTGTCATTATGACGGTTCCAGTAGAAATAATAGCAGTAGTAGCCTGCGCCATCAAGTTCGTCGTCAACGCTTGACTCGTAGATAGTGCAGCCGGCATTCAGTGCGGCAACCTTGAACTTAGATTTAGCCTCGCGGTTGTCGAGCGCCTTGTTGTGCCATTCATTCCACAGATAGTCGGCACTGTTCACGTCATCACTGTACACATTTTCTTCATCGGTGTTTTCAGATTTTGGCACATTACTGGGAGTGCCAAATACCTGGCGGTAGAAATCGCTTCCTGTTCCGGCTTCAAGTGCAAAGGCACGCACTTCGGTCCAGCTTACATATATATTTCCGCCATGTACATAAAGAATGGCATCCTTGTCAGGATCTCCTGTAGCATTCTTAACGGCTGTAGCGATTGATGACTCCGCGTCTTCGGGAACAATCATCTTGCCCTTGAATACAACTCCGGTAGTGATACCGGCAACCTGACGGTCAACCGGACCGGGGATGGTGTTTTCAGTAACGTAGCGCCAGATGTGATAGCCCGGATCTTTAGTGGGCTTTTCTTCGCCGGTCCATCCGTTGAAATTGTCAGGTGTACCTTTTAAAACATCGGAAATCTTTGATGTGTACCACTGGTTGCGTGCCTGAATATCAATTGTCGCAGTGTTGCCGGATATATGGAAGAGTCCGAAATTAAAGTTTTCAGCGAAGCCAAGACCTGAGATAAAGTCCTCGTTGTTCTTTTGTGTGGCATCTGTGTCAACAACATAATTGCCGGAAGTCTCTGTTCCGCCTATCACGGCATCATCAGCCAAACCGTTGCCGGACACACGGCGGAAAAAGTAGAAATTCTTGCTCATGTTGACAAGCGCCATCTTGCCGAGCTGAATCTGCAAAAGGACTTTGCCATCCCTATCAGTCACCACATCATAAGTGTTTTCACCTTTAGGACTACCGTCACGGAAATCAAAGCGAGCCACACTGCGCTCAATCCTGATTGCTCCGCTGTTGTCAATCTCCTGATTGGTATTGGCATGATTGACTCCCGAGAGCTGGAACGCGTCAGCAGCCGAAGTGTGATGTTCCCAGTCGCTGAAATCCTGAGGCAACTCCTTCTTTACAATCTCCGACGAAGTCATCAGGAATCCGCTTTTATGATTGTCACCGCCCCATATTGCCGAATTATTATTTGCAGCGCCCTGAGTAGAAGTCGACGATGTCTCAATGATAGAGCATATCTCGTCAATCCAGGTCTTGGTCTTTTTAAGATATGCATCAGCAATCGATTCTTTAATGCTTTGTGTACCGTTGGCTATCAGAATGACATTAATCTTTCTCTCGTCAGCATCGAGTCTGTTGTCAGAGCCGTAGTAAGCTGAGAGCACTGACTTGTTAATCTTCTGTACCGACTTAACCTTACCGGTATTGTCGATTTCAGAGACTGACTCCTGAGTGCCGTAAGCGATAATCTCATAATCATCTTTGGTGAAAATCATCATGATTTCATTCACCTTGTTTTCATTATCGCTACCTATTTCCACTCCGCCGGTGCTGCCGCCGTTTTCTCCGGTAGTACTGCGGCTGCTGCCGGCTCCGGGGAGCTGCATGGTGATATTCATGTAGACCGCATCGTTGGGGTCAACCGGATAGCTGCCCGGCTCGTCATTGACAATGTTGTCACTTCCACATCCGGTCAACACGGATGCAACAAGGAAAGCGCCAAAACAATTACGCAAAATTCTTCTTTCCATAAAAAATATAAACAAATAGTTAGATAATTCTTAATAGGCTTACAATATCATCCCTTATTTCTGTCGATTAATCTCTTCAATCTGCTCGATCATGACTGCCGCACGGTCAATGCCCATCTCACGCGACTTAATGAAATGGCTCATCGCAGTGGCGTTGTCACCGAGAATAGCCGCGCGGGTGCCACGCGCATATTCCGCCTCGCCGGAGTCGCCCGCCTTGTCGAGATACCTCGCCGCGCGCTGCATATCGCCCGACATCATAGCGATGTTTGCCGCGTTCAGGTTGGCGACAGCGTCCTGAGGAAACATCCTGACAGCTACGTCAAATGTCTCGCGGAACTCCTCGCTTCCGGGCTCCATCTCCTTGGCGGCAAGATACATCTCGTTAAGACTAAGCTTCGAGGGCGATGTCTTTATAAGACGCTTGATTTCTTCTATGTCGTTGAATTCCCTGACCTGATAGCGCACGACATAATCGGAGTGTCGCAGACCGGGATACACCTCTTTCAGCAAAAACGCATAGTCAGCCGGAAATCTGCGCTTTATCGCGGCATCCTTTTCATCGGGAAGAAGCTGCCCGGCTATGATTTCCAATATGGCATCCTTGTTGGCAAGAGCCGATGACACGACATATCTCTCCAGTCCTTTCCAGTCTTCAGGCTCATAGTCGGTCGTAATAATCGAGTCGGGAAACGCGTAACGGCTGTTTACAAAGTCCTTCAACGCGGCTGTACGACCCTTCGCGAGACGCTCATTGTTGGCATAGGAGCCTTCGGGAGAGGCATAACCCTTTATCGACAGCCCTATTATGCGAGTGTCGGCATCATTGCGCACAGTGTCTATCGTAGCGATAATCTTCTGTAGCTCAATAGGGTTGCGGCGATAATCGGGATGAATCTCGGTGCGGTTGACGGGGAAGTCGATGTAGGCCGAGCCTTCAAGTTCATTTATCTTAGCCACAGCCTCGGGCGTGACATACAGAAATTCGGGCATAAACCTCTTTGTCTCAAAGGAGAGCTTCATAAGATTCTGCTCGTCGCCAAACACTGTTTCATCGCAGCATCCGGCAATCACGCCCGACACATTGAGCTGCGCACCGTTCATCCACGCCTCATAGGGAAGCACCGCGCTATATTCAAGCCGCTCTTTACCGCCTCCATTCAAAAGTATCGCGGAGGTGTTGAGTCCGTTGCGCAGGTCGGAATAGTAACGGTTACGCCCCGCCACTACCACCTCACGCAGGCGCAGGGTGTCGCCGCCATTGGCAAGCACGGGCTTCAATATAAGCTCTTTATTGTTTTTAGGCTTATAGCCCGACACATCAACATCCATAGTGACCAGCAGACGGTCGCCCGAACGCACAGCCGATACGTTGTCGAAATTCACATTTCCATCGGAAAATTCCACCGGAGCCGCCTCTGCGACACAACATGACGCCAACATGGCGCATACAGCGATTTTTGATATTGAATTTAGCATTATGTTGCTGATTTTTAGAATGTATAAATTAGATTAAGAGCTGCCTTTGTAGGTCCTACATAGTTGTGGGCCTTCCCCTCGGCAAGTTTTGTGCCGCAAGTGGCGCAGGGATATACATCGGAGCGGGAATAAGTCCATCCGAAGCCTATCTCCGCCTCAAAATTCCAATGTCGGTCAATTATCCATGAATAGCCGTAAGCCACACCCGCGCCGGCAAACCAGCCCTGGTATCTACGGTCGGAAAGCAGGGAAAAATCGGTGCCGAGAAACTTGATTCCGTTTTTCAATCCGCCGACATTATATTGTCCGCCGACAAGATGAGCCCCCACAAAATGACCGGAAAAGCGTTCACAAAACCAGTAACGCGCCTCGGGCTGCAGAAACCAGTGTTTCCACTTCCTGTCATGAGACAATGTCCAGCTGTTATAATCGGCTGAGACATCCACTGTCCACCGTGGGGCAAGCCCTACCTCCACCCCTGCGTTTACATTCAGCAACGCGTCATAGAGCAGATTGGTCTTTACCGCAACTTTCTGCGCTTCGATTGTAAAATGAGCCGACAAAGCAAAGGCAAGCATCAGATATACAACTCTTTTCATCTCAAAATCAATTATTCACAGGTTTAAAATCAAAATTCACTCAGGTGTGTAAGACAACAGGATTCACAGATGTTCCCTCTGCAAACCGTCAAAATAAATCCAAACAAAAAAGCCTATAGGAGCCGGGTATTAAATAATACCTGACACAAATAATGATTGTAGATTAAATCAAACTTCTCCATTTTTCCTTATTTTTTTTGCACCAAATCAACTTTTTCATAAATTCATCCTGCATGACAACCCAATCTGTCACATCGGACTATAACTAATTTTTCCGGACGCTGTTAAATCATTTGCTAATTTTCAAACATTTAGCAACGAAACACCGCACTTTTTTCATAATTGGAAAAAATTCGGGTTCAAAAATAAAAAATTTTTTACCCATAACCAAAAAATTTTCCGAAAATAAGTAAAAAAAAAAAAAAAAAAAAAAAAAAAATAGTTAATTTGGTAATGTGTTAGTAAAACATTGAGTTTTATCACAAAATCCTATAAAAACACAGGCGCGATCACCATGACCGCGCCTGAAAAAAACAACTTATTGTCTATGTCAGAAAGAGAACATAAGTCTTCCCTGTATACAGTTGAAATTGGAGTCTTCCATATACTTGTCCCTGTCAAGGTGATTGTAGTTGTACTCCAGCATCACCTGGACAAACTTGTTGAAGGAGAAGTTGGCGCCTACGGTGACAGAGTGCAGGTTACCGCCGCCGATGCTCAATGAGGTCGCGGGATAGTCGGCAATCACGCCATTGGGATAATACTGGTCACGACCGGCGGAATAGTATTCGCCGTCAACCTTGTCATTAAGCCCGGTATAGCTGTAGCGTGCCACAATCTCAAGCGAGCGGCCCGACAGTCCGCCAAGCAGACCTTCGGCGCTGTTATACTTGTAGTCGGGGCCGAAAATCTTATAACCCGCCTCGATATAGGCTCCGTTGAAGCTGTTGCTGCCAAGCGGGTTGCCGTTTTGCCATGATTCGAGTGTAGCCCAGGAGTCGATTGAGCCGAGATTTGCCTCAAAGAGAGTCTGGTCGTCACGCTTCTTGGTGACATGCTTCCACATGTACTCGGCACGTGCAAAGAACTTGGGGCTTACATACAAAGCCTCGGCACCGATATTATACACATTGCGGGCATAAGGGAGTATAGCCTCCACAAACTGAGTGTCGTCGACAAGCGTCTCCATCGGAGTGCCGAGCACCAGCTCCGTCATCTTAACGTTGTTTTCGGTTTTTCCCACATTGAGATTCTCATAGTGGAAGCTCGCGCCGATATGGAATGCCGTCGTACCGTCATTTACCGGGCGGTAAAGCCAGCGTCCGCCCACAGCCACGCCCTGATATCCTGAAGGCTGGTTGTTATAAAGGTTTTCGGCAAACACACCGATATTGGAGTAAAACGGAGTGTTGTAATACTTGTAAGCGATACCAAGCTCACGTCCGGGGCAGAGAGCCACGGTAGGCGCCGCACGGTTGATGAAGTGCAGGCTGCCGAGCGACGTGTTGCGCGCCATGCCGGCAGGGTCATTGAAATAACCGGCCTTGATAGAGTGGACACCGCCATACTCCTGATCGGGGTCAAACGAATATTGCAGGAAGATATTTTTCTGATTGAACTTGCCGCCTGAAAAATCAAAGTCGGCGTAGAAATACCAGTTCTGATATGCCATCGATGTACGTATACGCGCATCGGTAAGCTTGGCACCCGATTTCATCGGCGTAAAATCAGTGTGATACCACGCGGCATCCATCATCATGCGTGCCCCTACGGTAAAGTGCAGGTCCTCTTCCTGATTGTCGATCTTGACAGTAGGATTGGTGTCAAAGTCCTGTGCTGCTGCCGAAAGCGTAAAAGCAGCTGCGGCACATAGTATAATATGTCTTTTCATCGTTGTTGCTGTTAATAAATATGGTAAAACTGACTATTAATAACCGAGACGCTCAAGAGTCTCAACAGGGTCAGGCACAAATGAGGGCGCTGAAGCGTTGTCAAACTGCGGATTGCAACGGAAGCCGTTTTCAATCAGGTAACGCAGTGTAAGCTCCGAACGGTTGGTGAAAAGTCCGTTTAGATAAACGGTCCACTGCTTTCCGTCGACAGTAACGCTGAGAAGATCGTCAAACTGGGTTGTGTTGCCGAAATTATACTGTCCCATATATTTAGCCATCTGCGCGTAAGAGTCAAATGAATAAGGATGGTTAAGCATTCTCGAGCGTGCAATCAGATAAGCCTGCCAGGGAGCGTCAAGCTCGCCGTAATTGTTTGGGGCGCCGGCAATCGACGGGCCGATGATATGAGCCTTGTTGGCAAGAGCCATATTGATGAAGTCGGCATATCCCTGAGGAGTGTTTACCTTCAGGTCGGTCGCAGCCTTTCCTTCCCACAGGAGGAAGCACATAGGGAGCTGTCCCTTGAACACGTCGGCAGTGCGGCGCAGCGATTCGAGCGAGAAAGTCTGTAACACCACCTTACCGTTGGCGTTTCCTACATTCACCTTGCCGTCCTTATAGTTGGGCACCCCGTCACACGGTTGAGTGATTACATTCCATCCGAGACGGTCAAGCTCGTCATATACACGCTGCTCGAAGTCGCCGGGGTTAAGCCATGACTCCTTGAACTCGATGTATATACCGGGGCGGTTGCCTGTATCCTCGGGGTCGGCCTCATATTCCAGCGTATATGTGAGGCAGTCACGCGCATTCTCCGGATCCCATGTGCCGGTCACGGAATATATGCGCTCGCCGTCGGCATTACGCTTCAGAATCTTGCCCTCGGCAAAAGCGATCTGGTCGCTGAGCGCCGACACATACTGATGCTGTCCCATAGGATTATCGGGCGACTTGGGCGCGAAATTGTTGCGCGCCTGCTCAAGGCTTGACTCGTTAAACCAGCTTCCCGCGTCAAGCGCAAGCAGCTCTTCATACATGTAAGACATCGCGTAGTAAGGACGGAACGAAGCCACGTCAGCCTTATACCATTCCTCAGCCTGCTCGGCTGTGGCGCCATGAGCCATATAGAACGCCTTACGGGTCTGAGGCACATATTCGCCATACACATTTTCTATATTGGTTGTGCGACACAGATTTTCATCATGATTGGCAAGAATCACGCCGTCTTTGGTACACTGGAGGTCAGATTCAAGGTAGTCGGCGCCCATCTCACGCGCCCACCGCCATGCAGCCTCAGTCTCTTCCGGACCCCAGAATGTGGAGCCACGGTGAGCCATCACGGCATATTGCGGCACATAGTCACGCACCTTTGCCATCTCCGGGGAGATTGTGTTAACGCTGACGCGGGTTGCATCCACGTTTACATTGGTAAAGTCTTGTTCTTCCTGGCATGAGCTCAGGGCAAGCAGGGTGACAACAGAGACACATCCCACTTTAATAAAACATTTACTCATAGATTTAAAAAATTGGTTGTTAGGTAACTGAATAATTATTATTTCTTTTCCACAAGATACTGCTCTTCCTTGTAAGTGAGCCCCATAAACACCATTGAAAGCAGGCACGCACCAATAAGCATGATGAAAGTCCAGTTCCAGCCGGCGGTCTGGGCGACGTAGCCCACCACTATGTTGGCAAGAATCGCCGTGCCGAAGAAGTAGCCGAAAAATCCGGTGAGACCTGCAGCGGTGCCGGCTGCATTTTTGGGTGCGAGGTCAAGAGCCTGCACGCCAACAAGCATCACCGGTCCATAGATGAAGAAGCCTATAGCTACAAGAGAAGCCGTAACTATAAAGTAATTGTCGGAGAAAGTCCAATAGAGGAACACAAACAGAGCCACAAACGCCATGAAGATAATCGTAGGCAACGCGCGACGCCCCTTGAACACCTTGTCGCTCATCCATCCACACACAAGGGTTCCCGGAATGGCGGCAAACTCATAGGCGAAGTAAGCCCAGCCCGCCTGCTTGATGTCATAGCCCTGTGCCTCCTTCAGATAGGTAGGCGCCCAGTCAAGACAGCCATAGCGAACCATGTAGATAAACGCGTTGGCAATGGCGATGTACCACAACAGCTTGTTGTTCAGGACATATTTGAAAAATATCTCTTTTGCGGTAAGCACCTGTTCCTGCTTCTCGCTATAATTTTTAGGATAGTCGTTGCGCCACTTTTCCACCGACGGCAACCCGCATGACTGAGGGGTGTCACGAATGAGGCAGTAGGCAAGAATCGCGATGAACACAGCGACAGCAGCAGGGAAGGCATAAGTACCGATGAGGAAGTAATATTCCTTGTTGGAACCATAGAACCAGTGACCGAACCATATCGCGCCATATACAGCCATAGGGCCTACAAGGGCTCCGCCTACATTGTGGGCGCAATTCCATATCGACATCTTGGTGCCACGCTCCTTGACCGAAAACCAATGGGTCATCACGCGTCCACACGGAGGCCATCCCATTCCGTTAAACCACCCGACAAGGAAGTTTAATATAGCCATTACCGCTATGGCGAGTGACTTGTGTTCCGGGCCGAAAGCCACAACAGGGACAATCATGAACGCCATGGAGACAGCGGCGAGCACAAGCCCGAGCGGCAGGAATATCCTTGCATTACTTCTGTCACTCACGCTGCCCATAAGGAACTTGGATAGCGCGTAAGCGATTGCGTTCATTGAAAGAACGATACTGAGTTCACCTGTCTCGTAGCCGAAATTGCCCAGTTCGGGCATTGCCATCGAGAAGTTTTTGCGCACGATATAGAAGCCGGCATAACCGATAAAAATACCGATAAACACCTGCCATCTTAATCTTTTGTAACGCGCATCTGCCTTTGAGCCTGTCTCTTCAGGCTTATAGGCGGGCGGAGCTAAAAATTTCCACATTGATTATCTGATATTAGTTAGATGATGTTTCTGATTTCTTGCTTTTAGGCTTAGATAACATTCTAACAAAATGCCACAGTTTTTGTTCGTTTTTAGGTTAACAAAAGTTATCATGATAAACTTTTTCCACAATCCGCCTCGTAATATCCTATAACCGGATAGCCCGCAAGGGGTCTGCAACCGACTCGCTAAAGCCACTTGACGTGACGCAGCCAATACCAGATAAGACACGCAAAGAAAAACGAAAAAACTATTATGAACACGAAGGCATGGGCGGAAGAGCTGAACCATACATCGACATTCATCCCGTAAAAGCTCGCGATAAGTGTAGGAATCATCAGTATGATGGATATACTCGTCATCTTCTTCATTATGTCATTGACGTTATTGGAAATCACAGAAGCGAAGGTGTCCATGCTATTGCTCAGAATAGCCATGTAGACATTGACCGTATTGGTTGCCTGCCCGAGCTCAATCTCGACATCCTCCAGCAGCTCGGCGTCACAATCATCGGAAAACACTTTGTCAAGGCGTCCGGTGAGCATGCTGTTGCCCTGAAGCGAAGTATTGAAATAGACCAGCGCTTTCTGTAACTTCATGAGGCTTAACAACACCTCGTTGCGCACACTTTTCTCAAGCTGCCTTGTGAAATCTGACACCGTGTCGTTAATCTCTTTCAGATATTGCAGAAACCAGTAGGTCGAAGAATAAACCAGCCGCAAAACAAAATCGGGCTGATTGTCAATATTTATGTGGCGCCGCTTACTGTGACTGATAAAGTCGGGTATCATCTCCGTCACTGTATGGCACACGGTAATTATCATGTCGTCCTTGGTCATCACCCCGAGAGGCACCGTTGTGTATCTCATAGGGTCGTCGGTAAAATGGTGAGGTATACGCAATATAGTCAGCAGCCATCCGTCTTCATGCTCAAAGCGCGGACGCTCGTCGACATCGGCAACATTTTCCATAAATGACTCGGGGACATGCAGACTCCGGAGAAATCGGCAGTCATCCTCTGTCGGACACTCCACATTTATCCAATAATGCGGCGCCCATTCATCCCGCTCGACAAGTCCCTCATTTTCACATGAATAAAATTTCACCATAATCTACTGTACGTGAGATAAAGCAATTATGTCCACTCATTATAATAACACATCATCCCTGCAATCGTTTGCTACGGATTCCTTTTTTTCGTAACTTTGTGGCTGAAAAATCTTAACCCCAAACCAATCTATATGAAACAAATTTTACTTTCAGGGATGCTGGCGTGCAGCGCAATCTGCATGAATGCTGCATCGCCGACCGTAGACTTGCAAATGGAAAAGGCGACCGACAACCTCAAGGTCACCACCATCAAGAACTCCACCTCCAAAAATGTGACCCGTATTGCCAAAGGCGTGACTCTCAGCACAGCCAACGGCATCAAAAAGCTCAACACTATCAACTCTCTCAACAATAAAGTGCAGGGCAAACGTCTTGTAGGGGGGGTAAACGCTTCTGCTCCAGAAGGATACGTGTTATTTGAAAGTTTTGAAGACTGGGATGGCTCCGACTACAACTGGACGCCCGACGGATGGACAGTCGACATGAAAGGCGATGTAGAGCGCAAGGAAAGCTGGACCCCGTCAATTTACAATCCTGCTCTTCCTATTCCCGGACCTTCTGACGGAAACAATTATTTCGGAATCAATTTTTCAACAGGCAATCAGGACGAATGGCTTATATCTCCTGAAGTTGAAGTCAAAGAAAGTTTCATTCTCTCCTACTGGCTTTACCTTGATCCGGTATTCCTGTTCAAACTTGACAATGTGGACTGGGATAGCTATGAATTTACAAGCGAACCCGAAGTCGCAGCAACGCTTCAGATATGGGCACAGCCCGCAGGTGAGGAATGGGTGATGCTGCATGACTATGCCGATGATTACAAAGGAATGTCTCTTCTTGACCTCTTTGAGCTCACTCCTATAGCTTTGGAGAAAAAGAGCATCTCGCTTGAAAGCCTTGCCGGCAAAAATGCCAAATTCGCATTCCGCTACGTGGGTACCGACGGCAACACAATGTTTATCGATGCCATAGGAGTAGGATACCCCGAGCTAAGCGACATTTCTTACATGGAGCCTTTCTCTACGCTCTACTGGGGATTTGACAGGAGCGCAGGCATGACAGGCTTGCTTGCCGACATAGCCATGCACCCGGTATATGAACCCCTTACCTGGAACAACATGACCTATATCGAGGGCGCTGAATATACCTGGACCTACTGTGACCCTGAGACAGCTGAATTTGTTACTGACAGCGAAAATCCTGATGCACTGACAGTAACCTATGTGCCCGACTATTCAAGCGAGGCTACAATGGTAAACAATTTCTTCTATCCTCCCACACTTACAGCGACAGCACCCAACTCCACTCCCGGCAGCTACACAGCGCCCTACGCATATTTCCAGGCAGGAGGAAAGGCAGAGCGCACGCTTAACGACGGAACTTTATTTGAAGCCTCACTGCTGCCATTCGCCTACAACAACCTTGGATTGACATTCGTTACTTGTGACGACAAAACCATAGGCGACCCGGTGATTCCGGTATTCGGATATAACAAACACACCGACCAATACTGGCTGAACTATTCGCTCAACGGAGAAGATCCTAAGGAAGGTGATTATTCACGACTTGAAGGTATTGCCAACCTGTTCTGGGCTTCAGAGGCTCCGCTCGTGGTCAACGGCATCACCGCTTACGGCTGGGGACATGTAAAGCCTGACGCAGAATTTACCGCTGTCATTTACGGACTCAACAGCGAGATGAGCACCAATTTCGAGACAATGACGGAGATAGCGTCAACAACCCTCAAGGGTTCTGAATTCCTGGTTCAGTATCCTGACGCTAACGGATATATGTGCATGCCATTTGATTTTGATGAGCCTGTCGTTATCAGAAAGACAGAGGAACATCCCGCCTACTTTATCATGCTCAAGGGATTCAACTCCGACAAGGTAAATTATTTCGCGCCTCTTCAGTCGTCGATTGACGATCCCAATTATATGTGTCTCGGATATATCCTGAATCATATTGACCTGAGCAATCACGTTGACCGCCCAGAATATTACAACATAAAACCGATGGTTTATAAACAGGATGGTGAATATGTTGACCTGTACGCAGCGTTTGCCATCGGTCTTGAGGCGGAATATCCCTGGCTCACTACCGACGTGACAGAAGTCGAGATACCCTCCAACGGCGCTCCCGTAGAAGTGAAGCTTGGAAGCTACTTTGACGGCAGCAAGCTTACCGTAGAGACTCCTGCTGGCGTTGAAGGGTCAGTTGCCGGAAGATATGACAAGTGTGTGCTTACACTGCGCCACAACGATGCCGAAGTTATTGCAGAGGGCAACGTCGTAGTTAAAGGCCCCGGTGTCGAAGTATCGATTCCCGTCAAGGAAGTCGCAGCAGGCATCAATGACATTTTCACTGACGGAAACTCAAAGGAAGCGACCGGCATATATGACCTCAACGGTCGCCGCGTGAATGTAGAAGAAGCCAAAGCAGGCATCTATGTAATCAAGTATTCCGACGGTACAGCCGGAAAGACTGTCCTGAAATAATCATCCCCCTGAGGACTTAATACTGATACGCCCCGAGCCTGATAACACAGACTCGGGGCGTACTTTTCTTTCATGCGGCAGGGTCAGACAACGACTTTGTTAACCGCCTTTGTCTTTTCAATGTCAATAGCCTCGGCAAGAATCGACACGGGGTTTGCCACAGGCATGCCCGTGGACATCTCAATCTGCCACTTGCATGTCTCGCAGTCAGTAGCCACAAGGTCGACATGGCTGTTGAGTATCTGGTCAAACAGCGCCTTTCCTATGCCCTGGGAATACTCGTAATTTTCCTTCTTGAATCCATAGGTGCCCGCGATGCCGCAACACTGCGAGTCGAGTTGCACGAAATCAAGACCGGGTATCATCTTGAGCAGCGACGTCGAGTAAATCGACCATCCGAGCTTCTCCATGTGACAGGGTGTGTGGTAAGCCACTCGCTTGTGAAATCCATCTTTAAACACCAGTTTCACCTGACCGCTGTCGATGAGGTTGTAAAGGAAGCGGGTGGCAAGCATTATGTCGTCGCGCACATCGAGATTGTCAATGCCGAGTATGTGGAGATACTCGTCACGCATCGTGAACGTACAGGTCGAGCTGGTTGCGATTATCTGCATCTTGTCATCATGCACCGCCTTTCTTATCGACGCGAGGTTGATGTTGGCGTCACGCATGGCCTCGTCAATCAGTTTGTTGGCAATCTTGGCGACGCCACAGCACTTTTCCTTCTCAAGCAGCTGCACTCCATAGCCAACAGCGTTCATCAGCGTGACAAGGTCCTTGCCAAGCTGCGGATAGTTGTACTGCACGTAACATCCGTGGAAATATACAGCCTGGCGCGGATAAGCCGCCTGCGAAGAAGCGGCATGTTTCTTGTACCATGACGTAAAGGTCTGGTGGGCATAAGTGGGAAATGTGCGCCCGTCATCAATCTTCAACACCGAATCCATTATTTTCTTCACCGGCTTCAGGCGCAGAATCCCGTTGACAATCGGGGCAAAAGGAGTAGCCATTGTCCCCATGAAATCAGTGCTCGCGAGCATGCGGTCACGCAATGTAGGAGAGTGTTTGCTGTATTTTATGCGCGCCGACTGGATAATGTCGCCAATCTTGACATTTGACGGACACGCAACCTCACATCTCTTGCAATTCAGGCAATATTTCAGCGCCTCGTCATAGAAAAACGGCTTTTTAAGACGATAGCGCTCACCGTCGGGACCTGCCTGCTTCGGTCCCGGATAATCGGGATTCACGGCAGTCACCGGGCAATATACCGTACATATCGTACACTTGATACACTCCTCGAAGTTATTTTTGCTGACAGTATTTTCTTGATATTCCATAGTGCCCTCCTCTCTTACTTTAATTCATTGATAATATCGGAAGCCACCTTCAGCGCCGTCAATATGGCGACACCTCCGCCCGACTCTTCCTTCAGGGCGTCATGACCTCCTGCGACAGCTCCGATAGCCTGCATATTGTCAATTCTGCTACCGTCTTTGTAGACATGAAACGACTCATCGGTAACAACGCCAAATTTCATGTACTGCTGGTCTTTGTACAGGTCGACGTCACACCACTCCACTCTCGGACCGCTGACATTCACGTCAAGATTGAATATCGGTTCAAACACCTTGTTGGGTGTCGCTTCAAGTCCATGACTGAAAAAGCTTCCTGTAGCGAGCACAAAGCGGTCGGCCTCAAGCGTCATGTCGCCAAGATTGACAGTGCTTATTTCTTTAAGACGTCCGCCGTCGAAATTGCCTGAGCAAACGGTGTCGCCGATAAGGTAAGCGCCGCCGAGATGCTGGAAATGATTGCGCAGCCTCATCTGGGCACGCATGCCGCACAGCGACATAGGCATCGTGGACACGTAATACAGCGGACACACAACCTGCTCCTTCAACAGCCTTACAGGCTCCTCGTCAAACAAACCTATGATTGCCGGCATCAGCACAGTGTCGGCATGGGTCTCCGCAACGATACGGTTTACCTCAGCGGCAAAGCGCCTGATTACATCACCTGTGATGAATCGCGCGATATTGGTGGCTCTCATCTCTGTAGAGCTTTTGCGCAAAGTTTCAAGCTCGGGAACTGTAAAATCCCTTGCCTCACATTGTAATCCGGCAAGATTCAGCCCTCTCGCTATAAAGTCAGGATAAAAATCAAGAAATCCGGTGATATTTATTATCGCCACCTTACCCCACGGCAGACTGTCGGGACGGCTGACCGACGCATAATCAAGCATCGAAAGCCACGCAGGCTTAAACATGCCTGTCGGGGTGAGGCGATAATGATTTTCATTGTCGGAGCCGACCAGCGTGATTCCCGCCTCGGCAAACAAAGGCTTGACCTCAGGAAGCAGCCGCTTGATTGTGTCCATGCCGAGCTTGGCATAAGGATGCCCTTCCGGAACCCGGGCGATTTCATCAAGCGGATGCAACACATCCTTACCATCTTTACGTCCAAAGAGCGCTATCGCCCCGGAGTTGAAATGCAGCGCACTTTGTCCCGACGAGACAATTGCCACCTTTTTACCGGCTTTCAGGAGCTTGATACCACATACAAGCCCGCTAATACCACCTCCTATTATTATTGAGTCATATTTCATAACCGTAACTATTTTGCATCAATCTTATCCTCGGGAAGCGCAATCTCATCAAGTCCGCACACCCCCTCATAAAGCCATGACATGAACTGTCCCTCTACAAGCGACTCGCCCCACGACACCGGATACATGCCTTTCCAGCGCTCGTTGATAAACGATGAAAGGTCGCGAAGTGTGCGCTCGGCACACTTGTTTGCTTTCACCAGAATACCGGCGGCACGGCATGCACAAAGTTCGCCCTGACATGTGCCCATGCCGAGGCGTGTGCGACGCCGCAGGTTAATAAGGTTTTCACAATGCAGACGGTCGATTGCATATTTCAGCTCGCCGACAGAGACCTGCTCACACTCACACACTACCGCTTCGTCGGCAAGCGTGTTATACTTGATCTCGGCGCTAAGAGAGCCGTGACGCTCTTCCGCCGCTTTCTGGTCGGTGCTGAGGTCTATAATATGCGCCTTGGGGCGGGTCATCACAGTGCCCCCCTCGTGAGCCTCAAGCTCGGAGCCCGGCAACGGAATCTCGGCGGTGCGACACTTCACGTCCCTTCCCAGTTTCTTGCAGGCAAGGTCGGTAGCCCACTCAGCCATAAGACGGTAAGTCATCAGTTTACCTCCGGTTATGGTTATGAATCCCTCGAGACCGTCGCGGGTGGCATGGTCAAGACACACAATGCCTCGGCTTATGCTTCGTCCGGAAGGGTCATTGTCGGAGGCGACGAGCGGACGCACACCGGCATAGGCTCGCAATATACGGGTATAGGCGAGAGACGGTGCGATTTTTGTGCCCTCCCTCATCAACACATCCACCTCTTCCTGAGTCACATCCATATTGTCAATCTGGTCATACGGAATGCGGCTCGAAGTAGTGCCGATCAGCGAGATTGTATCACCCGGCACAAGGATGTCGGCGTCGGCAGGCTTGCGGCAACGGTTAATCACCACATTGTTAACACGATGTCCGAATATAAGCAACGCGCCCTTTGCCGGAAACATGTTTACTCTCACTCCCGCAAGCTCCGCGATATGATGCCCCCATATTCCACCGGCGTTAATCACGAGGTCGGCATAACGTGATGTTATCTCGCCGTTTTTGCTGTCACGCAGTTTAACGCCGGTAATGCGGTTTTGCTCGCGTTCAAATCCTATAACTTCGTGGTAAGTGAGCACATCGGCACCATCTTTGCGCGCCGACACCACATTAGCCACCGTAAGGCGGAACGGGTCAATCGCCCCGTCGGGCACCTTGACCGCACCTATTATATCATGGTTGACCGCAGGTTCGAGTCTTATCGCATCCTTCGGGTCAATCGGCTCGGCATTTATGCCTGCCTTATGGCAACACTCCACAAAATTATGCTGGTACTCAAGATCATCCTCCGGCAAAGTGACAAACAAGCCGCCGGTATCATCGACACAGTGACGGGCAATGCGCCGGAGTATCATATTCTCTTTTATACATTCCGTAGCCGACTCCTGATCGGTGACAGCGTAACGCGCGCCACTATGAAGAAGCCCGTGGTTACGTCCCGTGGCTCCTGCGGTAAAATCAAAACGCTCCACCAGAAGAGTCTTCAACCCTCGCATCGCGCAGTCACGCGCAGTGCCGGCACCTGTGGCTCCGCCACCTATAACGATTACATCATAGTGCCGATTATTTTCTTGGCTCATGGTCACTTTATTGTTGGTTTAATGATGAAAGTATCGGTAGTGGCCGACACGGCGTCCACTACCGATAATAACATTTAACAACTGATAAAGTTTCTTACAGGTGTAAATATGTCAGCTCATGTGGGCCACTCCAAGCGACAGTACCGACAGTCTGACTGTGGGTACTGCTGAAATTATGGCGTTGCAACAGGCTATCATCGTGGCTCCCGTGGTAATTACGTCATCGACCACAAGAATGTGGCGACCGGCAAGTTTTGCGCTGTCACGCACACAGTAGACCGACCGCGCGTTAAGCCATCGGCTGAAATCAGAACGTGATGTCTGAGTCGAATGTCCCCTTACGGCACGAAGATTATCACCCACCGGGATTCCGGTCACGTTACTGATTCCGTCAGCGAGATAGGCGCTCTGGTTATAGCCGCGGCGTATCATCTTCATCCAGTGAATCGGCACAGGCAGTATAATATCAATGTCGTCAAAAAAGCCGTCGCTCTCCAGCTCACGGGCAAAGCGTTCGCCCATCGCCCGCATCAGTGACGGACGTCCCTGATATTTTGCGCGGTGGATAATGTCGTTATAGCCGCCTTCACGGTAATAGTGGAAATAACCCGCAGCCCGCTCTACAGGCACTGACACAGTGGCAAGCCGCCGGTGAATGGTGTTGAACGGGTCGTTGTGTACATTGGTGCGCGGGAGGTCAAAAGCACAGTGAAGACACAAGACTTCCTCTCCGCGGAGAAGCGACCTGCCACACACCTCACAAACGCGCGGATATATCAGGTCAAGCAGGCTGTCAACTATCCTCTTCATCATAACCTCCATGGCGCAATTCATCAAGCACCCGTGAAACACACTCCCATTCAAAGCCACGCTGCATGGCAAACCGGCATAATTTAAGCGCATCGTCACGGGTCAACGGGAAATCAAACGAGCGGGACCTTGACTTCATTAGTCCGCGCAACGTGTCCATATAAGCGTCACCCGCCGTAGCCTCTGCGACAGCATCGTCGATAAGCTCACGGGAAACGCGTTTCGCCACAAGACCAAGTCTGATTTTTTTCCTGCCCCAGCGGCTAAACAAGAACTTGCTTCGCGCATAAGCCGAGGCATAACGTGCATCATCGACAAAGCGGCGGTCGACAAGCGAGTCAACGATACGGTCACGGTCATCAGCCGCTATCCCCCACCGCAGCAGCTTCTGTGTCACCTCCCAGGTACATTGCTCGGAACGCGCACACAGCAATTCAAGACGCACCATTGCCTCATCGGGTGTTACCTGCTTCTTTCTAATCATGGTCAAGCGGAGAGACTGCTGTCACAAACCGTTGTCTGCCATACATGTCGGCTTGAGAAGTTACATCACGGAATCCGGTTTTTACAAGCATGGCAATAATTTCATCGACATAATCAGGATTTATCTCAAAATACAGTCGCCCTCCGGCTTTCAGAGCTTTCACCGCATAACCGGCTATCGGGGTGTAGAAGCGTAACGGGTCACTGTCAGGCACAAACAAAGCTATCGCCGGCTCATGGTCAAGCACGTTTGCCTCCATCCCGCCGCGCTCCCGCTCTGTAATGTAAGGCGGGTTGCTGACTATGATGTCATATTCAGGCGACGACGGGACATCGAGCGACAATACATCTTCCTGAATGAAATTGACCTTGACATTAAGCGAAGCGGCATTTTCTCTCGCCACAGCCAGAGCATCGCCCGATATATCCACGGCATCAATAACAGGAAACTTCAATCCGCGCGCAAGAGCCACTGCGATACATCCCGAGCCGGTACAAAAATCCATCACTCTCACATCAGTCCTGTCGCCCCACTCTTTCACGATGATGTCGACCAGTTCGGCGGTCTCCGGACGCGGAATCAATACGGCGGGGGTCACCTTCAACTGTAATCCGCAAAACGAAGCCTTACCAAATATATATTGTATAGGCTCATGTCCGAGAAGACGCGAAACGACCTCGTCGGCACGCCCCGAGATATAACCCGATACAGGCTCGTCGCTTTTCAATACAGCGTCGACGGGAGTGTAGTGCAACAGTTCCTCGACAATCACGCGAGTCATCGCGTCAGCTTCTCCGGCAGGATAAGCGGCTGAAAGGCGCTGCTTTACACCTGCGATAAAATCTTTTAGCTTAATGTCACTTGTCATATCGGCAAATTTAGTTACTTTTATCCAACAATAAAAACAAATAAATGATGAATATAGACCAACGATTCATGAGACGAGCCATCGAGCTTGCCCGTCACGGACTCGGAAACACATCGCCCAACCCTATGGTAGGCGCTGTTATAGTCAGCAACGGCACCATTATCGGCGAGGGCTATCACCGGCGTTGCGGAGAGGGGCATGCCGAAGTCAACGCCGTGGCATCGGTCAATGACAAATCGCTGCTGAAAGACTCGACCATATATGTCACCCTTGAGCCGTGTTCCCACTACGGGAAGACACCACCCTGCTCAAAACTGATAATCGACAGCGACATTCCGCGTGTGGTTGTGGGTTCTACCGACCCCAATGAAAAGGTGAGCGGAAGAGGCATAAACATGTTGCGTGAAGCCGGGGTCGAAGTCATTACCGGAGTGCTTGAAAAGGAGTGTAAGGCTATCAATCCTGTGTTTATGACCGCCCACTCCTACCGGCGACCCTGGGTGACCTTGAAATGGGCGCAAAGCAGCGACGGATATATCGACAGCCGCCTGTCGCCTTCCGACCCGCCGACCATGTTTTCGTCTCCGCTTACTAAAGCGCTCACCCACCGGCTGCGTTCGCTTCACGACGCCATCATGGTAGGGAGCGGCACAGTCAGAGCCGACAATCCCGCCCTTGATGTGCGCGAATGGCACGGCAGCTCGCCACGCCCGGTCATCGCCGGTCATTCAGGCTCGGTTCCGCAAGACTGCCGCCTCCTTGACAGCCCGGTCGCGCCTATCATGCTTGAAGGCAATCCCGGTCCGGGAGCGATAAAAGACTATCTGGCCGCACTGTTTTCAGAAGGCATCACTTCGGTACTTGTCGAGGGTGGCGCCCGACTTCTACAGTCATTTATAGAGAGCGGCATATGGGACCTTGCGCGAGTCGAAACCGCCCCATTCCACGCCTGCCGCGGTGTAAAATCGCCGGTATTGGGACGGCTGCCCGACCGGCAACTTAAAATCGGAGATAATCAACTCTACTATTTCAGCAACAACCCTCTGCTTTGGCGTTAAAAAGCCATAAAAAGCGTCAATATATATCTAAATATCCACAATTACGTGACCGTTTTAGGGAAATAAGGAAAATGTTGCTAAATTTGCAGTTTGAAAATTAACGTCTACAAAATATAGTATGCTAAAGAGATTCGGGTCGTATCTATCCATTGCAGCGGCATTGTCAACAGGGCTGACCGCCTGTAATGATGACTCCAACAATAGTCTTACAACAGATGACACCGGCTATACTTCGGAAACGATGTATTCAAGCACGGCAATCACTTCATTCAATCTGAAAGCCAACAGCAAGGTTTTAGCAAATCTTGACTCCATATTTTTCACTATCGACCTTGAAGGAGGCCGAATATTCAATGCCGACTCGCTGCCCTACGGCACCGATATATCAAAGCTGATACCAAACATCGGCACATCGGGAAGCTCCAAAATAGAAATCCTGATCCGCAACAGCTCCGTGATGAAGGACACAACCATCACCTACAGCTCGTCAATGCGCGACAGCATTGACTTCGCGGCAGGCGGTGTGATAGCGCGTGTGACCTCGCTCAACGAGCAATACACCCAGCAATACAGCATCAAGGTAAATGTACATAAGGTGAAAAGCGACTCGCTCGTATGGGATCGCATCGCCTGGCAGCAGTTGCCCGGCAACCCCGAGTCACAGCGCACGCTGATTCATGGAGAAAATATATATTCATTTCTTCTTGAAGCCGGCGGAAACTGCCGCATAGCGGTCATGGACAACCCGTCGGAGCCGATGGCTGTCTCCGCGACCGCCAACATGCCCGCCGGGCTTGACCTGCGTTCAATCGTGTCAAACGGAAATGAGTTTTTCGCACTTGACAACAACGGTGTCATGTATTCTTCCACCGACGGAGTCTCATGGAACGGCACCGGCGAGACATGGAGTCATATATATGGCGCATATGAATCACAGATACTCGGAGTGAAGAAAGTCGGCGACGACTACTATCACGTGACATATCCCGACAACGGCACATCAGCCAAAGTACCTGCCGACTGCCCGATAGACGGGACAAGCGACCTTATCGTCATGGAAGCGTCAAAATGGGCTGATGACCCGCAGGCAATATTTACCGGAGGCAAAATCGCCAACGGAAATCTTACAGGAGCCACATGGGCATACGACGGCTCGCAATGGGCAAAAATCAGCATGACCCCTATCGACCGTGCCAAGGAAGGCATGTCACTATTCCCCTACTTCACTTTCCGCAAGGCGACCAACAGCTGGTCGGTGACCAAGCAGATGACCCTGTTTGCTACAGGCGGACGGCTTGCCAACGGCACAACATCCAAATATGTGTATATCTCCAATGACATGGGAATAACCTGGGAACGCGCCGGCGACCTTATGCAGCTCCCGTCCTACATCCCGTCATTCTTTAACGCCGATGCCATCGTGTGGGCATCGGAGCTTGGAAGCCGAGGCACAGGCATGGGTTGGAACGAAATGACTACACCCGCCATACCTGCGTGGCTGATGCTCCCGGAAGAAGGCGGACGCGCCATAAGCCCGGTTACCACATGGGATTGCCCCTACATATATCTGTATGGTGGAGAAAACAC
This sequence comes from Barnesiella sp. WM24, assembly GCF_004570975.1. Classification (GTDB taxonomy): domain Bacteria; phylum Bacteroidota; class Bacteroidia; order Bacteroidales; family Muribaculaceae; genus Muribaculum. The sequence goes on from NZ_SPPC01000002.1 coordinate 263,147, forward strand.
TTCGGGCACACTTAATCCGCAAGTGTGGAGAGGAGTAATCAACCGGCTCACATTCAAGCCGCTGATATGAGATTTTTAGCTGTAACGCTCGCAATCGCAATGCTGTCGATAATGACACCTTGGAAAGCCGCATCGCAAGAAGCCGCCTATAAATTTGACATAGGTGTAGCTCTTGGCGCAAGCGGCTATCTTGGCGACGCCAATACAGCAAACCTCATGAGCCATCCGGGCTTTGCCGGAGGCGCCTCGTTCCGATACCTGATCAATACACGGTGGGCAATAAAGGGAATGTTTACCACAGCGGGACTTAGCGGAAACAGCGCCGACATGGAAAATGTATATCCCGGCGGTCAGACCTACAAGTTCACCTCCACCGTATATGACATAGGAGCGAGAGCCGAATTCAATTTCTTCAACTACGGAATAGGAGAATCCTACCGCAAGCTACGTCGCTGGACTCCCTACCTCTCTCTTGGCGCGGGAGTTACAATTGCCTCAGCCGAAGGCACCTATGTGGCGATGAACATCCCGATGGGTGTAGGTCTGAGATACAAAGTGACCCCACGCATAAATCTCGGGCTTGAATGGAGCATGACAAAGGTGTTTGGCGACAATGTGGACGGACCTGTACTTGATGACCTCTATGACATCAAGAGCTCTTTTCTCAAAAACACCGACTGGTATTCCCTTATCATGTTCTCAATCAGCTATGAATTTGGAGAGCGATGCAAAAACTGTTTTTACGTAGACTAAAATGACCGATATGTCACTCATTAACGAAATAGACTCCGACCGGCTTCCACGCCACATAGCCATCATCATGGATGGCAACGGAAGATGGGCAAAAGCGCGTGACCTTGACCGCTCTGAAGGACACGTGGAGGGAGTCAACACCGTAAGACGGATTACAGAGATAGCCTCGGAAGTAGGAATAGGCTATCTTACACTATATACGTTTTCAACTGAAAACTGGAACCGCCCACAGGCTGAAGTTGACGCGCTTATGCACCTCATTGTCATCGCTATCGAACGCGAGACAGCCGACCTTATTAAAAATAACGTGAAGCTGACAATGATAGGCGACTTCAGCCGCATGCCGAAATTTGCCTACGACCGCCTGTGCAAGTGCATGGACGATACAGCCCACTGCACCGGACTCACACTCATCCTCGCCATAAGCTATTCATCACGATGGGAAATAACCGAGGCGACAAGGAAGATAGCCCGGAAGGTAGCGGAAGGCTCGATGTCAATCGACGACATCACTCCCGAGACAATAAGCGACAATCTTGCCACCGCCGGCATACCCGACCCCGACCTGCTGATTCGCACGGGAGGCGATTTCCGCGTAAGCAATTTCCTGCTCTGGCAGATTGCCTACTCTGAAATATACGTGACCTCAACCTTCTGGCCCGATTTCAGCAAAGACGACTTCTGCCGCGCAATACTCCAGTATCAAGGCAGGGAACGACGCTACGGACTTACAAGCGAACAAATTAACGACAATCAAGAATAAGCATCACCCCTATTTTTATATACTACATCAGATTATGCGTTTAAGACTGCTCTTCATACTGACAACAATGCTTGGAATGAGTGTCTCGGCTCAGGTAAAATCACTTTACGACGAGCCTGTGGACACCATATATAACCCTACAGTCATCTACTCCGGAATGCCGAAGACCTATCAGATTGCAGGCATAAAAGTGACGGGTGTGCCCAATTACGAAGACTATATTGTGATAGGCTACACCGGTCTTAATGTCGGTGACCGCATAGAGATACCCGGACCGGAAATCACCAATGCCGCCAAACGCCTTGCACGTCAACGCCTGTTCTCGACCATCCAGATTAAAGTCGAGAAAATCGCAGGCGACAAGGCATGGCTCGAATATGCCCTGAAGCCACAGCCGCGCATATCGGCGATCAACTACTACGGCATGAGCAACGGCGAGAAAAAGGACATCGAGGAGCGCCTGCAGCTGATGAAAGGCAATCAGATTACGCCTAACCTCGTGAACCGCGCAACGGCGATAATCAAGAAGTATTTCGCCGACAAAGGATTTGGAAACGCCACTGTAAGGATTGACCAGATAGAAGACCTGTCAGCGCCTAATGAAAACATTGTAAACATCATTGTCGACAAGCATAACAAGGTTAAAGTCCATAAAATCTATGTTTCAGGCAACGAGGTGCTGAGTGACAATGCCATTCAGCGCACAATGAAGAAAACCAACGAGAAAAACAAGCTTATCAACCTGTTCCGCCAGAAGAAATTTGTCGAGAGCGACTTTGAAAACGACCTTGACCTCATCATAGAGAAGTATAACGAAAAGGGCTATCGCGACGCGAAAATCCTTAAAGACAGCGTTGTCCCCTATGACGACAAGACTGTCGATGTCTATATTGATGTCGAGGAAGGAAAGAAGTATTATATCAGCGACATCGACTGGGTAGGCAACACAATCTACCCGACAGATGTGCTTGACAGAATACTTGACATACGCCCCGGCGACGTCTACAACCAGAAACTCCTGAACAAGCGCATCACCGACGACGACGACGCGGTAGCCAACCTGTACATGAACAACGGTTATCTTTTCTATCAGCTCGTCCCGATAGAAAAGAATATCGAAGGCGACTCGATCGCTCTTGAGCTGCGCATGTTTGAGGGTCCGCAGGCGACAATCAACAATGTAATCATCAACGGTAACGACCGACTTTATGAAAAGGTGGTGCGCCGTGAATTACGTGTAAAGCCGGGTCAGCTCTTCAAGAAAGACGACCTTATGCGCTCTGCCCGTGAAATCGCACAGACCGGACACTTTGACCCCGAAACAATGGATATACGCCCTGAACCCAACGAGGAAAACGGAACGGTAGACATCCTGTTTAATCTTGAGTCAAAGGCAAATGACCAGGTGGAAGTGTCATTCGGATGGGGTCAGACAGGTCTTATCGGAAAACTTGCCCTGAAGTTCACCAACTTCTCAATAAAGAATCTATTCCGACCCGGAACCTACAAGGGTCTGATACCGCAGGGAGAGGGTCAGACATTCACCATAAGCGCGCAGACCAATGCCAAGTATTATCAGAGCTACTCTGTGTCGTTCCTTGACCCGTGGTTTGGCGGCAAACGCCCCAACTCATTCTCTGTATCGGCATATTATGCACGCCAGACAGGTATCAACTCATCTTATTACAACAACAACTGGTATAACCCCTACCTCTATGGAGGATACGGTTACGGTTACGGCTACGGCAGCAGCTACTCTGATTACTACCAGAACTCATATGAAAATGCCTACGACCCCAACAAGGTGCTGCAGATGGTGGGCGTGACTGTCGGTTTCGGTAAGCGTCTAAGCTGGCCCGATGACTTCTTCACCTTCCAGGCCGACCTCAGCTACCAGTGGTACTACCTTAAAAACTGGGATTACCTCTACTACATGAACAACGGTGTCTCCAACTCTATTGTGCTCGGACTCACCTTGTCACGCAACTCAATAGACAACCCGCTCTATACCCGTAGCGGATCTACATTCTCCGTCAATCTACAGATGACGCCTCCCGCATCACTCTTCAACCGCCATAAGAACTGGGAGCAGCTTTCTAAAGAGAACACCGTACAATCACGCAAGGAGCTCTATAAATGGATTGAATACTGGAAACTCCGCATAAAGTCGCGCACCTACACTCCGCTGACTGATCCTGACGGAAAGTGGACCCTGGTGTTCATGACCCGCGCCGACTTCGGTCTGCTCGGCAGCTACAACAAGTGGCTGAAATCACCGTTTGAGACCTTCTACGTCGGTGGTGACGGCATGTCAGGCTCCTATACCTACGCGACAGAGACTATTGCCATGCGCGGTTACGAGAACGGACAGTTCACTCCTTATGGACAAGAAGGCTACGCCTATGCACGTGTCGGCATGGAGCTTCACTTCCCCTTCATGCTTTCACAGTCCACAACCATCTACGGACTTACATTCCTTGAAGCAGGTAACGCCTGGACCGAAGTTAAAAACTTCTCGCCGTTTGACCTGAAGAGAAGTGCCGGCGCCGGTGTCCGCATCTACCTGCCTATGGTCGGCATGATGGGTATTGACTGGGCATATGGTTTTGACACCGTGTTTGGAAAGAAAGGCGGAAGCCAGTTCCACTTCATACTCGGTCAGGAATTTTAAAAAAAATCACAACTTGACTAAACTAAATACTGATAAAAGCGTCATATTATCATAACCATTTAATTGACAGCACATGAAAAAGATGACATTAGCGCTCTTTATGATGATAGCTTTCGCATTTGGAGCTTCTGCACAGAAATTCGCGCTTATCGACATGGAGTATATCCTTAAAAATATACCCGCCTATGAAATGGCAAACGAACAGCTCAACCAGATTTCGCAACGCTGGCAGAAAGAGGTCGAGGCAAAAGCCACAGAGGCGCAGACAATGTATAAGAACTATCAGAGCGACATGGTGTTTCTGACCGACGAACAGAAAACCAAGAAAGAAGCAGAGATAGTAGCCAAGGAAAAGGAAGCCACCGAGCTTCGCTACAAATACTTCGGTCCGGAAGGCGAACTTTACAAAAAGCGTCAGAGCCTCATGCAGCCTATCCAGGATGAAATCTACAATGCGGTCAAGAAAGTAAGCGACGAGAGAGGCTACCAATGTATATTTGACCGCGCCTCATCAGCCAATATCATCTACGCGTCGCCCCGTATTGATGTCAGCAACGAGGTTCTTGCAAAGATGGGATATGCCAACTAAGCGGCATAAAACATATTTTAAAGACTTTGATTAGTATATATGAACCGAGTTTCTTATCTTTGCAATATCAAATTAACATCTATAGAAAAATTTAACATTACACAACTCAATATGATGAAAAAAATTTTGCTCGCTATCCTTGTAGCGTTCCCGATGCTTGCAGTAGCTCAAGCTCCCAAATTTGGTGTGGTAAACTCTCAGACAATCATTGAGGCTATGCCCGAGTTCAAGGCCGCCCAGGAACAGATTACCACCTCTTCAAAGCGTTACGAAGACGAATTCCAGAAGCTCCGCGAGGAAGCTGAAAAGAAATACAGCGAATTTCAGGGTCTCGCGGCTGACACCCCCGAGTCAATCAAGGAGCGCCGCATCCAGGAAATCCAGGAACTTGAACAGAAGATGCAGCAGTTCCACGCAACAGCTACTCAGGACCTCCAGCGTCAGCAGGAAGCCGCTTATGCTCCTATTCAGGAAAAAGTACATCAGGCAATTGATGCAGTAGGTAAAGAAAACGGCATGACATTTATCTTCGAGAGCGTTATGCCCCTTTACACCGGAACTGACGTTACCGACGTCACTCCTCTTGTAAAGACCCGTCTTAACATCAAGTAATAAAGACAGCATCAATAAACCCCGAAAAAAATAAGAATGCCGTACCTCAAAGGGGGTACGGCATTAATTTTTTACCTCATGACAACACTCAGTTCATCACCGGGACCAATCGGTGTTTTCGACTCCGGCTACGGGGGTCTGACAATACTCGACGAGATACGCCGCAAGCTCCCTCAATATGATTACATATATCTTGGAGACAATGCAAGGGCACCCTACGGCACACGCTCATTTGATATCGTCTACCGCTTCACTCTTGAAGCCGTAAACTATCTTTTTTCCCAAGGATGTCACCTCGTGATACTCGGATGCAACACTGCTTCGGCAAAAGCATTGCGCACAATCCAGCAGAATGACCTGCCGGCAATCGACCCTGCGCGCAGAGTGCTCGGAGTTATACGCCCTACAGTCGAGAAGATTGGCGAGATAACATCGACAGGCAACATAGGCATCGTCGGCACTCCGGGCACTGTGCGCAGCCGCAGCTATGACATGGAAATCGAGAAGCTGTATCCCGGATTCAGGACATACTCCCAGGCATGCCCCATGTGGGTGCCTCTTGTCGAAAACGGAGAGGCTCAGGGCGACGGCACCGACTATTTCGTAAAACGCGATGTAGAGGCGCTCATGTCAAAGCATCCGGCAATTGACACCGTGATATTGGGATGCACCCACTACCCTCTCTTGAAAGACAAGGTAGAGAAATATGTGCCCGAAGGCGTGAAGGTGCTTTCCCAAGGAGCTATTGTCGCCGACAGTCTTGCCGACTATCTTGACCGCCATAAAGAAATGGCGGCACGTTGCAGTAAAAATGCAACATGCCGCTATCTGACTACCGAGAGCTCCGACAAGTTCTCCGAATCGGCAAGCCTGTTTCTTTCAGAGCCGGTGGAGGCAACCTCCATCAGCCTCTAAGGCCGGGGCTTATCATCTTTTGGAGTCAAGGAGCTCTGCCGACGGTGATTCATAATTGGTGATACCGAGGTCGATTCCGCGCAGAGATTCGAGAGTATGCACAGGTGCAGTCACGTCATCAGGCAACGGCATACCCGAAAATTCGCCAAAATAAAGCAGGCAACCGTCTTTCCACCATTGGGCGTCGCGCGCCTGTGTGGCAAGTCTGCGCTCAACGTCTTTGTAGAGCGAGGAATCCAGATAAGGAGCAGCGGCATACCATGCTTTCTGCATGTCGCTGACCTTGTTGCAGCCATGCTCATAGTGACGGCACAGCTCGTCCCACAGCGTGGCGCCTGACTTCATCTTGTAATCCCACGGCAGATGATGAAACCAAAGCAAGAGTTCATCAGGGCATGTAGATGCCGAGGCATACTGCGTACGATACGGCTCGGGATACTGTGCCACAGCATCACTTCCCGCAGGAGAACGGTTAAACCCGATACCTGCAGAATCGGCTCGATGGTAATAAGACGGAAGCCACGAAGGACTTGCTCCTTCCGGATTGCACCATGGTTCAGGTCCATAATGATGACCAAAAGCAAATAGATGATGCAATCCGAGAGGCATCATATAGTCGACGACAGCCTCACGGCTTACCAGCATCATCTCTTCAAGCCCCTCTTTTACCCCGGCAGGGATTTCAGCGGTCTCATAGACTGTCATCGGCAGCCATTCCTGCGCGATTGCCTTGCTTGTAAGCATCGGATTCCAGGCAAGACGCCCGAAAGCATACCAGTTAGCCTGAGCCATCGGATGACCGGTCCAGTTGTCATCATCCCCGACATTTGCCACTCCGGCTATAGCTTTCAGGGACTCCGGCTTTACCCAACCGAAAAATTCCTCCCACATCGGGGCAAGATAGGCAAGATGATTGGCATGTCCGAGATATTCCTGAGTAATCTGAAGCTCCGCCATCTGTGGAGTCGAGGGCATCGCTCCAAAAAGAGGGCTGAACGGCTCACGCGGCTGAAAATCAATCGGGCCGTTCTTAATCTGCACAATCACATTGTCATCAAACATTCCGTCAAGCGGATTAAACTCAAGGTAAGCCTGCTTTGCACGGTCGGCATCATTGGCTGAATAGACAAATGCACGCCACATAACCTTACCTCCATGAGGACGCAGCGCCCGCGCCATCATATTGGCGCCCTCGGCGTGACTACGCCCGAAGTCACAGGGACCCGGCTGCCCTTCAGAGTTAGCCTTTACAAGAAATCCGCCGAAATCGGGAATCAGCCCGTAAATCTCTTCACACTTTCTTTTCCACCACTTAATGACATCCTTATCCAAAGGGTCGGCGGTCGGCAGTGAATCGAGCTGCATCGGTGCGGCAAAATTAGCGGAAAGATACACCTTTATTCCGTAAGGGCGGAAAATATCGGCAAGAACCCTGACTTTTTCAAGATACTCCCGCGACAGAATACGAGATGACGCATTGACATTGTTCAGTACCACTCCGTTAATGCCGACCGACGCGTTGGCACGCGCATATTCTTTATAACGGGGAGAAATCACGTCAGGCAGTTCATCCCATTTCCAGAGACTGCGACCGGCATAACCACGCTCTATCGTGCCGTCAAGGTTATCCCAATGATTCAGCACTCTCATGTCAAATGCAGGAGTCTCGACAATGGTGGTGTCCGGTGTCGCACCCGTCGACTGTAGGCGCAGCAGATGGTAAGCGCCATATAGCAGTCCGATTCCGGAATTTGCCGTAACGGTAACATTGGCGTCCCCGGGCACAATACGGTAGCCCTCCTTACCAAGCGACTTGTCGCGTTTCTCCCTCAGAACCACGTCACCGCCTCGCCAGTGGTCACGCAATTCCTGAGCGGCAATAGAAGCCGACTCGCCTTTTGCCTCCAGTTTTACCGACACATCGTGCCGTCCGTCGACGGCAGCAGGCAGCCATAATCGCGACCCGTCATATGCCATTGCCGACATGCTGAAAAGCATGCCGGCAACTATAGTCATAAAGGTTGATATATACTTATTCATCACCTGTACCTCCACCCTCAATTGTAATTATTCTGCCATCGGCATCATATTCCAGCTCGGTCACTTTCAGGCTGCGCAACCATGTCTTACCACCCGAAGGCACACAGTCGTGGTGGAAAAGATACCATTTGCCCTTATGCTCTATGATAGCATGATGGGTAGTCCAGCCGACAACAGGAGTAAGGATACATCCCTGATAGGTAAACGGTCCGTAAGGATTATCGCCTATCGCATAGCAAAGACGATGAGTGTCGCCGGTAGAGTAAGAGAAATAATACTTTCCATTGTACTTGTGCATCCATGATGCCTCAAAGAAACGGCGGGTATTGTCGCCGGCGGTCAGCGGCTTGCCCGTGGCAGGGTCAAGCACGACAATCGGGCGGGGTTCCTCTGCAAACTGTAGCATATCCTTGCTAAGACGCACGACGCGCGACGGTATGGCAGGCGCGTCATCCGGCTCGAGATGCGGTTCTTCAAGAGCTTTGTTGTCGCGATAGCGCTGAAGCTGTCCACCCCACAGACCGCCAAAATACATGAAGTAATCATCACCTTCCTTGAACACGGCAGGGTCTATCGAATAGCTGCCACGCATAGGATCGGGAAGCGGGATAAACGGTCCCTCGGGACGGTCGGCAACAGCCACTCCTATATGAAACACATCGTTTTTATCTTTCATCGGGAAATACATATAGTATTTTCCATCCTTTTCAGCTACATCACAGTCCCAAAGCTGACGTCCCGCCCAGGGTATATCCTGAAGGTCAAGCACCTTTCCATGGTCAACGACCTCGCCTTCCATGACATCATCGGTCGAAAACACATGATAGTCCTTCATCTCGAAGTGGTCGCCATTGTCATTTTCCCCTGCGCCGCTGTCCCAGTCATGAGAAGGATAAATATAAACTCTGCCATTAAACACGTGTACCGACGGGTCAGCCATGTAATCACCGGGTACAAGATATCTCATTTTTTTCATCGTTGTATTGCTTTTAATTACTTATTATCTGATTCAAGATATTTTATAAGGAAGGGTTTGACCTCATAGTTGCGGTCAAAGAGAAGAGGATATTCAGTGCGTCCAGCCATAGGCCAGTCATTTTTCCACGAGTCGCCGTCGCTTACACCCCAGGCTGTAACACGAGAAATCACGTCGGAATGTTTCACAAAAAGCGCCATCATCTTGTCCATACGCTCATTCCATTCCCTGGACACTTCCTCGGGAAGTCCGTCGGGATAGGGATTCAGACTCTGCTGCGACGCGATAGTGTCGCCTACGTTTGCCGAGCGGGTAAGAGTGGGAAGCGCGCTCATGTCCCATTCGGTAATCATGACCTTACATCCGGTGGAGGCAAAAGCCTCGATTGACTGCTCAAACTCATCTATGGAAGGATAGTCCATGCCCATGTGTCCCTGCATGCCGATTGCATCTATCCTCAACCCGCGCTGCTTCATGTCATTGACCATCTTCACCACTGTCTCGCGACGACCCGGCACATTCATGCCGTAATCATTATAGTAAAGCTCTGCATCGGGGTCGGCTTCATGGGCATAGCGGAATGCAAGCGGAATAAACTCTTCGCCCAGTATGCGGTAAAAACCGCTGTCACGGTAACTTCCATCTTCCACGATAGCCTCATTTACCACATCCCAGCCTTTTACCCGGCCCCTGTACCGTCCGACAACGGTGTAAATATGGTCGCGAAGCCTCTGCTTCAAGGTCTCGGCATCAACATCATTGCCATTTTCATCCACAAGAAACCAGGGAGCACACTGCGAATGCCATACAAGGCAATGACCGATTATAAACATGCCGTTTTCCTCACCGAATTTCACAAAGGCGTCAGCATCATCCCAGAAGTATTCATTCTCCTGAGGATGAATCTTTTCGCATTTCATGACATTTTCTGCCACTATCGAATTAAAATGTTTCGCCGCCAACGCTTTTCCAAGAGAGTCGGTACCGGCGACCTGATCGGCGTTTACAGCCACTCCCATAAGAAAATTATCCTTAAACGCCTCTTTAAGTGTAGGCTCCGCCTCCACTTTTTGCGAACACGATGTCGTCGACATCGCCAGGATTGCCATTCCAGCAACCAACATCGATGAAACTGTTTTTTTCATAAACCTGTACTAAATATTATATATAACTAAGATAGCCAATCACTGTTTTTAAGCTTTGTGGCGACGCTCAATCTCGGCATTAATGCTGTCGATACGGTCATCGTCAAGCTCATATTTAGAGATGATGAACATCGCAAGCAGAAGCAACACGGCAGGAATCACCGACACGAGCCAGAGTATACCCTGCTCGGCAAATGGAGTCTGCACCGGTGCCTCCATGTCAAAATGCACAAACTGCAGCACTAGTCCCGGCACCACGCCTCCAAGCGCCATGCCCGCCTTGTAGAATATACCGGTCAAGGCGTTTACAATACCGGAGATACGCTTGCCGTGGGTATATTCACCATAAGAAATCACCTCCGGCACAAGAGCCCACATATAGCCTGTGGCAACGATTATACCGGTCGACTTGATGAACTGAGCGACATACACGAGCCACATATGCTCCTTGAGCGCATCAATCATAGAAATCATGTAAAGCAGTCCCATTCCTATAACGGCAGTCATAAGAAAAATATAGAACATGCCTTTTTTGCCTACCATCCGCTTAATCTTAGGAATCATCGGCATAAAGATGAACGCCGGTATCGAGCCAAGTCCCATGAATATGGAAAGCTGGTCGGCTGAGCCGTGAAGATTATAGTTGATATAATAAGCGCCCGCCGAATTGCTTATCGCCATAAGTCCGAATGCAGTGATAAAGAAGAATGCAAGCACACGTAACGGTTTATTGCGCACAAACTCCAGCCACAGGTCAGAGACCTTGACATTTTCAGTCTCCGACTTGTCCATGACCACACGCTCGCGACATTGCGTGAAGCAGAATATCAGCAGAGCAAGACCAATCACTCCGTAGATAGTCATTGTAATAAACCATGCCGAGTCACTTGAAGAAAGGTCGGTGGTCTCGGAAGGGTCAAAAATTTTAAGAATGATAGGAATTCCCATGCCAACTGCAAGACCGCCCACGTTAGCCATGAACATTCTTACAGAAGTAAGTATCGTGATTTCATTGGTGTCACGTGTCAGCGACGCGTTAAGCGCGCCATAAGGCACATTGACAAGCGTGTAGCACATCGATAGCCCGACATAGGTCACATAGGCATATAGAAGTGAGCCTGAAAATCCATTCCAGAAGCATAGGATGGCAAAACCGGTCAACGGAATGCCGCCAAGCACAAGATAGGCACGGTATTTACCCAGCTTCGGGTCATGCTTGTCGACAAATGTCCCTACCAACGGGTCCCATATCACGTCCACAATCCTGACTATCAAAAACATGATTGCAGCGACTGCCGGTTCAAGTCCATATACATTAGTATAGAAGAACAGCAGATACATGCTTATCGTCTGATATATCAGATTCTGCGCGAGGTCACCGGCGCCAAAACCGATACGCTGCGTCCAGCCAAGCTTATAGAAACCTTTGCTTCCTGCAGCAGCTGCATTATTTCCATTCATTGTTAACTGTGTATCCATATTCATTTTTTATCTAAGGTCAATAACATACTACTTTTTGCCGTTGCGGAGGGTCACCGCATCAGCGACACGACCGCCTAAGGTCTTTTTATCCAACGGATGAATGTCATTCCACTCCCCAAGGTCGGAATTGTGGATAAGCACCGCATCGGGTGTCTCCTCGGCAACTTTTGCCTGAACTTTACGCATCTCAGCCCATGCTGCCCTTCCGGCTTTGTCATCGGGATGGAGATAGTCGGCAAGCTCGACTATATAAAAAGGAAGCTCCCGGTCGCCAAAGGCTCCGCGCCAGTCGGCAATCATGGTCTTCAGCAGGGCGCCGTATTCATTGCGTCGGCCTACATTGGACTCGCCCTGATACCACACGACTCCGGCAAGCGGCAACTTGACAAGAGGATGTATCATGGAGTTGTACAACACGACAGGCTTATAGCACCAGAACTCCATGCCGGGACCATGAACCATAGGTGCGCCAAGACGATAACGCCACTCCCCTTCAAGGCTCTTCTCGTCGCCATTGCCAAGAATCAGCTTATAGGGCTTTTCAGGTACAAAGCTTCCTCTGCCATTCTGGCTGAACAGACGCACTGTCACATTATTGTCGCCCTCTTTCAGTACACCTGCAGGCACATTGTAAATGCGCGGAGGATACTGATAGGAAGTCGTGCCTACAAACGTGCCGTTGACATAAACAGAATCGGCGTCAACAATACATCCAAGCCGCAGCACGGCCGGGCCTGACGCCTGAGCGGCTGTAAGATTTACATTTTTACGAAACCAGTGAGAACCGTTGACCGCATTAAGACCGTCGCTCGCCCAGCTGTTGCCCCTCCATCCATTATGGAGATCGTCTCCGGTCACCGTACCGTCGGTAACGGTACCCTTAATTATGTCAACGGTAGCCCAGCCCGAATCATCAAGTGACGGGTCAAACCACTTCTTTTCGCCATGCAATCCCGGGTCGCCGGCATAAAGCGCGGCAGCCCAATGGGCATAATTCTCACCCTCGACTTTCTTTATATGGGCACGGTAAGCATCATCTTCATATATGCGCTTCTCATTTATAGCCCTTGGAAAGGGTTTAAGTGACTCTTCACTTATCCATGCCTCCACGGGGGTGCCACCCCAGTTGGAGCTGATTATACCGACAGGCACTCCGGTACGCTCATTCAAGTCCTTGGCAAAGAAGTAGCCGAGGGCTGAAAATTTCATCACATTGTCCTGTGTGGCAGGCTTCCATGCAGCCGGTTTTGTATCCTCAAGCGGAGTGTGAAACTCCACCTCACGCGGAAGATAATACTGCCTGACCTCATTGCTTGAATAAGAGGCAATCTCATCGGCAAACATGTCGGTCACACGCGACACAGGCAGCTCCATATTGGACTGACCGGAACACAAAAACACATCGCCCGAAAGCACATCGTCAAGTGTCACGTCATTAATCGTCACCGTATAGGGACCACCCGCCTTGAGCGCCGGCAATTCAATTGTCCACTTGCCGTCGTCGCCTGCGACTGTAGTTACACCCTTACGTTGACCTACGGGCTTATTTTTCTTATCGGTCACCTTAACCGACACTAATTCTCCGGGCTCAGCAGTACCCCATAATCTGACCGGAGCCTCTCTCTGTACAATCATCCCTGACGACAACACTTGCGGAAGCTGCACCCGTGCGTCGACGGGCAGAGCGACCGATGACATCGCCAAAGCCACAGTAATAGATAAATACTCTTTTAAATAATTCATTATTAAGGTTGTTACTTATATTGATATAGTTTTACATGCAATACCTGAAAATCATCGACGCCAATACGGACATGACGCCCCTGGTGGGTCTCGTCGCCATTATATCGGCGTATAAACCTCCATGAGCCGTCAGGATTGACAGCCACCTCGTCGACTGAAGCAAGACCTGCACGCATGCCTCCGCCCCACGCGGGCGAAGAATTACGGTCGGCACCGGCATTCAAGAAGCCGTCCTCGCCAAGATTACGCTTCACGCTGCTCTCAGTCTCATTTTCAAACTTAACCACAATGCCTGTCCCCGCGACAATATATTCATCGGCGGCGAGACGGATAATGACGCCACCGACAGGCATCCATTCAGAGCCGTCAGTGGCTCGCGGATCCCACGGCAAGGTGAAATAATGGTTGGCAGTTATCTTAATCCCGTCATTACGCAATATGCGCTCAGTCGAGTCATTGTCAAAGTAAAGCCCTTTCATCAGCCCCGTGCCCTGATAACGGGCAAGCAAGGGCATAAGCTCCTGCAACGCTGCATATCCCTTCACCGGAGCAGATGACGGCGAGTCGCTTCCGTTTTCTATCGAGAACGGGCTAAACCCTATCGCATCATGCTCGCCGATTACATAAAACGCCTGCGCGGCATTTCCGTCGCCACGACGTATTTCAGGGATAAACAATGGATTATCGGGAGTATGGTATTGCGCCACCCAGTCAACAAACCCCTTGTCATAGAGGTCAGGCGCAAGTATATCAATAGTGGGAGCCGCAGCATGCCAAATGTCTTTAAGATGAGCAAGCGGACCGGCAGAAGGATATTCCCCGGGCTTCCTGCCGCGGCTGTTCATAGCGGCGTTGACATACAACGGGCGACCAAGTATAGCCTCAGCCTCCTTCGCAAGCCCCTCTACATAACGGGCATAGTTCCATGCCATGAAATACTCGTCGGAATAGATGTCGTCGCCAAATACTTCACGCCAACCGCCCTCGCTCTTCATCCCGTTGTCACGCCAGCGCGACATTAACTGCGGATGAAGTGATTTCTTATTTTTTTTAAGGTAACTGATAAGACCGGCAGGCACGCCCTTGGCATATTCCCGCTCTGCGGCTGACGAATAATCGCGCGCGTCTTCCAGCATACCTATTTCATTTTCAATCTGCACCATCAACACTGTATCATCTTTATCTACAGCGGCGAGATGATTAAGCCACGTCTTGAATGCCCGGCTGTCGGCATTATATACATTTTCTGAAAAGGCGCTCGCTATCTCAAGCGGCTTGCCTTCGGCAGTGCATGCTCTCGGATATTTCTTATAGTCAGCCTTAAACCATGACGGCGCATAGCAGCTCATTGAGTTTTTCCAAGCGCCAAACCATAGAAACACAACTTTCAATCCGCTTTTACGAGCCTCTTCAAGAGTCTTGTCGATAAGTGAAAAGTCATACTCGCCCTCTGCCAGCTCGATCATGTCCCAATAAACGGGGACAAGAACCGTGTTGAGATTCATGCGGCGGAGTTTGGGAAAGATGCGTTCGATGTCGGCATTGCATGAAGCCGAACTGTTGCCAAGCTCGCCTCCCAATATGATAAACGGCTTGCCATCAACCATAAGCTGCGTGGCACTCCCCTGTTTACGGAGGTTAACAGCAGCTGATGCAACAGATACAATACATGCCAGCACACATAGCACGGCGATTACTCTTTTCATTATCCTTAATTATAAAAAACCAAAATACAGAAGAACCAAGATTATGTTAACAGCAAAGTTATATTTTTAATAATTTTCACCAATCATTTTTCATGGAAAATTTTCACTGAAAACCTATAAATTCTTAGTTCTTCCGTATTTTGGAGGGTTAGTAATTCAATTATTCCGCTTCTTCCTCTTCTGATTCATGCAATCCTTTCCAGTCATCACCGGAGAAAGAGTCGGCGATATTTGTTCCGGCGATGCCGTCACATACACCCTTGTAAGCCACCTTACGCTGATAGTTGCTGTCAAAGATATTGGGCGCGTCGCCTTTCAGCCAGTATTCATGCTCCTTCTTGTTGTCAGAAAGAGTCCAGATTGTAATTGCCGATTGCTGTGCAGCGGGCACATTCTCAAAGTAGGAGTTGACAATCATGCGGTAAGTCTCGCCCTGAGCGATAAGCTGCTCAGCCGACGGAGTGACAGTCTTGCCTTCCTCAACACCGAAAGCCACGTCAAGCTCAGTGATGCGGACAAGCTTGCCTGTCGCTGCCATTGTCTGGAACATCGCGTCAACCTGCTCTTTGGAGATGTTGACATTTACGTGCATCTGAGTACCGATACCGTCAACCTTAGCCTGACCGTTCTGGTCGATATAGTTTACAAACTTGACAAGTTCGGCAAGCTTCGCAGGATTGGATTCCAGATTATAGTCATTGACAAAGAGCTTGGCATCGGGAGCATATTTACGTGCAAACTCAAATGCCTTCACAGCGTAGTCCTTACCTAAGTAGTAACCCCAGTACCAGTGCTGGTTACCGGCATCTGAAGCCCAGTTGAGGTTAAGACCCGCATCTTCCGTCTCTACAGGCTCGGCATCGGGAGTGCCGTCACTTGCAGTACCGCCAAACACACCGTCGATACCTCTCCAGCGGGGATTACCGTCAGTGATAGGCTCGTTGATTACGTCCCACGCATCCACGCGGTTGCCGACATGCTCTGCGACAGCCTTGATCCACTGCTCCATGGCATCGGTAAGGATAGCGCGCTTCTCTTCAGCACTCTTCAGAGTATAGGTTATACCTCCTGCACGGCGTTTAGCCTTTGCAGGCTCTTCACTGACTTCTGTCACCATTACATTGTCGATATAGTAAGTCACACCGGGAACATAACCGAAGTCGAGATTAAACTGCCATGTAGTGGCTCCGTCAACAAAATTACAGCTGAAGTTCTGCAGGATTACATGTATATAAGTCCATCCGGTAGATGTCTCAAACGCCTCGGTCCAGCTTGACTGTGAGCCGGTCCAGTTCATCCAAGGCCACTGATTGGAAAGTGCGTTACTGAATGACACACGACCCTGACCCGCCTGATCGGACTTTACATAGAATGACAGCTCGACCTTGTTGTCTGACATAATCGGAATCTCGGGAGAAATCACCTGAAGATCCCAGGCATTTGCCACTGCGTCATTTGCCACCATTTTAAGTACATTCTTGTTGCCTGAAGGAGCATCCTCAACCTGTGCCGTTTCAACACCGCCGCTGGGATTTTGAATAGTCCAGCCTTCGAGTCCATTATCACCGGCAGAGAAATCACCATTCTGGCACAAATTCTGCGGGCCGTCATTTTTAAGACCAAACTTAAAGTCATCAACCCATAGATTGCTGCCGGGCGTACCACCAAACTGTATACCCACACGGCAGATATCGGCAGTGCTATTTTCGTCATATACAAATTCTCCGGTACAATAAGTCCAGTCAGGACCTGCTGTAAACGTATCCTTGTATATTCCGCCATATGATTCATTTTGTCCCATAAACTGAACAGCGAGATTAGCATCAGACTTTACATAGAAAGAATAAGCGTAAGTCTCTCCTACGACAAGATTGGTAGGCCAGAAGAGCTGACAGTCATAGTTTACATTAGTCTCGTCGGTCATTGTGAAATGCAGTGCATAATTACTTTCATGACCAGGCTGCTCAACTGCATAGGTATATTTACCCCACAGACCTGTCCAGCCGTCGGCATTACCGTTTTCAAAATCAGAATTGCCAACTACGTTTATACATACATCACCTGCGCTGACCTCAACTTTCATCTCAGGCGCGATAAGCGACTTGAGGTAGGTCTGCTGCTGCTGAGTGTGCCACAACATGTTATGACCGTAAAGCTTCATGTCGGCAGGCAACGAAGCCATTATCTCGTCGACAGTCGTGAAGTCAAGCGAGCCGTTGGATTTCATCAGCGCGCCCATCTTCATGGCGTTGCCGAGGGTGACTCCGGTGAAGTTGGCGTCGACAATCGCCTTGTAGGCGGGATCGTCGAGATACATGTCGGCACCCATGCCCAGGCCGATTGTGACCTCGGGATGATACTGCGCCATATAATCTTTGATAGGCTTGTAAAGGGCTATCTGCTCAGCAAGCTGCAGAGGGATTTCTGACACCTCCACGGTAGGGTCGCCGTCCTTCCACTCCATGATCTGGTCATCGCAGCCTGACATTACAGTGGCAAGCGCGACTGACGGGAATATAATTTTATTTAGTTTCATTGTAAGATTCTTGGTTTAAATGATTACTCTTCTTCATCTTCAGGATAGTCAGAGACTGTCACAAACTCGTAAGGCACAATGCGCCAGTTGTCAAGGTAAATCTTAGGACCGTTGAAGGTACTTGACTTGAACTTGAACACATCACCGCCCTTCTCTACTTCAAAGTCACTGTTGACAAAGCCCATGCCGAAGTTACGGTAGCTTGCATCATTACGGTCGG
The DNA here is from genome assembly GCF_004570975.1 of Barnesiella sp. WM24. Lineage (GTDB taxonomy): Bacteria > Bacteroidota > Bacteroidia > Bacteroidales > Muribaculaceae > Muribaculum. Next base: position 281,298 of record NZ_SPPC01000002.1, read on the forward strand.
TTATGACATCCTGGAACACAGGCTTGACAGCTGCATCATTGTCACTGAATATAGTCTTGTACTTGTTGATTTCTGACAAGGGAATCGTAACTGTCTGCCATCCGTCGGTAACAAACGGAATTGAGGCGGGATTGTCCTCAGCGTCAGTGCCGAGCCAGGGGAGATAGAAATATGTGAGACCATAGCGGTCGTCAGATCCGTAACCGGCCCAGTTGTAATTGTTGATAAGCGCGATTTCGAGCTGACCTGTACCTTCCCAGGGTTCCGGTACATTAATCTCAAACTGAAGCGCCACCTTTGTAAGCGAGGTCTCGGGAGCGATAAACTGAGTCATTCTTGACCAGTCGTCAAGATCACTGTCATTACCGGCAGTCCAGCACTCGGTGACACGCGGCTTTGCCGATGGAACTCCATTGGCAAGCAGACGGTCGGGAACAAGCTGGAAACACTTGCCATATTTACCTTCCGGGTCATCGGCAAGGTCGTCGCTATTGATCATCGAGCCATCTTCTTTCCAGCTCCAGTAACCTTGTTCACCGGCTCCATCAAAGTCGAGAATCATGCAGTTGCGATTATTGAAATAGTCAGGAGTCTGGGCGATACCGTTAGCTCCGACAGCGGTGATGTGACCACCATCGGTCACTCCCGACGGCATTACAAACGAGAACCACTCGCCATCTTTGTCATCGCTTACTATACCTTCAGTGATTTCCAATCCTCCGGGCAAGGTAATCTTGCTGATTTCCTGAAGAGAACCGCCATAGACCACCACACGCTGACCGGCAACCGGCATAGCGTTGCTGATTGATGTCACAGAGGGAGAAGCCGCACGTATCTCAAACTCACAGACACCCTCGGTGCCATCCTTCACAAGACGGATTGTGTTTCTGACAGCCTCATCGGCGTCAGTAATAGGAGTCTTGGCATTGAGAGTGACGAGCATCGAGTTGTCACTGACATAGGCACGGTTGAAATATGTGTCATAGCCGTTGACATACACTTTCTTGATGCCCATGAAGCCGCTACCCTCAAGACGTATCATCTGACCGAGACGGGCATAAGTGACCTCGCGGTCGGGTACCGACGACTTGACATCCTCAAGATAAACCTTGTTTACCACAGGGGTGGTCTTTTCATTGTCCTTGTCAAAATAAGGGTCATCGTCATTGCAGGCGACCATTCCTATCGACAGGACCGCAAGGGCTGAAAGCCATATATATTTTAAACTTTTCATGTTGTTGCTTAATGATATTATTTATACAATTCTTCAACCGATACCTCACGGGCTCCAAACTCGTAAGCCACAGGCGCTTCCTTGAGCTTGGGGTTACGTCCGGCGTCTACATCGGAAACAGGAAGAGTAAGACGAGCCACTGTAGCCTGGTCTACGTCGGTAGCGTCGGCGGTCTTTTCATACTGGCACTCCTCTTCTTCGTTCCACTCGTAGCTTGCGTTACGGTCCTGATGGTTAAGGTAAGTCACCACCTCCGACTCCATATAGTAGGAACGGCGAAGCAAGTCATACCAGTACTGACCCTCAAACGCGAGCTCGATACGGCGCTCGTAGTGGATAGCGTCATAGTCGATGCGGCTCAGCGAGGGCATGCCGGCGCGAGTGCGCACCTTGTTGAAATATTCAAGGGCTGTAGCGTCGGTTGTTGAAGCGTTGTTGCCAAGAATAGCCTCGGCAAGATTCAGATACACTTCGGCAAGACGCAGCATGTAAGTGTTGACACCCGATGACTGCTGATAGCTCTGACCGTTGTCGTCAAGCTTTCCTATCACGTGCTTCTTTACGTTACATTTCTTCGCATAGTCGCTTTCAGTGACGTTATAGGTATAACCGCCGTTTTCGACATTCAGGTCAGGGTAATACTCCCCTACTGTGGCGATGGTGTGATGACGGCGTATGCGGTCCTGCTTGTCGTAGGCGCGTACAAGGTCAAATGAAGCATAGGTGGCATTGCCCCAGTTTACCTCACATACCATTGTAGACCATCCGAAAAATGCAGAGATGGCATTGTTACAGCCCCAGCCGATAGCTCCGGTAGAGCCTTGCAGCCACTGTAGCTGGAAAAGCGACTCCTTATTGTTGTTCCATGTCTTGACAGCGAAAAGGTCACCGTAGTTTTCCATCAGTTCTGCCGGGCCTTCAATACACTTGAGCGCAGCCTTGCGGGCGAGGTCAAGGTAATAGGTGTTTCTGACTCCGCGGTTATGGTCTTCAGCGATATTGGTGCCGTCATAGGCGCCATCAGTAGTCAATCCTGCCATTGAAAGATAGACACGTGAAAGAAGACCAAACGCGCTGTATCGTGTCACACGTCCTGCCTGAGATGCCTGAGGCGCAAGATTGGCAGCAGCATACTCAAGGTCGCGGATTGCAAATTCCATAACATCGGTCACGCGATGAGCGGGAAGCACGGGATTTGCGGCAGCATCGGTAGTATTGGTATATATGATTGCCTTATTCCAGAGCGAGCCGATGTACCAGTAAGCGAGTCCGCGCATGAAACGCGCCTCAGCCATTCCTTGAATCTTTGCCGCCTCTGACGCACCGGGACCCGAATTAAGGATACGGTTCACGACATTATTGGACTGCGCCACTACTGAATAGAAGGCATTCCATGAGTCTTCAAGACCCGGAGAGAGTGACGTTTCAGTAAAGTTGGTATAAGGATATATATAGTCCGACCAACGCGCGGTGATATTGTTGGAACGTCCGTCGCCCATGCTGTAATAAGCCTTCTCGTTGAAACTGTTCCACACATAATTATATAGAGGCGATGTAGTCGCAAGCACAGCGCCGTCATTGTCGATAAAGGAGCCGTCACTACCTTGGGTAGTGTTCTGCTGAGTCAGGAAGTCATCGCACGAAGTAAGAGCGAGACAGCCGGCAAAGAGAGTGGCAAATAATATTTTAGTTTTCATTGTTATCGGTTGTGTTAAGGTTAGAATGAAACATTGAGACCGAAGGTGTAGATACGCGGCGACGGATAGCGGCCGTAATCAACGCCTGTCATAAGAGCGTCACCATACATTGCGCCAACCTCGGGGTCAAGACCTTTATATTTGCTCCATGTATATACATTCTGTGCGCTGAAATATACACGCAGATTTTGGAGATAGATCTTGCGCATCCAGTTGCGGGGGAATGTATAGCCGATCGAGATGTTCTGCAGGCGGATGTAAGAGGCATCCTCTACAAGAAGGTCGCTGACGCGGGTATAGTTGGCGTTGGCGTCGGTGCGCTGCAGTGCCGGCATTGTAGTTGAACCGGGGTTAACCACATGCAGGTTACGGAAGTCATCGGCGGGAAGGTTGGGGTCTATTACATCAACCTTTGCGTAGTTGAGTGAAGAGCGCAGGATATTGGAGTTCTGTCGCGGATCCTCGATACGCATACGGGTAAGGTTGAGCGCGTCATTACCGTAAGAACCGGAGAAGAAGATGTTCAGGTCAATGCCTTTCCATGTAAATGTATTGCCGAAGCCCCATGTGAATTTAGGCTCGGGATTACCGATAAATGTACAGTCGCTGCTGTCGATCACACCGTCACCGTTGATATCCTCATAGATATAGTCGCCAATCCAGGTCGAGCTCTGTGAAATGGTGTTACCGGAAGGGATAGCAACCTGCTGGATGTTGCCTGCCGCATCATGGTAGTAGAAATCCTCAGGCTTGTCAAAACGGCCTATCACCTTATATCCCCAGAATTGACCGATAGGCTCGCCTACGACGGTCTTGGTGACGATATAGTTGGTTGAAGAGGGCTGATAGCTCTTCTCGATAGATGAATTGGCTGTGTCGAGCGACTTAACCTTGTTGCGGTTAAGGGAGAACACTACGTTTGATGTCCACTGGAAATCGCGGGTCACGATATTGGTTGTGTTAAGGGTAAGCTCTATACCTTTGTTCTCGATTGAGCCGACATTACCCCAAGGATTGTTTGCCGCGCCATGACCTCCTGAACCAAGGAATGAAGGCAACGGGAGCTGGAGAAGAAGATTGTCGGTCTTTTTGTAGTAGACGTCGGCGATAAATTCGATACGGTTCTGGAGCAGACCCAAGTCAAGACCTATATTGTAAGAAGAGGTAGTCTCCCAGGTAAGGTCGGGATTGGCAGTGTTGCCGGTGAGCACACCTACACCCCAGGGGGTAGTCTTGTTGGCAAGGAGAGCCATGTAAGCATAGTCGGTTACGTTCTGGTTACCGGTCTTACCCCAGCCTGCACGCAATTTCAGCGAATTAATCTCGTCAACATCACGGAGGAAATTTTCCTGTGACACACGCCATGCAAGAGCGACAGCCGGGAACCAACCCCACTTGTGACCTTTCGCAAACTTGGACGAACCGTCACGACGGATAGTTGCCGTCAAAAGATAACGCTCGTCAAAAGAGTAAAACGCGCGACCGAAGAATGACGCGATTGAATTGATGTTGCGCGAACCGGTACTGGTTGACTTGGAGATGTCACCGGCGCTAAGGTCGGGTGTACTGTTGGAGAGGAATCCGGTAGTGGCTCCTACCTGATTTTCCCAATAGCTCTTTGACATTTCCTGACCAAGCATTACATTGACATTATGCTTGCGGGCAAATGTGTTATTGTAAGTAAGGATGTTACGCCACGACCAATATTTAGTATCGGTCTTTGTCCAACGCGATGTGCGCTGATCCTGAGTCTTGATACCAAACTGATAGTCAGGTTCGTAGAAATAATACTTATTCAAGTTGTAATCACCTGAAAGCTCGGTGCGTAGAGTCAGCCCCTTGTAAAGTGTGGCTTCAAGGAAAGCGTTCAGGCGGAAGTTGAGTTTCTTGTTTTTGTTGGTGATGATTGACGCAAGACCTACAGGATTGTCAGGCATCCACACATCATCGGGTCCGTCAAATGAACCGTCGGGGGCGGTCACTGCTACAGTAGGTTGCTGAATAAGCGCGCTGATGATAGTATTGTTGTCAGTGCCCACCTGCTGCTTTGAGTCGGTAAGCGAGAAGTTTACTCCACCTCTCAGCCAGCTCTTTATCTGGGTTTCCAGATTAGAGCGGAGTGTGTAACGCTTGAAGCCCGAGCCAAGAGCGATACCGTCCTGGTCGAGATAGCCTCCGGAGAAAGCCCAGGTTGTGCGTTCGTTACCACCGGTGACCGACACGTTATGGTTCATCATGAATGCCTTGCGGAAAAGTTCATCCTGCCAGTCGGTACCCTCGCCAAGAAGCTCCGGGCGTATGAAAGCGTTGTTCTTGTCAACAGAGCTCAGATAATCGGCACGGAAATTATGATGCTCGGCATATTCGCGAAGGTTGAGCATGTCATACTTCTTCGGCATCTCCTGCCATCCAAGATAAACATCGTAAGTGACGGTAGCCTCACCTGCCTTTCCTCGCTTGGTGGTGATCATGATGACACCGTTGCTCGCGCGCGAACCATATATAGCCGTAGCCGAAGCATCCTTTAATACGTCCATTGACACGATGTCTGACGGGTTGATTGATGCAAGCGGGTTAGAGCTCTCGTCATCAGTAGCGGAATCAATCACCACGCCGTCGATAACAAAGATAGGCTGATTGGTGGCATTCAGTGAATTGATACCGCGGATACGGATTGAGGTCGAAGCACCCGGAGTTCCGGAGTTTGCCTGAATCTGCACACCGGCAGCACGTCCCTGCAACACCTGGTCGATACTGGTAGAAATTGACTTCTTGACCGCATCCTCTCCTACAGAGACTACCGATCCGGTAAGGTCGCTACGCTTCATCTGACCGTAACCGACTACAACCACTTCATCAAGAACGGCTGAATTTTCCTGCATTGTAACATTAATTACATTGCGTCCGTTGACTTCGATGTTCTGCGTGTTGTAGCCCACGTAAGAAACTGTGATGGTAGCCTTGGGCGATACACTTAAAGTGTAATTACCATCAATGTCAGTCGATGTACCGTTGGAAGTACCTTTTTGCTGAACGGTTGCCCCGATCAAAGGTTCTCCCAACTCATCGACTACTGTACCCGAGACTGTGATTGTCTGGGAAAATGCCCATAGCGGCGACATAATGCATATCAGCATTGCCGCTATGAATTTCAGATTAAACTCTGTGCATTTCATGAAAATAATTTTTAGTTTTTGGGAATAGTTAAAGTTCTCGATTGGTTTGATTTTCCGGTAATAGTTTTTTGGGGTTGAGTTAATTTTTTAATAAAAATGGGTTAATATTTTTTGTGATATTAGTTGGGTTTAAAAAGGTTGATAAATTGATTGATCTTGTTGCAAATTTAATCTTTTTATACATTATACCATCAATTTTCACGTAACAATTATACCTTTTTATGCAACACAAATGTCATTTACGTTACATAAATCATCGATTACGTACCATTTATGTTATATAACATAAAATTTATCTTTTCTCCACGTTCCATTTTACTTATTTTTGCACAAAACCAAAGCCATGAACCCAAAGCGTCTATTTATCACCCAACTCCTAATTATTTTAACACTTTCCGTGTCATCACAGCAGACTAAGTTCTTCTCGTCAGACGGAAACCTGTCAAGCTGCCTTGTCAACAAGATATATCAAGACAGCAAGGGATTCATATGGATTGCCACGGAATACGGGTTGAACCGATTTGACGGCACAAGATTTGTAACATATAAAAATGTGGCGGGCGACAGCACGTCGCTATGTGACAACTATGTGCGCACCATCCTGGAAAACCGGAACGGGAAAATGCTTGTCGGGACACTGAAGGGGCTCATGGAATGGGACCGGGCGAGCGAGTCGTTCCGCCGGATACCGATTTATCTAAAAGAATCAATAATCACCCCACACGTGACGGATATTATCGAATTATCCAATGGCGACATCTGGATATGCACCGCCGGATATGGTATATTCCTATATAATCCCGTCTCCGACAGCATCTCACGGCTCGACATGCTGTCAGAGGCCGTCGGGAGTGAGTTTATCAGCTGTATCTATGAGGATTCGAGCCACGCTGTATGGATCGGCACCGAAAACAAAGGTGCCTGCCGCTACTACCCGGCAGGCGGCAAGGCAAGGTGTTTCAGTTCGCCCGAGCTTGCAGGCGATAAAATCACCTCAATTCTCGAAGGGGAAGGAGGCATGATATTCATAGGCTCGCTTGACGGAGGAGTGGACCGCTTTGATAAAGGCACGTCGACGATAACACATCTCACTTATAAAGGGGAAAAACTGTCGGTCAAGTCACTCGGCAAGTATAACTCCGAGTATTATGTCGGCACTGAAGGATATGGCGCCCGGCTTCTTACCGACAGGGCTATAGAGGATATACCTCTCGGCTCGGCTCTTGCAGGATGCACCGACGGCAAAATCCACCAGATTGTCACTGACCGCGACGGCAATCTCTGGCTCGCTATGTTTCAGCGCGGAGTCGCCATGATAGCCGGACGCAGGTTTAACTTTGAGTATTGCGGCAGAAACACCATTCCCGGCAATCAGATTGGCAACGGCTGTGTAATGGCTCTATTTTCGGAGGAAAACCATCATGTATGGGTCAGCTGCGACAATGACGGGCTTTATGAACTTGACGAAAATTTTTCGCGTGTAAACTATATACCCTCATCATCCACAGTCCTGTGCATGTTTCGCGATTCAAAGCGAAGAAGATGGGCCGGCACATTCACATCAGGACTTGTAAGGATTACCGATTCAGGAGAGCTTATTCAGGTCAACCGGTTCCGCACATTTAAAATATACAGCATCGTGGAAGGGAAGGACGGCGACCTGTATCTCGGTACACTCGGAAACGGCCTGATAAGATATAATCCTGAGTCTGATAAAGCGACATTCCTTTCCTTTAATCACGGCGCAGTGATGTACAGTAATATGCCTATGGACTGGATTAACCATCTATATATGGCGCCTGACGGAAAAATCTGGATTGCTCATTATGACGGGGTGAGCTGTTTTAATACATTCACTGACGGTTATCTTAGCTTTGGTGAAAGCTATAATGTGGTAAAGGGGAGCATCGGCTACGCCATAGCCAGCGACAGCAAAGGCAATATATGGTGTGGCACTTCCGACGGGCTTTACAGGTTTAATCCCGACGGCAGGTCGGTAAAGCACTTTACCACCGCCGACGGACTGCCAAACAATGTAATATGCGGTATCTGCGAGGATGAAGGCAGAAACATGTGGATAAGCACTTACCACGGCATCACGAAGTATATCCCATCCGACAACCGCTTTGTCAATTTTGACAGCGGCGACGGGCTTCAGGGCAATGAATTCTCCCACGGTGCATTCTGCGAGGATTCGCGCGGCGTGATATACTTCGGCGGAACCAACGGCATAACAGCCTTTCATCCTTATGACATAAATGACAATCCGCGGGAATACCATCCGGTGATAACACGGTTTGACATATTCAATGCTCCTGTCAACACATCCACGCTGACATCTGACGGCAAGCCTATTCTTGACAGGGAACTCGGAGAGGCAGAATCCGTCAACCTGTCGTCGGCCGACAATACATTCAGCATATATTTCTCCACGCTTACATATGACAACCCTGACAAACTTGTGTATCAATACCGCATATATGAACACGGGAAAGAATGGCTCACCACGGCTCCGGGGCAAAATCAGCTGACATTCAACAACATGCCTCCGGGAGAATATCTCTTTCAGGTGCGCGTCGCAGGTGATACATCGGAGAATGGCACACGGTCGCTAAAAATCATCGTAAACTCGCCGTGGTATCAGACATGGTGGGCAATAATGCTGTATGTCGTGACCGGATGCCTGATACTACTTGCCGCTATACATTACTTCAAGGCAAGAATCGCAAGCAACCGTGAACAGCTTGACAGGCAGCAGGCAGAACAGATAATCGAGGCAAAGCTCCAGTTTTTCACAAATATCTCCCATGAGATACGCACCCCCATGACTCTAATAATAAACCCGCTTGAAAAACTGATTAACGACACCCACGATAACCGATTGCGCTCAACCTACATCATGATATACCGAAATGCCCAGCGCATACTGCGGCTTGTGAATCAGCTCATGGACATGAGGAAGCTTGAAAAGGGACAAATGAAGGTAAAAATGCGTGAAACCGACATTATAGGGTTTATAAACGAAGCGATACAGCCTTTTGAATATATCGCCCGTGAAAACGACATCTCAATGACGTTTCATCACGGCAGTGACTCACTGCCGGTGTGGATTGACACCGACAATTTTGACAAGGTGTTGCTGAACATACTGTCCAATGCATTCAAGTACACACCGAAAGGCGGCTCAATCGACCTGACGGTCGCTGAAAAGCATGACGCCACAGGCTTGCCTCCGTTTACAGAATATGCTGAAATATCCATCTCTGACAGCGGAATAGGCATAGACGCCGACAAGCTTGAACAGATATTTGACCGCTTTTATCGAATAGAAAACGAAATGACATCGACAAATCTCGGCACAGGCATAGGGCTTCACCTCTGCCGCTCGCTTGTTGTGCTTCACCACGGAACGATACACGCGCGTAACCATGTAGGGGAAAGCGGCTGTGAGTTTATCATCAGGCTGCCCCTCGGCTCGGCTCACCTGTCAATCGATGAAATCGCTACCGACACCACCCACAAACCGATGAGAATGTTCTCAAATGAGCTTATGGACATGTCTCTGTATGAGCCTGAGGATACCGACGATGATGTCAAGTCAAAAAGCAACCGCACTGTGACAGTGATAGAAGATGATGCCGAGATACGCAACTATCTGCTGAAGGAACTGTCGGCAGACTACAAGGTAACGGCATTTGACAATGGCGAAGAAGCCCTTTCTGCTATACTCACCGACACTCCTGATATAATAATCAGCGATGTAATGATGCCCGGGATAAACGGTTATACTCTCTGCCGTAAAGTCAAGCAGAACGTGAACATAAACCACACTCCCGTGATACTTCTGTCGGCTAAAGCTGAAAACGAGGACCGCATGGAAGGTCTTGAGGCGGGTGCCGACGCCTATCTGACCAAACCGTTCAGCACCGAGGTGCTCCGAAGCACCATAACATCCCTGCTTGCCAACCGCCATCTACTGCGCGCCAAATTTTCGGGAATACAGGAGCAGGAAGACTCCGTAAAGAAAATAGTCATGAAGTCACAGGACGAGGTGCTTCTTAACCGCATCATGGATGTCATCAATGCCAACATATCCTCTCCCGATTTCAGCGTTGAGAAACTCGCCTCGGAAGTAGGGCTGAGCCGCGTACACCTCCATCGCAAGATGAAGGAATTAACCGACCTGTCGGCACGCGACTTCATAAAATCTTTGCGCATGAAACAGGCGGCAAGGCTACTGAGAGAAAAGAAACTTAGTGTAGCCGAGGTAGCATATGCCACAGGATTTGCCAATCCGTCACACTTCTCTTCAGCCTTCAAAGAGATTTATGGCATGACTCCTTCCCGTTATAGCAGCGAGCAACGCGAATGATTATACGTAAATCATCTTGCGCGTCATGCCTCCATCGACTGTTATATTCTCTCCATTGATGAAATCGTTGTCAGGCAATGACAGCCAGATACACAGTCTTGCAATGTCGTCACTCTTCCCCACCCTGCCTGACGGATGCTGGCGATGGTCGGCTTCACTTAACCCTTCTTGGCTGCCGGTCTCAATCCATCCCGGCGAAATCGAATTTACGGTCACCCCGGTCCCGGAAAATGACATCATAAGCGCATGAGTCAAGGATGACACAGCGCCTTTAGACGCGGAATAAGCCTCGGTGCCCGGCTCACTCATGGCTTGACGCGTTGACGATATATTGATTATGCGTCCATAGGGGTTGACTTCAGGCAATGACTCCCTGTGCAAGGCAAGCATGCGCGAGGTGACAAATACAGGCCGTACATTGACATGCATCATCCTGTCAAAGTCGGCCACAGTAGATTCGGCAAGCCTCTTGAAGTCACTTACTCCTACATTATTTATGAGCACATCTATGTCGCCCCACAGGTCAAAAATATCTTGCATACACTGTTCAAGCGCCGCGACATCCGTGACATCCACCGGATAGAAACGCGCGCCGGATGACTGCGCAGTGAGCGTCCCCTCCTTAACATTGACATCGCAGAACGCCACACGACATCCCGCATTGCGAAATGCAGTCACGATAGCCTTGCCTATGCCGGAAGCCCCACCGGTGACAAACACCCTTCGCGGCGGGAATTTTAACGAAATCTCACCCTGTTTCCTGCCTGAAGGGGTCAGTTTAGGGCGATAGGACACACCGCGCCCCGCCCTATGCTCTTCCATTTTTCTTTCAAGATAATTGTCAGCCATGACACAAAGATAGCAAATTTCCACAATAAAATAAGCGGGACACCCGATGTCGGGCTCCCGCTTACTATGTTCATGTCAAGTTATATCAATTAGCAAAGATTGTGAAGATATACTCCGGATTATGAACCGAGGTATTGACAATGCCATTGTAAATGCAGCTTACGATACCGGCGAGGATAATACCGGCAACACATATCCACATGCCAAGACGGTCAGAAACCGATGACTTGAACGGGGCAATGACACAATCTTCCTGATTGTTGATAAACATAGCCTTTACTACAAGCAGGTAGTAGTAAAGAGAGATAATTGTATTTATCAACGCAATCAGCACAAGGATGTAAAGAGCCACCGAACCTGAAGCGACAGCAGTCGAGAAGATGAAGAACTTGCTGAAGAAACCTGCAAACGGGGGAATACCTGCGAGAGAGAACATGGCAAGCATCATTGTGAATGCAAGTTTAGGATTGGTGGAATACAAGTTGTTGTAAGAATCCATGTCCACACGTCCTGTCTTGCTCTCTATCGACTGGATTACACCGAAAGCGGCAAGGTTGGAGAATATATAGACAAGGATGTAGTAAATCAGAGAGCCAAGACCCTGAGCGCTTCCTGCTATCACGCCAAGCATGATATAACCTGCCTGAGAGATTGAAGAGAATGCGAGGAATCGCTTCAGATTCTTCTGACGGAGGGCAAAAAGGTTACCGACAGTGATGGTAAGGATAATCAGGGCATAGAGCATCCATTCCCATATCTGATTGTAGAACGGTCCGAACACCTGCACCATGATTACAAAGAATGCAAATGCAGCGGCGCCCTTTGAGATGACCGAAAGATAAGAGGTAATTGATGTCGGGGCACCCTGATATACGTCGGCGGTCCACAAATGGAACGGAACAAGTGAAAGCTTGAATCCCATACCCGCGATGACAAACGCCACAGCCACAATAAGCATAGCACCTCCGTCAATGACTGATGCAGCGATGTCACTGAAATAAAGTGTTCCGGCAAGAGCGTAGACAAAGCTTAGTCCCATCATGAAGATAGCCGATGAGAATACAGCAGTAAGCATATATTTCACAGCTGCTTCATGGCTCTCATAGCGGTTCTTGTCAAATGCGACAAGAGCAGCAAGAGGGAGTGACGCTGTTTCAAGACCGATGATGAAGAGCAGGAAGTGACGAGCTGAAATCATCAGGTACATTCCGAAAAGCGTAATCAGCAAAAGTTCATAAAATTCACCGCGGCGCACTCTCATGAATTCACTGTGAGCCCATCCCTTAGCCTGGATAAGTACAATGAAAACACCTATGTTAAGCACATTCTTGATAGCGACCATAGTAGGTGAAGTGACATACATACCGCCGAAAGCGCTCGCCACCTCCTTGCAACAGGGAGTCACGAAGCCGGCAAGCGTAAGCAAGCCAAACAGCACGACGGTAAACATAGAAAGTCCGCGAGGAGCTTCCTTGGAGCTGAATGTATCAAACAGGAAGACCAATAAGATCAGGACCAACAATCCTATTTCCTGATACATGACCAAAAATTGTGAATAATCCATATCTTATATAATCTTATTTAGTCAATACTTCAATTATAGGAAGGAATGAATTGTGAATCATGTCGTTAATCCAGTTGGGGAAACAACCGATACCTGCCACACAAAGGATAAGTGTCACAGTTGAAAGGCGCTCCCACCATTTTGCATCGGTAAGCGTCAAGTGATGCTCGTCATAGACAGGACCAAGCAGAAGCTTGCCAACAACACGGAGGATATAGACAGCGGTAATCACAATCGAACAGCATGCAGCTATTGTGAACACACGGTGGAACATGTCCTCATGCTGGAACGAACCGACGAAGATAGTCATCTCGGCGACAAATCCGCTGAGACCGGGAAGTCCGAGCGACGCCATACCGGCTATGACATAGCAGACCGCGAGGAACGGCATTATCTTCATGAGTCCGCCCATGAGGCGAATGTCGCGGGTGTGGGTACGACCGTAAATCATACCGATAAGCGCAAAGAAGAGAGCCGTCATGAGACCGTGGGAAAGCATCTGCATCACAGCACCGGTCATAGCAGTGGTGTTGAGCATAAGGATGGCAAACAACACGAGTCCGCAGTGGCTCACTGAAGAATAAGCGTTGATATACTTGAGGTCGTTCTGAACACATGCGCTGAACGCACCGTACACTACCGATATGCCGGTAAGGATAAGGAATATCCACGCAAGCTCGTTGGCTGCATGAGGCATAAGATAGATAGCGACACGGAAACAGCCGTAACCTCCAAGCTTCATAAGCACTCCGGCATGAAGCATTGACACGGCGGTAGGCGCCGAAGCGTGACCGTCAGGGCTCCATGTGTGGAACGGGAACATCGCGCCAAGCACACCAAATCCGACAAAAGTTATCGGGAAGAGGAAATACTGCCAGTTATGGTCAATCGCGTTGTTAGCCGAGATTTCAAGAAGGTTCATTGTAAGCTTGCCGCCCTCGGGAGCCGAATGGTAGTATATACCGAGTATACCGAGAAGGAGGAACGCCGAGCCACCCATAAGCATAAGGGTAAGCTTCATCGCTGAATACTCCTTACGTCCCGTACCCCAAAGACCGATAAGAAGATACATCGGGATAAGAGCGACCTCATAGAACATGAACATCGTAAAAAGGTCGATCGAGATGAAGAATCCGAACACACCGGTCGACAGCAATATGAGCCAAAGGAAGAAGTCCTTGGGAAGCGGATCAATCTTCCATGAAGCAAATGTTCCGGCAAAAACGATAATCGCTGACAACAGCAACATCGCAACCGAGATACCGTCGACACCTATTGCAAGATGTATATTGAGCGGTTCAAACCACATCCACGAGTCGGTATAAAGCATCACCGCGTCGGCACCTGCCTCACGAAGATGCAGAAAATCTATTACAAGGTAGACCGATAGAGCCACCAGGGCAGTCGACCCTACCACAGCAACGGTGCGTATCTGGTTCATGTTCCTGCAAAGGAACAGCAAGCCGAGCATCACCAGAGGGATGACTACAAAATATATCAGAATATTAGAAAATATCATAATTACTATATTTGAGTTGCACCAGTTAAATTACAATAGGCAGAGCCATACAATAGACGCCATGACAAGCGCTCCGACAAGATAAACCCAAACGTAGGTCTGCACACTGCCTGACTGAAGTCCGCGAATCGATACAGAAAGACGCTGCGTAACCTTCGCAAACATATCCATCGTTCCATCGATGATGTGGCGATCAAACCAAGCAATAGGCTTGCATATCTTGTCAAAGATAATATTCTTGGTGATAAACATGTAAAGTTCATCAAAGTAGAAGCGATGGTAAGCCCATGTCCAAAGTGCGGGCATCGCATTTCTGAACTTTGCAGGCAGAGGATTTTCCTTGCGGTACATCACAGTGGCGATTACGATAGCTATGATTGCCACGGCGAGTGAAACGGCAGCCACTGTCCAGTCAAGATGCTCAAGATTGGTGAAGAATGACACATGGTCAAACATAGGATGTCCGTTCCAGGTGACAAGATTGCCAAAGGGCACGAATCCGGCAACACAAGAAATCGCTGCGAGTATCACAAGCGGGAGGGTCATGGTCCAAGGCTGGTCGTGGGGGGCATGATGTCCCTCATGTACCTTATGCTCCTTCCACCAGAATATCAGGTAGTAAAGACGGAACATGTAGAAGGCGGTAAGACCTGCGACAGCCGACATCCAGACATACCACAGAGCCGAGTTGCCGAAGCATGCGGTAAGAATCTCGTCCTTTGAGAAGAATCCTGCAAAAGGAATGATACCGGCAATGGCAAGACAGCCGATAAGGAACGTGATATGGGTAATCGGCATGTATTTACGAAGACCGTGCATGTCAGTATAGTCGTTTGAACCGATTGCATGGATAAGAGCTCCGGCGCAAAGGAACAGCAACGCCTTGAACATAGCGTGGGTGAACAAGTGGAACATACCCGCCATGTAACCGATGCCGTGATGGAATTCCGGACGAGCGACGCCGAGCGACACCATCATGAAAGCAATCTGAGATATTGTCGAGAATGCAAGCACACGCTTGATGTCAACCTGCGTACACGCCACAATCGCCGCATAAAGCGCGGTGACAGCTCCGACCACAGTTACAATCTCAAGAGAGCGTATCTCCATGAGGTAAAGCGGGAACAGACGCGCCACAAGGTAAACACCAGCAACAACCATCGTAGCAGCATGGATAAGCGCTGAAACGGGAGTAGGACCTTCCATCGCATCGGGCAGCCAGATATGGAGCGGCATCATCGCCGATTTACCCATTCCACCCATGAAAATCAGCACGAGAGCCCATGTCATCACAGACGCACCCATGAAAAGCGGAGCCGCGCTGTTGGCGAAAATGCTCTTTACTCCCGCTGCTGTAGTCTCGCTTACCTGGAATACGTTGGCAAGACCGTCGACAGGAGCCGAGGTGAGTTCGGTGAAGTTAAATGTGCCGGTATAATAAGAAAGCACGAGTATACCGATAAGGAAGCCGAGGTCGGCAAATCGGGTTACGATAAATGCTTTCTTTGACGCAAGCACTGCAGAAGGCTTGGTGTAGTAGAATCCAATCAACAGGAATGATGACGCACCCACAAGCTCCCAGAATATATACATCTGGAAAATATTGGTTGCCACCACAAGCCCGAGCATCGAGAAGCTAAACAGAGAAAGGAATGCGTAAAAACGCTGGAAACCTCTCTCAAACACTCCATGATGATCGCGCATATAACCCATCGAATAAAGATGAACCATGAATGAGATAGTGGTGATGACCACAAGCATCATGGCTGAAATCGGGTCAAGAAGGAAGCCGAGGCGTATCACCAGCTTGTCAGTAAACTGAAGCCAGGTGACATTCCAGAGAATCGACTGAAGGCGTTCGCCGGCAGCATTGATAAAATCAGCGCCGCCGCTGAAAAAATAAGTAAACGCCACAGTATAGGCAAGCACGAGGGTTGTGCCCATGCCGAGACAGCCGAGCGTACCCGCAAGCTTGTGACTCATCTTCATGCCCGTCAGTCCGAGCAAGAGGAACATGAAGAGAGGTATAGCTAATATTAAAATTGACATTGTTTCCATAGCCGCTTACAGTTTCAATTTGTTCAGGTCGCTTACGTCAACATTTTTCACAGCGCGGAAGACATTCACGATAATGGCAATCGCGAGAGCGGTCTCAGCCGCAGCTATAGCAATTGCAAAAAGAGTGAACATCATGCCCTCAAGCTGTCCCGGGAAAAGGAAACGGTTGAACACGACAAAGTTAATATCCACGGCATTAAGCATCAACTCAAGAGAAATGAGTATAGCAATCATATTTTTACGGGTGATAAAACCGTAAACCCCGCAGCAGAACATTATCATACTGGGGATGATATAACAGATGACAGATAATTTATCCATGACTTGCCTATCGTTTACGGGCGACTACCACGCCGCCGATTATACATGCCAATAACAACACACTCACTGCTTCAAAGGGAAGAAGATACTGATACTTTTCAGTACCGAGCAATATCTCTCCAAGATGGTTCATCGTCATCTCCATTGTGAATGGCGCCGATACGGTTGTCCATATCTCAGGACGGCTCATAAGGGCATAACCAAGCACCACGAGTGACGCCACGGCGGCAATAGCGCCGAACACACGTCGCTTTGAAGTAAGTCTCGCACTACTGTCACCGGGCTTGCTTGTGAGCAAAATAGAGAACACAAACAGCACGACGATACCACCGGCATAGACGGCAATCTGCACGGCTCCAAGAAACTCATAGTCAAGCTTGAAGTAAAGACCTGCCGTGGCAAAAAGCACAAACAGCAGGTAGGTCGCGGCGCGCAAAATGCGACGGGTGGTAACAGTAAGTATCGAGAAGATGATAATCGCGGCAACGATTATCCCGTACATAACAATACTTCCTACTGATTCCATATAATTAATTAGTTTTTTTTCTTTTCTGATCGGTTTATAGCAATGAATCTCATTCAGCCTTGGCTTCAGCGGCTGCCGGGGCTGCTTTCACCGCCGACGGCTTTGGAGCCGGATCATCGGGCTGCTCGGGCAGATAGTTAAGCTGCTCGACAAGCTTTTCGCGGGTGAACACCGCCTGCTCGAAATCGTTAGAGAACTCGATTGCATCCTGCGGACAAGTAGTCACACACAGCTCGCAGAATGTACAACTGCCGAGGTCATATGTGTACTTGTCGAGTTTACGTTTCTTCTTCCCGTCAGGGAGATCCACCATCTTGGTGGTAACTGTAATAGTGCCGTTGGGGCAATTACGCTGGCATATTCCACAAGCGATACACCGGTTGCGCCCGTCAGGCTCATAAATAAACTGCAACTTAGCACGGAAACGCGGGGCTGCATACTGAATCGTATCACGATGGTCGGGATACTCCTCGGTCACCTTAGGAGTGAAAAACTCCTTGCCCGTGACGCCCATGCCCTTGAGTAGGCTGACAACTCCGGTGCCCAGTGATGAAAAATAATCTTTAACACTGCCCATAGTGGATGATTGGTCTTTTTCTTAATATGTTTTTATTTATTGTTAAAAGTCACTTTACCTCACCTGACCGCCCAATATGTCAAGAAGCTCGCTGGTAATTGCCTGCTGGCGCAGCTTATTGTATTCAAGCTGCAGCTCTTCGAGCAGTTTCTTGGCATTATCGTTGGCGCTTTGCATCGCCATTACGCGGGCAGCCTGTTCCGATGCCTGATTCTCGGTGAATGTCTCCTGCATGACCGAGAGCACAAACAGCGGCAACACTGAATTGAAGATTGTGTTAGGATCAGACTCAAAAATATAAGGGCGACACTGCACTGTAACATCGTTGCCGGCAAGTGTCTCCTGGACAACCGGCAAGAGCTGTTCAGAACGCAGTATCTGGCGACTTACGCTCTTATAGCTCATGTAAATTATCTCTACAGTGTCAATTATTCCGTCAAGGTATTTCTGCTGAAGGTCAAAGGTAAACTTCTTTACCTCCTCACCGGTGCTTTTGGAATGTATGCCCTCAGGCACCTCCACACGTATGTGAGAGCCCGACAGCTTGCTTACCGCCTTGTACATCTTGCCACCCACCGGATATAGCGTGAAGTCGACCGACGAGCCATAACGCTCGCGACACTTCTCAAGCTCGACCAGCAGCCCTTTGAATATATTGATGTTGTAGGCACCACAAAGTCCGTCGTCGGAACCAAATACAACGATGCCTACGCGCTTCACTTCGCGGTTCTCAATCAGAGGCGATGCAAATTCAGCATCAGCCGACAGCAGATTGCCGATTATTGTCTGAATCTGTCCCCTGAAGGGCAACAGGCGCTTCAACGCCTGCTCGGCTTTGTGCATCTTTGCCGATGAAATCATCTTCATTGCACCGGTTATCTTCTCCGAAGAGCGAACCGAGCCGATTCTACCTTTTAACTCGCGTAATGTTGCCATCTCCCAATATTATTTTATTTATAACGGCTTGCAATTTCTTTAGCACTTTCTGTCAGCTTAGCCACGACATCGTCGGTAAGCTGACCGCTCTTTATCACGTCAAGCACATCAGTCTGATACTTCGCATGCAGCAACTGCAGGAATAGCTTTTCAAACTCAGCCACCTTATCAAGGGGCACATTCTCAAGTAATCCCTTTGTTCCGCAGAATATGACTGCAACCTCCTCTTCTACAGCAAGAGGGCTGTACTGAGGCTGGATAAGCAGCTGTTCATTCTTACGTCCCTTGTCGATAACACGCGCCGTAACCGGGTCAATGTCACCGCCGAACTTGGTAAACGACTCAAGCTCACGGAACTGAGCCTGGTCAATCTTCAATGTACCGGCAACCTTCTTCATTGACTTAATCTGAGCGTTACCACCCACACGCGATACAGAGATACCCACATTAATCGCAGGACGGATACCGCGGTTGAACAGCGCAGTCTCAAGGAATATCTGACCGTCGGTGATAGAAATCACATTGGTAGGAATGTAAGCCGACACGTCACCAGCCTGAGTCTCGATGATAGGAAGCGCAGTGAGCGAGCCTCCACCCTTAACCTTGTCTTTCAACACAGCGGGAAGGTCATTCATCGAAGCGGCAACCTCCTGATTGTCGATAATCTTGGCGGCACGCTCAAGAAGACGGGAGTGCAGGTAGAATATATCGCCCGGGTAAGCCTCACGTCCCGACGGACGCTTCAAGATAAGAGAAATCTCACGATAAGACACCGCCTGCTTCGACAGGTCATCATAAACGATAAGAGCGTCACGACCGGTGTCACGGAAATACTCGCCGATCGCTACTCCGGCAAAAGGCGAATAGTAACGCATCGCAGCCGAGTCAGAGGCATTTGCCGCCACAACCACTGTATAAGGGAGCGCACCGTTTTCACGGAGAGTCTGCACAATCGCAGCCACTGACGAGGCTTTCTGCCCGATTGCCACATATATACAGTAGACAGGCTTGCCTTCCTCGTAATTCTTGCGCTGGTTAATAATGGTGTCGATTGCAATGGCAGTCTTACCGATCTGGCGGTCACCGATAATAAGCTCACGCTGACCGCGACCTATAGGCACCATCGAGTCGACAGCCTTTATACCGGTCTGAAGCGGCTGCTTCACAGGCTGACGGAAAATCACACCGGGAGCCTTGCGCTCAAGCGGCATGTGGTAGAGTTCGCCGGTAATAGGGCCGGCTCCGTCGATAGGTTCGCCCAACACATTGATTACACGACCCAAGAGACCCTCGCCGGCAGGGATTGAAGCAATCTCACCGGTACGACGTACGGTCATATTTTCGGTCACACGGTCAATGTTGTTAAGCAAAATCACTCCGACATTGCTCTCCTCCAAGTTCATGGCAACGCCCTTGACACCATTTTCAAACTCTACAAGCTCATTGGCACGCACATTTTCAAGACCATAGACGTGGGCAACACCGTCACCTACCTCCAGGACCGTACCAACCTCCTCAAACGACACCTTATTGTTGACGTTTTCGAGTTGTTGTTTTAATACTTCCGATATTTCGCTTGGGTTAATCATTATGTGTTAGTTGCTTAAAAGTTCAAGACGCAATTGTTTTAGTTCATTGCTCACCGACGCGTCAAGACGCTCTGAATTGATATCAATCACAAAGCCGCCTATAAGCGAGGGGTCGACAATTCTGGAAAATTCCATGACAGCACCGTTGAGATGACGCTCTACAAGGTCATGCAGACGCTTTATCTCTTCCTCAGGAAGCTCTGCCGCAGTAGTGAGCTTGACAAGATAGATATTGTTAGCCTCCCGGTATATGTCAAGATAGGCAAGGGCAATATCACGTGCAAACTCTATCCTGCGGTTATGGAGCAACAGGTGCAGGAAATCAACATAACAAGAGTCTTTCTTCTCGTCGGCGTGAGCGGCTGTCATCAAAAGACGTGTCTTGTCTTCTGCCGGGATATAGGGATTTGCGATTACGGCTTGAAGCCTTGGCTGCTCCACAAACGAGGCTGCGAGCTGCTTCATCAGACCATACACCCTGTCGGCTTCACCCTTTTCAGAGGCAAACTTAAACAGAGCCTTAGCATAACGATTAGGAATAAGACCTTGATTCATTGCGTGCTAATTTTTATTTTCGATTTCGTCCAAAAGTGAATTTACCAATTGGGATTGAGCCTTCTCGTCTGACATCTGCTTTCTGACAACCTTTGAGGCTATCTCAAGCGCAAACGAGCTGACTTCATCACGGAAGCGCAATTCCGCTTCCTTACGCGACTGCTCGATTGCCACCTTGGCGGCATCCATCTGCTTCTTTGCTTCTTTCTGAGCCTCGGCACGCGCCTCCTCGATAATCTGAGTCTTCATGCGGTCGGCGTCACGGAGCATTTCAGCTTGCTGTTTACGAGCTTCATCTATATATTTCTCGGCCTCTTCACGGGCGTGATCAAGCTGCTCCTTGGCATTTTGAGCGTACTCCACACCCTTATCAATGAGGTCGGCACGGCTTTCTACACTTTTCATGATTGCTGGCCACCCCCACTTCGCAAGTACCAGAAACAGTACGGCAAAGGCGACAAACATCCAGAAAACCAAGCCAAATTCAGGCGTGAAAAGTTCCATCGGTCAAGCTTGAAATTAGAGGAAGAACGAAAGAAGACAAACGACAACGGCAAAGAGAGCCACACCCTCGACAAGCGCCGCGATAACAATCATATTACTACGGATGTCACCGGTAGCTTCAGGCTGACGTGCTATGGCTTCCATGGCAGATGCGCCGATTTTACCGATACCAATACCTGCACCAATTGCTGCGATTGCTGCGCCAACACATGCACCAATGCCTAAAAGGCCGTCGATTGCTGCTAAAATCATTGCTAACATAATAAATTTAAGTTTAAAGTGTTTGTATTAAGTTATTTTCTATTTTTCTGTTTTAAGTTCTTTATCATGCTCCTTCTCCTTATGTCCTTCCTCCTGTGCGAGAGAGATAAACAAGGTCGAAAGCATAGTGAACACATAAGCCTGGATGAAACTTACGAGCACATCAATAAGAAGCATGAATATCGAGAATAATACCGATACTACCGTGGCTCCGCCGGCAACCGCAGGTCCCAGCACCGCAAGGATAAATATAAGCAGTGTGAGCACGATAACGATGATATGTCCGCCCATCATATTGGCAAACAGACGCACCGTAAGCGCGGCGGGCTTGGTAAACACACCGAATATCTCGATTATCGGCATAATCGGAATTGGGAATTTAAGCCACAACGGGACATCGGGCCAGAAAATATCTTTCCAATAATGCTTTGTGCCGAAGATATTGACAATAAGGAATGTTATCAGCGACAACACAAGTGTAACGGCGATATTTCCTGTAAGATTGGCACCTCCAGGGAAAATCACTATAAGTCCGAGCAGATTCATCACAAGGATGAAAAAGAACACCGTCAAAAGATAAGGTGCGAATTTCGGAGACTTTGCACCGAGAGTAGGCTTGATGACTCCCCGGTAGACAAACTCGATAAGCGCCTCAATCGCGCCGGTAAACTTACGCGGAGCCTTATAGCCTTGCTTGCGATACCAGGATGCCACCTGAAGTATCATCCACATCACTATAATGACCGAGATAAAAAGAGCAAGCACATTTTTGGTTATGGACAAGTCAAGCGGGCGATACTCCTCCATGACGGTCTTTCCACCGACAGTAACAGGACGCTCCCCTACTATCTTGTTATGCCACTTGCTGTCTTTTCCTCCAAGCTTGAAGCCGTCGTATTCCTTGCCGTGCTGAATGCGGCTTGAGCTAAAGCAGTGCCACTCCCCGTCATAGCTTCTGACTATGACCGGCAATGGTATACGCAGATCATGGCTGAAAGGCACCTCCCAGCCATATCCGTCACCGAGGTGCTCGAAGATAATCTCCTTGGGATTAATCTTCTTCTCCTCCTGACCGCCGTCATGACCTGACGCCGACATGCACTGCGGCGATACAAGCACCGCACACATTATCATCAGTAAGAATACGAGTCGTTTCATATCAATATATGCACACTGATACCACATCGTTATCTACATCGACAATGCCACCGTCCACGCTGACTTCACCTTTGTGTCCGTTATGCTCATAGCTCACCGTCCCTTTTACAAGGGTAGAGATGAGCGAAGCATGGTGGGGAAGCACCACGAAAGTGCCGCCTGCTCCGGGAAGCGAGACTTTCTCCACTTCACCTTCAAACAGTATATTTTCTGCCGATATAACTTTAAGTACCATAGTCGTCAGTTAATCTTATTTTACCTCTGCAAGCAACTTCTTACCCTTCTCGATAGCCTCGTCGATTGTACCGACATTGAGGAACGCCTGCTCGGGATATTCATCCATCTCTCCACTGAGAATCATCTTGAATCCGCGGATTGTCTCACTCAGAGGCACCATCACACCGGGAAGTCCGGTGAACTGCTCTGCCACGAAGAATGGCTGAGAAAGGAAGCGCTGGGCACGACGCGCACGCGCTACGACAAGCTTGTCTTCATCGGAAAGCTCGTCAACACCAAGGATGGCGATAATATCCTGAAGCTCGTTGTACTTCTGAAGCAGCTGCTTCACAGCCTGGGCTGTCTGGTAATGATCCTCACCGATAATGTGGGGGTCGAGGATTCGTGAGGTTGACTCCAGCGGGTCTACCGCAGGATAGATACCAAGCTCGGCAATCTTACGGCTCAACACCGTCGTCGCGTCAAGGAAGCTGAATGTGGTAGCCGGAGCTGGGTCGGTCAAGTCATCGGCAGGCACGTAAATTGCCTGAACCGAGGTAATTGAACCTTGCTTTGTGGAAGTGATTCGCTCCTGAAGCGCACCCATTTCGGAAGCAAGCGTAGGCTGATAACCCACAGCCGAAGGCATACGTCCAAGAAGCGCCGACACCTCAGAACCCGCCTGGGTGAATCGGAATATATTGTCAATGAAGAGAAGAATCTCTTTACCGCCGCCGTCCTGGTCACGGAACTGCTCAGCCACGGTAAGACCGGAAAGCGCAACACGAAGACGCGCACCCGGCGGCTCGTTCATCTGACCGAACACGAGTGTAGCCTGTGAATTGGCCACATCTTCCATGTTTACATCGGCAAGATTCCACTCGCCCTTCTCCATTCCTTCGCGGAATTTGTCGCCATACTTCATAACGCCGCTCTCAATCATCTCTCGAAGCAGGTCATTACCCTCACGGGTACGCTCTCCCACACCGGTAAATACCGAGAATCCGTTATGTCCTTTGGCGATATTATTGATGAGCTCCATGATAAGCACGGTCTTTCCTACACCGGCACCACCGAAAAGACCGATCTTACCACCCTTGCTATAAGGCTCAAGAAGGTCAATCACCTTTATACCGGTATACAGAATCTCCGTACCGATAGTCAGGTCGTCAAATGCAGGCGCAGGCTGATGAATCGGACGCAGGTCGTCACGCTTCAGTTCGGGAAGGTGGTCGATAGCCTCTCCAATCACATTGAGAAGGCGACCCTTGACCTGGTCACCGGTAGGCACGGCTATAGGACGTCCAAGGTTTTCAACCTTGATGCCACGCTGCAGACCGTCGGTACTTTCCATAGCGACGCAGCGCACTGTATCCTCACCGATGTGTTGTTCCACTTCAAGTATAAGCTCCGACCCATCGGGACGGTCTACTTTAAGTGCGGTATAGATTGGAGGAATTATGTTATCCTTCCCTTCGAAAGTCACATCGACCACAGGGCCGATTACCTGACTAACTGTTCCGAATTTATCGCTCATCTTTATAAAAATCTGAGGTTATATATTTTAATTATTTAACTCTTAAAAATGCAGGCCGTAGCAAATCACGATAACCATCAGCACAAGATTGGCGAGGTTAATCGGGAGAAGATACTTCCATTCAAGATGCAGCAACTGGTCGATACGAAGACGGGGGAACGTCCACTTAAACCAGATAATCACAAATGAAAGCACTATTGCCTTGCCTATAAACCATACTACAGAGGGAATAAAGTCCATCACATGATTAAACGCATCCCACCCGGGAATATGGAGCGGCATCCAGCCTCCAAAAAACAATAGCGTCGCTACGCCGGCTACAATGAAGAGGTTAAGGTATTCAGCCAGGTAGAAGAAGCCGAAGTGAATACCTGAATACTCCGTATGGTAACCTGCTGTCAACTCACTCTCTGCTTCAGGAAGGTCAAACGGGCCACGGTTGGTCTCCGCCGTACCTGCGATGATGTAGATAATGAACGCGATTATCGCGGGAATGTGTCCCGAAACGATAAACCACAGGTCTTTTTGTGCCATACAGATGTCGGTTATCGACATTGAGCCTGCAAGCGCTACCATTGTAATAACCGAAAGACCGATGGAAAGTTCATAGCTTATCATCTGGGCACCGCTTCGGATAGCACCGATAAGAGTGAACTTATTGTTACTTGACCATCCGGCAAGGAGGATTCCAAGCACACCGATAGAAGAGACGGCGACAAGGAAGAAAATTCCTATATTGAAGTCAATAACCTGCAGTCCGTTGCCCCAGGGCAATACGGCAAAGCAGAGCATAGAGGCAATTATGACAAGATAAGGAGCGAGAGCAAACAGGAACTTGTCAGTGTGCTTGAGCGAGATAAGCTCCTTGATAAGAATCTTGAACATGTCGGCAACACTCTGGAATATACCGGCGGGACCTACTCGGTTAGGACCGAGACGGCACTGGAACGCGGCACACACCTTGCGCTCAAAATAAATATAGAATAGCGCCAGAAGAGCATAGGCGAGAAGAAGCACGACACCTATGAGCACACACTCAATCGTAACTGTGAGCCAGGCGGGGCAAAATCCGTTTAACCATTGGTTGAGCCAGTCGGCTCCTTTTGATAAATCGTACATATCGGTTTATTCGTTACTTTTTCTTCATTTGTGTTAACGGTCAATATCGGGCACCACATAGTCAAGTGTACCACCGATAGTGATCAGGTCGGCAATCTTGCTGCCTCTTGTGAGATGATCCACAACACCGGCGAGATTCATACACGGAGAGTTGAACTTCACGCGCCAAGGGGTATTGGCCCCGTGACTCTCGATATATACGCCGAAAGCGCCTCGGCTTGCCTCAACCTGCTGGAACCAGTGTCCCTCGGGAAGCTTGATGACCTTGGGCACCTTGGCACAAATCTCTCCGTCAGGTATATTGTCGACAAGCTGCTCGAGAATGCGGAGCGACTGCTTGATTTCCTCGATACGCTCAACGAAGCGAGCCATACAGTCACCTTCATGAAGCACGACCTCATCAAAATCGAGTTCGGAATATATGCTGTAAGGTGCTGTCTTGCGCACGTCACACGCCCATCCTGAAGCACGGCCCACAGGACCTGTAGCGCCATAGGAAATAGCGTCTTCCTTGCTAAGATGACCGACACCCACCATACGGTTATTGGCGATCACATTGCCGGTGAATATAGTATTGTATTCCTTGATTGCGGCGGGCATAATCTCGATAAGATGCTTTACATCTTTTACAAAATCAGCGTCGATGTCATCCATAATACCGCCTATGCAGTTATAATTGAATGTCATGCGCGCACCGCAGGTCTTCTCAAAGATATTAAGTATAGTCTCGCGTTCACGCAGCGTGTAAAACAACATTGTCGTAGCACCGAGGTCCATACAGAATGTACCCATAAACAGCAGGTGAGAAGAGATACGCATAAGCTCGTCCATCATGACACGGATTACCTGTGCGCGACGCGGAACCTCGATTCCGAGCGCCTTCTCGATACACAGACACAGGCAGTGACGGTTCTGCTGGGCAGAGAGATAGTCAAGACGGTCAGTGAAATGCAGAGTCTGAGGATAGCCGAGTCCTTCGCAAAGTTTCTCGATTCCTCGGTGGATGTAGCCGAGATAAAGGTCAATCTTGGTTATAGTCTCACCCTCGACAGCAGTGCGGAAACGCAACACGCCGTGAGTCGCAGGGTGCTGCGGACCGATGTTGACAACAAAATCCTCGGGACGGAAGATTGTCACTTCCTTTTTCTCTATATTGCCGTCGGCATCCTCTACATAAGAAACGGTCACATCATCAACCGCCTCATGGTCAAGACGCACGGGGTTTACATTGGGGTCATCATTGTAATCCTTGCGGAGGGGATAGCCCACCCAGTCATTGCGCAGGAACAGACGGCGCATGTCGGGATGATTGATAAATATGATGCCGTAATAGTCATATACCTCACGCTCATAAAGGTTTGCCACCGCCCAGAGGTCAGATATGCTATGAAGCATCGGGTTCTCACGGTCAGAGGTGGTGACCTTTACTGACACGTGTGTGTTATGAGTGGTCGAGGTAAGGTAATACATACAGCCGAGCGTCTCGGTCCAGTCCATACCTACGATTGCGACAAGATAATCAAATCCGAATTCCGGATCCTCTTTCAATGTCTTTGCAAGGGAGTGCCATTTGGCATCGGGAATATTCACCAACAGCCATTCGCCCTCCTCAAAAGTCGCCTCGGGGAACAGCCTGGCTATATTTTCCTGAACATTTGCCATAATCGATATATTGATTGGGGTATTGTTTATTCTTGGTTATAATTATTTCTCCGTCTCGTCAAGTGGATGAGTCTCGAAAAATTCCTTCTGCTTCTCCTGTCGATTGACACCGCCGAAGAATTTTTCCACCTTTACCTTACGCGACAGCTGCATGATGCCGTAAATCATCGCCTCGGGACGAGGAGGACAGCCGGGCACATATACGTCGACCGGAATAATTTCTTCCACACCCTTCACAACATGATAGGAATTCTTAAACGGACCACCGGAAATCGCACATCCGCCACAGGCTATGACATACTTCGGCTCGGCAAGCTGGTCATAAAGTCGTCTTACCACAGGCGCCATCCTGTGCACTATCGTGCCGGCAACCATCATGAAGTCAGCCTGACGTGGGGAGGCTCGCGCCACTTCCCAGCCAAAGCGCGCCATGTCATAGCGCGCCGCTCCAAGAGAGATAAACTCTATACCACAGCAACTGGTTGCGAATGTGAGCGGCCATAAAGAGTTACTGCGCCCCCAGTTGATTACGTTATCAAGCGTGCCGACAACCACATTGGTGCCGTTATCCTTGAGTTCTTTTACGAGATGCTCGATATATTCGTTGTCCTTCCATTCGGAATAGGGCATCCCTTGTGCTGTTACTTCCATTCAAGCGCTCCTTTCCGCCAGGCATATGCCAAGCCCAGCACTAAAATTCCGAAAAATACTGCGATGCACAACAAGCCGTCAGTTCCAAGCGAGCGAACATTCACCGCCCACGGATAAAGGAACACGGTCTCCACATCAAACATTAAAAATAAAATGGCATACAAATAGTAACCTACCTTGAACTGAGCCATGCTCGCTCCACGGGTAGGAATACCGCACTCATACGCCTCACCCTTCTGTGGATTGTACGATTTTGGTGAGATAAGCCCTGCTATCACCAAGGCAAGAGCCACAAGAGCCACACCGGTAAGCGCGGCAACCACGGCAAGGGTTGAATTTTGAATACCAAAAATTAATGATACCATATAATATAACTAATACTTCTTCCGAGAAATGTTTTTCGGCAGGATATAATGCATCCCTTATAAATTTGTGCAAATATACTAATTTTTTCCTACACAGCATCGGAGACCGTGACAAAAAATCCATTCTTTTTTTTTGTAAAAATTAACTATGCCTGCTATCGGCACCTTACTTTTACCGAACCGACAAGTCCTGAGGCCGAAACATATCTCACCACATAGACTCCGGCTGCAGCAACCTTGCCGCTGCAGCCGCCACTAATCCGGCATGCCATAGTTCCGTCTATGCCATATACTTCCGCAGCCAGCCCTTCAGGTCCGTGCAGACTTATTTCAAGCCCTTCGACTTCTACCTCAACGTCTACCGACGACATTTCCACCTCATCGATCGAAGCAGGATTGTAAGGCACTGATTCAATCTCCACGCTTTTTGCATCGCTGAAATTAAATGTATGAACCGCTGCAGGCGTATACTCTGTAAAACGCCTTCCTGCCTTGTCGGTAACCGTGACCTTCCAATTGCGCCCCTCTGCGGTAGAAAGAGTCATCTCCTTGCCGTTATAATACTGACCGTCAAACACCTGCCGGTTAAGCGCCACCCCGTTGAACGTGACCGGTTCTCCCCCACCGCTGATTTTAAGCGTGTAAGCCGATGAGAGCCCGAAATAAGTGCGCATCCTGTCATATAGAAATATACGGCGTTTCTTACACCAATCATGGATGAAGCTTACTTCCCACTCCCAGTTGCTGAATTTCCAGGGGTTATCGGAAAAATACAATTTACAGTGGTCGGAATATTCAGGTCTGAGTTCATCAACCATTTCATCGAGCATCGCGTCGACATAATCGGGTTGGAGATAATCGCCCATCGCTATGGCAAGACGGTCAATGAACAGCGACCGCGCCTCAGGCAGCTCCATAAACAGCGCGAACAGTCTTACATTGCGTCGGGTCCACTCGTCATAATCTTTTGACGATGCCATGTCGGCTATAAACCGGAAGTAGTCATGTTCATGCTGTCCCTGTTCCCATGTGATGGCAAAACGGTCTATGTCCTTGAGCACCCAACGCCATTTAGCACCGTCGGTCCACGGTTTCCAGCACACAATATTGTTGTTTGGGTAATCCGTATTCCCGGCAAAGGTCTCAATCGTAAACATATCAAGGAAATTGTCGACATCCATCACCTCCTTCAGTCTGTCGAAAGTCACATCCTTTCTATTGTACAGGTCTATAAATTCCCACAGCGAATTGGCAGTGCCGTTCTTTACCTCCCACCAGTTTTCAACCATGTCTATATCCTCAAGCCCGTCATAGTTTGACTCGATGTAATCTTCATTAGTGCGTTCGCGCAAATCATATACACCTCGGTACTCGCCATTGACATAGCATATCACCAGGCGGTAACCCTGCCAGTCGACATGGGGAGAATTTAATCCGGCAAGACGCTGGGCAAACGCATCGCGCACGTGGGCGCCTTCAAAGTCGGTGCCGCTGTTACGCAGTTCAAAAGACTTAACACTTGTGACTTCCGGTTTATCGCGCCACACCCCGGCTGTGTTATAACGTTTTTCTCCAAACCTCTTGTTGGCATAAAACACAAGCGACTTCTGCGAATACCGCCTCGACCATCCGCCTTTGACCCTTGTCTCGCCTATCTGGTTAATCAGCCGGTCATGATTACCGCCGTCAAAATACTCCACATTCATAGGACGCCGCCAGTCATGCCCCCAGTTTGGATCCTTGTCAAGCTCGCCCATCAATATCCCGATTTTATCGTCATAAAGATATTCAGGATTAAGCGTCACCGACACCACAGGCAGGTCGGTCGCCCTTGGATGAAATATATAGGAATGTGTCACCGACACAGGTGAAAGTGCCGATGGGGAGATGAGTTTAGCTCTCAACGAGGTCGACTTGCTTATAAGAAACGTCTTACTGTCGCCTGTTACGGCATCATCAGCCACCGGTTCACGACCGTCGACAGTGATACATAACCGACAGTCGCCCGACACTCCGTCAGGCTTCCTCACGGTCACCTCGACAGGCGAGTCGTAAACACCGCCGCCGACACTGAATTCAGGTTTACCGAGCAGTGTCTCCGACACGCCGCCGCTATTACGCTGTCCCGGTGTCGGGGTTATCATGTAGCCCCATGTATCTCCTCCGTCCGACTCCCTGCCATAACCGACATTGGGCGCAGGCATCTTGCCATAGTCAAGCCTGTCTACAATATCGCCCGCCGGACTGAATATAAACACCGAGCCTTTCTTTGTCGACTCAAGACGGAAATCAGCATGCACACCCTCCGCCGCCTTATCGCAGAATATCAGCCCGTGACCTTTTGCCGGGACTACGACCGAGGTATTGATTTCATAAGACTTGGACACATTTTCCGATGCACCTATTTTATAGCCTTTCAGGTCGACAGCCACATCCCCCATATTATACACCTCAACCCATGAGTCGGGAAATTCATTGTCGGCAAAAAGTGCATCAAAATTTGACTGCATGATTTCATTGATTACAACTTGTCCTGAACTGTCAATCGGCTGCGACGCGATAGCCACACCTAAAAAGAATGCAAAAGAAACGTGTTTCATTGGTAAATTTCGGTTGATAGTTAGTTGATTTGCGCAAATATAGCAATAAAACCGTAAATGTCGAAATTTCAATCAGAAACATATTTCAGTCAATACACAAAAAAAGAGCGGAAGAGCTGCTGAAACGCCGCTCTCCCGCATCGTGTACGGTCTGTGTAAAGTGTTTTTACTGCTGAGTGCTGCCGCTCTGCTTCTGCAGACGGAACTTGAGAGTAGACTCTACATTATAGGTAGTCGAATTACCCTCATTCAGTGTAGGAGTGCATGAATATTTCAAGGTCACTTCATCACCGATTCGGCCCACGCCCTCAAGGTCGGTAATCGGGAATTTGTCATTGGGCACTTCAGTGGTGCCGTTTTCTCCGGCAAGCACACTTGGCACAAGACGATCTATCGCAAATTTAAGCACACCGTCTTCAATCTCAAACGGCACATCCTTGAACACCATGTTCATCGCGGGCATACCCTGCATGAAAGAAGCACCTCTCACATAAATATTAAGAGTGCGTGACGCTGTGTTTATATCCTTGTCGTTGACAGTAATCTGATAGCGGTTCTTTGACCCGTCTTCAGTAGTCATGACAGGAGCACCCGCGGGGTCAGTCACGTTTGTCTTGCTGAAATAAAACGAAACCTTAGGCATTCCGCAGACCTTCTCAGTCCCGGCAGTGAAGTTATAAAACAGGTTCCATGTGCTTATAAAACTTGTTCCGCCAAGAAGATTTATTGACAAGTCAGTCATGCCGGGAGCGGCTGACGACGCCGACTCGGTGAATCCAATGCCGTTAGTCACATTCTTGTTGGTAAGCCCTGTCACGTCAAAATTCTTTTTCTCACCACCGTTCATCACCACATCTCTTATGCTGAGACCCGACGCCGATGTGCCTATATACTCTATGGTTATCGCTGATTTACCAATTGAATAAGTCTCATCCGTACCATTGGTCACATAATTCAACATCTCAAACGGCTGAGTCTCACGATGGGAATTTTCTTTAGTCTCACAAGAAGTGAGTGCTACCGCAACGAGTGCAGCGGCGAGAATTGTCTTGTTAATCATCATCTAATCTTATTATTTATAATAGTAAATTTATATTTGTACTCTGAACGTCATGCCTATCCTCAACGGTTTTCCCCTCTGTAAAAATGCGTTCCCTATACTAACGAAGTAAAACGTATTATATTTTGTATCCGACAGGTTTTCGCCCCATAAAGTAAGTGAACATTTATTAAAATCCATCATCACAGAAGCACCCGGCAACATGTAAAACGGCTGCTTTACAAGATTTGCCTCATCCCACATAATCTCCCCCACTCCACGGCAATTCACGTCAAGTGTCAACGATTTAAGCCATGACGTGTTGACCGGCAAGATGTAACTGACTCCGGCAAACATCGTATTGTGAGGCGCATAAGGTATAAACTTGCCGGAATAGTCATTTATGCCATTATGAAACTCGGTAAAGCGGGCATCGGTATAGCCATAGGACGCGGTAACACACATTCGGGCTGAGGGATTATACTTTACCGTAATCTCCGCACCATAGCTGCGGGTCTTGCCGGCATTGGTCATTATGCGCCCCGTGGTGTTTCCGTCAGGAAACATCGTAAGCTGCTGGTCACGGCAATGGATGTAAAACAACGCAGCCTGGACCGACAGCCTGCCGCTACGGTCGCTTATGTGGGCGCCAAGTTCATAATTCCAGCTCGTCTCGGGTTTATACGATATTATGCGGTCGATGTCATAGCTCTGCGCTATGCCCATTATCCCCATCAGCCGCTGTTGCAGGACATCGCTGAACATCTGCGTGTTGAAGCCGCCGGCCTTGTAACCCCGCGCTACGGAAAGATAGACATTGGAGGCGGGAAGCGACATAATATCATATGTAGCGGTCAACTTGGGGAGAAACTCTACAAATGTCTTTTTAAGCTTGCCTCCGTCATTGATGTCAACCGGAATCTGACCGTCGTCAATGCCGGTAATCGTAAATGATGTATTGCACCGGCTGTTATATCTCAATGACGTATGCTCTACGTCCAGACGCACTCCAAGCGCGAAGTTCCATGCCCCGAGGCGGTAGCCGCTCTGATGATAAAGCGCCACTCCCCACACCGGATTGATAAAATTACTGCCGAGCACAAAACTGTCTTCGTCCCATACCGTAAGATGGGAACTGTGGGCATTTACATGTTCAAGTATCAGTTTTTCGATACCGGTGGGCTTGAATGTGACAGGAGCGTTCATGTCAGTGTGTTTGAAAAAGCCGAACACACCGCCAAGCCAGCTATAATCACCGACGTTTCCTTTCCCTACAAAGTCCTGGGTGAACGCCCACTCCTTGCGCGCCTGCGTCAATGTGAAGTAAGACTCGGGAAGGAAGTCCTGGTCAAGGGTCATGTTGTCGTCGATATACTGAAAGCTTGTTATGCTTGAAAGCGTCATATTGTCAAGGCGATAGCGCAGTGTCAACCCGTCGGTCACCCCGGTGCGTCGGTAAAAGCACGTGTCATTGTAGGCTATCTGCCCTGTCTCAAGCGACTCGTAGGGATAACCTCCCTGCCGTGAAATCTGGACTGACGCGATATTTTCCATTGTAAACCGGTCGGAGCCGCGCCAGACTGTCTTCCATCTGAAACTTCCCTGATTTTCCTTGTCACACTTCTCGCCGTTGTACCGGTTGGTAAAGTAGCCGTCGGTATGGGTATAATATAACGTGTATGACATGCCGAGTCGCTGCGACAGCTTGTGGTAATAAGACAATGACGCCCGCAGAGTGTTGCCCGTACCGTAGGCGGCGGTAGCGCGTACACCTTGGAATTTCATAGGCGACAATGTGTATATATTCACCAGTCCGCCCATCGTGTTTCTGCCAAAAAGCGTGCTTTGCGGACCGCGAAGCATCTCTATGCGCTCGATGTCCACAAGGTCAAAATCATAGTTGTCCTTGTTCAGATAAGGCACATTGTCGACATTCAGCCCTATTACAGGCTGGTCGATACGCGCGCCGATACCACGCACATATATTGAAGAAGTCATGCGAGAGCCGTAGTCAGGGATATAGAAGTTTGGAGCCACCTCGCTTATCCCTTTCATCGTGACTACGTTAAGCTTCTGAAGTTCCTTTTCACCGACTACAGTTGACGAGACCGGCAAAGAGCCTATGTCAAGCGACTGCTTGATGGCAGTCACCGACACCTCACCGAGGGTGAGCGTCGTGTCGGCTTTCTCATCAGCCATTACAGCCTGGCTACACATTATTATAATAGCCGGCACACTTGACAATGGTTTAACAAACTTCATTCAGGAGTGACATATTTTCTACGGTGCAAAATTACCTCTTGGATTGCAATGGTGCAATCACTACTTGTAGTGAATTGTCGACCGGAAAAGTCAGAAAAGAAGCAGCCCGAAGCCCATGACAGCCATGCCGAGTATCACCCCGCCTATGGCATAATGGTGATGACCGTACTCCTCGGAACTCGGCAGAAGCTCATCAAATGATATAAAGACCATGATGCCCGCGACAGCGGCAAGACACACGGCATTGACCGCCGGGGTCCATATAGGCATCAGAAACGCAAGAGCGAAAAGTGCGCCGAGAGGCTCGGCAAGCCCTGAGGCAATTGAAAACCACAATGCCTTCTTGCGGCTGCCTGTAGCATGGTATACCGGCACCGATACAGCGATGCCCTCTGGTATATTATGAATGGCGACTGCGACCACGATAGGGAGCGCGATGTCAAGAGATTCAAGTCCGGAGACAAATGTGGCTATACCTTCCGGGAAGTTATGGATGCCTATCGTTACGGCAAGCATGAAGCCAGTGCGCTTGAGTTTTCCGTTTCCTGCCGTTTTTATATTGTGCAGTTCATGGGGATTCTCATCTTCTGGGACTATAAAGTCGATAAGGGCAATCGCCCCCATCCCGCCGAAGAAAGCCAGCAACACATAAAGCATGGCGGTCTTCCCTGACGCATATGCCTCCATCGACTCCATAGCCTCCGGAAGCAGCTCCATGAACGATATATAGACCATCACGCCCGCCGAGAGCCCGAGCGCACAAGAAAGGAAACGGGTGTTGGTGACCTTTGTAAAAAAAGCCATAAGACTGCCTATGCCGGTAGATAACCCGGCTATCAGCGTAAGCAGCAACGCCATCAATATCGCATCGGTTGTAAGTGCTGTCTCCATTTCGTAGATAATAACAATTGCGTCGGCATTATAGTTGAAAAAAGACCGCCCCGCCACCCTTTCAGGCGCGGGGCGGGGTCGAGCATGACTGTAAGCCGGGTTATGTCGCGACGGCAGCAATTGCCGCCGCGGTCGGTCATTTATCTAATCCCGATGTCGCCACCGGGCTTGAGCAGTCTACCCCCCGGCAATGGGCGGGCAACCCTTAAATGCCGGTATACTTGACCTTGCAATCCATGAGGCGTGCGGCATCCCATATCGCTGTGGGACCCGGTGGGCTCTTACCCCGCCTTTTCACCCTTACCGCCACGAATGACGGCGGTTATTTTCTGTCACGCTACTCTGCCATCACTGACAGGTTGCCGTTAACAACCATGGCGCCCTGTATTGCCCGGACTTTCCTCTTGCCGCTCTCGAAGTCGGCAAGCGACCGACCGTCTTGCTCAATACCGCCGCAAAGTTACGCTATTTTTCGATATTTTCAACCAGAGTCACTATACTATTTGACCGATTAAAAACTGAACTGCGCCATGAGGCTGACCCTGTTGACCCAGCCGTGGGAGTGGTCTATGTTTTGCCGCTTGCCGAAATTATACTCGACAGCCATCTGGCAGCGTGAGGTCATATTCCAAAAGACATTTGCCGCGCCGTAAAGTCCGTATTTATAAGTGATATTCTCATAGACAGGCTGTTGCTTGGGCAAAAACCGCTCCTCGCTAAATACTATCGTAGAGAATATCTCGGGACTGAAATGATATTGCAAAGCAGCATACCATCCCAGGCTAAGCGGGGCAAACATCCTGCCGCGCTGCCCTGTGTCGCCGACAAGATCCATCGGCGAGCTTTGCAGGTCGTTGACAAGGCTCCCTATCCCCTTGCCGGTTATCACCGCACCATAGACTGTCAGCGGGGCTACAGGGTTGAAAACAGTGCTTACATGTACTCCCCAGCCGGTCTTTTTATAGTTTCTTCCCTCAACGAGGTCGCGATACTCAAGCCCGCGCACAACGCCCGACAGCCTTACATGCTGCCCGTTGCCCCACTGATACTGCATGAATGCCGCAAAATTCGGTATATAGTTGCTGCAACCCGTATATGTGTCGGCAAGTGTCGGGATAGAGCCGTCGGGGGTCTCCACCGAGGCAGCCACGACATAGTTTTTCCGGAAAGTGTGCATCCACCTTACAAGCACATTCGTGTCACTCGTTTTCGAGTTGGGGCCTTGTCCGTCGACCGTAGGAGGCTGAGCGGCAGGGTCGGAAAATGTCGAGTTAGTATAACCGATCGTGAGATCGCCCACTGTGGCATAGGCTTTCTTCAGCCTGAAATCGCGGCTCTGATAACCATTGAAATTAGCCTCTATATACAGCTGATAGTTGCCAAACTTTGAATGTCGCCCAAATACCGACATAAACAGCGCCGTCCCTACGGGGGTGCTGCCCACCCAGTGTTTACGGGTAGGGTCGGCAGGTATCTTTATCTCATAGGGGATAAAAGCACTGTAGTTCATGGCTCCGTGCCAGTCATACCACCCTCTCATTCTTACAACGCCACCTATGCCCATGGCATATTGATCGGTCTTGCTCATCATCATAAAATATGGAGCGAGCGGGTCCTGAAACTGGCGGAACTGGTCGTAATAAAACAAGTTGATAATCTCCTGCTCCGACGCCGAGTCTATAGGTTCATCAGGGCTTATATTTATCACATGATGACTCTTTTTGACCTTCGCGGCATGAACCTCGGCGGGGGTTGCAGCCTTGACAGGGATAAGACATAACAGCACTAACAATAACGTGATTGACTTTTTCATAAATCTAACAGTTGGTAACACTTCTTTAACAATACTGATTCCCTTTTTGTTTGCTCCAAAAGAGTCGCTGCAACCCCGTTTTCACCCTCTCCCGCGACAGGCTTCACATTGTTAGTTCAAGCCCGGTTTTTGAGAAAAAACGGAGCAAATACATGTTGCAAAACATCGTTTTAAAGCAATTTAACAATCGCCCGAAATCCGCTCCACCAAACGGTTTCCGCGCCTTTACTACAGGCTAAAGCGGTGAATATGAGCGATTGAATTTCAATATTTCGGAAAAGTTGCTTAACTTTGCAGTGTTGAAATTGTTATTTCTAAGGTCAAAAGAGTTTGACTTTCGCCGAAAATCGGCAACAAAAAGGAAAGAGCAATGGACAATTCATCACCACTCTTACTTTTTGTATTTAGTAATTTTAAACTTATGGAATGAAGAAAACAATGGCAATCATTGTGATCTTCGCCGTTCTCCTCGGACTTGGTTCAGCCGCATCAGGAAGTGCCGCAGATGGCAAAGTGGGATCCAAGGCTCCGATGTTCAAAATCGAACGCTCCGACTCTACGGTAGCTCTCGATGACATGAAAGGGAAATGGGTACTGCTCCAATTCTGGGCATCAAGTGATGCAGACTCGCGCATAGCCTGCAAGCAGTACACAATGCTTGAACAAAACCAGGAGTCAAGCAATTCCGGAGAACGATTCCATCTCTTGGCGATCAATCTTGATCGTAGTGAACGCCTCTTTCGTGAGATAGTGCGCAGAGATGGTCTTAGTGCGGAATCACAATTTTTTATCGAGAGAAGTAATGCAGAGAAATTCATCGACGATTATCATCTCGAATCGGGATTAAGCTCATTTCTAATTGACCCCAACGGGCGAATCGTAGCTAAAAACCCGAGCGAACAACAACTGATTGAACTTGCTATCAATTAAGACTACAAAACGGAGATGCACAACAGCTGCACCCCCGTTCTTTTTTTATACCCCCTAAAAAAGGCTCTACTGCCCGACAACTTCCGGAACTCACACACCGGCAACCCAATACACCCTAAACCACCGGACAACCACCACGGTTTTCACTCTACGTAGCTTTTCAGCGTAAAAACTTGCAAATTCACATCCAAAACAATATATTTGCGAAAAACCAACTTGTCACATCATGAAAACGCCTCTCCTCTCTTCCAGACACAACCACCGTTACCCTTACGGGCTGACGTTTGCCGACGCGGGGAAGGGCGCGTCGCTTGCTTCATGACAATACAAATTCAATGCTTTTAAAATATATGGGGCACAAAACGAAGCGTTTGATGGAGAGGTCGGCGGTTTTGGGCGGAATGCTTTGAGATTACGAGAGTTACGGTGTTGAGGGTGTGAGCGGCAAAAAAAACGAAGCGTTTACATTGCTTTAATTTCGGTTTAATTTTCGGCTCCGCAAGTTTACACGAGGCTTACATGGTGCGCATCATCAGCGTGTGGCGGTTTACATCACCGGTTCCGGCGGTCGAGCGGTGGTTAGAGGTTGGCTCTGCGCCGATTATTTTGAGCCGGTTTTTGATTTTGTAATATTCAAAAGGTTGCAAATAGCGTTTATTTGTGTATATTTGCGGAAAATTACGAGATTATGAGACAGACCAAATGTATCATCGTTCATCTAACAGGCAAGCGTAAAACCCTCGCTTTCGGCTCGATTGCCGCCATTTTCCATCATTTGACCCCGGAACAGGTGGGTTGTGGGTATGATTATCTGCGCCGAGCAGGGTTGAGTGGTGGCGGAACAATAGTCACTAAATGTGCGATAATACAGCAAACTACGCTGCTTACAGCCCCGCGTGGAGCCAATGGCGGCACAGATGATCAAATGGAATAATAACAACGTTAGAACGGCCTCAGAGAGCCGTCTGAATCAAAGCCTTTCGGGGGAGCCTCACGGCTCCCCCTTTTCTGTGTTAAAATGGCCGTTTTTTTGATTAGGGGTTACGAGAGGGGTTACAGTTAGGGGTTACACTCCGCATAGTTAGGGGTTACACATTTGGGGTAATTGGGGGGGGTGATAGA
>NZ_SPPC01000030.1 GCF_004570975.1 Barnesiella sp. WM24
TAACGTGAGTTCGATATAATAATTCTGCTGTCCAACAATAAAACAATCAGCCATTTAGTATAAAACTAAGTGGCTGATTTTCTTGGTATTATCGCGAAAAATTCGTAAATTTATAGTGTCCAATTATAACATTTACAAGCATTTGCCGCTATGATTACCGAGAACAAAATTACTGAAATTTTCTGTCTTGCCGATGACTTCTGCAAGTATTTTTCTTCTGAGCTCAAAAAACATCAGATCAGCGATGGCAAAGTCCATCGCAATAAGCCTGGACGGCTTTCGGATGCAGAGGTCATAACTATACTGATCCTATTTCACTGCAAGGGCTTCAGGTGTCTAAAACATTTCTACACTCAATATGTCTGCAAACATCTTACTCATCTGTTTCCCAACACTGTGTCATACAATAGATTTGTTGAGTTGCAGAAATCAGTACTGCTACCCCTGACTGTATTCATCAAAGAGGTGCTGCTGGGGAGTTGTACCGGCATTGCGTATGTTGACTCAACGCCATTGAGAGTCTGCAAGCATCAGCGTATACTTATACACAAGACATTCAAAGGGATAGCTGAAAGGGGCAAGTGTTCGATGGGATGGTTCTTTGGGTTCAAACTGCATCTAATCATAAATGATAAGGGGGAAATCCTGAACTTTATGTTCACTCCCGGCAATGTGGATGACCGGGAGCCTCTTTACTCGGAATCCTTCATCGAGAATGTCAAAGGTAAACTTTGTGGTGATAAAGGATATATCGGCAAAAAACTGTTTGAGTTCCTTTTCATGAACGGGATTCAACTCGTTACCAAGGTTAAGAACAACATGAAGAACTCGCTGATGTCCGTGGCTGACAAAATTATGCTTCGCAAAAGAGCTCTTGTTGAATCTGTTAACGATGAACTTAAAAATATAGCTCAGATAGAACACTCAAGGCATCGGTCTTTCGCAAATTTCATCACCAATGCCTTGAGTGCTATCGCTGCTTACTGTTTTTTTCCAAAGAAACCGTCTATCTCTTTGGAGTTTGTGACAGATAACCAGCTAACTTTGTTCTGATTGCTTATATCGAACTCACGTT
>NZ_SPPC01000031.1 GCF_004570975.1 Barnesiella sp. WM24
GGCGATCGGTCTCCCTCTGATGGGCTCGGAGATGTGTATAAGAAACAGTACGGAAACATCGTCAATACACAAAACATACCGTGGGTATCGCTACGCTCAACCCACGGCTAAACAAAGATTATCCCCTTTGGGGAAACATTGTGTGATGCATCCCATGCGGAAACGCGGGTAATCTCCACGCCGTTACACCAAAACACCACACATGCAGTTTAGGGGCGAGTGGAAGCTCGCCCGCGTTGCGTCCGCCGATGACGTATATGTGGCGGCATCCCCGGGCGGGGATAGACCGCGTTTTCGCATGGTTTGTGTTGCGGGCGACCTTCCAGTCGCCCCTACAGCTACGCGATGGACTACGCGGTGTTATCTTGTGTATTTGAGGATGGCATAAATCGGTGATTATTAATGTGATATATCTGAATTGGTAATTTTGTATTAAATTTTGTGGGGAAACTATTGTATATTCCAATTAAAGTTTCTACCTTTGCACTCACAAATCCTGCGCACGTGGCGTAATTGGTAGCCGCGCTAGACTTAGGATCTAGTGTCTAACGACGTGGGGGTTCGAGTCCCTTCGTGCGCACAGAGAGCGACAGCAATGCTGCCGCTCTTTTTTTATACTATGATTGGATTGTAGTCTTATTCTACAGTTACTGACTTGGCGAGGTTACGCGGCATGTCCACGTTGCATCCTTTCATTACTGCGATATGATAGGCAAGGAGCTGCAGCGGGATTGAGACAATGATGGGCGATAGACATTCCGGCACCGGAGGAATCTCCAGAGTGAAATCAGCGATTTCAGGAATAGTTGTGTCGCCACGGGTCACGATAGCTATTACCGAACCTCCGCGAGCTTTTACCTGCTGGATGTTGGAGATGATTTTTTCGTGCAGCTCGTCGGTAGGTGCGATAATCACAGTGGGCATCTCGCGGTCGATAAGTGCGATAGGTCCGTGCTTCATCTCTGCG
>NZ_SPPC01000032.1 GCF_004570975.1 Barnesiella sp. WM24
GGAAGCCGGGAGTGCCTGAAGTGCGTGACCGCAAGGAGCGCCCTAAGGTAAAACTGGTGACTGGGGCTAAGTCGTAACAAGGTAGCCGTACCGGAAGGTGCGGCTGGAACACCTCCTTTCTGGAGCGTGGCTCCAAATGACCGCCGCGACGACGCGACAGGGATTGACCGGAGCCGTGATTCACTCACGGTCCTGTACTGCGGAATGTCTGTTTAAGATATCCCGCCGCAGATTACTGCGGTGCATGGGGGATTAGCTCAGCTGGCTAGAGCACCTGCTTTGCAAGCAGGGGGTCAACGGTTCGAATCCGTTATTCTCCACCATCCCGGCTTGTCCGGGACAGGAAAGAGGACATTGACATATTGGAAGCGCCGATACGTGACCGCAAACACGTATCGGGATACACGAGAAAAAAAGAAAATCTCATCGAGAACGAGCGAACGGACGCGTGTCTTCAGGACACGGGTCGTTACAAGATAAACAAAGGAAAGGAGACAAGGGCACATGAAGGATGCCTTGGCTCTCGGAGGCGAAGAAGGACGTGATAAGC
This sequence comes from Barnesiella sp. WM24, assembly GCF_004570975.1. Taxonomy (GTDB): domain Bacteria; phylum Bacteroidota; class Bacteroidia; order Bacteroidales; family Muribaculaceae; genus Muribaculum. Next base: position 551 of record NZ_SPPC01000032.1, read on the forward strand.
TGCGATAAGCCGCGGTCAGGGGCAAATACCCGTTT
>NZ_SPPC01000033.1 GCF_004570975.1 Barnesiella sp. WM24
GGAAGCCGGGAGTGCCTGAAGTGCGTGACCGCAAGGAGCGCCCTAAGGTAAAACTGGTGACTGGGGCTAAGTCGTAACAAGGTAGCCGTACCGGAAGGTGCGGCTGGAACACCTCCTTTCTGGAGCGGGACATCTTTGATGTCTCGGCCGGGGCTACGACAGAAAACAGGGGAGACACCTTTGTGCTGCTTCAGGTCTGTTGCTTACTCATAGCGTCATCCTCCCGGGGTGGAGGTTGAAATGCAGTCCCTTAGCTCAGTTGGTTAGAGCGCTACACTGATAATGTAGAGGTCGGCAGTTCAACTCTGCCAGGGACTACGATAACAGGAAAGAGGACATTGACATATTGGAAGCGCCGATACGTGACCGCAAACACGTATCGGGATACACGAGAAAAAAGAAAATCTCATCGAGAACGAGCGAACGGACGCGTGTCTTCGAGACACGGGTCGTTACAAGATAAACAAAGGAAAGGAGACAAGGGCACATGAAGGATGCCTTGGCTCTCGGAGGCGAAGAAGGACGTGATAAGCTGCGATAAGCCGCGGTCAGGGGCAAATACCCGTTT
>NZ_SPPC01000034.1 GCF_004570975.1 Barnesiella sp. WM24
TCTTGACGTCATCATATAGCTTTGACATATTCAGATTCTTCTTGATTTGCGTTTACGTTTGGCTTCTTCTTTCTTGATGGCGTTTTGAAACGCCTGTTCCTCCGGGTCGAAGCCGGGGCCGAGAGTGTACAAATTTCCGATTGCCCCGACGGTGGCTTCAATCACATCTTCTACAAGTGAGGGCTTTTGCGTCGGGGTATATTCGACGGTTACTTTGGGGCGCGTCGTAGTGTAATCAGACTGTTGTTGCCCATGCCTGCGGTTGAGCTCAAAGAGGTTGTTCAGGCGGCGATATGTGAAAGCACGGTCGATTTTAGACCCGTTGACTGTTATATCGCCGTCTGTAAATTTCACGCCGATGTGTTTGCCTGTGTTGTGATCGTCATGAAATTTTACCTCAATTCCGGCACAGGCGAGGCGGCGCGAGAACTCATCCCACGACTTACAGCAATAAATCGCCTGACTGATCCGCTCCTTGAATACCGGAATTCTGTCCTCGTATTTCTGTTTCAGCGGCGAGTATGTGAGTCTGTATTTGTCCTTGATGGCCTTTACAACACGGTCGC
>NZ_SPPC01000035.1 GCF_004570975.1 Barnesiella sp. WM24
GTGAGAATATGAGTGGCAATCAAGTTAAGATGCTTTTATCCAACTTGATGAAAGAGGTAACAGCCAGCTTGACGGAGGATAAATCCTTTTCAGATATATCCAAAGGCTCAAAATATAGGAAGCAAGCCTTCTCCTATGATGCTCAGGTGGGTTTAGATGTGTCTGTAAATCCTATTCCTTCGAGAATTGTTGTGGAAATCAGCGCATTTGCCAATCCTTTTCCTTATGAAAAAAGAATGATAGAGCCATTTGTAACCACATACCTGAAAAAGCGAAATATGGAGGATGTGGTGACTCAATACCACCTTGAACCTTTTGAGTTGAATGTGTTGTCCCTTAGACAAACCTTGTGCGAGAAAACTGTTTCTCTCATTCGATTCTCTATAAG
>NZ_SPPC01000036.1 GCF_004570975.1 Barnesiella sp. WM24
ATAGTGAAGAAAACGAACCATCTCAAGAAACTGCAGCGGTTTCAAATACCGATCAGAAAAAAGAGGTCAAAAAGAAAACTGCCAAAAAATCAGAGGAACAAATCAAAACAGTGGATCGAAACCAAAAAATCAGCAATTATTTAAAAGAGATCGGTTTCAGCGGAACAGCCATGATTGTCAGAAATGGAGAAATCGTAACAAATAAAGGTTTTGGCTATGCTGACCGTAAACACTACATTCAAAATAATCCATTGACATCTTTTTATGTCGGTTCATCACAAAAAGCGCTGATTGCAACTGCTATTTTGCAGCTTGAGGAAAAGGGGAAACTTCAGACAAGTGATCCGGTAAGCACGTATTTACCTCATTTTCCCAACGGACAAACG
>NZ_SPPC01000037.1 GCF_004570975.1 Barnesiella sp. WM24
CTACACCGGTCGTCCGGCTGCGGCATCGCCGGCAACGGGCCTGATGTCGAAGCATCTCGCCCAGCTCGAAGCCTTCCTGGAGGACGCACTGGGCGGTTGATCCGCCCAGTCACCATCCCCTTCGACCGAAACGTTCTCTGATTAACGGAATTGAGATCATGGCCACTGAAATCCGCGTACCCACCCTTGGCGAATCCGTCAGCGAAGCCACTATCGGCACCTGGTTCAAGAAGGTCGGCGATGTCGTCAAGGCTGACGAGCCGCTCGTCGAACTGGAAACCGACAAGGTCACGGTCGAAGTGCCGTCGCCGGTCTCGGGCGTCCTGACCGAAATCGTCGCTCAGAATGGCGAGACCGTCGGTCTCGGCGCACTGCTCGGCC
>NZ_SPPC01000038.1 GCF_004570975.1 Barnesiella sp. WM24
TGTAGGGGCGACTGGAAGGTCGCCCGCACTACACGCAATGCTGAAACCAGAATGACCGCGGTCCTGCAAACATGCGGGCGAGCTTCCACTCGCCCCTACACTGCCTGTATAAACCTCATGCAACCCAATGGCATCACCGCAACCCACCGCGCAGTGTATCGCGTAGCTGTAGGGGCGACTGGAAGGTCGCCCGCACTACACGCAATGCTGAAACCAGAATGACCGCGGTCCTGCAAACATGCGGGCGAGCTTCCACTCGCCCCTACACTGCCTGT
>NZ_SPPC01000039.1 GCF_004570975.1 Barnesiella sp. WM24
CTATTCTATCCGTTGAACTACAAGGCTTTATGACGAATTATCAATATCTGTTGGCTCAGTTGTTCACTTAGTAAACGGCTTTGAGCTTCAATTTTATGCCCTTGAATAGCTCATACGTTTAGGAAACTCCTAACTCAACTTTGACTATCAACCAGATACGAGGTTAAATTGGCATCTTGTAGAACTATTGTAGAATTTGTGCTTAAATTCTAAAATCCCCGCGCCTTTTTGGAGCTAACGGGG
>NZ_SPPC01000003.1 GCF_004570975.1 Barnesiella sp. WM24
ATCACATTCTTTACACAGCGCACATAGCGGACAGCGGCATTGTTGGCACATCCTTTTCTCATGCGCAGAAAATGCTCGAAGTCGTCAATTATGCCGGAGGTCACATCCTTTATCGGAATATCATCCATTTTATGCGTCAGTTTGAAAAACTCCGCAAGGTAATCAACACAGCGCACCCAACGCTGATAAGTGGCTTTCACAATGTCGCCACGTTCCAGTTCCTCCTTGCGTTTCTCGTTGGTTTCATGGAACACATCGCAGAGCATTTTGGGCTTCTCGACAGTGCCGAGGAAATGGTCTCGCAGTATTTTCGGATTTACCATCTTCCCATCGCGCACAAGCATATTGTGGATTTCGAGGAAACGGGCTTTCACAACCTCGATATACTTGTTAAGTTCGAGGTCTCGGCGCGAGCGACCTTTGGACATGGCGCGCTTCTGATCCCAGTTCTCAGGGGCGACACTGCGTCCGAGGTTCATTTCCGAAATCTGACCGCTCACGGTGATGCGGACGAAGATTGGATATTCGCCGTTGCGGAGGGCGCGGGCTTTCCTTGCTATAAAAGACAAGGTGAAATAAGAATCATGTAACATAGTTTGAAATTGTGGTTTAATGGTTACATAAATATAATCATTTTTGCCCAATTTCACAACAGGCAAGAGCAAGGAAATCAACGCCGTATCGCAAATCCGGTGAACATTTCCGTGAACAGGAAGAAACTTCCGGACATTGTTCACGAATTAATGTTCGACAATTTCATGATAATTCACCGTTCTGCCACCTTGTTCACGATTGAACACAATCCCAAACTCGGCTGAACAGACAGAAAAGAGTTAAAAACAAGGCTATATTAACTGTCGCGTAGTTAAAAACTTCAATTGATGTTAAATTTTGCCCGAAATCAACTCATAATTCCCGAAAAGTGGGGTTTTGAACCCGGCGGAGAGTATGCGAACCCCACTTTCAAGTTGACAAATCGCAGAAAAGCGCAGAAGATTAGGATGTTATGTTCATCGGCGTTGTCATCGTGAACAAACTGTTCACGATTTTAGCTGTTCACGAATTGTACACCGCCATACCTCACAATGTTCACGATTCTGCCGGATAGGGGTATTACAAAAATCGCTGAAACTGTCTTAGTTTCAGCGATTTGCAGCGTTTTACCGCTTTGTCTTGTGACCTCGGAGAGGTCAGAATTTTGGAATGTTACCGTCTGCCGAATGTGCAGGTTGGTATTGGGGGGAATGAAGTCGTTATCCCACACATCACCGTTAATACCGAATTAAACCCTCTTGCAAGTGATTACGAGTGTAATCTTGGGCTAAAATCACTGATGCAATTCGGAAAAATCCGCTTTAACATGATTGATTTTACCCTTACAACATATCCTGTGGAATTGTCGGCTATCGTTTCATCAAGGCGTAGTGTTCCAACATTTAAGTTTACCCAAGTGAAACCATTATTTTTAGATTATACCGGAATTGTGGCAATGTCAATAGCTAACGGTTTGCTCAATGTGAATGCTCCAAATGCTCCTGACCTATAACACGTCTTTTCGCTAACCTCATAAGGTCCATAACTTTGCCGAAAAATCAGCATTGTTATGGACTTTCTTAATTATAACTCCGTTGAGACGCTGCCGGGCTATGAAGCCCGCGCCGCGTTCACCGTCAACTCGGCTTCCGTGTTCAAGGAGGACGTGGATATTATGCCGACCATCGTAGATGATACGCTCTCTTATGTGCCAGGGGGCGGCGACAATCAGATGCCTTTCGACTTGCTCGCGCTCGTCGAGAAAGACGAAACGGCGGGATTAACCCGCCGTTTTTATTATAGGTAATAGTTCTTCAGGACGCTGAACCTGTCATCAAGTTCAAATACCCAGGGCGACCCGGTAGGTATCTCCACCTCCATTATCTCTTCAGGAGAGAGATGCAGCAGCATCATGGCGAGTGCCCGCAGGCTGTTGCCGTGGGCGGCAACAAGTACAGTCCCGTATAGATGAATCTTTGGCGAGATAATCTCTTCCCAGCATGCCCTCACGCGTTCAATCGTGTCTTTCAATGACTCAGTGAGCGGAATGTCTTCATATGCGAGATTCATGTAGCGGTCGTCATTGCCGGGATATCTCGGGTCGTCAAGTGACAGCGCCGGTGGCTGTACGTCGTAGCTGCGGCGCCATATGTGTACTTGCTCGTCGCCATACTCCTTTGCTGTCTCCGCTTTATTTAATCCCTGCAAAGCCCCGTAGTGGCGCTCATTAAGGTGCCAGTCCTTTTCGACAGGTACCCAGTCGCGGTCAAGAGCCTCTGCTGCTATCTGCAGAGTGTGGATTGCCCTTTTCAGATAAGAAGTGAAGTAATATTCAGGTAAAATGCCTGCATTAAGCATTTTTTCTCCGGCATTGCGTGCCTCCTCCTTTCCCTTGTCGGTAAGATCCACATCAGTCCATCCGGTAAATCTGTTTTCCAGATTCCACTGGCTCTCTCCATGTCTTAGAAGAACAACTTTTTTCATAATGGTCATGATTTGGAATTGAGTTTATACATCGGAAGCATGAAAATCCATGTCGCTATACAGAAGGGCGCTGTCAGTGTAGCTATTCCTACAGGTGACAGGAACACGTCCAGTCCGGCCTGTACAAATACGGTAAAGACAACTGCGGCAAGCGCGTAGAAGAAAGATTTTACACTCGGTTTATAGAATGTGCATCCTATGGCTATACCTGTCAGTACAGGTGAAAATCCGAATAGTCCGTTTACGATGTCGGCGTGGTCGGCATTGAATATGATGGCGACAGCGAGTGACACGGCTGATGCAATCATCGCCCAAGCTGCCGCCCAGCGGCTGCATAGGGCAAGAGCAACTATGAAGAATATTCCGGTAACCCATGAATTTACCAGAAACACCTGTGAGATGCCTTTAAGCCAGTATATGATAAGGTCGCCGAAAGTGTAGGTGAAATGTTCGGGTGACACTGATGTCGGCAGAGAGGCTATGGACTCTGACACAGGAGGGAGCTGTCCCATCATACGCGCCGACAGCAGTATGAACCACGAGATTACGATGAACGGGAATGTGTAGGATGTGGTATTGAACGGGGCAAACACATTGTTTAACCCTCTTCGGGCTATTACCGTTAGTGCCGAGCCGAGAATCATTGCCACCCATGCCCACACGGTGTTGCCGAGAAACGTGAAAACGGCGCATCCTACAAGGATGCCGTTAAAGCCCCATAATCCCTGGTCGCCGTCGCTCTTTGACTCAAAGATGTAGCCTGTTGCCGTCGACACGATTAGACCGGTGAGTGCGCCCCATGCCACAAGAGGCATGCTTTCCCCGTCAGGACCGTAACAACCCCAGAATATTCCGGCAAGTATCAGCAGACCTGTCCAGGCACTTCCCTGAAACATCACCTGTCCTGCTCCCTTGAGAGTCCCCGAGATATAAGTCATCAGGGTGCGCTGTTGAGTGCTTCCTGATCTAACATTAGTTGCCATATCATTATTTTTTATTATTAGTTAAACATTATCGCCATGGGAAATCAGGAAGCACCGGTTTGCCCTTTACAGCCTGCCTTACGGCGGAGCAAAATTCTCTTACCCGTGTCTTGACCGGTTGAGTCTCCATTCCGAGAACCTTATATAATAGTCCGGAATTATTGGGCAGCCGTGTTAGTCCTGTAGCAACTTTCCCGTTTTCAAAAAATCCCACCTCCGTGGCTTCATATATCTTTTCGGCTTTATCAGGCGGTGTAAGCACTATCACGTTGGCATACATGTCATACTTGCCCATAAGACCAAGATTGCGCAGCGGGTAGTCGTGGGGCTCGATTATGAATTTTTCTCTAAACAGGCGTTGCCCGTCGGGGCGTCGTGCATCACACGTGACCGAGAGGATGTCGTATTTAAATATCTCGTTGTCGCGGTGTTTCCTGCCACACATGAACAGCTCGCTGTAAAACATCGTTGCCGTAGGATGACAGATTATGTCAGTATATGTGATATAGCGCGAATTCAGACACGGGATGGTTGCCTCCGGCATAAATTCAAGATAACTGTCCTCTTCCAGCGTAATTTTCTGATACAGTGCGGAAAAATTATCTTTCATTTCCGCAATCTTTGTCGCGGCGCCTGTAGTGACATGTCCGATTGAGCCGCGTCGCATTTCGATTTCCTGCTCGTAGCGGTCACCGTCGACATTCGGTCCTCCTGATGAAAGGATATAGACGACCGGCATCTCCGGCATTGCCTCGTCGCAGTAAAGTTCCTGCTGTACAATCAACGGCGCGATACGTTCATGATCTCTAAGTATGCTCTTTCCGTCGGAGTCTAATTCAAAGCCAAGACGCAGGTATCCTACCTTTCCCGGCGCGCCAAGATACATGGCGCGCGTAGGATTGTTATATGGCTGCATCTCGCGCATTGCAACGATGCGTTGCATTTCCGGTGCGTTATATACATCTTTCATCAGGGATTCCGTTTAGTCAGTTATGTTCAGTCCTGTGCCTTCTCGTGGTCGAAGAGCGCCATAGCCTTGATTAAGGCGACAAGTTCTTCGATGCCTTCTCCGGTCATGCAGTTGGTAAATACAAACGGTTTGCCGGGACGCATCAGTTTTGAATCGTGATCCATTACTTCCAGTGAGGCATGGACATATGGCGCAAGGTCGGTCTTGTTGATTACAAGTATATCGCTTTGCGAGATACCGGGCCCGTCTTTACGTGGAATCTTGTCGCCAGCCGCGACATCAATTACATAAATGAAGAAGTCCACAAGGGCGGGGGAGAATGTCAGTGTCAGATTATCGCCGCCCGATTCTATCAGTACAATGTCAGTGTCAGGGAATTTCGCTTCCATCTCTTCCACCGCCGCTATGTTCATGGACGGGTCCTCTCTGACCGCTGTGTGAGGGCATGCCCCTGTCTCGACACCGATTATGCGGTCTTCAAGCAGCACTCCTTTCAACATTCGGCGCACATGTTTGGCGTCTTCAGTGGTTACAATATCATTGGTTATGATAAGGACTTTGAATCCTTCTTTAAGCAAGTGGGGGGTTATCGCCTCGATTAAGGCGGTTTTTCCCGACCCTACGGGTCCTCCTATTCCAATTCTGCAGGTGCTCATATAATAAAGAGTTTTTTTGTTGAAATTTTTTTGTTGTCAATTCATGAACATACGCATATTTCCTTTCTCATGAAGCGACGCCATTATGTCCATTCCGGGAACAAAGGCTCTCATGTCCTCGTAGCCCATTTCTTTTACGTGCATGTAGTCGTCGGCGATGCGCGGGGCAAGGTCATATGCTATTTTCTGGGTGTCATAGTGTGACACGCGCACACATCGCAAAGCGGCTCCGAGTATCATGTTCACCACTCCGAATTGCTGTGATGTAAACATCTCCTCCTCCGATATGCCGGCGTGTTGCATCGCTATCGCCTGTGCTATAGGATATGTACCGGCCGTGACCCCCTGGTTGATGTCTTTTAAGAAGCGTGTCATCATAGGGCAATCCGTTATGTGGACCATGAGTTCAGCCATTTTCTTACCCATGCGTAATACCATCTGGCGTGCCTCGTCGTTCATTTTGCAAAGTATGACTTCCTCGTCGGCATGAAGCACTTCTTCGTAGTTGCCGGCTGCCGCCGCGCGGTAGGCAAGTATTGACGCGATTCCGTCGCTGAACGCTGATTGTATTGAAGCCGCTTCTACATATTGCCGCAAGGTGTCGGCGTTGTGAACGATTTTTTCATAAGACGCAGTCTCCAGTCCGTTGGAAAATGAGAAGTTTCCGACAGGAAATTGCGAGTCACTCATCTCAAGAAGCCGCATGGTTGATATAATGGATGTCAAACTCATACTGATGACGTAGAAATATGGTGTTTATGTATGGTGATATATCAGTGGCAGTGGGTAGTGCCGTCAGGATGGGTGTGCATGTGCCCGTGTTCGTGGTGATGCATCGGGTCGGCATGTACATGAGAGTGGCTTTCCTGAGCGGTGCCACCAAACAGGTTGCGTATCTCATGAGGCGCGAGATAGGGTATCACCTCTTTGCCGGCTTGAAATTCATAGGTCACCCCGGGAATGGAGTGGGTGTACATGACGCTTTCCATCACCTTTTTGTCAACGGTGAGCGGTATGTATACCTTGGTGCCTTTTATGACTGCAGGCCAGTGCTGATTGCCGATTGCATGCCCGAGTTCTATACAAGTCTCTATGATTTTCAGCTTGTCTTCTTTTTCTACGGCGGCAAGGTCAATCACAAATACTGGGCTGAGTTCGATGCGTGCCACGATGGCTCTTTTTGTCTCCGGGTCATATTCAAGCACGTCGCCTTCGATAAGCTGATGATTGCGCTTGAGGGCGACTGCACATTGTGTGCCTTTGTCGCCGGTCACGATAAATCGGCTTTTCTGGGCAGTCCATTGGTCAAGATCCAGATACTCTATATCGGCATCCGATAGTTTTTTTGCAAGTTCGGCGTTGCCGTGAATGTTACCGATTACCTCACTGAATATTTTCATAAATAAGAGTTGTTTGTATGGGTTAAATATTCACTGCACGCCTATAAAGAGCGTGCAGTGAGTATAATAATTTAGCTGAACCAATATAATTGGGCGAGTGAGAAGCTTGGTGCCGGTGGAACGTAGGCGAGCTCTCCGTCGACATAGACATAGAATGTTTCAGGATTTATCTCTATGTGCGGCATGGCTGTGTTACGTACCATGTCATACTTGGAAATCTGACGGGTTCCGTGGACAGCATAACATTGACGCTGAAGCCCGAGCTTATCAGGCACACCTGCCTCGATGGAACAACGTGACATAAGATTTACGCAAGTTGCACCGATTGCTTTTCCGAAAGCGCCATACATAGGTCTCATGTAAATAGGCTGCGGGGTTGGCAGTGACGCGTTCGGGTCGCCCATCTGTGCCCAGTTGATAAAGCCTCCCTTTATGACCATCTTGGGCTTTGTTCCGAAGAATGCCGGTTCCCAGAGCACGAGGTCGGCAATTTTGCCTTTTTCAATAGAACCGAGTATGTCGGAACATCCGTAGGTGATAGCCGGGTTTATGGTCACCTTGGCGAGATATCGCAATACACGGAAGTTATCGTTGCTGTCGCTGTCTTCGCGGAGCTTACCGCGTACATCCTTCATGTAGCTTGCCATCTGGAATGAGCGCATAAACGATTCGCCGACACGACCCATTGCCTGAGAGTCACTTGACACCATTGAAAGCACACCGAGGTCGTGAAGAATATTTTCGGCTGATTGTGTCTCCGGGCGCACACGGCTCTCGGCAAATGCGACATCACTTGGAATATTGGGATTCAAGTTGTGGCACACCATAATCATGTCAAACAACTCTGCCTTTGAATTAATACCGAATGGCAGGGTGGGGTTGGTTGATGAAGGCAGTACATTTGCCATTGACGCCACTTTCAGAAGGTCGGGTGCGTGACCTCCGCCGGCACCTTCAGTGTGGTAGGTGTGGATTGTACGTCCGTCCATAGCCGCGATGGTGTCTTCCACATATCCGGCTTCGTTCAGTGTATCAGTGTGGATTGCCACCTGTACGTCAAGACGGTCGGCTGAATCAAGGCAGGCTCTGATGGCTGCAGGGGTTGAGCCCCAGTCTTCGTGAATCTTATATCCGCAGCTTCCTGCATAAATCTGCTCGTCAAGTGTCTCTTTTACCGAACTGTTACCCTTTGCGAGACATCCGTAGTTGATAGGTATTCCCTCAAATGATTCCAGCATCTTATACATGTTCCATACACCGGAAGTGATGGTGGTGCCGTTGGTTCCGTCGGTCGGACCGATACCACCGCCGATAAGTGTGGTTATACCATTGGACAGGCAGTCATATGCCTGCTGCGGGGAGATATGGTGAACGTGACCGTCAATAGCGGCTGCTGTAAGGATTAGATGCTCGCCTGAAATGGCATCGGTCGACGGACCTGTCACCAGGTCGGGAGATACACCGTCCATCACATCAGGGTTACCTGCCTTGCCTATGCCTGCGATTTTGCCGTCCTTGATGCCGACATCGGCTTTGACGACTCCTAAGATAGGGTCAAGGATGGTGACATTGGTTATCACGAGGTCAAGAGATCCACCCTTGACCGAGTAGCGGTTGGCAAGTCCCATGCCGTCGCGAAGGGTTTTACCGCCACCATAAACAGCCTCGTCACCGTAGACGCGAAGATCCTTTTCAATCTCGACATACAAGTGAGTGTTGCCAAGACGTATTTTATCACCTACAGTAGGTCCGAAGAGGTTGTTATTTTCTTGTCTGGAAATAGTTGCCATAATTTAAAAATTTGAGAGATTTACTTGGATGTTTCAGCCTCAGCCTCATCTTCGCTTACGTTTTTGAATCCATACTCCTGCATACGGCGTATCGCACGTATTCTTTCAGGGAAGTAGGTCGGGGTGTCTTCACCGCCTGTGTATCCGTCAACAAGTCCATTGAAGCCAAACACCTTTCTCTTGCCGCCGTAGCTTACTACTTCGACCACCTTTTCATCACCGGGTTCAAATCGGATGGCGGTTGTCGCAGGGATATTCAGGTGGCATCCGAAAGTCTTCTCTCTGTCAAATTCCAGATAACGGTTTACTTCAAAGAAGTGGAAGTGAGAGCCTACCTGTATAGGTCGGTCGCCTGTATTGTGTACTGTCACTGTCGCTGTGTACCGGTCGGTGTTATATTCAATCGGGTCGGCGGCAAGGATAACGCCGCCTACCGGAGGTTCTGTAGCCGGGGTGAATCCCGGAGTGACAGGGTCATAGATAGGGGGCACTCCATTGTACACTGCCATAGGGGTGTCACTTGACTTTGGGGGATTGGATTTGCTGAATCCCTCATTATTCATAGGCGGGTTGCCCGGTGCCTGTGCATCGGTAGCTTGAATTTTGGTTTTGTCTGTAGCCATGATTTTCTACTTTTATGAGGGGGTGGGTTACTTGATAGGATGATGGATGCTGACCAATCGTGAGCCGTCGGTAAATACCGCTTCTACCTGAAGAAGGTGAATCATGTCGGCAACGCCTTCCATGACATCCTCTTTCTTCAGCACATTGGCTGCCTCTACCATCACTTCTTCTACTGTCTTACCGGCACGGGCTTCTTCAAGGGCTGCCGATGTGATGTAAGCCACAGCTTCCGGATAATTAAGCTTCAGCCCTTTGTTTTTGCGGCGTTCGGCTATGATACCCAAGTTGAGCAACATCAGTTTGTCGATTTCTTTAGGAGTAAGATGCATAACTAAATATGTTTATGTTATAATTTTAACATCTTCTATATTCAAAAGTTCATCTTTAATCAGTAAATATTTATAAATTTACAGGACAAAAATATGCTTATGGAAAAGGTCTGGTTATCAATATTGTTTTTTCTTTTCTGTTGTCCGGTTTACGGGCAATGGGCGTTACCCCACATCTCGGTTGCTCACGTAAGGACCGAGCCTCGCCACGGTGCGGAAATGTCGACTCAGGCGTTGATGGGCAATCCTCTCAGGGTTGATTCGCTGACCGTAAATGGCTGGGCTGCGGTGACAATGCCCGACGGATATACGGGATATATCATCGAAAATTCTCTTACTTTGCTTGATGATAGATCGCTGGATGATTGGCGTAAGTCAGACAGAGGGATTATAGCCTCTCTACATGAGGTATGTGGCTACGCTGACTCTTTAAAGTGTAGTCCGGTCACTGACTTTGTCGCCGGCGACATTGTCGTGTTTACCGGTGCTGTCGCACACGGATGCTCCAAAGTGCTCCTTCCCGACAGTAGAGAGTGCTGGGTGGACGACGGTTATATAATGAGTCTTGATGAGCTTGCATTTACCGGAATGGATGCCGTGCTTGAAATGGCATATGCTCAGATGGGAGTGCCTTATCTTTGGGGCGGACTCTCGACAAAGGGCATGGACTGCTCGGGGCTTACCAAGCTTGCGTTCTTCTCTTCGGGAATTATTTTGCCGAGGGACGCTTCGCAGCAGGTATCTGTCGGCTTGCCGGTCAGGATTGCTGAACTTATTCCGGGCGACCTTGTGTTTTATGGAAATCAGTCGACCGGGCGCGTGAACCATGTCGCGCTATATGAAGGCGAAGGCATGGTAATCGAGGCGGCGGGAAGAGTGCGCCGGAATAAAGTTGAGGCTGCCGGTGCTGTTATCACTGCCCGCAGGCTTGATGTGGGGTCATTGCCTTCCGTTGCCTCTCATCCGTGGTATTATTCTAAAAATGTAGAGTAGATTGAGTCTATTTTTGATTCGATAGCTTCATCAAGCTCAATGCTGATGGGCTCGGTTTCGAGACGTTTTGGAGCCTCTTGTCTTACCGGTGATGGGCTTGGCGATGATTTCTTTGTCTCTTCCGGTGCTTGCCGGCTCTTGCTTTTATTGCGGTTTTTATCGCTTTTCCTTGACACATGCCCCGACGAGTGATAATTGGATGTGTAATATCGCTCGTTTACGTTGCTTATAATTACTCCCCGGCTTGCCGAAGCATGGATAAATTGCCCGTCACCGAGATATAGCCCGACATGTGACACCTTTTTCTTGTCTTTACCCGTCGCAAAGAAAAGTAGGTCACCTGTAGTCAGCGCCCCCTTCTTTATCGCCTTACAGAATTTCTGCTGTTGGGCTGAGTTGCGCGGAATGGAGAGTCCGAGGGCTTTAAAATATACTTTCATAGTAAGTCCGGAGCAGTCAGTGCCTGAATAGTCGGAGCCACCATATCGGTAAGGTGTGCCAAGCCAGGTCAAGGCTTCTTCAACAATGCGCTTGTCCTCTCCTTTAAGATGCTCGGGGTTGAATGTCAGTCCACCGAGATATTCCGACTTGTCTTTACGTTTTGTTGCAGACTTTGATGACTTACAGCCGCTTAACATGGATGTAGCAGCTATAAGCATAATCATTATGATGTTTAGATACCGGACGCTTTTTCTCATGTCTGCAAATTTAATAATTAAATCATCGTCCTATCCCTATTTTAACATCATATAATAAAAAAGCCGGATGTCAATCCGGCTTTAGATATTGAAACGTGATTAACGGCTACTTGCCCTCCTTTTTCAATCTGAATCCTGCTTGAAGTCCGTCGTAACTCTGTAAGAGAGAGTTTACGCCTTTCAGGGTTGAATTTCCGGAAATGGACGAGATTGTATTTACGAGAGTCATAAGCTTTGACACATCGAAGGTTATCGACAGCTGATTGCCGGCTTTGCTCACTGCCGCGTTAAGACTGCCCATATTCATCTTGCCCATGGCCTTGAACTGGAATTTCATGAATCCTGCCTCTTCCCCCTGGGAAAGGGTGCCTGAGAGGGAGCCACGGTTAAACTTCATTGTAAAGGTGCTGTCGGCATTTACCGTGAGCACGAGTTTGTCAAGACCCGCGCGCTGATAATATGGCGCAATCTTGTTTTCGATAGTTGCTGATGCAGCTGCACCGCCCGCTTTTTTTAGCAGGTCGTCGCTTTTGAAGGTTACCGCAGGAGCTGTGTAATTCCACGTTCCGGTCAAGTCGGCAGGCGTGAGCTTGCTTGTGCCCAATACGTTGCCTAAAACCGAGCCTAACACGTCACCGAGTCCCGAACCGCTGTTGCCTGATTCTGTTGATTCGGTTGTTTCGCCTGACTTACCACCGATGCCTTTAAGTATATCTTTCAAGTCAAAAGATTGAGCCGATACCGTGCAAGTGCAAAGAAAGGCTAAAATTAAAGAATAGATTGTCTTCATTTATACATTGTATTGGTTATTGTTATTCAAGTATAATGTCGCCGAAGCAGTCGGGACGTTCAAAGTCAGGTGATGGAGAGTCAATCGGCATCCATGACAGGAAGTGGGGCTGAGACGTTCCCGATGCACACTTGAAGAAGTTTCCTTTCATGCTGAGAGGAAATGCGGGTGTCGCGATGCCGAGAACGTCAAGCGGTATCTCGGCAAGTATATTCCAGGTGAAAAGTCCCTCAAGCTCACGGAAAGGGCGGTTGCCGCATGATGCAAAGCATGCGATTCTGTTAAGCTTGTCCTCGGGAATCATTGTCACTGAACCGTCGGCGGCATGTATCTTGCCACACAATGTGCCGATGCAATTAATCATCAGTGATATGTAGGTCGGACTGTCGGTGGACGGCCGGATGCACATGCCTACACATGAATCTTCGTACACAGGGCTGTTGGGCTTGTCGTTGATGGCGCGGAGATAGTTGCAACGCACGAAGAAGTCGACAAAGAGTGTATCGGCGGAATGTGCGACAGAAAACGTGGTGAGCGGATGGTAAGGGTATCTGTCTTTCCATCCGAGAGAGTCAATGGTGCGTCTCACGCCGTTTTCCTCAAGCGAGTTGATTAGTGAGTCGGCATCCGAGATGTCGGAATTTCCGAGCGCGGGCACATGTAGAATCTGTGTATTACTGTCCATTTTTTGAAGTCGTTATAAAGAAATATAATCTTTTATGCCCATTATTAACCCTACTGCCGACATGATTAACAGCACGCTTCCGATTATGCGGTTTATGAGCCATAATGACCTTACGTTGAAGTGGGAACGCACCTTGTTGACAAAGTAGGTGATGGTAAACCACCATAGTAGCGCTCCACAGAATATAGCCGTATAGCCGGAAATGTAGTGATAGTAACGGAATTCAGGCAACAGGAAATTAAATCGGGCAAAGAGTCCGATGATAAAAAAGAGTATGAGAGGGTTGGAAAATGTCAGTATGAATCCTGTGACAAAGTCTTTCCAATAGGTGTTTGGAGAGTCATTGGGGGTGGTGAGCCTGCGAGTCGGATTCTTGCGGAAAAGATAGAAGGCAAATCCTGCAAGCACTACCGAACCTATAATCTGCAGCAAGAGCTGGTTTGCTTCGATGAAATCGGTGATAAATGATAGTCCCAGACCGGTCAGAAGGCAATATATGAGGTCGCTTAGCGCAGCTCCCATTCCGGTGAAAAATGCCGGCCACCGACCCTTGTTCAGGGTGCGTTGGATACATAACATTCCTATCGGCCCCATCGGTGCCGATATGAGTATGCCTATGGCGATACCGCGGATGACTATGTATAACAGAGATTCCATGGTCAGCAATTACATTCAAAGTTACAGCAATTGTCGGTAAATAAAAAGTTTTAACAAAAAATTAAGACTTTGGCGGGTCAATAACTGTGATGCTCACGTCGTGCCGCATCAATACGCAACATTATAAATACCAGAAATGTAAATCCCCAGAGTGATGATCCGCCATAGCTTAGGAACGGTAACGGAATACCGATTACCGGACATAGCCCTATGACCATTCCTACATTGATTGCAAGGTGGAAAATGAAAAAGGAGGCGACACAGTAGGCATATACTCTTCCGAAAATGGTAGGTTGGCGCTCGGCTATTGTGAGTACGCGCAATATTAGTCCGAGAAACAGTAAAAGGACTACCGTGGTGCCTATGAATCCTTCTTCTTCGCCGATTGTGCAGAAGATGAAGTCGGTGTGCTGTTCCGGCACGTATTTTAGTTTGGTCTGAGTGCCGTTGAGAAATCCTTTTCCGGCAAAGCCTCCTGAGCCTATCGCAATCTTTGACTGGTTGACGTTGTAGCCGGCGCCGCGCAAATCCTCTACTATGCCGAGGGACACCTTAATACGCTGTTGCTGGTGGGGCTGAAGCACATCGTTGAATACTTTGTTGACGGAAAAAAGAAACACGATAGCAGCTATTGCGCCACCCACAGTGACGAGCAACGGTTTTGCCGGACTCTTGAATGAAAGGAGAAGGGTATAGATTAATGCCACTCCGATAACCGGCAAAAAGAATGCAAGTCCCGGTATATTCACACTGCATAAACCGAGTATCCAGGCTATAATGCCGGTGCCGAGAAACCATAGCAGCACATTGCGCGCGCCGATCAGCTGTTTGCAGTAAGTGGCAAGCATCGCCACAATCAGCATCTCTATCATAATAAACACGGATACCTCTCCTGATGGAATGCCCATAATCATTGTCTCCGTGTATTTTACAGTCGTCACAAAGAACACTACTGCGCATAATGCCGCCGCCAGTACAAGTCCGCTCATTCCCTCGCGGTACAACACAAAAAACAGTGCCATATAGGCAAGTGCGGAGCCTGTCTCTTTCTGGGCGAGAATAAGCCCGATAGGCAGCATTATTATGATAAGCGCCTTCAGGTAGCTTGACGCTGAGGAGTTAAGCGAGAAGTTATAGGACGAGAAAAGCTTGGCAAGTGCAAGCGCCGTCGCGAATTTGGCAAATTCGGCCGGTTGCAGGCTCATGGGTCCCAATACGAGCCACGAGCGTGAACCCTTTATATCAGGCGCCACAAAGATTGTGACGATAAGCAGCAGTATGAGTATTCCGTAGATAGGATAGGCATATGCTTCATATATGCGGAAATCTATAAGTATTATTACAAGTCCGGCGAGCAGGGCAAGACCTACCCATCGCAATTGTTTGCCCGAAAACTCGTCAAAAGAAAAAATGGACGCGTTGTCGAAGTCATAGCTTGCGGCATATACTGAGATTATACCGCCTATGACAAGCAATAGATATATTATTACAGTAATCCAGTCAAGATTACGGAATACGGATGTAGTATTAGTGCTTTTTAACTCCACTGCTTATAATTGTATTTGATTCAAACATCCTGGTCTCCAGGTATTGACGCTCAGGAGCGATAGTGTCGGTAAGATACTTCTCAATCATCAGTGAGCCGATGGGTACTCCATATGTGGCACCGAATCCGGCATTCTCTACATATACGCATATCGCTATCTTGGGGTCGTTGTAAGGTGCAAATCCGATAAATGCCGAATGGTCCTTTCCGTGGGGGTTCTGTGCGGTTCCTGTTTTTCCACACACCTCGATGTCTCTGAGATTGGCAAGACGGCATGTACCACCGGTGACAGCCATTCTCATGCCTTCGGCGACATCTTCAAAATGCTGCCGGTCTATTGTCGGGTAGCGGCGCTCTGTAAGTTCGACAGGCAGGATGGTATCCTGAATCTCCTTTACCACATGAGGCGTTATAAACCACCCGCGGTTAGCGATTGTCGCGCATAGATTGGCGATTTGCAATGGTGTGGCGAGAATCTCGCCTTGTCCTATGGCGATTGAAATTATCGTGTTGGCGCTCCAGTGACCTTCGCCATATATCTTGTTGTAAAATTGTGCGTTAGGTATAAATCCTCGACTTTCACCCGGCAGGTCGACACCGAGCTTATAGCCATAACCGAGCGATACAAGATGACGCTTCCACACCTCGAATGCTTCTGCTACCGACCCGTATTTTGCTCGTTTACCGTCAAGCATCGCTTTTAATCCCCAGCAAAAAAATGCGTTACATGATGTCTGAAGCGCAGGTTTAAGGGCGATAGGGGAGCCGTGTCCGTGGCAGCCTACACGCAATCCTCCGTTGATGAAGCCGTGATAGCAGGGGTAGGCTGTGGTGAGCGAAATTATGTCTTCCTGGCGAAGTATCAATCCCTGACTCGGCTTGAATGTCGAGCCGGGGGGGTAGGCTCCCATCAGCGAGCGGTCATAAAGGGGCTTGTAAAAGTTGTTTACAAGTTCTTTGTAATTTTTGCCGCGTTCTCTGCCGACGAGCAGTTTGGGGTCATAGGTGGGACTGCTCACCATGGCAAGTATCTCCCCGGTCGATGGCTCGATTGCCACTATCGCACCGATTTTATTCTGCATCAGTTTCTCCCCATACATCTGCAGGTCTATGTCGATGCTGAGCTTTATGTCACGACCTGACACTGGCGCCACATCATGAGCCCCGTCATCATATTTGCCCTTGATTCTGCCGTAAGCGTCTCTTATCAGTATCTCGACTCCTTTTTCTCCGCGAAGGTATTCCTCATAACTTTTCTCCACGCCAAGGTCGCCGCAATAGTCGCCTGCGGCATAATAATTGTCGCGCTCGATATCGCGCTGTGATACTTCCCTGATGTTGCCAAGCACATTTGCCGCGGCTGAATGCATGTATTGGCGAAGTATTCGCTGCTGGATGAAGAAGCCTGGAAAGCGGTAAAGTTTCTCTTGAAGTCTGCCGTAGTCCTGGGCCGATATGTGGGTTATGAATTTTTGAGGTGTATAGGACGAGTAGCCGGGATTAAGACGCTTGTCTTTCATGTCGGCTATACGTTTTAGAAACTGGTCTTTTGTGATATTCAGGGTGCTGCAGAAGTCGAGGGTGTCAAATTCCTGTACATTTTTAGGAATCATCATCACATCATAGGCAGGTTGATTGTACACCACCAGTTTGTCATTCCTGTCGCGCATCATTCCGCGTGATGGGTAGAGCGTTTTGCGCATGAACGCGTTGGAGTCGGCAAATATCTTATAATTGCTATCCATGACCTGCAGGTTGAAAAGCCTGACGAGGTAAATGGCGACAATCAGGATAATGAAGCCGCCTATTATGTATTTACGTTTTTCAAGATTGTAGTCTTTTCTCATAGTAAAGGATTATTGTCAATCATGACGTGAAACCACACTGTCAAGACCGAGCAGCAAAAGGAATGTGAGCAGTGTGCTGCAGAATATCCGTAACAGCATGCGCCAGATGTCAAAAAACGAAAATGCCTCGATTATGAATATCGTGGTGCAGTAAAGCAGCACTACGGTAAAGAGGTATTTCATATAGATTTCCTGTCCTAATGAACGTATCGACGGTTCCGGAATGGAAAGCTCGTCTTCACGAGGAAAGAAAAAGTGCAATAATGAGTGGCGTGACATCGCTATGATCGTACATGCAAGTGAGTTCATGCCTTGGGTGTTGGCAAAAATATCTACGCTCAGTCCTGCAATGAAGGATAGGGTAAGCACCCAGTTGGCTGAAAGAGTGAGCGGCAGATAAACGATAAAATAAATGAATACAAACGGCACCGCTACGTTAAAAAGGCATATGTTGTTAAACACCATTGCCTGTAGCAGCACAAGCACGATGAACAGTATGGAGAATTGTATTATTGTCTTAGTCATAGAGGTCTGTATCAATCATTTTCTTCTCCCTCCTGGAGCTGCATCAGTTCATCCTTCATGTTATTGCGGATAACCCTGACTGTGCTAAGGGTGGTAAAGTCAGTGAATAGTTTTATTCGCAGCGCATAGAAATTGTCGTCATGCTCCTTTTCGTGGCTTATGATGGTGCCCACCGGGATCCCTTCCGGAAATACGGCAGAGTATCCGCTGGTCACTATTGTGTCGCCTTTCTTGAACTTTTCGTGGCGCGGCATCTCTTCAAGAATTGCCTCATGGGGACTCTTGCCGTCCCACACGAGGGAGCCGAAATATTCTCTGCCTTTGACCTTGCAGGAAAGGCGCATCTTCGGATTCAGCAACGAGATTATGCGCGCCGAGTGGTCGCCTACAACATTTATTATGCCTACGACTCCATTCTGGTCCACCACGCCCATTTCAGGCTTAATCGAGTCAAGACGCCCTTTCTCTATGGTTATGTAGTTGTTGGCTCTCGATACGCTGTTGCTTATTACGTGGGCTATGATGAAGTCAAACTGTACGAGCGACGAGTCGCGGGAGAGCGAGTCGGCTATTGCCTCTTCCCGGTAACGTGCAAGCTCCTTGTTCAGACAGATTACTTCTGATTCAAGACTTGCGTTACGTCGCTGGAGGTCCTCGTTGATGTCGTGCAGGTGAAAATATGAAGTCACCATGCTTGAGGTCTTGAATACAAGCGAGCTTACCTTATTTGCCGACGTAAGGTAGATATAGTGCTGATAAGGATTGCCGTTAAAGAGCAGCATGCAACTTATAATCACGTATATGATGAATATAAACCACTTGCTGTACTTTAGAAAAAAATCAAGCAGATTGCGCATCGATTACCGTTTATGGGTGGTGACTATGTGAACGTAAGGACACACCCTATGGTGTGTCCCTACATCAGGGCGCTAATCACGCCCTGTAGAAATCTCGGTAAATGACATAAGTCAGGATTGTTTACCGTATGAGGAATTTGAACTTGTTTATATTCTTCAGGGCGACTCCCGTACCGCGTGCCACTGCAAGAAGGGGATCTTCGGCGATATGGAACGGAATGCCGATTTTGTCAACGAGACGCTTGTCAAGACCGCGCAGCAACGCGCCGCCTCCGGCAAGCCAGATGCCGTTGCGTACAATGTCGGCATACAATTCGGGCGGTGTCTGCTCGAGGGCGCTTAACACAGCCGCCTCGATTTTTGATATCGATTTTTCGATACAATGAGAAATCTCCTGATAGCTTACCGGAACTTCCATAGGCAGTGCGGTCATGTGGTTGGGACCGTGTACGATATAGTCTTCCGGCGGGTTTTCAAGTTCGGTAAGGGCTGAGCCTACATTCATTTTGATCAGTTCGGCAGTGCGTTCGCCTACTTTGATATTGTGGGCGCGGCGCATGTGTTGCTGGATGTCATCGGTAAGGTCATCGCCTGCAATCTGGATGCTTTTGTTACTTACGATGCCTCCCAGCGAGATTACCGCGATTTCAGAGCTACCGCCGCCTATGTCGACAATCATGTTTCCTTCCGGAGCCTGGACGTCAAGACCTATTCCAAGCGCTGCAGCCATAGGCTCGTAAATCATGTATACGTCACGTCCGCCGGCGTGTTCCGACGAGTCTCTTACGGCACGTATCTCTACTTCTGTCGAGCCTGACGGGATGCCGACCACCATGCGTAGCGAGGGTGAAAACCAGTTGCTCTTGGTGCTTACTTTCTTGATTAGTCCGCGTATCATGAGTTCCGCCGCGTTAAAGTCGGCGATCACTCCCTTGCGGAGCGGGCGTACGGTACGGATGCCTTCCGGCTCTTTTCCCTGCATCTGCTGTGCCTCGGTGCCGACAGCGATAAGCTTGCCGGTTTTTGTGTCAAGTGCCACTATTGACGGTTCGTCAATCACAATCTTATCATTGTGGATGATGATGGTGTTTGCCGTTCCGAGGTCAATGGCTATTTCTTTGGTAAACGAGAAAAGTCCCATTTTTTAATTTCTGAATATTGATGTTAATTAGTGCTTGAAGTGGCGTATGCCGGTCATTACCATAGCTATGCCGTTCTTGTTGCAGTATTCGACAGTCTCGTTGTCGCGGATTGAGCCGCCGGGCTGGATTACTGCGTTTATTCCTTCGTTGTGGGCGATTTCAACGCAGTCGGCAAAGGGGAAGAACGCGTCTGATGCCATAACTGCGCCGTTAAGGTCAAATCCGAATGACTTCGCCTTTTCGATTGCATGTTTCAGAGCGTCTACTCGTGAAGTCTGTCCTACGCCGCTTGCATATAACTGTTCGCCTTTTGCAAGCACGATTGCGTTGCTCTTTGAATTTTTCACAATCTTGTTGGCAAAGAGCAGGTCCTTTACCTGTTCGGGGGTTACCGCAAGGTCGGTAGCCTGTTTAAGGTCGTCGGCAACTTCAATCTTGAGGTCGCGTTCCTGTCCAAGCGCACCGTTAAGGCAAGAGCGGAACTGCATCTTCTCTGTAATCGGGGCTTTCTGAACGAGGATTATGCGGTTTTTCTTTTGCTTGAGGATTTCAAGTGCATCGTCGTCATAGGCGGGGGCTATGATTACCTCAAAGAAAATCTTGTTGATTTCTTCAGCTGCTTTCGCGTCAACTGTACCGTTGGTGATAAGCACTCCGCCAAATGCCGATACCGGGTCGCCGGCGAGAGCGTCGGCCCACGCCTCGGCGATAGTGGGGCGGGTGGCAAGACCACACGCGTTGTTGTGTTTCAGCACAGCGAAAGTGGGGTCGCTGAACTCTGAAATCAGAGTGACTGCAGCATCGATGTCAAGCAGGTTGTTGTAAGAGATTTCTTTGCCGTGAAGCTGAGTGAAGATTTTGTCGAAGTCGCCGAAGAAATAACCCTTCTGGTGGGGATTTTCTCCATAACGCATCGTCTTTGCTCCGTCGATAGCGACGCGGAGAGCCGACGGACCTTCCTCCTGATCAAAGTAATTGAAGATAGAGCTGTCGTAGCCGGAGCTTACAGCGAAAGCCTCTTTTGCAAACCAGCGGCGCTCGCTCAATGACGATTGTGCGCCATTGTTGCGCAGAAGCTCTGCGAGGGGTGAATACTGGTCTTTTGAAGCGACGATGATAACGTCGTTATAGTTTTTGGCTGCAGCGCGTATAAGCGAGATGCCGCCTATGTCAATCTTTTCTATGATGTCTTCATGAGAAGCACCTGAAGCAACTGTGTCGACAAACGGATACAGGTCGACAATCACGAGGTCGATTTCAGGTATTTCGTATTGTTTTATCTGTGACTGGTCTCCTTCGTGGTCGCGACGGTTGAGTATGCCGCCAAACACTTTGGGGTGGAGTGTCTTTACGCGGCCGCCAAGTATTGAGGGGTATCCGGTGAGGTCTTCTACGAGGGCACACGGATAGCCAAGGCTCTCGATAAATGATTGTGTACCACCTGTTGACAGGAACTGTACGCCTTCTTTATTTAATAACGCGAGTATTTCATCTAAGCCGTCTTTGTGATAAACGGAGACCAGTGCGGTCTTGATCTTTTTAATGTCAGACATTCTCTTATTCTTTATTTTGCGGTTCAGGATGCAAAATTATTAAAAATCCGCGTAATCACCTATCTTATTACATTTTTATTTACAAAATATTCACAATAATTCCTCTATTGTATTTTTTGCAGCTGCGAGGCGAGTGCTTCTGCACACCTTTCTCCGTCTATTGCTGCTGACACTATTCCCCCTGCGTAGCCTGCTCCTTCTCCACATGGATATATGCCGCTGACGCATGTGTGTGACAATGTTTCGGGATTACGGGTTATTCTTACCGGAGATGAAGTGCGTGTCTCACATCCTATAAGTACAGCCTCGTTGGTAAGAAACCCTTTGGCTTTCTTGCCAAACTCAATGAACCCTTTTTGTAGACGCGACGCAATCTCTCTCGGCAACAGCATGTCGATTCTTGCAGGATGTATGCCTGGTGCATAGGATGTGGTGGGGAGGTCTTTTGACCTTCGGCTTTCGGTGAAGTCAATCATGCGCTGGGCGGGGGCATTGTGGGTATGGTCGGCGTCGTCATAAAACCGTGCCTCGATCTCTTCCTGATATTTCATCATTTTAAGCGGGTCATCGGGGGTTTCAGTTTTGACATCATCAGGGAGCACCTCCACGACCATGCCGGAGTTGGCCCATCTTGTACCGCGTGACGACGGTGACATGCCGTTGACTACAAGCTGTCCCGGTCCGCTCGCCGCCGGAATTATAAATCCTCCCGGACACATGCAGAACGAGTAGACTCCACGGTCATTTACGCGGGTCAGCATCGAGTATTCAGCCGCCGGCAGATACCTGCCTCTGCCTTCCGGTGAGTGATACTGGATTCTGTCGATAAGCGACTGAGGGTGTTCGAGCCTTACTCCTACCGCGATGCCTTTTGGCTCAAGGCTTATGCCGTGGTTTAGCAGCATTTCGTAGGTGTCACGCGCCGAGTGACCTGTAGCGAGTATCACAGGTCCGGTAAACTCTTTTCCGTCAGCTGTCACAGCGCCGGTCACTGTGTCGGCATTGACAATCAGTCCGGTCACCCTGCGGTTGAAATGCACCTCACCTCCATATCGGATAATCGTCAGTCGCATAGCCTTGATTACTTCCGGCAACCGGTCAGTGCCTATGTGGGGATGGGCATCAATCAAAATGTCTTCAGAGGCGCCATGACGGTAGAGTGTGTTAAGGATGCGGTCAATCGAACCTCTTTTTTTACTGCGTGTATATAGCTTTCCGTCGGAGTAGGCACCCGCGCCGCCTTCTCCGAAGCAATAGTTGGAATCCGGGTCGACACGGTTTTCCCTGGCGATAGCCGCCATGTCTTTGCGCCGGCTGTCGACATCTTTTCCGCGCTCAAGTATTATCGGTTTTATGCCAAGCTCAATCAGCCTTAGCGCTGCAAATAGTCCGGCGGGACCCGCTCCTATTATAATAGCCTGCGGGGCATTGCTCACATCTTTATATTCGGGAGTTATGTCGGCTCCCGGCTCCGGCAGGCGCTCCCCTGTCGCAATCCTCAGGGTGATGTTGACCATCACCCGGCGCTGTCGAGCGTCGATTGAGCGCTTTATGATGCGTGATTCTGTAATCTGCTTGCTGTCACATCCCGTCTGTTTTGCGGCGATTTTGTTTAGTGAGGCTAAATCCGATGCCTCTTTGGGTGTCACCCTCAGTTGAATATCTGTTATCATTATAATTTCAGGGGGTTTGGTTGATTGGTCTTATGTCGGCAAATCTCTTGTTCAGCCGACGTATCATTATTATTAATGTGACTACCGCTACAATGAAGGCGATAAGGTCGGAACCTGTCATGCTTGCCCACACTCCGTCGGTGCCGAAGTATCGCGGCAGAATGATGAGAAACGGTATTAAAAATAATAATTGTCGGGTAAGCGACAGGAATATTGAGATCTGGGGCTTGCCGATTGACTGGAAGAAATTCTGGATTACAATCTGACAACCTACTACCGGATAGCATATGAAATAGATGCGGAATCCGTTGCGGGCGATGTCAATGAGAGTCTCGTCGGTGGTAAACAGAGAGCTGATTGTGTCGGGAAAAGATTCGGTCAATATGAATCCGAGCGTGGTGATTGACACTCCGGCTACAATTCCTATTTTCAGTGTGCGCTTCACGCGGTCCCATTTGTTGGCTCCGTAATTGAATCCAAGTATCGGTTGCATGCCTTGCGTGACTCCAAACACGACCATCACAAAAAACATTGTCGTGCGGTTGACGATTCCATATGCGCCGACAGCGAGATTGCCGTCGCCCTGCGCGTAATCAAGCAAAGCCTTGTTGATGAAGACGACCACGACACACGCACACACATTCATCAGGAATGGTGACAGTCCGATAGAATATATGCGCATGATTATCGAGGGTGTAAACCATCGGTTGTCACGCTTGAAGTGGATGAAGCTGCTTTTTGAAAAGAAGTGGATGAGTACCCAGACAAAGGCTGCAAACTGTCCGCATATGGTCGCAAGCGCCGCTCCGGCTATTCCCCATTTAAAGGTGAATATAAACAACGGTGCAAGCACGACATTGACGGCAACAGAAAGCAGAGCTGAAATCATCGCTTTTTTGGGGTAGCCGGTGGCTCGCATCAGGTTGTTCAGCCCGATGAATACATAGGATATAGGCGTCCCGTAAAGGATTATTGTCATAAATTCCCGAGCATACTTTATCGTCTCTTTTGTCGCACCGAAAAAGTAAAGTATGTCATCAAGAAAGAGTAGGGTAAGCCCTCCGAACACGACGGAGTGAATGAGACAAAGCACCATCACGTTGTTGACCACGTCGGTGGCGCGTGATTCATTTTTCTGACCGATGAAAATGGAGCTTATCGTGGCTCCGCCCATTGCAATTAGCGTACAAAACGCTACGACAAGATTCATCAGCGGAAAGGTGATTGCAAGTCCTGAAATTGCCATCGGTC
This sequence comes from Barnesiella sp. WM24, assembly GCF_004570975.1. GTDB lineage: Bacteria > Bacteroidota > Bacteroidia > Bacteroidales > Muribaculaceae > Muribaculum. Next base: position 23,487 of record NZ_SPPC01000003.1, read on the forward strand.
CCACGCCTCTGCCTATGAATATGCTGTCGACTATATTGTATAGCGAAGTGGCGACACTTGCTATGATAGCGGGCACGGAATATTGGACCAGTAGTTTGCTTACCGATTCCGTGCCGAGGGTGAGTGGACTGTCTGTTTTTGCCATATTACAATTCTATTTTACAAAATTAACAGCTAATTATGCAATATTGAGACTGAAACAATGTAAATTTGCTGAAATTTTAATTTTTTTAATACGCGGCTTGCGGATGTCAGCGGTTATGTGACGATGTGATATTTGCAGGCAATTTTTAACCTATTGATGAAAATTACTTATGGCAAAGACCGGAGTTTTATTTGACCTTGACGGTGTACTCATAGACAGTGAGCGCATTTATAGCGGTTTTTATGATAACCTTGGCGAATTGTATAATATTGAGGAAGAGAATTTCTCTATGGCGATAAAAGGGTCTACGATTGAGCAGATCCTGAGTAAATATTTCCCGTCGCCCGAGGCAAGCGCCGATGTGTTGCGACGCATTAATGAGTTTGAGTCAGACATGGAGTACCCGATATGTGATGGCGTCCTTGATTTTCTTGCCGAGCTGAAGTCGAGAGGCATACCGATGGCTATCGTTACAAGTTCAAGCGACAATAAGATGGTTAAGCTTTGGAGCCAGCATGGCGACTTGAAAAAGTATTTTGACACCATAGTCACCGGCAGTGATATATCCAGGTCAAAGCCTGATCCCGAGGGCTATCTTCTTGCTGCGGAGAGAATCGGTTGTAAGCCGGAAGACTGCTATGTGTTTGAAGACTCGATTTCAGGCCTTGCCGCCGGCATGGCTGCCGGAAGTGTGGTGATAGGGCTTGCAACGACTCTGCCCGCCGAGAGATTACAAGGAAAAGCCCACAAACTGATTGACGGGTTTGCAGGCTTTTCGGTTGATGAGATGTTGTCGGTAAGTCGCGTCACTGACAAGCTTTAAAACTCATGTCAAGTCCCTTGACGGAGTGGGTCAGTGCGCCGACTGATATGAAGTCGACACCACACTCGGCGTAGTCGCGCAGAGTGTCGTAGGTGATGCCGCCTGATGATTCGATTTCGGTCCGTCCATTTATAAGCTCGACGGCTTCTTTCGTGCGTTCCGGCGAGAAGTTGTCGAGCATTATGCGGTCAACGCCGGCCTCAAGCGCGCGATTTATCTCGTCGGTGTTTCTTACTTCCACCTCGATTTTAAGGTCGCGACCGGTCTCTTTCAGATACTTTTTGGCGGCTGCGACAGCTTCTTTTATGCCTCCGGCAAAGTCGACATGGTTGTCCTTTATGAGAATCATGTCAAAAAGTCCTATACGGTGATTGTGTCCTCCTCCGATTTTGACAGCCTCTTTCTCAAGCATTCTCATGCCGGGAGTTGTCTTTCTCGTGTCAAGCACCTTTGTTTTAAGACCTTTCAGCCTGTCTTGATAACGGGCTGTGGTGGTGGCGATTCCGCTCATGCGCTGCATGATGTTGAGCATCACGCGTTCAGTCTGAAGCAGAGAGCGCACAGGCCCTTCAACGACAAAGGCTATGTCGCCCGGCTTTACATGAGAGCCGTCGTTGATAAACACTGTCATTTTCAATGACGGGTCAAACTTTTCAAAGACTTTGCAGGCGATTTCCACCCCGGCAAGTGTGCCTTCCTCCTTTACGATGAGTTGTTGTTTACCCATCTCGTCGGCGGGTATGGTGCTTAAAGTGGTGTGGTCGCCGTCACCGACATCCTCGGCAAAAGCAAGATCGAGCAGCTTGTCGATCAGTTCATCTCTTGTGTCCATAATTAAATAGCTTTGTGGTGCAAATTTACTATTTTTAGATATTAAATCAGTAATTTTGCCGTTTAAAAAGTAAGTAACCCTCTTATAAGATGAAGATAGAATTAATGGCAATCGGGCGCACATCTACCCGGTATCTGCAGGATGGCATTGATGTATATTTGAAGCGACTCTCTCATTATGTGCCGTTTGAGATTAAATGCCTTCCCGACGTAAAGACCTCCAGGTCGCTCACTGAAGAGCGGCAGAAAGAGATGGAAGGGGAGCAGTTTCTCGCCCAGTTGCAGCCGGGCGATTTCCTCGTCTTGCTTGATGAGCGCGGCAAGGAGATGACTTCGCGCGATTTTTCCGTCTATATCGACCGCAAGATGTCGAGTGTCCCCAAGAGGATGCTTTTTGTCATCGGAGGTCCTTACGGATTTTCCAAGGCTATGTATGAGCGTGCCGATGACAAGATTTCACTTTCAAAGATGACTTTTTCCCATGAGATGGTGAGGTTGTTTTTCACAGAGCAGCTTTATCGCGCTATGACGATACTCCGTGGCGAGCCTTACCATCATGACTGAATTACCTATGGCTTCAATATCTTCCCGCAAGGGATTGCTTGCGATTTCTCCTATTCTTGTGTTTCTGGTGTTTTATGTAGTCGTGTCAGTTATTGTCAACGATTTTTATAAGATGCCTCTTGCAGTCGCGCTCCTTATGGCTTCGGCTTGGGGAGTGGTCATATTACGCGGTAAGCCGCTTGCCCGGCGTGTCGATATATTCAGCCGTGAGGCAGGTTCGTCGGGGGTGATGTATATGATATGGATTTTCCTGCTTGCCGGCGCTTTTGCGGCTCTTGCCAAGGAGATAGGGTCGGTTGAGGCTACGGTTAACCTGGCATTGAAATGGTTGCCGGGGGAGATGCTTATCCCGGGACTGTTTCTTGCGTCATGTTTCATCTCGCTCGCGATAGGCACCTCTGTGGGCACTGTCGTCGCGCTGACGCCTCTTGCCGTGGAGCTTGCCCAGACTGAAGCCGGTTCCGTGCCGTTTTTTGTCGCCGTTGTGCTTGGCGGTGCTTTCTTCGGTGATAATCTCTCATTTATTTCCGACACGACCATAGCGGCTACCCGCACCCAGGGATGTAAGATGAATGACAAGTTCAAGGCTAATCTATGGATTGTGCTTCCTGCCGCACTTGCGTCACTTGTGTTTTATATCATTCTCGGTGCGAAAGTTCCGGAGACTGAGATTTCAGAGGTCGGCAATCCCTGGCTTGTGCTTCCTTATCTTATTATCATTGCCACAGCCATAGCCGGTATAAATGTAACGGTGGTGCTTTCCATCGGCATAGTCGCCACCCTTTTAATCGCCGTGTCTTCAGGCTATGACCTGTTGCAGTTGTTTGGGTTCATGGGCGCGGGAATCGATTCGGTCGGAAATCTGGTGATTGTGACATTGCTTGCGGCCGGGATGCTCGGGCTGATAAAGGCTGCCGGTGGAATCGACTATATTCTGCAGGTCCTTACACGACGCATCAACGGAGCGAGGGGAGCTATGGCAAGCATAGCGTTTCTTGTCAGCATCGTTAATCTGTGTACGGCAAACAATACTGTCGCCATTCTTACCGTAGGGTCGCTGGCGAAGGAGATATCCGATCGTTTTGGCATTGACCCCCGTAAGGCGGCATCGGTTCTTGACACATGTTCATGTATAGTGCAGAGTCTTATCCCTTACGGAGCGCAGACTCTTCTTGCTACCGGGCTTGCCGGAATATCTCCGGCGGCTCCGTGGGGTTACATGTATTACTCATGGTCGCTTATTGTCGCTGTGGCGTTGTCAATTATCTTCCGTTATCCTCGTCGTCTAAACCGCCGGTAGGGAGTGAGTTTACAGCTTAAAAACAGAAGTGGCAGCACCAAAACCGGGGCTGCCACTTATATTATTATATGGTGCCTATGATTAGAGCACGCCTTGTGCCATCATCGCGCGAGCGACTTTCATAAAGCCGGCGACATTGGCTCCCTTCACATAGTTGATAAAGTCACCTTCTTTACCATATTTCTCACACTGTCCGTGGATGTTTGCCATGATGTCCTTGAGCTTCTGGTCAACCTCTTCAGCGCTCCAAGAGAGCTTCTGTGAGTTCTGAGCCATCTCAAGTCCTGATACTGACACACCGCCTGCATTTGCAGCTTTTCCGGGTGCATAGAGAATCTTGGCGTTAAGGAATTCCTTGATTGCTTCCGGGGTAGAAGGCATGTTTGCTCCTTCGCTGACTGCGATACATCCGTTGGCAAGGAGTGTGCGGGCGTCGTCACCGTCAAGCTCATTCTGGGTAGCCGACGGCATTGCGATGTCACACTTGTAAACCCAGGGACGTCCGCCCTCTACATATTCGCAGCCATACTCTTCAGCAAACTCACGGATGCGTCCGCGATACTCGTTCTTGAGCTTGAAGATATAGTCAAGCTGCTCCGAGGTGATGCCTTCCGGCACGTAGATGCAGCCATCGGAGTCGCTCATGGTGATTACCTTTGCTCCGAGTTCAAGAAGCTTCTTTGCAGTATAGGTCGCCACGTTACCTGAGCCGGAGATTGCCACTACCTTGTCCTTGATGTCGATGCCCTTGGTCTTCAGCATATTGAGCAGGAAGTAAACATTGCCGTAGCCGGTTGCCTCGGGGCGGATGAGTGAACCGCCGAATTCAAGACCCTTTCCGGTGAAAGTTCCGGTAAATTCGCGTGCCATCTTCTTATACATTCCATACATGTAGCCTACTTCGCGTCCGCCTACACCTATGTCACCTGCGGGAACGTCGGTGTCAGGACCGATGTGACGCCACAACTCGGCTATGAACGCCTGGCAGAAGCGCATTACCTCCATGTCGCTCTTTCCGCGCGGAGAGAAGTCGCTACCGCCCTTTCCTCCACCCATCGGAAGGGTGGTGAGGGAGTTTTTGAATGTCTGCTCGAATGCGAGGAATTTTAATATAGACTGGTTTACCGAAGAGTGGAAACGGATACCTCCCTTGTACGGACCGATGGCATTGTTGTGCTGGATGCGGTAGCCCATGTTGTTCTGTACCTTACCCTTGTCATCGACCCAGGATACGCGGAATGAGAATATACGGTCGGGCAGACAAAGACGTTCGATGAGGTTGTAGCGTTCAAACTCGGGGTGCTTGTTATATTCATCCTCGATGGTGGTGATTACCTCTTCTACTGCCTGAAGATACTCGGGTTCGTTGGGGAAGCGACGTTTCAAGTCGTCCAATACTTCGGTTGCTTTCATTTTTTATTGATTGAAATTAATATGATTTTATGATTTTGCGACAAAGTTACAATGTTTTTCGCAAAATACATAACATTTTTCAATCTTTTTGCGCTTTTTGGTCGCATTTAGCTATTTTATCGCGTCATAGACAGCATCCATGATAGTCGGTCGTATATTAAGGCGGGTGAACGCGCTGTTATCGCGTGTAGGGTGTACGCGATTGCTTAAAAATATATATATCAGTTCATTTTTAGGGTCAACCCATATGCATGTGCCGGTAAATCCTATATGACCGAATGTCGACGGGTCGGCTGATTTTGATGTCGGCGTCTTGTCGGGATTTTCTGTGTCGGGACCGTCAAAACCGAGTTTTCTGCGCGACTTGGAGCTTTTGGTGCCGATAAACGTGTTGACTGTTGCCGGCGAGATGATTTGCCGTCCGGCGTAGCTGCCTCCGTTAAGCCACATCTGACAGAGGCGCGCAAGGTCACCGGCTGTGGAGAAGAGTCCGGCATTGCCCTGTACACCTCCTGAAAAGGCGGCAAGTTCGTCGTGGACATAACCTTTTATAGACTGTTTTCTCATGAATTTGTCATTTTCGGTGGAGGCTATGTTTGCGGCCTTGAATCGTGACAGCGGGCGGTAGAGCGTATGTGTCGCGCCAAGAGGGCGGAATATGCCTTCTTCAACAAATGTGTCATGGGGTTGTCCGCTGACGTTCTGTTCCATATCCATGAGCAACGCGAAATTGAGATCGGAATACAGATAGTTTTTGTTTGCTCGGGGGTTAACGGCGTAAATCTGCTCCATGATGGAGTCGACTGTGGCGTCACTTACATAGATTCCTTCGGCGACCGGCTTGTCAAATCCGGCTGAAGCGGTCTTGGACACGATGTCGGTGCGTAGCCTGGCATTGCGGTTGGCATACACGCCTTTGCCTATTTTCAGCGTGTTGTCGCCTTTCGGACGATAGGCAATGAGCTTGCCTGTGTAAGATGCGGTGTCCATCATGAACTTAGACAGGTTGATAGCCGCCGGCAATCCGCTTTCGTGCAGCAGCAATTGCTTCACGGTGATGTTGTCTTTGCCCCGGTTTTTGAGCTCCGGGATGTATTTGCTTACCGGGTCGTCAAGGCGGTATAGGCTCTCGTCATATGCAAGCATCAGGCCGGAAAGTGTGCCGGCAATCTTGCTTACAGAGGCGAGGTCGTAGAGGGTGGAGTCATTTACCTTATGAGTCTTTGTCTGGTCGGTGTATCCGTAATTCTTGTCGATTATTATGTCGCCTGACTTTGCAACGAGCACCTGACATCCCGGGAAGGCTCCCGTACGGAGTCCGGTGTTTACGAGAGAGTCTATTACCCTGTCTACGTCAGGGTCAAGACCTGAGGCTGCCGGACTGCTGTATCCGAGGCGCGTTTTCATTAGGCCGACACACTTTCCGAGAGGTGCCACTCCCTTCACGTTGACCGGCAGCGAGCCGTTTACGCGTATGCCTCCAAACACGGCTTGCGCTCCATACTCCTGGATGAGCGGGGTGTTGTCGCCGGCAAGTATTACCGATGATGATTTCAGCGGTGCAAACGCCGACAGCTTATAAGGATTCATGAAAAATACGGTCACAAGGCTGCCGCAATCTTCCAGTTGTCGCAGTGTTTCCACCGATGCCGCCTTATTGTTGTAAACCCCGGCAATCACAATGTCGCTTGATTTAATCGCCTTTAGTTGGGCGGGGGTAAGTGATGCCGATGAGCTGTAACATTTTGCATCGGCATATTTCAGGCAGTATCTTGAAAAGTTATTGTCGCTTCCTTCTCCTATGTTGACTATCGAGATTTTTTTATTATATGTGTCGCCTATCGGCAGGAGTCCGTCCTTGTTTTCAAGGCAGGTAATCATTGCGGCAGCGAGGCGGCGGTTGACTGCGTCGGCTTCAGGTGAGTTCAACTGTTTTTTCAAAGAGGCGCTGCTTACAGGGCGGTAGCCGGTAGACAGGCCGAGCGCATATTTGTAGGCAAGCATCTTCTTGCATCGGGTTTCAATGACCGACTTCGGGATTGTACCGTTTTCTACCGCCGCGATTACCGCCACGATGTCGCCGCGCGGTGCAGCCGATTCGAGCAGAACGTCGGCGCCCGCCTTTAGAGCCGATACACAGTTGTTTTCTGTGCCTGACGACGCTCCCTTCATCGCGAGTCCGTCGGTCCACACAAGACCGTCAAATCCGATTTCCTCTTTTAGCAGTCCGGTGGTGGCTTTGTAAGAGAGGGATGTCGGAGTCCCTGACGGGTCGATTGCGGGTACGTTAAGATGAGCGACCATTATTCCTGACAATCCGGCATTCACAAAGCTGCGAAACGGAAGCAGGTCTATCTCGTCAAGCTGTTGGCGGGAGTGGTCGACTGTCGGCAGCTCTTTGTGGGAATCTTTGCTTGTGTCTCCATGACCCGGAAAGTGCTTGCCTACAGCCATGACGCCGCCATCCTCAAGCCCCCGGGAATAGGCGGTGCCGAGTCTCGCCACACGCTGCGGGTCTTCTCCGAATGACCTGTAGCCGATGACCGGATTGGACGGATTGGAGTTGACATCAAGCACCGGCGCGAAATTGACATTTATGCCAAGCAGGCGACATTCGCGCGCTACCTCCCTGCCATACCGGTAAAGAAGCTCTTCGTCTTCGATGGCGCCGAGCCCCATGTTGTAGGGGAAGCGCGTTGTTCCGGTGACGCGCATTGCCGGTCCCCACTCGCCGTCAAGGGTCATTATGAGTGGCACGGCGGCGATTGACTGAGCGTAGTCGGTGAGTTGGGCATACTGCTCTATTGTGCCTTTGCTGAACAACAGTCCGCCTACACCGAGATTTTTTACATATGCGGCAATAGTCTGTTTCGCGGAGGTCACATTGGCGGGGTTTACCTTGGGGACAAACAACTGGGCTACGCGCTGGCGCATGGTCAGCGTTTCATACACCGAATCGACCCATTGCCGGCAACGGTCGGTCTTCGTCAGGTCATTTATCGATGTGGCGGCATTTGCCGAAATCAGCATGGCTCCGATGTACAGAGCCATGAATATAAGTGAGAATGTCTTTTTCATCATGTAAATGTTTTATCAGGCTTGTTAATCACATGCGCCGTGAGTTGTCGTCATATTTTATCGGTTTGCCCCGGAGACGCTCGATATATTCAATCATAGTCTCGTCAAGACGCGCTTTGCTGCGCGTGATAATCTTGCCTCTTGTGAGGGGGTCCATATAATCGCCGCCATTGGCGAGATAATCGATGGTTATTATGGTATAGGTGCTGTCGGGATTGATTGACTTCGGATCAAATCCGGAGCTTAGTCCGTCGCCTCCGCGTCGTGCCATGACGTCAAACGCTTCTTTCAGGTCATTGCCTTTGATTTCCATCACCACCAGCTTGTTGTCAAAGGGCAGCATTGTCATGATTGTCTCCTTCGTTATGTGACCGGCGGGCAGACTGCGGCGTATGCCGCCCTTGTTGACAATCGCCACGTCGACAGGTGAGGCACACAGTTCCTGCCCCATGTCACGCATGACATCGGCAACCCAGTTGACAAGTATCTGGCTGCCTGCGGGAAATTCCTGCGCCGACTTTCCGATCTTGCGGCTTTTTAACGAGTCTACGCTTGTGCGGTATCTTGACAGCAGCGCGGCTGCTTCCGGGTCGATGCGATTGTCAAGACGCTTGTTGACCGGGATAAGGCTGTAGGTTGACGCGAGGGTGGGGAGGTCGACGGTTATTTTCCCGAGATTCACTCCGCGGCTTCCGGTCTGTGCGACAATTACTGTGTCGCCTTTGGCATTTGCAACTTTCCACGCGAGAGCATCGGGGGCGTCAGGGTCGACTGTCGTGTGGGAGTGTCCGCCTATGATTATGTCTATGTCCTTAGAGTTGCAGGCTATGTCCAGGTCGCTTGGTGTGGGCGGATTTGCCGAGTCATATCCTACATGGGTAAGGGCGATGACCATATCGGTGTGTTTGACATTCTTTAGATACCATGCGAGCGAGTTGGCTGCCTCTATTCCGTCAAGATATCTGACACCTTCAGCATTGTCGTCGGCAATCATGCCCTTAGGGTCAAGATTTATGGCTAAAAAGCCTATTTTCCTGTCGCCGAAGCTGCTGATTGTATATGGTTCAAATATGCTGTCAAGCGCAGTCCCGCGCAGGTCATAGTTGGATGTAATCTTCTTTGCATTAAGCTGCGACCATTCACGGGCAAGTTCTTCAACCCCGTTGTCAAACTCGTGGTTGCCGAGTATCTGGATGTCATATCCGAGATTGTTCATCATGACACGTTCTGCCTCGCCGCGAAAAAGCGTATAATATAATGTGCCTTGCACGGCGTCGCCGCAGTCAATCAGAAGCACGTTTGGCTCCACATCCCGGATGCTGTCGACAAGCACTTTGCGCCGCAATATGCCACCTTCGTTTTTATCATTGGGGTCAAGCTGGCTGTGGGTGTCGTTGGTGTGCAGGATTACGAGCCTGTCGGCTAATGATGTAGCCGGCAGAAGAGTCGCGGCTGAAATGATTATGATGTTTTTTAGATTCATTTTTGATGACTTGGATGATTTCTTTCTACGAAAGTACAGATTTTTGATGAATTATACAAGGTAACTTGCTCGTTTCATTCTCTCGTAAATTTACCAAAGGGCTGCGCAAAAAAATGCGCGGCCCTTTGTGTGTGTTTACGTAGTGGTTTGCCATGTCTTGGAGGCTGACACTCGAACCCGGCATCCGGCATTGACAACGTTGCCCTGAACACAAACCTTGCACCGGCAATCAACCACGTTGTCAACCCTTACAGCTATGCGGCTGATGGATGCAGACATAATAAAAAGGAGCTGTGCATTTGCACAGCTCCTTTTTATTGGTATGGGAAAACTTTTTACTTCATCTTGTCGATATAGTCGCGGAGAGCCTGGTTGGTCGGATCAAGCTCATATACCTTCTCATAGTACATCTTTGCGGTAGGTATGTCCTTCTGAGAGATGTAATATGATGCAATCTGGCTGTATGCCTCGTTGTACATGTCAGCACGTTTTGTCTTGTTTTCGGGATCCTTGTCAAGAAGTGCCACTACCTGCTGGTAGGTTGCCTCCATCTCTTCAGAGGGTTTGTTGTCATACTTCACAAGCATCATGCGCGCTTTGTTTCGCACAGGTATAGGATTGTCGGGCACCTTTGCGATAACCTGTTCGATAGTCTCGATTGCTTTTGCGATCGCTGCCTGCTTTTCGGGAGAACCTTCTTCCGATGTTGCGGCTACGTTCTGGTAACGGCTTGAAAGGGTCACAAGGTCATTGGTCACATAGTCACCCTTGTCGATGAAGTTCTGGAATACTTCAAGAGCCTTCTTGTAATTCTTTGCTCCGCTGTAAGCCGAGCTGAGTGCCTTGTAAAGGTCAAGCTTGTCAGGGTTTACCTCAATCGCTTTTTCATACTCGAAGATTGCAAGTGAGTCCTTGCCAAGTTCCTGGAGCACTTCTGCGTAAGTAGAGTAGTCATTGGAAGTGAACTTTGCATTCTTGAGCGCGAAAAGGCTCTTTGCAGCAGCCTCGGCACCTGCATAATCCTTCATCGCAGCCTTGTCAAGAAACGCGATGCGCTGTAGCTGAAGGTTGTTGGGGTCAGAAGCAAGAAGGCGGTTGGCTATTTCAAGGCTCTGCTCATAGTGCTGTCCGTAGTAGAGTAGCACTGAGTAGCGCACTTCGTCTTCTACAAAGTGGTTGGGGTTGTTGATATAGTCGCCGTAAGCGGCAGCCGCTTTTGACCACTGGTCGTTTTCATAATATTTCTCGGCGAGTTCGCGCTGTCCAAGAGCTGAGCTGGGGTTTTCCTGAAGAAGTTCCTGGAGCTTTGCGATAGCATAGTCGGGATTCACGTTGAAATAAGCGTTGGCATATTTTACATACGCTTCAGGCAGACCTTTAGAGTAAAGAATTGCATTCTCATAGTTGGCTGCTGCGTCGCCCCATTCTTTCACAGCCGCCTTGCGGTCACCGCGAAGTACAAAGATTGACGGATCCTTTTTGTCAGCCTTGATAGCCTGAGCGTCATACTTCTCAATCTCCTTGGCATACTTTACCGGGTCAGCATTGAAATAAGCGCGACCTATCGCAGAAAACACACCGGCATCCTTTTTGTTAACCTTCTTTGCTTCATCAAAGTAATTTTCAGCTTCCTTGACATTGCCGTTCATAAGAGCGACTTCGCCAAGTCCCACCTTGTTATAAGCGTTGTCGGGATTAGCAGCAAGACCCTTCTCGAAATTTGCCTTTGCCGCAGCAAGATCCTTTTCGTGAATAGCGATGGCACCGAGATAGTAGTAAGCTACCGCTTTGTCGGTTGATGCATCGTTAAGATTGCGCTCAAGGAGAGTCTTGGCGTTGGCAAACTGGTCGGCCTTGAAATACTCGACTCCATCCTTATATCCCTGAGCTGAAGCTGTCAACGCTCCTGCAAGGCAAAGGGATAATAAAAACTTAAATTTCATGTTTTTAAACCTGTTTTGTTATTAATATACTTATTTGATTGTTTTTGCTTTTTATAGTTTAATTCAGATTTACCATTCTCGGCTGTACACGAGCCGGGAGTATGCCGGTGCGCTGAATGATTTTCTGTCCTATCGTACCTGTGACGAAAGAGTAGAAACCATGGGAAAGGCTGCCGTTGGCAGCGGTGGAAATCATGTACATTGAGCGGTGGAGCGGATAGCTTCCGTCATAGATGTAGCCCTGATAAGGCTTGTAAGCCCTGAAATCGTCTTTGCCGCTTACTTTAAGCACTTTTACCGAGGTGTCAAATTCCGAAACGGTGGTGTCTTGCTGATTGAGCGACTTTATGCGCTCTTCCCTCGGAAGGTCGCGTGTGCGCATGTCGGCGCTAATCCAGCTTACACCTATTATGCCTATGGCGTTTTTACGGTTCTGCACCTGGGTGAACACTTCCTGGTTGGTGTTTTGGGCAAACACGTTGTCGGCAAACTTCTCTCCGTTCATCACCGAGTCACGCATGTATTGCACGGTGCTTGAGCCTTCATTGTCAAACACCACCTGTATGTCGCCTTTCAACATTCCCGGACCAAGCTGTGACCACTCTGTGGTCTTTCCCGTCAGGATGTCGGCAATCTCGCTTACCGACAGTTGCTCGATAGGATTGTCGGGGTTTACAATCAAGGCTATGGCGTCCACCGCTATGCGGTTGGATCTTACGTTACGGTTTTTTGCCTTTATATACTCTTTTTCTTTCTCGTTAAGGTCGCGGGTGATTACAATCAGTTTTGTCTTGAAGTCGAGAAGCGAGTCGATACACGCTTTTTCCGACTCATAGTAAGGGATGATGCTTGCTTTCCCCTTTGTGTTGTACTCAAAAACATCAATCTCCTGATCCATGATGTTTTCAAAACTTGCGTCACAAACGATCGTGGCTATGCCTGACGTGCTTGTGTTGGTCGGTGCTTTACGACAAGAAATCGCGCCGGCGATTAAAAGTGACGTCAGCGCAATTCTTGTATACTTGATTATGCCTTTCTTTATCATGATGATGTCTTTCTTCTGTTAGTACTCGTCGCCGATATTGCGGTCGATACCTTTAAACTGACGATAACCGCGCCATATTCCATAAACTATAAGAAGGATACCGCCTGCCCAGCGAAGCCATTCCCAGGGTCCGCTTTCCCACTGGAAGAAGTTGATAAGCAGTAATATGCCCATGCCTACATATATAACAATCATGAAAATACCGAAAATGGTTCTTGCGGTATTGGCGCCCTTGTTTGCATTACCTTCCTGGCTCATAATAAAAAGTTTTTAGTGTTGTCAATCAATATACGGGACGGTTATGATGTCCTGTTATAAAATTAACACTTTCCTTCATTAATAGTTCGAAAAATACATGGTTAGATGTCTGTCTCGGAATCTTTGTTAATTCCGAGTTGTAAAGTTAAGTAAAATTTTAGATATGGCATAATGATAATTTCACATATTAAACACAATTAACATCAGACACTCTTTTTTTACTACCGACATTTGTTAATTTTGTATCAATATTAATCAGTAGAAAGATATTTTTTATGCAGGCTCCACTTGCTGAAAGACTAAGACCGCATACAATAGACGAATATATAGGACAGACACATCTTGTCGGCCCGGGGTCGGTGTTGCGCCGCATGATTGACTCGGGAAATGTAACCTCTTTTATACTCTGGGGTCCTCCGGGAGTAGGGAAGACCACGCTTGCCAAAATCATTGCCAACACTACGGAATCGCCGTTCTATACGCTCAGCGCCGTCCATTCGGGAGTGAAGGAGGTGAGAGAGGTGATGGACAGGTGTAAATCAGACGCCGCGAGCATGTTCTCCAAGGGACGCCCTATATTGTTTATCGATGAGATACACCGTTTTAACAAGGCTCAGCAAGACAGCCTTCTCGGTGCCGTGGAGAGTGGTATCGTGACACTGATAGGCGCTACTACCGAAAATCCTTCCTTTGAAGTCATACGCCCGTTGCTTTCGCGCGCCCAGGTCTATGTGTTGAAACCGCTTGAAGAAGAGGAACTGATGACTCTGCTTACGCGCGCCATAACTACCGACGTGGTGCTGCAGAAGCGTAAATTCCGTATTGACAGCACTAAGGCTCTGTTCCGTTTTGCCGGCGGCGACGGGCGAAAACTGCTTAATATACTTGACCTGATTGAACAGTCGGCGATGCCCGATGAAGAAATTGTCATTGACGACATGACAGTCACCGAGCGTCTTCAGGAAAACCCGCTTGCCTACGACAAGACGGGAGAGATGCACTACGATATAATATCGGCATTCATCAAGAGCATTCGCGGAAGTGATCCTGATGCTGCTGTCTACTGGCTCGCGAGAATGATTGCAGGAGGCGAGGCTCCCGAATTCATAGCGCGGCGACTCGTGATTCTTGCCGCCGAGGATATCGGCCTTGCCAATCCTAACGCACTGTTGCTTGCCAACGCGACCTTTGATGTAATCCATAAGATAGGCTGGCCCGAGGGAAGGATTCCTCTTGCGGAATGTGCGGTATATCTTGCCACATCACCCAAAAGCAACTCTGCGTATCTGTCAATTGACGCGGCGCTTGCGGCAGTCAACGAGACGGGCAACCTTCCCGTGCCGCTGCATCTGCGCAATGCACCGACAAAGCTGATGAAAAGCCTCGATTATGGGAAAAATTACCTTTATGCCCATAATTATCCCGGAAATTTTGTGCGTCAGCAATTTTTACCCGACGCTCTGGAAAATGCAATGTTCTGGAAACCATGTGCCAACGCTTCCGAAGACCGCATGAAAGCGACACAAGAAAGCCGCTGGGGTAAAAAATATTGATTTTTCTTGTCACATTTTTCTCGGGTCTCCGTCTACATAGTGTAGAACAATATGGCGACTGAAAATTTCAAACATCTCGTATTGGCTCATTACGGGTCAATGTATCGCGTGGCATATTCAATATTGCGCGATAGCGATGATGCGCAGGATGCTGTTCAGGATGCTGTAGCTGCAATGTGGGCAAGGCGCTCGATGCTTTCCGGTATCGACAATTATGAGTCGTTTTGTGTCAAGGCTGTCAAAAACCGTTGCATTGACATGCTCCGGACACGCGCTTCCAGAATGGAGATGACCGACGTGGAGCCCGGCGAGGAGGAGACAGGGTGCCTGTCGGCGGAAATCGAGGCGCGTGACACCCTCTCTGTTGTCAGGACGCTTGTAGAGAAGCTTCCGCCGTTGCAGCAGGAGGTAATCAGACTGCGTTCGGAAGCCGATTGTGACCTACAGGAAATTGCCGCGATAACGGGCGTGTCACATGAAAATGCGCGCACACTGCTGTCAAGGGCAAGGCGACGTTTAAAAGAATTATACAATAATATAAAATGAAGTCAGAACATTACGAACTTAGGCAATTACTCAATCTATATTACGGCGGATTGACCACTCCCGACGATGAAAAGAGGCTTGTCAGGATGTTTGAAGAAGCTGAAAATCTTCCTGAGGAGCTGGCTGCCGACCGCGACATTGTTGCCGCTTTGTCGGAAGGTGTCTCAGTGGATGTTCCGGACGACGCTTTAGGCAACATAAGCCTCATGATTGATAAACTTGACCGCCAGGAGCGCCGTAATGCGGCAGGACGCCGGTTTGTGGCTTTTGCCGGTGTGGCGGCGAGTCTTGCGATTGTTGTGACGCTTGTATTGTTTATCGTCAAAGGCAGCACTCATAATCCAAATGAGATTACCGACCCGCAGACCGCCTACAACGAGACGGAGCGCGCGTTGCTTATGGTTTCGGAAAGCCTTAACAAGACCGGTGAATTCATGGACGAGGCGACAAGGGTGTTGTCAAAGATAACATTCCCCGACGACTCTTTATATGAAGACGACTTTTACGGTGATTCAATCAATAATGAACTGGACAATGATCGGATATAAGAAATTTGCATTAGGGATTTTAATGGCGGCCGCAGCTGTTTCCGGCTCGGCTCAGAATAAGAGCTTTGAAAAGATTTCAAAGCTTCCCGAGGCTCAGTATGCCTACATCTCCGAGTCGATGCTGTCATCAATGGGCGCTATGGCAGACTCTACAAGATTCAGCCCGTCGACCATTGACAGATTGAAGAGTGTGGAAATTCTTACATGTGAGACTCCGGAGACATTTGACCGTATAATAGAGATGCTTGACCCGTGTATAAATGAGCTTCAGCTCCTTTCAAGACTTCGTGATGACAATGACAACATCACGATTTATGGAAAGCGTAACGGCGACAAGCTGTCGAGCCTGCTGCTTATAGAGATTAAGGAATCGCCAGAAATATTGTCGGCTATTTTTATGACCGGCGACATAGACCCCGATTCACTCAAATCGATTACAAGACCCTAAATCAACGATTACATGATTTAATAATAAACTATCATATACAATTTATAACTTCAAAAACGTGACAGGACAACCCGCGACGGATTGTCCTGTTTTTTTGTTATCTTTCAAGGCTGCTGTCATGCGTAGCCGAGAAGCGACAGTATCAATGGAGTGAGCAGGGCGGTGAACAGACCGTTCAGCGTCAGTCCGAGTGAAGAGAAGGCTCCGTAGCGGTAGCCTACATCCATCGCTGCCGATGTGCCGACGGCATGGGCAGCCGTTCCCATCGAAAGCCCCTGGGCGATAGGACTTTTTACCCTCGAATATTTCATCATTTTGAATCCTGCCATTCCACCGAAAATACCGGTACACACGACTACTGCCGCTGTGAGGGCTGGAATGCCGCCTACGGTCTGAGCTATCTCCATGGCTATAGGCGTGGTGACTGACTTTGGCGCAAGCGAAAGTATCACTTCCTTTGACGCTCCGAGTAGTTGCGCTACCACTACTACCGACACGACTCCGGCTATGCAGCCTGCAAGTTCGGCAAGAAGTATAGGCAGCAGCTGCTTTTTTATAGCCTCAAGCTGGCGGTAGAGGGGAACCCCGAGTGCCACCACAGCCGGTTTCAGCCAGAAGTCAATATAGTCGCCTCCTGCGGCATAGGTCTGATAATCGACCCCCGCCGACATAAGTATGCAGATAAGCACTGCGATAGTCACCAATATCGGGTTCAGAAACGACATTCCCGTGCGCTTCTGAATAATCTGCGCTGTCACATAAACGACAAATGTCAGCGCTATTAAAAAGTATTTATTCTCGAGATAGCTCATGACGTGAAGATGTAATGCGACGCACAGCCTGATGTACCCAGCCTGTCACCGCGAGAATGAAAAATGTACTGATGACAGAGGCTCCGATAATCGGCAGCCACTGTGCTTTTATGAGCCCGAGGCAGTTCATCAGTCCTACTCCTGCCGGGACAAAGAAAAATCCGAGGTTCTTTACCAGAAAGTCAGAAACTTTGTCGACCCACATCACCCTTACTATCCCGGCTTTAAGACTGCCGGCAAGCAACAGCATTCCGATAATGCTCGACGGAATGGGTATCCCGGTGAGCCATACGATTAGTTCGCCCAATGCAAGAAATGCAAAGAGCACTGCACATTGAAAAATCATAATACAAAACTAAAAAACAATCTTTCCTATAACGATTGATGATTAAATAATATTGTTACGTAACTTATGTTTATCTTATATTGCCGGCTGTTAATGCAGGAATTTAGGTGCAAGGAAGAAAAGTCCGAATGAAAGCCCTACATTCCATTTCGTGCCGGGTGTATTGCAATAATTTATATAGGCAGTGAGGTGGGCGAAGGGGAGGGCATAGACAGCCGCCAGCTCACTGAAGAATACAGGGTCGGCAAACCAATCGCCATATTTTGCTTTCACAGAAGTGGCATCGGTGATGTCGGCGGGAATTTCCGGCAGTACCTTCCGCCAGGGCATGAAGCAGTGAAACTCGCCTCTGAGCTGAAGCATGTTGGTGATTTTCCATATGGGCTGGAATCCCAGGGTTACATATTGGGGGGCTCTTAGCGAGGCGTTAAATGAATTGTAGGTCGATGCCGTAGGATGAAACACCGGAAGCATCACCATCGTGGCGGCATAATTGTCAAGCAGCCGGCGGGTCGAAATCTCAAGATTGCTCTCCAGCCCGATTGAGAAATGTCGGTTCAGCGACCAGAAGCGTTCATAATTCAGTGCTATTTGCAGCCAGTTTACACCTTTCTGTTCCTGCTTGCGCGATTTGTCGTTTTCGGGGAAGAAGCTGTGATTGCCGTAAACTCCAAATGCCGATGCATGTATCATCATGCCGTTTGTGGCATAATTCAGGTCGTTAAGTGTATTGTATTCATATATGGCGCGGAGCTGTCCGAGAATATAAGTCGAGCGGTCGCGTTCTTTGCCGTTTAATATGAGCCCGTCAAAGAATCGGCTGCTTAATCTTCCGGTACCTCCGTCAATTTCAAGTTTGCCGCTTCGACCCACCGCCATGCCGTAGCGAAGTCGGCCAAACAGCTCTGTATCTGTGACAAGCGTGTTGCCGTCATCATAAAATATCCTGTCGCTGTCAAACATTTTTTCTCTCGAAATCACTGCCTGGGCTTTTATATAGGAGGGATTGGCTGAGCGCAGATTCATCTTGATGTCAAGCATTCCTGCCATGTAACTTTGTCCCACCCATCCGTTTATCGAAGTGTTGAGCGAGTTGAAGCTCAAAGTGTTGTATCCTGCCGACATGAACAGCATTGAATTTGTCGACGAGCTTATATATCCGCCAAGACCTACATTGAAATTGTTTTTTACGTCGGCGCTGAGGTCGAGTTCAAACCGGCGGGTGGTGTCATTCCATATGGCGCGTGGCACAAAGTTACGAAGTTTACCGGGAGTTATGGCGCGGTAATATGCGTCTTTTGCCTGGGTGAGCCCGAATGTGTCGCGCTTTCCTTTGGTAAAGATATATTTCAGGTAGGCGTCCTGGGCGGGTGTCCCTCCATGTACATTAACGGAGTCAAATACTACGTAGGGAGTCTCTGACTTGAACACGGCTCGACGCAGGCGGCGTGTCTCTGCCGGGATGCGCGATGATACACGGCTCTTGATGGAGTCCATCATCTCTATCGCGCAGTCATAACCTATCTGGTATATCTGTCGGCACGCAGGAAAGTCAAGAAGGCCGAACTGTTGCACAGGTATCTTCAACTTGATTCCTTCATCGTCGGGCAGCGAATAGTCATTATTCTGAATCACCATGTCTTCTATTTGCTGCATGATATTGTTGGGGTCGGGCTTTTTATCGGGCGATGACACGTCGACACCTATCATTATGTCGGGTGCGAAATCCTCTCTCATCACGTCGACAGGAAAGTTGTCGTAAATGCCGCCGTCGTAGACCAGCACCCCGTCCATCTCAATCGGGCGGAACACTATGGGAAATGACATTGACGCGCGTATGGCATCGCCGAGCGACCCGTCGCGACACACTATCTTGTGCTTGTGGTAAATGTCTGACGTTACGCATCGGAAAGGCACAAACAAGTTGTTGAAATTGCCATTGCACTGAGCCGTATAGCGGGCAAACAGCTCCATGAACGCAAAGTTCATGGGGAGGGGGTTTATGAGGCTCGTGGGCAGTATATTATTGTTTTTGGTGCTGTCGTTGAGACTCAGGTTGATGTTGGCAAGCTTAGGCGTCGGTTCTTCCCTCGCGTAATAATACACCCATGAAGGGTCGATTGTGCCGGTCGACCAATAGCTGAAGCCTTTTGACTCAATCAGCGCCATCATCTCTTCAGGAGTATAGCCGGAGGCATACAGTCCACCTACTATGGCACCCATAGATGTCCCGGCGATGTAATCAATCGGGATGTTGTTTTCCTCAAGAGCCTTGATTACACCGATATGGGCTATGCCTTTTGCACCGCCGCCGCTTAACACCAGTCCTACGGATTGCTGGGCGTTGACAGTGATTGTCCCTAACATCGCCGCAATAGTGATGATTATGTGCGGCAGCTTTTTCATCTTCTCAATAGTTGACAGGTTTCGAGCCATCTGAAATGAATGAGTCTTTAAATCCTATAAAGTACAACACTCCATCAAGCCCGATTGTTGAGATGCTCTGTCCGGCGGTGGCCTTTACTTTCGGTTTGGCATGGAAAGCAATGCCAAGTCCGGCGGTAGTCAGCATCGGAAGGTCGTTGGCTCCGTCGCCTACGGCAATTGTCTGAGCGATGTCGATATTCTCGACCTGAGCGAGCAGACGCAGCAGCTCGGCTTTGCGTTTACCGTTTACGATGTCGCCTACATATCGGCCGGTAAGCTTTCCGTCGACGATTTCAAGTTCGTTGGCATACACATAGTCGATTCCAAACTTCTGTTTGAGATAATTTCCGAAGTAAGTGAATCCGCCCGAAAGTATGGCGGTCTTGAATCCGGCGCGTTTGAGCACCTCCATCATCCTGCTCACTCCTTCAGTGACGGGCAGTTTCTCGGCGATTTCCTTCATCACGCTCTCGTCAAGTCCTTTCAGTAGAGCCACACGCTCGCGGAAACTCTCGTCAAAATCGATTTCGCCTCTCATCGCGCGCTCTGTTATCGCCTTGACTTTGGCTCCTACACCGGCGCGCTCCGCAAGCTCGTCGATTACCTCGGTCTCGATAAGCGTTGAGTCCATGTCGAAACATACCAGGCGGCGACAGCGGCGATACATGGTGTCCTGCTGCAGCGAGATGTCAAATTCCTCTTCAGCCGAAAGCTTCATGAACAGCGATTGCATCTCATTGGCATCGTTGGGGTTACCTCTCACTGAAAATTCAACACATGCCTTTGTCTTTGCCTCTTCACCTTCCGAGAGCGGCACTCGGCCTGTCAGACGCTGGATGCTGTCTATGTTCAGGTTCTGGTCAGAGATGATGCGCGTTACCGAGGCTATCTGACGCGCGGTGAGGCGGCGTCCGAGTATAGTGACAATCCATCGGTTTTTGCCTTGTCGTCCTACCCATGCCTCATATTCTTTCACAGTCACAGGCGTGAAACGTATCTGTACATTCAGCTCCGATGCCTTAAACAGCAGGTCTTTCATTATATTGCCTGAAAGATTGCTGGTGGTCTTTATCAGGATGCCTAAAGAGAGTGTATGATGTATGTCAGCCTGACCTATGTCAAGGATTGTTGCGTCATATTCGGCAAGAATTTCAGTAAGTGCCGATGTCACGCCGGGGCGGTCATGTCCTGAGATGTTTACCAGGATAAGCTCCAGTTTCGGTATTTTATTGTTCATGAGTCGTTTAAAGTGATGAATGGTAGCGTACTAATCCCTCCATCGGGGTTTTGATCACTGTGTCGATTTTTGCATCGAGCGCTGCCGCCGCTTCATCAAGCACGGCACGGTAGTGGTAGGCTATGGAGCCTACAAAGCTTACTGGAAGCGAGCGATAGCGGTCATATTGGGCTACATTGCGCACAAAAAAAGATTTGAACTCGTTTAGCACAAGACGGTGTATCGCCGGTTCCTCGATGTTTTTAAGCAGGAATGGCGTGACTGACGCCAGGAATCGGTTGGGCGACTGCTCCTTATAAACGCGGCGTATGATTGCTGCGCGTTCAAGGTTATACTCGTCAAGAAAACGGTCACACAGCTCTCTTGGCAACTGATGTTTTAACACGTCGCCTATAAGATGGCGTCCAAGCACCGCCCCGCTGCCCTCGTCGCCTAGAATGAAGCCGAGCGGACTTACATGGTCCTTTATCTCGTGACCGTTGTAGTAGCATGAATTTGAGCCTGTGCCGAGTATACATGCGATGCCCTCGTTATGACCGAACAGTGCCCTTGCCGCACCCAGAAGGTCGGAATGAGCCTCGATAGTGGCTACATTGAGATTCTGACGGATGGCACGGCGTACATTGCGGCAAACATCCTCGTCGATACATCCTGCTCCGTAGAAATATACTTCTGTCACCTTTTCGGCAAGGTCGCCGAGCTGAAACATCAGCTCATCGTCAAGATACTGCGCGATTTCCTCTTCAGTGAGCATCAGTGCGTTGAATCCGGAGGTGAATATCTGCTTCACCGGCTTATCATAATCAAGAAGACACCATTCAACCTTGGTGCTTCCGCTGTCAGCAATCAGTTTCATTACTTTTAGTCTCTTTTTCTTAATGGACTGCAAATTTAATAAATATTTATAGCGTGTCATCCATAACTCCCGATTTTTTCGTTGCCACGCCGGTATCTGTCCGGTATGTATTATGTCCGGTACATGTCCTGACTTTACATAATAATATGTTATAAATGATAGTTCTTACGGAGATTATCTGTATGCCTGAAACATGTTGTCGGGGTCGGTGGTTTTGAAATAAATTGAATAATTGTTAACTTTGTTGCGTGTTACGGATGGAAACACATGATTTTGTGATGGAATATTTTAATAAAGAGATTAAAATGGATAATAAAGGTAGGAAAGTTGATTTCACATTATGCTTTGCGTTATTGTTGATAGCAATTTCCGTAGGACTGATGTGGTTTGTAATATTTTAAACTAATGGACCGGCTTATTGCCGAGTGCATTTTATTTTTTGTGAACGACAAGAAACAGCTCTTGATAATGTTAAAGAAGATATATTTGCTGGGACTTCAGTTGACAGGCTCGGCTTGCTGTTTGACGGCTGATGTATTGCCCGACAGCATTGCTGACCAACAGCTGATGGAAGTTGTGGTCAATGGCACTTCCGTCAGTCGTCGGGTCGGAAATCCGCGTCTTGGCGCTGAGAGGCTCGAACTGTCAAAACTCTCCCAAGTGCCGTCGTTTGGGGGCGAAAACGACATAATAAAGTCAATAGCGCTTCTCCCCGGAGTTCATGGTGAGGGTGATGGCGGTGGCGGATTTGAAGTGCGTGGCGGCAATGCCTCGCAGAATCTTGTCATGCTTGACGGCATCACTCTTTATAACCCATCTCATGTGATGGGCATATTTTCTACATTCAATGATGATGCATTGGGGAGCGCGACTTTATACAAGGGACCTATTCCTGCGATGTATGGCGGTGCAACGTCATCGGTGCTTGAGACGTCACTTGCGGCAGGTGATATGGAACAGTGGCACGGGAAGGCTTCGATAGGTATTCTTGCCGCCAAAATTATGGCTGGCGGCCCGATTGAGAAGGACAAGCTCTCACTTGCCGTTACCGCACGCCGTTCTTATGTCGACGCGTTTCTTAAACTTGTGCCGCAGTATAGAAGCACGATTATGAATTTTTATGACGTTACGGCGAAACTGCGTTATCGCCCTGCTCATGCCCATCTTGTCGACTGTTCATTTTTTATAAGCCATGACAATATGGCGATAAGCGGCCTTATGGGTATGTATTGGGGAAATCTCGGGGCTTCTGTCAACTGGACTGCCCATGCCGCCGACCGACTTACATTCATTTCCACTTTGTCGTTGACCCATTTTGACCCGAAGATGGAGGCGTCGGTAATGGATATCGACCAGGCCATGAAAAGTTATGTTCACGATTATTCTTTTAATGAGAGAGTGCGCTTTAGTGTGACCGACAGTCATGGCGTCGAGGTGGGTTTGCGGTCAGAACTGTTCAGGGTTAATTCGGCAGAATGGCTTCTGAACGCTGCGAAGGAGCGGGAAGTGAGGTCGCTTTGGGAAAACTCGGTGTGGATTGACTATTCCGGGTCATTCCGGGAGAAGATTGAAGTTTCGGCAGGTATGCGCATTGATGTCTCGTCAGTAATGTCAGGCAGCAGGTTTCATGAATTTATATCATCGTCAGGTGAGGGCAATCAGTTTGATGGAAAGACTTACGTTGATTTGCAGCCACGCATAAGCTTGAAATATAACATTTCCGGCTGTCACAACATAAAAGCCGGATTTGCCGTGGCAACGCAGAATCTCCATTCGATACGTTCAAGCGCCACTTCTTTCCCTTTTGACCGTTATGCGTTGACATCGGCGGTAGTAAAGCCGGAGCGTGTGTTGCAATATGGATTGGGTTATGCCGGCATGACAGTGACCGGTGACTATGACTGGTCGGCAGAGGGCTATTTTAAGTCTATCGATAATGTCTACGATTATAAAGATGGCAGAAGCTCCTTTTCCAATATTGTGCTTGAAGATATAATTCTTGGAGGAAAAGGACGCAGTTATGGCGCTGAGTTTATGTTTAGAAAGAATACGGGGAGACTTACGGGATGGCTCTCATACACGATTTCACATACGGAAACCCGTATTCCGGGCATAAATGACGGAGAGTGGTATGACGCCGGCAATGACCGCCGTCATGACTTTTCTGTAACTGCCATATATCACCTGTCGCGGAAATGGGATTTTTCCGGCTCATGGATATACTCGTCGGGTCAGCCGCTCACAGCGCCTGATGCGAAATATGAAGTTGCCGGCGAGACCTGCTATTACTATTCTCGCCGTAATGCTTACATGACTCCTGCCACCCATCGTCTTGACCTGTCGGCGACTTACACACATGCCGGTCCGCGGTTCACTTATCAGTGGGCTTTCGGTGTTTATAACGCATATTGCCGTTATAATCCCTATGTGATATATTTTGAGGATGACCCGTCAAAGCCTTCCGGCACAAGGGCTGTCCAGCAGTCCATGTATGGTCTTGTGCCGTCGGTTTCCTATATTCTGAAATTCTGAATCCTAAGATTCCCGGAGTTGCGTTATATAAAATAGACATAGCCTGTCATGAAAATTTACTTAATAATGAATAGATTATTGCATATTCTTGTCGTGACGATTGTCTCTGTTCTGGCGACGTCATGTGAGAAGGAGCTTGACTTCAAATATCATTATATCGAGCCTCTGACTGTCATAGAGGGCGAACTTACGCCTCTCGGCGTGAAAGTAGGGATAACCCTTACTACTCCCATGGATGAGCCGATGAACCGCACGCGGCTTACTGACGCCGTTGTGACATTGGAAGACATCACATCAGGCGAGACGACTGTCCTCACGCCCGATGATGAAGGCTTTTTCTATGACCCGTCGCCTGGTGTTGCGGGGCATGATTATCGCCTTGTTGTAGAGCGTGACGGATGCCATTATGAGGCAGAGACCACAATGTTTCCTCCTGTCAGCATTGTCGGTCTTGAATTTAACTGGATAAAGATGCCTTACGACCATGTGGCTGTGTTGCAAGGTCAGTTCATTGACAACAGTGATGGAAATGATTATTATTGGGTCAAGCTTTATCGCAATGGAGAGATATATCAATGGGGAGAGATGGATGACCGTGGCGCGGTCGACGGGATTCTGACTTACTTCACGATGACGACGCGCATGGACACCGATGAGGAAGAAGACGACTCTGTGCTTTTTGACGGCGATGTCATGACTGCCGTCGTCAGTCAGATTACACGTCCTATGCATGACTATCTTGAAGCGCTGCAAAATGACAGCAATGGCCCGGCAATGTTTTCGGGCGATAGATGTCTGGGCTATTTTATTGCGTCTTCGCCTGTGTCTGACTCAATCGTCTTTCACCCCGACGAGATTCCCTATTACAATTGACCGTAGTTCAGATTAGACTTACATGTTTTTGTTCAGTGACGCGAGGTATTGCTTAGGCGTATGTCCTGTTTCTTTTTTGAACAGGCGGCTAAGATGCTGCGGGTATTCAAGTCCTAACCTATAGGCTACTTCCGAGACCGACAATCCGGAGGCAAGCCCGTTTTTTGCTTGCCTGACTATAAATCTCCTGATTGTGGAACTGGCATTCTCTCCTGTGGTTTTCTTTATGAGGTCGCTGAAATAACTCGGTGACATACATAGCTGTTCGGCGCAGTAATTGACCGTAGGGATACCGAGGTTGCCCTGGCGGTTTTCAGCATAATATTCATGCAATAGTGTCTCGAATTTAGAGAGGATACCTGCATTTGCCAGTTTACGGGTGAGAAACTGGCGGTTGTAAAACCTGTTACAAAATTTTAAAAGCAATGATATATAGCTTACAAGAATTTCATCCTGAAAACTATCTCTCGGCAAGTTAATCTCCTCTTCCATCTTTTGGAAGATGGATGCAATGGTTTTATGCTCATCGTCATTCATGTGCAGAGCCTCATTTATTCGGTAGTCAAAGAATGAGTACCCTTTAATCTCGTTTTGGAGGCTTGTGCCATGTAATAGATCCGGGTGAAACAGCATTGCCCATCCTCCTATTGAAGTAAGTTCGCCGTTATCTTCTTTGCCTCCTATCTGTCCCGGTGCAACACATATCAACGACCCATTTCTGTAATCATATTTTCCACATCCATACGTAAGGTCATTGTCATTATTATCCTGAAGAAATATGCCATATACGCCATAACTGTTCAGACTATGACGTATCGGAGATATGCGGGAATAGTCGATAATACTGACAAGCGGATGCCGGTCTATGATGCCATGGTATCTACTATAATCTGATGGAGTGTTGACTTTCAGGATTTTGGGCATAATACACTGATTGGTTGTACAAAATTAACGATAAAACCGGCATATATAGTATTCTTTCTAAAATATTGATACAACTTCAAAAGAATTCGGCACTTTTATAAAGATGACTGTCAGTAATTTTGCATCAGGAACAAGTATTAACAACATGGAAAGTAAAGTAATTCTTCCACTGACGGTCTGCGAAGATGATGTCATAGGCTATATCGCAAGCCGGTATTCTTCATCACCGGTTGAAATAATTACCCGATATATGGAGCAAGAAGGGATAATCCCTGGCAATGATATAAGGAGTTGCCGTCTTGAAGATAATGAAATGGCAATATTGAGAGACTTGGGTTTGCGCCCATCTTCAGTAGAGTTTGTAACAAATCAATAATGAAATGATGACACGTTTTATAAATTATATTTACATTATTATGCTAATAACCGCAGTCGCATGCAATAGTGATAACGACACTTTCGATAAGGAGTCGGGAATGTGTGCCAAAGAAGAGATGACCACAGATGGTATCGTGCGCCTCTCAAAAATAGAGGTTTATCCGCAGTATCTTGATGAGTATATGGAATGTGCCATAGAGGTTGGAGAAATCTCGATACGAACAGAACCCGGCGTACTTACAATGTATGCTGTAAGCGAAAAGAACAATCCTTGCAGGGTGACAATCCTTGAAATCTATGCAAGTAAAGAAGCCTATGAGAAGCATATTGCCTCTGCTCATTTTCAAAAGTATAAGCAGGGTACTCTCAGAATGGTGAAATCGCTTGAACTTGTCGATCAGAATCCTCTGAATCCTGCCAATAAGGTAGTTAATTTTATTGAGTGAAGTCAAAAAATGAGCCCCACAACAAAGTGTATGAAGATTTTTGGAGCTATCTTTGCTGTCTAAACTCAGACTGATATGGAAAAACTGGAAGTGTTGGATTGCTCAAACACCTTTATAGCGAGTTATTTCACTGATGACCGTGGCTGTGCTCACTGCAATCGTGAACATACTCTCATATTCATTCATTCGGGCGAACTGGAAATTACCGACAATGGGCGTAAGACCATACTTCATCCCGGCGACTGCGCTTTCATGAGGCGTGACAACAGGATGTGGCTTCAGAAGCGAGTCAAAGACGGCAAGTCCTATCGCTCGGTTGTGATGAAGTTCTCCCGAGATTATCTGAAAGAGTTTTTCCACACTCTTAACCGCAGGGACATTCCGGCTGATGCGCGGCGTGAGAAAGCGAGTCTTGTGAAATTTCCGGCAAATCGTCCGGATGTGCGAAGTCTCTTTGATTCGCTGATTCCTTACTTCGATGCAGGAGTATCTCCTGATGAGGAGATATTAAAAATGAAAATGGCAGAAGGGATGTTTGCCATTCTTAAAACCGATGAAAACCTGTATGCCTTGCTGTTTGATTTTGTCGAGCCGTGGAAAATCGACATCGCGGATTTCATGGAGAAAAACTACATGAACGACCTTACGATGGAAGAAATGGCATATTATACGGGCAGAAGTCTTGCCACGTTCAAGCGCGATTTTAAAAAGATAAGCACTCTGACTCCGCAGAAGTGGCTGATTCGCCGACGGCTTGAAGCGGCACGCGAACTTATACGCAAAGGTGGCAAAAAGGTGTCTGAAATATGCTTCGATGTCGGATTCAAAAACCTGTCTCATTTCTCAAAACTATATAAGGAAACCTACGGTATGGCACCGACTTTCACATAATGAGCCGCAGGACAAAATGAATTGAGCCACGTAACAAAGCCGTTGCGTGGCTTTCGCTGTAATTTTGCGATATGAAATCAAAACCATTCCGTATATGAACGACATATTTGCAAAAGACCTCAGCGGCAAACTTGTATCGCCCTGCGAACCGGGCTATGAGCTTCTGATAGATGATATATTCTCGACTATGGAGACTGCGCAGGAGCTTGCCTCGGTCAGTGTTCGCGACCAAATAAGAGTGCATGAACTGATGGAGAAAATCCTCGGCAAACCGCTTGACGACAGTACCACGGTATTGCCTCCGTTTTATATCGATTACGGCAAACCGGTGAAAATAGGCAAAGACTGTTTCATCCAGCAGTGTTGCACATTCTTTGGCAGGGGAGGCATAACAATCGGTGACGGAGTGTTTATCGGTCCGAAGTGCAATCTCATCACCATCAACCATGACCCGAACCCCGACAATCGCAGTGCTACATATGGACGACCGATTGTCATAGAGGATAAGGTCTGGATTGGTATAAATTCCACAATTCTTTCGGGAGTCAGAATCGGCTATGGCTCGATTGTCGGAGCGCAAAGCGTGGTGACTAAGGATGTTCCCCCGATGACAGTTGTCGCCGGCAATCCGGCAAGAATAATCAAGAAGATAGAATCATGAAAGAGGAAAAGGGAGTCAGCCGCAGGGGTTTTCTGAAGACCGCGGCAGTAATCGGTGCGGCATTGTCGATAAATCCTGTGCTTGACAAAGTGCATGCGGCTGAAGCCGTGTTGTCGGGCAAAGATTCGACAAAACTGAAATCCGGCAATATGCAATATCGCACACTTGGCTCGGGAAACGCAGCAATGAAAGTGTCGGCACTCGGATTTGGAGTGATGGGGATGAACTACAACCGCTCGCAGTCGCCCGACCGAAAGGAGTGCATACGGCTTATACATGAGGCTGTTGACCGAGGTGTGACATTGTTTGACACGGCTATAATATATGGTCCGCTTAAAAATGAACTGCTTGTCGGTGAGGCTCTTGAACCATATAAGGGGCGCGTTAACGTGACTACTAAATTCGGTCATGAGGTGATTGATGGCAAAGGCACCGGTCGGCAGGACAGTAGCCGTGCTACTGTACGACGGTATTGCGAGGAATCATTGAGGCGACTGCGCATTGATTCTATTCCATTGTTTTATCAGCACCGATATGACCGCAATACTCCAATCGAGGAAGTTGCCGAAACGATAAGCGAGCTTATCAGGGAAGGTAAGGTGCGGCGCTGGGGATTATGCGAGGTGAGTGCCGACACAATACGCAAGGCTCATGCAGTATGCCCGCTGACGGCTATCCAGAGTGAATATCATCTGATGCATCGCGACGTGGAGATTAACGGAGTGCTTGATACCTGCCGTGAGCTCGGCATAGGGTTTGTGCCTTGCAGTCCGCTCAACCGCGGTTTTCTCGGCGGCTGCATAAATGAGTACACTCGTTTTGACACCGACAACGACAACCGCCACATATTGCCGCGTTTCCGGCCGGAGGCAATACGCGCCAATACACGGATAGTCAACGAACTCCGGCAATTCGGGAGGGAAAGGGGTATGACCTCCTCGCAGGTGGCACTCGGATGGCTGTTGCACAAAGCCCCGTGGATAGTACCAATCCCCGGCACAACCAAACACTCTCATCTCGAAGAGAATCTTCACACACTCACATTTAGTGTCTCTGACGAAGAATGGCGCACACTTGAGACCGCTGTAGCCGCTATCCCTGTAGTCGGTGACAGGTATAATGCCGAACAGCAAAAGCCGGTAGGATACTGATTACAGCAAATCGGGTATATTTACAGATGATTCGGGTAGGGACAATTATAATGTTGATTATTAATTTTGCATTATACATTAAATAAAATGAGAATAGTTTTTATCGCAATTTTTACACTGCTTGCAATTGTAGGCGTGCAGGCAAAAACACTCGTAGTCTACTATAGCTATACCAATAATGTAGAGCGGATAGTGGATGAACTCAGTAAGAAAATAGATGCTGATGTGCTGGAGGTCGAACCGGCGCAAAAAGGTCTTGATTATGCTGCCGACAACTATGCCATCGGCAGCGCGCAGATAGCTTCCATTCGCAATAATCCCGCTGACGCGGCTTCATATCCTGCGATTGATCCTGTAAATGTGAATCTGTCGGAATATGACTGCATTATCATCGGTGCTCCGCTTTGGTGGAGTAATATGGCAGCCCCTTTGCAGACATTTCTGTTTCAATATGGCAGGGAGATGGCAGGGAAGAAAATCGGACTCATCGGTTCAAGTGCAAGCAGTGGCATAAGCGGTGTTGAAGCCGATGCAAAGCGACTGATACCCGGCGGTGATTTCCTCTCCCCGTCACTTTGGATAAGGTCTACCCAGACTTCAAATGCCGGCGCTATGCTTGATGACTGGCTGAAGGATATAAATTACGACAACCTGACAGCAGGTGTCGGACATATTTCGACTGACTCTGACGAAAGATATACAGTATATGTACTCTCCGGCGCAAGGCTTCTTTCTGAAGCCGGCTCTGTTGCAGGATTATCAGCGGGGATATATATCATAAACGGAAAGAAAACAATTATATCGAAATGAAAAGAATAACAATAATATTGCTGGCAATATCGGCAATGACATCAAATCTTATTATGGCACAGCAGAAAATAGCTCAACATTCAGCTCGCGAGACGAAAGTCGTGCAAACCGCAGGGCGCGACCAGCTTGGCGATTTCGCTCCGGAGTTCGCCCGTCTTAACGACGACATCCTTTTCGGAGAAGTATGGAGCCGCAATGACCTTCTTTCATTGCGCGACCGCAGTCTTGTGACAATCACATCTCTTATCTCGCAGGGAATTACCGACAGTTCGCTGACCTATCATCTTCAGGAGGCGAAGAAAAATGGGATAACCCGCACAGAGATTGCCGAGATACTGACTCACGTAGCTTTTTACGCCGGATGGCCGAAGGCATGGGCGGCTTTCCGCCTTGCAAAATATGTATGGAATGACGGTATCAAGGGTGATGATGCAATGGCAGCCAACGACTCTGTCGCTTCGCAGCGCGAAGAATTCGCGCGTTCGATGATATTCCCGATAGGCGAGCCTAACGCGGCTTACGCGAAGTATTTCACAGGCAACAGCTATCTTGCACCGATTTCCGACGCGCAGATTCCGTTTGCCAATGTCACGTTTGAGCCTGGCTGTCGCAATAACTGGCATATCCACAAGGCTGACAAGGGCGGGGGACAGATGCTCGTCGGTGTCGCAGGACGAGGATGGTATCAGGAAGAAGGAAAGCCTGCTGTCGAGATACT
Source organism: Barnesiella sp. WM24 (assembly GCF_004570975.1). Lineage (GTDB taxonomy): Bacteria > Bacteroidota > Bacteroidia > Bacteroidales > Muribaculaceae > Muribaculum. The sequence goes on from NZ_SPPC01000003.1 coordinate 54,527, forward strand.
CCCGGGCACAGTAATACACATCCCAGCCAACGTCAAGCACTGGCACGGGGCGGCAAAAGACTCATGGTTTGCGCATCTCGCATTCAGTGTGCCAGGTGAAAACTCAGAAAATATCTGGCTTGAACCGGTGACCGATGAAGAATATGATGCTCTAAGCAATACTAAGACCCGGCGTTAACTAATATTGTGGAACGGGGTCTAATTAAGCTGCAGCCGGTATTCTCTTGGAGTGCTTCCGGTTTGTTTTTTAAAGAAGCGGATGAAGTGCTGCGGGTGCTGGAAGCCAAGCAGCTCGGCAATCTGTTTGGTACTTAGTGCGGGATTCAATAACGAGTTTTTAGCGTAGTTTATCATTTTCAGCTGTATATATTCCTGTGCGGTCTTGCCCGTTTCCTGCTTTACAAGATCGCCGAAATAGTTGGATGAAAGGCATATCTTGTCGGCGAAATACTTTACTGTGGGTATCCCGTCGGTCACTCCGCGTCCACTGTCAAGATATTCGTCAATAAGCTGCTCGAATTTGCCGAGGGCGTTATGATTAAGTTCTTCACGAGTGACAAACTGACGCTCATAGAAGCGCATGCAGTAATTGAGCATTACCTCTATGTTGGATATTATAAGAGACTTGGAAAACTTGTCGATGGGATGTTGCAGCTCACGGGCTATCTTGTCCATATAGTCCTGCAAGATCAGGCGTTCTTCTGTAGACAGGTGCAACGCTTCGTTTGAGGCGTAGGAAAAAAATGTGTATTGCTTGATTTTCTGAGCTAAAGGAGTCCGCAGAAGAAAATCGGGATGAAACAGCAGCCCGATCGCTTCCGGTGCCGGCCCGTCCTCAAAACGATGCACTCCTACCGTCTGACCGGGAGCGAAACTGACTACCGTTTCGTCATCAAAGTCATACGATGTCTTTCCATAGTTTATCTTGCACCCGGTGGTCTTTTTAATGAAAAGCGAATAGAACCCGAAGTGCATGCAATGGGTCGGCTGCTCCACGGTATCGTCAAAATGAACTATACCGACAAGCGGATGTCGCGTCTCAAAACCGAAATAGCGGTTGTATTTTTCAATAGTGTCTGCCTCGTATATTTCCATATAAGATTTCTTTTTTGCAAAGATAGCTATAATCAACTGTCGCGCAATGCGGAAAACTTACCTATATGTAATCGGGGTACATAATTCCGTAAGATTGGTACATTTTGCGAATCAGTGATTTAAGGCAGATGTGTAATTCCGTAATCGAGGTACATTCATGCGTAATATTGGTTATTCCTGCCATTTGTTTTGAAGCTAATTTTGCACTGTGAAAACAAATAAATAAACGATATGGTAAATGATATTATTGAACGTATGAGAAACGGCGAGCGCATATCCGAGACTGCTCCCGAACTTCTCTGTGACGAGATTGAGAATACCCGTCGGCTTATCGCCGAGTTGAACACCGGCTACCATACACCCGATGAGATACACGCCATTCTGGAACGCATCTGGGGGCAGCGGCTTGACAGCACAGTGAGGATGTTCCCGCCGTTTTATACCGCTCTCGGCAAAATGACAACGGTAGGCAAAGAGGTTTTTATAAACTTCGGCTGCACCTTTCTTGATCAGGGCGGCATAACGCTGGAGGACGGAGTGTTTGTCGGCCCCGGTGTGAAAATCGCGACCGAAGGACATCCAGAAGAACCTGAAAGACGACATTCACTGATTACATCCCCGGTTGTGATTCGCCGTAACGCATGGATCGGAGCAGGAGCGATAATACTGCCCGGTGTCACGGTCGGTGAAAATGCCATAGTGGCCGCAGGGGCTATTGTAAAAAATGATGTCGCCGATAATACAATTGTCGCTGGAATACCCGCCAAGTATATACGACATATAAATACATGAATATATGAAAATCAAAATTCTTTCAATGATAATGTCTATGCTTTCTCTGACAGCGTGTGCATCATGCACCACAACGGATGATGACCCGATAACTGAAAATCCGGTTCCTGATTCGACACCCGGCACTGAACCCGGCAAAAATGGCAGCGTACTGGTAGCATACTTCTCATGTACGGGCACCACGGAAGGTATTGCCGAGGGTATAGCGGACATAACCGGGGCATCCACATTCAGAATCGAAGCGGAAGAGCCTTACACTGCCGCCGACCTCGACTATAACAGCGACTGCCGCGCCAACAGGGAGCAGAACAATCCTAAGGCTCGTCCGGCAATAAAAAGTATGCCTGACGGTCTTGACCGATACGATGTGGTTTTCCTCGGTTATCCGATATGGTGGGGAGAAGCTCCGCGTATAATCAGCACCTTCCTTGAGAGCGGAGATTTCAAAGGGAAAACGATAGTACCGTTCTGCACCTCACACTCCAGCGGTCTTGGGAGCAGCGACCGCAATCTGCATTCTCTCGTCCCGGATGCTGTCTGGATTCCCGGACGACGCTTTGTGGGAAACACTGCCAAAACAGGGCTTGAAAAGTGGATTTCAGGACTTGATATAAAATTTGACACAGATTCTGACTCAGATATGGATTACTCTAAATTTCCTCTTTCAGAGGGTAAAAACGGTCAGGCACCCACAATCCGCCTCAGCAGCGGATATGATATGCCGATAGTTGGTCTCGGCACATACAGCCTTACAGGCGACGTGTGCGTGAACTCCGTGAAGTCGGCTATCTCTCTCGGCTTCCGAAAGATTGACACCGCGCACATGTACGGCAACGAGGTAGAGGTGGGTCGTGGAGTACGTGAATCGGGTGTGCCGCGTGAAGAAATCTTCGTGGCGACCAAACTCTACCCCAACCAGTATGGCAACCCCGAAGCCGCAATAGATGAGTGTCTTCGCAAACTCGACCTCGGCTACGTTGACCTGATGCTTCTTCATCATCCCGGCACTAATGACGTGAAAGCCTACAAGGCGATGGAACGATATGTCAGGGAGGGAAAGATCCGCTCCATAGGCGTGTCATGCTACTATATCAGGGAAATCGACGAGTTCATCCGTCAGGTCGATATAAAGCCTGTGCTTGTACAGAACGAGGTTCATCCCTATTATCAGGACACTGATGTCGTTCCCCATATCCAGAATCTCGGAATAGCGGTCGAGGCGTGGTATCCGTTAGGGGGCAGAGGGCATCAGAAGGAATTGCTTAACGACCCGGTACTGACCGAAATCGCCGGGCGGCACGGCAAATCAGTCGCACAGGTCATTATGCGCTGGGACTTGCAGCGTGGTGTTATAGTGATTCCCGGATCAAGCAACCCCGACCACATGAAAGAAAACATCTCAATATTTGACTTCGAATTGACCGAAGATGAGATGACCGCGATTGCCGCACTTAACCGCAACGAGAAACATGACTGGTATTGACGTGAAAATTCTTAATCATTTTGTTATTATAATTGTGACATTAATCGCACTCATGGCAAACGCGCAAAACAAAATAGAAATCATGGCAAACGGCCGAACCATGACCGCCACACTTGCCGACACCGAAGCAGCCAGGCAACTGCTTACGCGGCTTGACAACGGTCCTGTTACAATCAGAATGAACGATTACGGCGGCTTTGAAAAAGTAGGTGACCTCCCTTGGTCGCTCCCTACATCCAACCGTCAGATTACGACCTCAGCCGGAGACATAATGCTCTATCAGGGTGATAACATCGTGATATTTTACGGCTCCAACTCATGGTCCTATACTCCTCTTGGACGTATTGACGGAGCCGGTGTCTCTGAAATCCGCGATTTCCTGTCGGGAAGTTCAATCAATGTGATTTTTGCAAAACAGGGGCAATCAGGAATCGACGACATCACTGCCGATACATACAAAGAGCCTGAGATATACACTTTGCAAGGTCGTAGAATCACTCTTGCAGGACGGAAAATATCAGACCTGCCCAAAGGTATATATATCATAAACGGAAAGAAACAACTCATAAAATAACCAAACTATGTTAGGAAATTTCATATATGCCAACCCCACTAAGCTATTCTTTGGTGACGAGGCGCAGAAAAATCTCGCAAAAGCTCTCATACCTTTCGGGAAAAAGGTATTACTCACTTATGGCGGAGGATCTATCAAGCGCAATGGAGTCTATGATGATGTCATCTCCGCGCTCAAATCCGTTGGTAAAGAAGTGGTGGAACTACCCGGCGTAATGCCTAATCCTACGGTAGAAAAATTGAATGAGGGCATTAAGGTTGCGCGTGAGAACAACGTGGATTTCATTCTTGCCGTAGGCGGAGGATCGACAATCGACTATGCCAAAGCGGTCAGCGTTTCGGCGTGGTATGACGGCGACGCATGGCAGCGATTCTGGGTAAGACAGGAAGACCCAACACCCGGTGAAAGAATAATCCCGGTAGGTGCTGTTCTGACAATGGCAGGTACAGGCTCGGAAATGAACGGAGGCTCGGTGATCACCAACCACGCCGCCAAGATGAAAATCGGCAAGGTGTTTGGTGAAGATGTGATGCCGAAGTTTGCGATACTCAATCCTAAATATACTTTCAGTCTGCCACAACGCCAGTTGGTAGCCGGAATATTTGACACCATGAGCCACATTATGGAACAGTACTTCTCCGGCAATGACGACAGTACATCCGATTATCTCGCCGAAGGACTTATGCGCTCTGTAATCGCATCGAGCCGCGTGGCTGTTAAAAATCCGGAGGATTATGAAGCCCGCTCCAACCTCATGTGGTCGGCCACATGGGCACTCAACACCCTCATCGGCGAGGGCAAACCACAGGACTGGATGGTACACATGATAGGTCAGGCTATAGGTGCATATACTGATGCCACTCACGGTATGACTCTTTCCGGTGTATCAGTGGCATACTACCGCCACATCATGAGATACGGACTGGACCGCTTCGTGCGTTTTGCAGAAGTCGTATGGGGCGTTCTTCCTGAAGGAAAGACTGATGAGCAGATTGCTTCCGAGGGTATTGAGGCTCTTGAATCATGGATAAAGGAAATAGGCGCAGCTTCCGATATATCATCGCTCGGTGTCACACCTGACATGCTCGACGGAATTGCTGATTCCACCATCATTCTCACAGGCGGCTATAAGACACTTGACCATGCTGAGATTGTTGACATACTTCGCAATAGCCTCTGATCATAAACCGCATGAACAGACGCGATGCGATTAAACGGATGGGGGTACTGACGGCTGGTGCTGTTATTAGTTCAACAGGACTGGCGGGTGCCTCCGGTCTAATTAGTGAGGATAATAGCTCGATGAAGATACTTGCGATAAATGGCAGCTCCAGAAAACAGGGAAACACCGGTGACATGATTGATATTGTCCTATCGGAATTGTCAGGTCAGGGACACCAAGTAGACAAAATAGATCTCGCCGGACACACTATAAATCCGTGTAAAGCATGTTTTGCCTGTGCCGGAAAGCGAAACTGCGTGTTTTCCGACGACATATTCCGAGATGTTTATGAACGGATGACCGATGCGGACGTAATAATAATGGGATCTCCGACTTATTCGGCAGATGTCTCGTCGACATTGAAGGCGGTAATTGAGCGAGCAAGTGTTGTCAGCGACACCAATCCCGGAATGTTCAGCCACAAAATTGGTGCAGGAATAGCGGTAGGACGCCGTGCCGGAGCGATGAACGTGCTCGACACCATCAACCGTTTCTTCCTGAACAAAGAAATGTTTATTGTCGGCTCTACCTATTGGAATATCGCATACGGCAGATTACCCGGCGAGGCACTGAAAGATGCCGAAGGCGTGGAAACTATGCGCAACCTCGGCAAAAACATTTCGTGGCTCCTTTCCAGAATATCATAGCCTTGTTATTTATAATAAAAAGAGACTGACTGATCTCAAAAAGTAAATACAGGTCTTGCATTTCCTTTGGGGCGTTTATCATGAATTCATGAATTTATTTTGCCGGATATGAATTAATGCTTTTTATTCTGCCGGTGTAGAAATCTCAGGATTTATATGTAACTTTGCAATATTAACTAAACCGATTATTGCTTTGTCACGTAAACGTAGAGAGCTCCCGCTGTTGGAGCGGATTGAGATAACCGATGTCGCTGCTGAAGGCAATGCCCTTACGCGGGTTAATGACATGGTGGTGTTTGTACCGTTCGGTGCCCCCGGCGACATTGTGGATATACAGCTTACCAAAAAGAAAAAGAATTATGCCGAGGGCAGGATTACTGCTATTCATCAGCCTGGCGATGTGAGGGTAGAGCCTAAGTGCAGTCACTTCACGGTTTGCGGCGGTTGCCGTTGGCAGCATCTTCCCTATGAGTTCCAGCTTGCATGTAAGGAGCGGCAGGTAAAGGATGCTATCGAGCGCATTGCCAAAGTTGATGCCCCGGAAGTGTCGCCTATTCTCGGTTCGGAAGAGATATGGTGTTACCGCAATAAGATGGAGTATACTTTCTCCAATAAAAAGTGGCTCACCTATGAGCAACTTTCATCGGGCGAGGAGTTCAGTGACCGTGATGGAGCCGGATTTCATATTCCAGGAGCGTTTGACAAAGTGCTTGACATAGACTGTTGCTACCTGCAGGATGATTTTGGCAACAGATTGCGCTGCTTTGTGCGTGATTTCGGAAAGGAGCATGGCTATACATTTTATGACCTGCGTCAGCAGCAGGGACTGCTGCGCACACTGATGATACGCATTGCCTCGACAGGAGAGATTATGGCGGTCATGGTGTTTGGAGAGGATGATGCCGACAGGATAAATACACTGCTTTCAGCTGTGAAAGAGCGTTTCCCCGAGATAACGTCGTTGCTTTATGTGATAAACACAAAAGTCAATGATACAATCGGAGACCAGGAGATTCTTACGTTCTCAGGCAGGGATTATATAGAGGAGAGCATGGAGTCGCTGCGATTCAGGATTGGCTCGAAATCATTTTATCAGACCAACTCACGTCAGGCTTACAGACTATACAGTGTAGTGAGAGATTTTGCCGGTCTTACAGGAAACGAGCTGGTATATGACCTCTATACCGGAACCGGTACTATCGCTAATTTTGTTGCCGGAAAAGCCTCTAAGGTAATCGGTATTGAATATGTGCCCGAGGCTATTGCCGACGCAAAGATAAATTCGGAGGTCAACGGTATTGAGAACACTCTCTTTTATGCCGGAGACATGAAAGATGTGCTCACTGATAGTTTTGTCGCTGAGCATGGTCGTCCCGACGTGATGATTGTAGATCCTCCGCGTGCCGGCATGCATGAGGATGTTGTCAATGTGATTCTTAATGCTGCGCCGCGCCGTATTGTCTATGTCAGCTGCAACCCTGCCACTCAGGCACGCGATCTTGCACTGCTTGATGCCAAGTATAAGGTGGAGGCTATTCAGCCGGTGGATATGTTTCCCCACACGGCACATGTTGAGAATGTCGTGAATCTTACCTTGAAATAACAAGAACCCGCGGTCTATGTATTTTGTAACAAAACGACTTGAAATATCGGCGGCTCACAGTCTTTCGCTGAGCTATGAGAGTAAATGTAGTCGGCTGCACGGTCACAATTGGGTGATTACCGTGTGCTGTATGTCTCGTGAATTGAATGTTGACGGAATGGTATGCGACTTTACCGCTATAAAAGAGATGATTCACGGCTATCTCGATCATGGCAATCTTAACGAGCTGCTGCCGTTTAACCCTACGGCAGAAAATATTGCGAGATGGATTGTCGACCGTGTCCCTCAGTGCTACAAGGCATGTGTAAGGGAGTCGGAAGGCAACGAGGCTGTCTACATTGATGAAGAGAAGGCTGGAGTATGGCTGAGACTTACCGAATAAACGAGATATTCTATAGCATCCAGGGTGAGGGCATCCATGCGGGCGTGCCCGCCGTGTTTGTCAGGTTCAGCGGCTGTAATCTGAAGTGTCCTTTCTGTGACACCGACCACTCTTCTTTTCTTGAAATGTCGCGTGACGAGATTGTCTCGGAAGTGAAGCGCCATAAAGGCGTGATTGTCGTGCTGACAGGTGGTGAACCCGGGTTGTTTATTGATGCCAGACTTGTCAGTGAGTTGAAAGATACAGGTAAAAAGGTGTGTATCGAGACCAATGGCACCTGTGCCTTGCCTGACAATATCGATTTTGTAACGATGTCGCCTAAAGACGCTTTCTGTAGCAATGCTATGCCGGTCTTGCGTAGATGTGATGAACTCAAGATAGTATATAGCGGTGACAATAACCCTGCTGATTACGATTATATAGAGGCTACCTTCCGTGTTCTTCAACCGTGTGATACGGGTGACAGCCTGAAAAATGAGAAGTTGACTGCTGCCGCGTTTGAATATTGCCTTGACCATCCGCAGTGGCGTCTTGGTCTACAGATGCACAAGCTGCTGAATGTGAGATGACTCTATGTCATTGCCCGGCACGTCCGGCGATGGCTGAGTTGTAATATGCCGGGTCGCCCGTAACTTCTTTCCCGATGAAGGGGGGAATGGCAAACCGCTCGTCGGGTGACGTGAGCTCGATTTCCGCGACCACAAGACCGGCGACCGGCGACTTGAACGAGTCGATTTCCCAGCGTTTGCCCTCATAGTCTACGATGTATCTGGTCTTCTCGATAACCGTGCCGGTGGTAAGCCTGTCGAGCATCTCTGTCGCGTCTTTGACCGGAATTGGATATTCCCACTCATCGCGTACAGCGCCGTCGTTTTTCCCTTTGACTGTCAAAAAGGCGTTGTCATCCACGATGCGCACACGTATTGTCGCCTTGATCTCAGTCGACAGATAACCCTGTATTATATGCTTTTTGCCTGATGCGACATCTTTGTAGGAATCGTCCTTAACAAGAAACTTACGCTCGATTTCTTTTGCCATAGGTCATAATTATAGTAAATTTGCAAGCGGTAACGGCTTGTGCCTGTTACCGAACATTGCAAAGATATATTTGTTTTTTGAGAAAGATACAATTTTTAGAGTAAAAGTTTTGAAAAGTTCCCTGCTGAGGTATATTTTATGCTGCCTGCTTGTTATGGTGCAATTTCTGCCTGTGAGGGCGGCAGTAGGCGCTACCGCTTTGTCCGGGTCGGTGATTGATTCGCTCACTCATGAAGGCGTGCCTTACGTGGCGGTATATGTAGAGGGGACCAACACCGGCACCATGACCGATGATTCCGGGCATTTCAGAATTTCAGCAAAGATTCCCGGCGACTCACTGCGCTTTTCGATAATGGGATACTCTTCCAAGACAGTGGCGGCTGTGCCTGGTCTTGTCGTGGAACTTGTGCCTACCGGGGTCACGCTTAACGAGATAGTGGTGAAGCCCAAGAAGGAGAAGTACAGTAAAAAGAATAATCCCGCCGTTGATTTCCTTAACCGTATAAGGGCTGCTGCTCCTCTTACCGACCCTAGGCGTCATGATTATTATAATTATGACAAGTATGAGCGCATCAACATGGCAATCAATGATTTTGACCCTGATAAGAATTACAGTTGGATAGGCAATAAGTTTAACTTTCTGAAAGAGCATCTTGATTATTCAGAATTGTCGGGAAGCCCTGTCTTGAACTTCCTGACAAAAGAGAAGTCATCGGAGGTAAATTACCGGAAAAAGCCTGAGGCGACGCGAGAGACTGTGCTTGGTTTGCGTCAGGTGGGACTTGATGAGATGACGTCAAACAAGGATGGGGCGCGCGAGGCGCTGGAGGATGTATTTCGTGAGATTGACATTTATAATAATGATGTCACGTTGCTTCAAAATAGGTTTGTGAGTCCGTTGTCGAGTATAGCTCCCGACTTCTATAAGTTTTATCTTACCGACACGCTTGAGGTTGACGGCGATTCTTGTGTCGTGTTGAGCTTTGTGCCTCACACCTCGGAGACATGGGGCTTTATCGGCAAATTGTATGTGCCTAAAAATGACTCTACGATGTTTATAAAGCAGATAGAGTTGCACTTGCCACATACGATTAATGTGAATTTTCTTGATGCGATGACTGTGAGGCAGAAGTATGAAAAAGCGCCTGACGGCACCCGTCTCAAGAAGACCGATGACATGATTATTGAATTTTCGGTGCTTCCTGCACTGCCGAAGCTTTATTCCCACCGCAACACGGTTTATCAGAACCACAATTTTGACCGCCCAGGTCTGGAGGCGCAGGTGTTTGACGGGACTCCGCCTGAGATAATTCTTCGTGGAGCGCGTGACAGGGATGATGATTTCTGGCAGAATCACCGCCTTATCCCGTTGAAGCGCGGAGAAGGGAGTGTGGAGACGATGGTGCAGCGGTTACGGTCTGTCCCGCTTTATTACTGGACGGAAAAGACACTTAAATTGCTTGTCATGGGGTATTGGCACACCGGGAATCCGCCTAAATTTGACTACGGACCTGTTAATACGAGTATTTCCTACAACACAGCAGAGGGTGTGAGGTTACGTGCCGGAGGAATGACAACGGCATATCTTTCGCCACGTTGGTTTGCACGCGGTTATGTCGCCTATGGATTCCGTGACCGAAAGGTGAAATATCGCGGAGAGGTGGAATACTCATTCCGTGACAAAGAATATCATTCCAGGGAATTTCCCGTCCATTCGTTACGTCTTACATCCCTGTATCTCCTTGACGAACTCGGACAGAACTACTCGTTTACCAATGCCGACAATGTGTTTCTCTCGCTGAAGCGCATCGCAGATACGCGAGTCACATACAGGCGTGCCACAATGCTTGAGTACACGCTTGAACTGTATAATAACTTTTCTGTCACTGCAGGCGCGGCGTTTGAGCGGCAGGAGGCGACTCGGTGGATTCCGTTTATTGACGGATACGGACGTGATTTCGGCCATTACAATGAAATGTTGTTTAACGTCAAGCTACGTTATGCGCCGGGTGAAAAATTCCTTCAGGGTACTACCAACCGCAGCCCGATTAATATGGATGCACCTGTAATCGAACTGATGCACACCTACGCGCCAAAGGGTTTTCTGGGAAGCATGTTTACTGTCAACCGCACTGAAATGCGCTTCTTTAAACGCATTTGGCTCTCTGCATTCGGCTATATAGATGCCGTAGTCAAGGGAGGTCATTCATGGTCGCCGTCGCCTTACATGAACCTGTGTCTGCCAAATGCCAATCTCTCTTATACAATCCAGCCTGAAAGTTTTGCATTGATGAACCCGCTTGAATTTATCAATGACTCCTATGCGATGGTTGACCTCACCTATTGGATGAACGGGTTGATATTCAATCACATTCCACTGGTGAAAAAGCTGAAACTGCGTGAAGTCGTGAACTTCCGCGGACTGTGGGGACATCTTAGCCGCAAGAATAATCCGGCTTATGACAAGTCATTGTTCATTTTTCCTGAAAATGTACATACTACGCCAATGACCGATATGCCATATATGGAAATCAGCGCGGGCATTGACAATATATTCCGTATTATAAGGATTGACTCGGTGTGGCGTCTCAGCTACCGACATTCATTCGAGGCACCTGACTGGGGCATACGGTTTGCGCTTCACTTCTCATTCTGACCGCCGCCCGAAAGTGAACATTCTTTGTGGTCTCACGTTTATAAGAGAAAACGAAGAATTGTTATGAAAAAAATTGGAATATTCTATGGCTCATCAACCGGAATGACTGCCGAGGTGGCGCAGGAGATAGCAAAGAAACTCGGTGTTGCTGATGGCGATGTTCACGATGTCGCAAAATCATCGCCTTCCGATGTGGCACCCTACGATGTCTTGATACTCGGCTCTTCCACATGGGGCGCCGGAGAGCTTCAGGATGACTGGTATGATTTTCTTGACGGACTTGAGGTGCTTGAGCTGAAGGGAAAGAAAATCGCGTTGTTCGGTTGCGGCGACGAGTCTATGAGCGATACGTTCTGTGGTGCTCTCGGTGAACTTTACAACCGTCTTCAGAAGACAGGCGCGGGATTTGTCGGATACTTCAATGCCGAAGGTTATGACTTTGACGAGAGTCCCGCTTTCATTGACGGTGTATATGTAGGGCTTTTGCTTGACAATGTCAACAAAGAAGAGCTGACTGAAAACCGGTTGAACGAGTGGGTCGCTAAGGTAAAATCGGAGATTTAAGACAGGAATACCCAAAGGATTTGTCAACGGGTAATCCTGCTCCGGTAGTTTGCGGGTGAGATTGTGGTTTGTCACAATCCTCATCCGCTTAGGTTTTTTAGAACTGTCTCAAAGACTTTACACTCTTTACTTGCCTTTTCTTATCAGTATTTCTTCGTTGATGTCGCGACCGCGCCCTAAAATGATTTTGGTCACATAAGCCTTTATGAATCCTGTGCCGTATCCACCAAGCTGTATTATGGCGGCAGGTATGGCAAGTGTGGCGATTTTTGCACTCCGGGTCGATAGCAGCGCTGTAATCCAGATTGCCGCTATATAAAGAGCAAGGGGAAGCAAGAACCACGGACTTACAGTAATTGCAAGCACGACAAGGAGCAATGCGCCGATTACAGCTATCGCCGGCAGCCAGTGAACGAGCTTCATCGAGCCGGGATAGAGCAGCTTTAAGGTGATGCGCGACATGCCGAAGACATGTACCTGCCGGAAAAATTTCTTGAAATCCACGCGACGCTTGTGGTAGACGTATGCTTCTCGGATAAGCGCAATGGAGAATCCCGCATTTTTGATGCGGGTGCTCATGTCTATGTCTTCCGAAAACATTTCCCTGAATCCGCCTACTTTTTCATATACCTTACGGCTGAACCCCATGTTGAAGGTGCGCGGTGTGAATTTTTCAAGGCTCACTTTTCCTCCGCGTATACCGCCGGTGGTCAGAAACGACGTCATCGAGTAGTTAATCGCCTTTTGTGTGTCGGTAAATGAATCGTGAGCGGCATCCGGTCCGCCGAAGCAGTCTACCGGATGATTGGTGAGAGCCTTGTCAAGATTCTCAAAATACTCTTCAGTAATCACGCAGTCGGAGTCAAAAAAGATGAAGTATTCACCGCCGGCACGTTCCATGCCATAGTTTCTGGCTATTGAGCGTCCTTCATTTTCTTTGTGATAATACTTTATGGAAATTTTTCCTGCATACCGATCTACGGCTTCAATGCATGGAGCCGTAGATCCGTCTTCTACGATAATAGTCTCAAAATCCTTGAAAGTCTGTCGCGACAGACTTTCAAGAAGGTCCTCCACCTCGTCGAGGCGGTTGTAGACCGGGATTATTACAGAGTATTTCATCAACTCATGCGTGTTTTGTAGTCATTATAATCAAAGCGGCGCAGATAGCTGCATCGACCGTTGTGGTTGCAAAGCACTATCGCCGGATGCTGGATGCCGTTAAACATGGTGGTCTTTACGGTCGTATAGTGGTTCATGTCCTTCAATGTCAGCCTGTCGCCTGTTACAAGCGGTTTTTTGAAATACCAGTCGCCTACGTAGTCGCCGCTGAGACAGGAGTTGCCTCCGAGGCGGTAGGCTATGGTGTCGTCGCCTTGCTCACAGCTTTCCGCTATGGCAGGCTGATAGGGCATTTCAAGGCAGTCAGGCATGTGACAGGCAAATGAAGCGTCTATGATTGCGGTCTTGACTCCTTGATTTTCAACTACATCTACAACAGAGGTGATGAGGTCGCCGGTTTGCCAGGTAAACGCGCTGCCAGGCTCCATGATTACTTCAAGATGAGGGTGGCGTGACTTGAACTCTTTCAGCAGAGTTATGAGATGGTTGACATCATAATCTTTCCTTGTCATAAGATGTCCACCGCCCATATTTACCCATTTTACCCGGTTAAGGTACTTCCCAAACTGTTGCTCGAAGGCTTCAAGTACCTTTGCTAAAGCATGAGAGTCTGACTCACACAGCGAATGAAAGTGCAATCCTTCAATCCCTTCAGGTAGAGAGTCACCAATCATGTCGGCCGTCACGCCGAATCGAGAGCCGGGTAGTGCAGGATTATAGATGTCAGTCTCTATTACCGAACACTGTGGATTGACACGTAACCCCGGCGACACGTGGTGATTGCCACAGTCAGAGTTCCATTTGTCCACATATTCTCTGAAGCGCTTCCATTGACTTATCGAGTTAAAAGTGAGGTGACTGCTGCCGGCAATAAATTCGTTTATTGTTTCCGGTGTATAGGCAGGACAGTAACTGTGGACCTCCCCGCCGAGCATTTCGTTGCCGAGATACATTTCGTTTAACGAGCTTGCAGTCGAGTCGGCTACGTACTCGCGGATTATGGGAAATGTCTTCCATAACGCGTTTGCCTTGAACGCCATGATTATTTTTACTCCGGCTTCGCTTTTCACGCGGCTTATGAGTTCAAGGTTTTCTCGAAGTTTATCTTCGTAGACTATATAAAACGGGGTGGGGATGTCTTGTGGTTTCATTATCCTATTATTTTAAATCGAGCAAATTTAAGAAGCAGTTTTTTGCTTCCTACCGTATCAAATTTTACTTCTATTCTGGCATCGGTGGCGTCAGTATCGATGGTTAGTATCGTGCCTTTGCCGAAGCGGCTGTGTTCTATCCTCATGCCTTCTTCAAGTTCCGAAGCGGCATGTTGTCCTTCTCCTGCGGCAGAGACTGCCGATGAAGCCGGTTTCGGGGATGGAGTGGACGCGCGGTCGACAAGCGGATGGCTGAATGACTGGCGTTTGGGCGGAGTCATTGAGCTGCGGTAGTTGTCAATCGGGTTGATGAACGAGTCAGGGTGAACAAAATCGTTGCCGGTGGCGAGATGCAGGTAGCTCCTGTCGATGTCATTCAGAAATCGCGATGGCTGGCAAGTCTTTGTCTGCCCGTTGCGAAACCGTGATGAAGCGTAGCTTATCGTGCAGTTTATTTTCGCGCGTGTAATCGCTACGTAGAGCAGCCTTCTCTCTTCCTCTATTTCGGCAGGTGAGTCACTGCTCATGGCTGACGGGAATAGCTCCTCCTCTACGCCGACGATAAATACATTGTTAAACTCCAGCCCTTTTGCTGCATGGACTGTCATAAGCGTTATTGACGCCTCGCTGACATCCGTATTGTCCTGGTCGGTGGCAAGCGACACTTCGCCGAGGAAGTCGGTGAGAGAGGTGTCCTCGGCTCCTTCTTCGATTTTATTTGCCACAAATTCTTTTACGCCATTAAGCAGTTCCTGAAGATTCTCCTGTTTTGAGATGCTTTCCGGAGTGCGGTCGGTAAGCAACATACTCAGAAGTTGTGTTCGGGTGATGATGTAACGCGCTACACTCTCGGCATCTTCACCGGTCGAGTTCTTGTCGATAAATTCCTGTATGAGGTCACGAAATCCGAGCAGTTTTTTTGCTGTCCCGGAGTTTACGCCTGTGTCGTAGGAGGCGAGGTTACTTATCACTTTCCATGCGCTGACATTATTGTCGATAGCACAGCGGAACACCTTGTTCAGTGTAGTCTCGCCGATGCCACGTGCCGGGAAATTGATTACACGCTTCAGCGCCTCGTCATCATCGGGGTTGACCGACAGACGGAAATAGGCTATGGCATCCTTGATTTCCTTGCGCTGGTAAAATGACAATCCTCCGTATATGCGGTAAGGTATGTTTCGTTTGCGCAACGACTCTTCAAGTATTCGCGACTGGGCGTTGGTGCGATAGAGTATGGCATACTCCTCGTAGCTGTCTTGCTGGCGCATCTTCAACTGGGAGATGCGGTTGGATATGAGATATGCTTCCTCATAGTCACTATAGCTCTGCACTACCTCTATGCGTGACCCGATGTCATTGCGTGAAAACACATTTTTGCGTATCTGCTCCTTGTTTTTGGCAATGAGCGAATTTGCCGCGTTGATAATATTCTGGGTAGAGCGGTAATTTTGTTCAAGCTTGAATATGCGCAAGTCGGGATATGCGCTTTTCATGTTGAGGATATTACGGATGTTGGCTCCTCGGAACGAATATATGCTTTGTGCGTCGTCGCCTACTACACATAGGTTTTTACTCGCTTCACATATTTTTGACACAATCAGGTGTTGCGCGAAGTTTGTGTCCTGATACTCGTCAACGAGTACATAACGGAAATACTCGCTGTAATGGCGCAGCACTTCCGGATGGTCGCGGAGCAGAATGTTGGTGTAGTAGAGCAGGTCGTCAAAATCCATTGCTCCGGCAACGAAACACCGGTCGCGGTAGATTCGGTATATCTCGTGCAGTCTCGGACGCTTGGCGCGCCTGTCGGCCTCCATTATGTCAGAGGCAAGTGCATAGCGGTCAGGCGATATGAGAGCATTTTTTGCCGATGATATTGCCGACGCCACTACGCTTGGCTTATAGATTTTGTCGTCGAGCTGCAGGTCTTTTATTATGGTTTTTATCAGCGATTTTGAGTCTGATGCGTCGTAGATGGTGAAGTTGCTTTTAAAGCCGATAAGCTCTGCATTGTTTCGTAATATGCGGGCGAATATAGAGTGAAACGTGCCCATCCACAGCTTTGCCGCCGTGGCTTCACCTACCACATTCTTGATGCGTTCACGCATTTCCTTCGCAGCCTTGTTGGTGAAGGTAAGTGCGAGTATGCGCCAGGGTTCATAGCCTTGTGTGAGCAGGTGTACTATCTTGTAAGTAAGTACACGTGTCTTGCCCGACCCCGCGCCTGCAATCACAAGTTGCGGACCTCCGGTGTATAGCACCGCATCCTGTTGCTGTTTATTTAGTTTGCTTATATAGTCTTCCATATTGTATATAGTGCAAAATTAACAAATAATCCTGACATATGACACTTGTGATTTTGCAATATGGCGGGGAATGTCTAAATTTGTATAACGAAAACTATGACTGAAGAAACACTCCGTAAACTAAAAATACTTGCCGAGTCGGCTAAATACGACGTGTCATGCTCGTCGAGCGGGACTGTGCGCCGTGGCAGGAAAGGCGATGGTGTCGGCAATACTGTCGGCGGGGTGGGTATATGTCATAGTTTCGCTGACGACGGAAGGTGCATATCACTGCTGAAGGTTATGCTTACGAATGTCTGCATGTATGACTGCGCCTATTGCATAAACCGCCGTAGCAATGACATTCCACGCGCCACGCTTTCGGTGACAGAGCTGGTAGGCATAACAATGGAATTTTACCGGCGCAACTATATAGAAGGTCTGTTTCTTAGCTCCGGGGTGGTGCGTAATCCCGATTATACGATGGAGCGGCTTGTGAGAGTGGCGCAGGATTTGCGTACAATCCACCGCTTTAACGGCTATATACATCTGAAGAGCATCCCCGGGGCATCGCAGGAGCTTGTGAATCTTGCCGGACGATTTGCCGACAGAATGAGCGTAAATATCGAGATACCTGACGAGGGGTCGCTTAAATATCTTGCACCGGAGAAGGATTTCAAGAGTGTCTATGAGCCTATGGGATACATACGTCAGGGTGTGCTTGAAAACAAGGAGGATCGCAAGCGGCTGCGCCATGTGCCGCGTTTTGTTCCGGCCGGTCAGAGCACACAGATGATTGTAGGGGCTTCGCCGGAGCGTGACCGTGACATCCTCAGACTGTCATCGGCGCTGTATGCCACCCCTACCATGAGGCGTGTATATTATTCCGGTTATGTGCCCGTCAATACTTACGACGAGAGGCTGCCGATGCTGAAGCAGCCGCCTCTTGTCAGGGAGAACCGGCTTTATCAGGCCGACTGGCTTATGCGCTTCTATCACTTTACTGCCGATGAGATAGCGGGGGACTCTCACCCCGATCTTGAGCTTGAGATTGATCCGAAGCTGTCATGGGCTTTGCGACATCCGGAGGCTTTTCCGGTAGATGTCAACCGTGCCGACTATGAGATGATACTGCGTATTCCCGGGGTGGGTGTCAAGTCGGCAACCCTTATTGTCAACGCACGTCGCTTCCGGCGTCTTACTTCCGACCATCTGCGCAAGATCGGTGTCGTGATGAAGCGTGCCCGATATTTTATCACCTGCGGAGAGCTTGAGTCGGCATGTGTCGCCGATGTCTCGCCCGAGTATGTGCGTAGGCAGCTTACAGAGCCTCCGCGCAAGGCTCCAAAGGGAGATAATTCGTTACAGATGACTCTTGATTTTGGCGAATGACGGTTTTTCAGTTTGACAGTACATTTGAGGGATTGTTGACCGCACTCTTTGACGCCTATTCATGGAGGTGCTTCCCCGACATGCTCGTTAGGGAGGGTGAGGTTCTTCCCATGTTTTATGATGATTGCCGAGAGGTGATTACCGATGAGGAGAAGGCGGGACGTGTGTGGCGCGCTCTTGAAAAGAAGCTGTCAAGAGAAGCGTTGTCGGCTGTAGTGGCAAGTTTTCTTTGTGAGATTGCCGACTATGACATCGTGCTTTTCCGCTATCTCCGCAAGGCTGTGGATTCACCGGTGAGCATTGAGACTGATTTCAGTGACCCGGATGTGGTGGAGATGACGCGCATGGTTCGTCGTGTAAGGGGTGAGGCTCACCGGGTGAAGCAGTTTGTGCGTTTTCAGAAAGCTGCCGACGGTACATACTTCGGCATGATTGAGCCGATTTACAATGTGCTTGCAATTGCTGTGCCTCACTTTGTCGACCGGTTTTCGACCATGAAGTTTCTCCTTTATGACAAACGGCGTGGATTTGGTTATTACTATGATGGCAAGGATGCCACTCGCGTCACTCTGCCGGAAGAGCTCTCTCATATCGCCACCGGAAGACTGTCGCCCGACATGATGGATGAAGAAGAGCTACTGATGCAGGACATGTGGCGCACATATTTTAAGGCAATAGCCATTAAGGAGAGATCTAATCCACGCAAGCAGCGTCAGGATATGCCGGTGAGATTCTGGAAATATCTTACGGAAAAGCAGTGACGATTCTGAAACTCGGGGTCGCCACTTTTGCAGGTAACAGACTTTATGGATAAAAATATTGAAATATCGTCTATTGGTGTGGAATTCCGATAATTTTTCGTAATATTGCAGGCGGATTAAAAAAATATTTATGAAAAAGTATATTGCATTTCTTGTTCTGTCTGTTCTGTCTGTGTCTGGCGTAATGGCGAAGCGTGTTGCTGTGGTTGATGCCGTAGATGCCTCGCCTTTGGTAGGAGCCACAGTTTTTTCGTCGTCGGGTCTTATTCTCGGTACTACCGACGTCGATGGTTTTACGCCTGATGTTTCTGCATCGCTCTTTCCTTTAAATGTGCGTTCGCTCGGCTATAAGGAGGGTGTGGCTTCTGTAATGTGTGACACTCTTAAAATGATAGCTGATACTTACACGCTTCCCGAAGTCACCGTAGTGCCGGGAGATCGCCCGATAACAAGGGTAATCTACTATGCCAGGGAATATGACACAGGCGCTACCGACAGAGACACCCTAAAACTGTTTTCGGAGTATATGATCGATACATATAACATAGAGAAAAATGCCAAAGTTAAAGGGTATAGACGTTATGACAGTATCCCTAAGTTGAAAGCGGTGAAGCGTTATGCGCATTATACGGGAGCTGATGGTTGTGATAGTGTGGCGTCACCCGAAGATGCTGATTATATTTCAAATATCAGGATGCTGTTCAGTGCTGATGTAGACATGGATGAGCCGGAAGCTATATTGAACGGTGCTGTCACGGATACAATTATGGGAAAATATTCCTGGAATGCTGTGGCTAAAAAGTCAGGCGGCTTGTTTACTGTAACTGTTGATGTTCTGTCAAACTATAAGAATCATAAGTATTCGCCTAATTTTATGAAATTATTGGGCTTAACTACTGATTTCCGAGAATTGTCGTTGTCTTTCGTTTATAATGCTAATGACAGAGGGAAATATAATATACATGATTTGATTTATCGCGTGACATCGGCTAATCTGCTTGGTCGGGGAAAGTGGATAAAAAAAGAGTTCAAGACAAAAAATCCTGTTGAGATGAACAGCTATGTTGAGTTGTATCCTATTGAGATAGATTATCTTACGGTCGAAGAATATATGGAATTGCGTGATGACAAGACTAAAATGGAGTTTCGCGAGCCCGACAATCTTCAGCCTTTGCTCCCCGCTGTAGAGCGTATAATCAAGCGTGTCAACTCATCAGGCATTAAGCTATAAGACTTTTAGTTAAGCCCGGCCCCGCTCAACGAGTGGGGCCCTTTTTGCGTTATGGCTATTGTAAGTAGCTGTGTCATAAGTATGTCGCTTGTGATGATGGCTTGTGCTGTATGTTTTCTTATTTAAAATCATTTTAAATTAATGCCGTGATTGTTTCGTAATTCGGTTGAAAATTGTGATATTTGCACTCTGAAATATTAACTAAAAAAATTCAAGCATATTATGAGACTATCGGAGCTTAAAACAGGCGAGTCCGGTATAGTGGTCAAGATATTGGGACACGGTGCATTCCGCAAGCGTGTCATTGAAATGGGATTTGTTAAAGGGCAGGTGATAAAAGTGTTGCTAAACGCCCCGCTCAAAGATCCTATAAAATACAGTATCATGGGTTACGAGCTGTCACTTCGCCGCAGTGAGGCTGACATGGTTGAGGTGCTTCCTGTCGGTCAGGAAGAGAGTGTTGCCGACCCGGTTCATGTCGGGTCTGTTTCGTCGGGAAGCGAGTCGGTTACTGTGCATCACGACTTCGAGGGAAGGTCAAAGACTATTAACGTGGCCCTTATCGGCAATCCTAACTGTGGCAAGACATCGCTTTTCAATATCGCTTCAGGGTCTAAGGAGCACGTAGGCAATTATAGCGGAGTCACCGTAGACGCTAAGAAAGGACATTTTGAATATGGCGGTTACAGGTTTAACATCGTTGACTTGCCGGGTACCTACTCTTTGTCATCTTATTCGCCCGAAGAGTTATATGTAAGACGCTATCTGCGCGATGAGATGCCCGACGTGATAATTAACGTCGTGGTGGCTTCCAATCTGGAGCGAAACCTGTATCTTACGACCGAGCTTATTGACATGGACCGGTCGATGGTGATTGCCCTTAACATGTATGACGAGCTTGAGCGCAGCGGTGCGTCGCTTGATTACAAGCTGCTTGGAGAGATGATAGGAGTGCCCATGGTCCCTACTGTCTCACGTACAGGCGAGGGTATCAACCAGCTTTTCGAGACAGTGATCGAGGTCTATGAGGGACGCGACAGGGCTGTGCGCCACATTCATGTAAACCTCGGAAAGGAGATAGAGGAAGGAGTCAGGGTGATTAAAGACGAAATCAAGAAAGACGGTGCTATCGGCGCTCATTTCTCTCCTCGCTACCTCGCGATAAAGATGCTTGAGCATGATGCCGAGGTCGATGACATGGTAAGACACTCGCCCGACCATAAGAAATTATTTGAATTGCGTGATGAAGAGGTAGGCTTGATTGAGAAGCGTAATAATGACGACATCACTTCGCTGATTGCCAATGAGAAGTACGGGTTTATTACCGGTGCGCTTGCCGAGACGCTTACAGAGTCGACGAGAGAGACTGCGAAGACAACACATATCATAGATGCGTTTGTCACGAACAAGCTGTTTGGATTCCCGATTTTTCTCATCATAATGCTTTTTATATTCTGGTGCACGTTTGAGATAGGCTCTTATCCGATGGAGTGGATTGAATCGGCGGTCAACTGGATTGCCGGCATCGTGCAGGATACTATGCCTGAAGGTCCGCTGAAGGATCTTATCGCCGATGGTATAATAGGAGGAGTAGGGGGAGTGATAGTGTTTCTTCCCAATATTCTCATACTGTATTTTTTTATATCCTTCATGGAGGACTCGGGCTACATGGCGCGCGCCGCGTTTATCATGGATAAAATCATGCACAAGATAGGGCTTCACGGAAAATCCTTTATCCCTCTTGTCATGGGTTTTGGCTGTAATGTGCCTGCTATTATGGCGTCAAGGGCGATAGAGAGCCGCAGCAGCCGCATAATCACGATACTTATAAATCCGTTTATGTCTTGTTCGGCGCGCTTGCCGGTGTATGTGTTGCTTGTCGGCACGTTCTTCAGCCGCCATGCGAGCCTCGTGTTTCTCGGGTTGTATCTTACCGGAATACTTGTGGCTGTGTTGACGGCAAGACTTTTAAGGCGCTTTTGGTTCAAGACCGATGAGACTCCGTTTGTAATGGAGCTACCTCCTTACCGCATCCCGACATTGAAGGCGTCATTACGCCACATGTGGGGCAAGGGCGAGCAGTATCTCAAGAAGA
Source organism: Barnesiella sp. WM24 (assembly GCF_004570975.1). Taxonomy (GTDB): domain Bacteria; phylum Bacteroidota; class Bacteroidia; order Bacteroidales; family Muribaculaceae; genus Muribaculum. Next base: position 76,620 of record NZ_SPPC01000003.1, read on the forward strand.
TGGGAGGCATAATACTCGTGGCAAGTATAATCGTGTGGGCACTGAATTATTTCCCGCTTCATGACGAGGATTCAAGCACCCCGTCGATGGAGGCTATGATTGCCGGTGACGACTCTAAGATTGACACATCGCGCGATTCTTATCTCGAGATGATAGGTAAGGCGGTCAACCCTGTGATGGAGCCGCTGGGATTTCACTGGCGCACGACTGTCGCGGCTATTGCCGGAGCTCCTGCAAAGGAAATTGTCGTGTCTACGCTCGGAGTGCTTTACACAGGTGACGAGGAGATTGACGACAAGTCGCTGTCCGCACGTCTTACTGTGCCTAATCCCGTGACCGGACGACCCGACTTCACAGCCGCGTCGGCTTTGAGCCTGATGGTGTTTGTCTTGCTTTATTTCCCGTGTATGGCTACAGTGACGGCTATAGTAAGGGAAACGGGGTCATGGAAATATGGGGCGTTTTCTGTAGTCTATAATACAGCTGTCGCATGGCTTGTCGCATGGCTTGTCTATAATGTCGCGCTGATGTTCTGACAAGGGCATTGGCTTATTGCCATAGGGCGGGATCAGGTGGTTACAAAACCTTTTCCCGCCCATTTCATGCTCCACCACCTGCGGGTGAATATTATGCCTCTCGTTATTTCATCGGAAGCAATCATGAACCATAATGCATAAATGCCGAGCCCGAAGTATATGCCTGTAAGGTAGCCTCCTGCAACTTGAAGCGACCACATCACAATCAGTCCTACATAGAACGGATAATTGACATCGCCTGTAGCTCGCAAGGCATTGGTCGCAAAGATGTTGATAGGACGTCCGGTCTCCACGAGCACGTCAAGCCAGAGTAAAGTGGCGCCGATGGAGATAATCTCCGTATTGTCGGTCAGCAAAGACAGAATCCAGTGTCCCGCAGTGGCGATTGCGACCGAAAGCGTGACGGTGATTATGAATGCCAGGCGCATGACATATTTGCCGAGTATGAATGCTCCACGCACTTTGCCTCTTCCTACGAGATGACCTATCGTGATGGCTCCTCCCTGAGATATGGCGATACAGAACAGGTAGCCGAACATGACGATATTTACTACATATGTGCGGGCGGCAAGGACCTCAAGCCCGAGCATATTGATGAAAAATGTCATTACAATCTGAGCAGAGCTGTAGCTGAATTGCTCGCCTGCCGAGGGAAGACCTATTTTCAGTAGATTGGATAGCTCGCGTTTCGGAAATCGGCGGAATATCTCCCACGGGATTCGCTTTACGACAGTGTGAAACAGGATGATGGTCAGTATAATCATGGCAATCGCACGGCTTGTGGCAGTGGAGATCGCGGCGCCCTCCACTCCGAGTGCCGGAGCGCCGAACTTTCCGAATATCAGCATGTAATTGCCTACGATGTTAAGGATGTTCACAATGCCTACCACCACCATCGGATAGATGGCGCGGTTAGATGCGCGGAGGGCGGCTGATGCAGTGAGCGACAATGCCTGGAAAAATGCAAACGCTCCTACGATACGCATGTATCCGACACCCTCTCCAAGCAGCATGTCGTTAAGTCCCATAAGCCTGAGTATCGCTACAGCACCGAAATAGAGCATGGCGCTTATGGTGAATCCTATCACGAGATTTACAAGCAAGGACACCCCTACGACTTTCTCCACGCGGTCGTTGAGCTTTGCACCGAGATACTGGCTCACAAGCACCGACGTGCCGAGATTGATTACCTCAAATACAAGAAAGCAGAGCATCACTATCTGGTTGACAACCCCTACGGCGGCTACCGAGGCGTCGCTGTGACGCGACAGCATCACCGTGTCGACGGCGCCGAGAGTCATGATGAGAAGGGTCTCGATAAATATAGGACCGGTAAGCAAGGCAAGCTGTCGCCTTAGTCCTTTGGCTATAGGAAAGTGAATCATTTATTTTATCAGTCAATGTTTATCTCGATTATTGCACCGTAGACGGGAGCATCGGCAAATACTTCTTGCGGAGTCATGCCGCGGAGTGTCACAAGTGCCTGCGCGAGTATGCCGCCATGAGTAAAGATGGCAACGCTGTCGTGTCCGCTTGCTTTGAGGTCATTGATGAAGTCAATAAACCGTGCCTGCTGATCCATGAATGATTCGCCGCCTGTGGGCGCGACGTTTATATAGTCGTCATACCATTCCTGAAGTACAGGGTCGTCAATGTCATCAAAGCGTCTCATCTCCCAGTCACCGAAATTCAGTTCGAGCAGTCGGCGGTCGATTACAGGTGACTCGTGTCCGCATGCCGCCGCGAGTTTTCTGCAACGAGACAGCGGACTGCAATAAACCTTGTCAAATTCATACGCGGCAAGCCGCCTCCTGACCTCTGCCGCCTCTTCAGGGAATGTGTCGGTGACATCGACATCGGTCATCCCGTAACATATCCCTTTTTCAACCTTTACGGATGTGTGGCGTATAAACACTATTTTCATCGTTGTAAGTTATAAGCGGTAAAGGATTACGGCTCCCAGGTAAAATGTCAGTTCCGATATGAGAAATGCCGCTCCGCAGCAGTCGCCGGTGTAGCCGTTGATGCGACGGTGCATAAGTAATATGAGACATGCGACGGTTGCTGCCGGAAACAGTGTAGCCCCAAGAAGAGCGACAGGCATGTAGAGGAGCGGAAGCGCCCCTCCGATTATCGCTGCCGCAAGTTGTCCGCGAGTCATGCGGTTGTAGACAAGTCTGTTTTTCGCTTCATTCTCGGTGCGGGCGTAGGGCAGGAAATTTATTATCTGCGAAGAGCATAGTTTACTCCAGGCGTCGCCGGCAAATATCACGCAGCAGGCTACGCCCGTAGGGAACGCAAGAAGCAGGGAAGAGGCAAGCATGAAGTAAAATATCAGTGAGATGATGCCATAGCTGCCGGTGTGACTGTCTTTCATTATGGCAAGTGTGCGCGTACGGTCGCTGCCGCCGCCCATTCCGTCGCAGAAGTCGGCGAGACCGTCTTCATGAAGGGCTCCCGTGACAAGGACTCTTGACAGGAGCGCGGCAAGAATGGCTGCGAAGGGAGGCAGCAGGTGGGAGGCAAGCCACAGGACGAGACACATTATGCCGCCTGTGAGCCATCCCGCATAAGGCCAGTAGGGTACGACCTCCTTGTAGTAGCGTACATCGACACTGCCGAGACGCCAGAAAGGAAGTCGTGTGAAAAATGTAAGCGCGGCAAATATATGTCTCATCAGTCAAAGTATTTTGTCACGTTTACGTCGGAAAAGGAGTCCATGTGGTTAATCATCCTGACAGCCGACTGTAAGATAGGGTAGGCGCATACCGCACCGGATCCCTCGCCAAGCCGAAGGTCAAGATGTAGGATGGGTTTGGCGCCGATGGCTTCGAGCAACAGCCTGTGACCTGACTCGTCGCCCTGATGTCCAAACACGGCATAGTCCATTACCTCGGGATAGAGCTGGGATGCCGCAAGGATGCAGCTGCTCATTATAAAGCCGTCGACAAGGATTATCATGCCCAGTTCTGCGGCGCGCAACATTCCGCCCGTGGCCATTGCAAGCTCATAGCCTCCGAACCAAGCCATCTTTTCCTCCACGCTGTCGCCGCCACGGTAATTGTCGAGCGAGCGGGAGAGGACTTCAAGCTTGTGTCTGATTCCGGCGTTGTCGAGCCCTGCGCCTGCCCCTATGCAGCGTTCAAGAGGAATGTCGGTGAAAAGGTGCATCCACATTGATGCCGGGGAGGTGTTGCCGCTACCCATTTCTCCGAAACTCACCACGTTGCACCCGCTTTCATGCACCATGTCGACAATCTCGGCGCCTGTCTCGATGCAGCGGTCAAGCTCATCGGCGGTCATTGCCGCCTCATGAAGGAAATTGCGGGTCGAGCGGCGAATCTTTCGGTCTATTATGCCATGTCCGGCGGGTATGTCATAGTCCACGCCTGCATCGACAAGCACGAGCCTGAATCCATGTTGTTCACATAGAAAGTTTATGCCTGCGCCTCCTTTGGCGAAGTGTCCGAGCTGCTGCCAGGTGACTTCCTTGGGTGACACACTGACTCCCTCTTCGATAATGCCGTGGTCGGCTGCAAAGAGTATGTTGCAGGGATTGCGAAGCTCGGGAGTGAGGGTCTGCTGTATAAGCCCTGCCTGAAGGGCAAGTTCTTCAAGGCGTCCGAGAGAGCCTTTGGGTTTTGTTAGATTGTCTATTTTGTCGGTGAGTCGGCGGCGCATCGCGTCATCGGGTCGGGAGATGTTGAATACTCTCATCGCTCTATTTAATTTTTAAGTCAATTCCTGATATAAGCATGTGAACCTCATCGGCACTCTCTGCCACGTGGCGGTTGGCTATTCCGAGCAGGTCGGTAAACCGTCGCTGCATTGCGTTGCTGCTCGTGCCGCCAAGACCTATTTCATTGGTGACGAAAATAAATGTCGTGTCGTTGCTTGCTATAAGTGCGTCATATTCACGCCTGAACATTGCGAGCGACCTGTCAAAGTTTTCCCCGCAATGAAAAAATATATTGGTCGCCCACATTGTCACGCAGTCGACAAGCACTGTGCGTGATGTCACGTCATGAACAGAAAGATGCAGCTGCTCCTCGATGCTTGTCCATTCGCTGCCTCGACGCTGACGGTGTAGCCTGACACGTTCACGAAACTCATCGTCGCGCGGTTCGGCGGTGGCTATGTACACCGGGTGATCGGATAGCTCCAGAGCAACACGCTCGGCAAACATGCTTTTACCTGACCTCTGTCCACCGGTCACCATTATGATTCTTTTTGCACACATATATCGGTTTTTTGTCGCAAGAAATATGGCGCAAAGTTAAGCAAAAAATCACACTTTTTTATGCAAGCGGAGTCATGATTGGTGTGCTAATCGGTGTATAATTGAGGGATTGCTTGATAAATTGAATATTTTTTATTATATTTGGAAAATTAGATGTGTGGTCAATGGAAAAGCAACGGGCTAAGATAATAGGTATCGCACGGCATCGCCTTTCTACCGACGGCGATGGTGTCACTACGCTTGTGGCTTTTCACGGCTGTCCGTTACGTTGCCGCTATTGTCTTAACCCGCAGTCGTTATGCGACGGCGGACGTTTCCGCGAGTATTCGCCGGAACAACTTTATACCGAGACCCGCATTGACGAGCTTTATTTCATTGCTACAAACGGAGGCATCACTTTTGGTGGTGGAGAGCCTTGCCTGCACCCGCAGTTTATCCGCGAGTTACGTGGGTTGTGTGGCCCGGAGTGGCAACTCAATCTTGAAACGTCGCTCAATGTGCCGGTTGCCAACATCGAGGCATTGCTCCCGGTGGTCAACACCCTGATTATCGACATCAAGGACATGAACCCCGACATTTACCGCGACTACACGGGGCAAAGCAACGCTCTTGTACTCGAAAATCTCCGCCTGATAGCGGGAGCCGGACGGCAAAGCGACTGCATAGTCCGCATACCGCTGATACCCGGATACAACACCGACACCGACCGCGATAACAGCCGCTCTGCGCTTGAAGCCCTCGGCTTCACCAGATTCGATTTATTCACTTACCAAATCCGCAAACACTGACACTATGGCACGCAATATCAACATTATAAGGCTATTGATGGCGGTTGTCTTTTCGACGATTGCTGTTATTGCTTATGCGAATGGCGACCCTGTGGCAAAATTTTCATCGATCTACCGTGTAGCCAATCCTGAACCGTTATCTATTTCCGAGATATACATTATCCATGAGAAGATTGACATAACCCATCTCGACGGATACAACTGTTTTGATATCACATATACCTTCAAAAACAAGTCAGACAAGGATTTTTCGGAAATTCACTATGGTTTTCCGATAGACTATCTTGTAGCCGATGAGTTGGAAACATATCAGTTTACAGGTGATTATTACAGCGAAAGCATTGCTGAAGTCGGATGGAATAAAAAACTTATTAAGGACATTGCCTTTACGTTCAATGGAGAGGCGCTCCCGTTTCACTCTTCAAAAGAAAGCGTGAGAGAAGCCGGGTATATTGTGGAAACTTATGAAGATTACAATGACAGCATACCTGTCGATGCAGTCAATCGTCGTTGGTTTTATACCGCCTTTTCCATGAAGCCTAAAGCAGAGGCGAAACTGAATGTGCGTTATAAAGTGTATGCCAACTCCTCTGTCGGCATTTATACTGACAGTTATGATTTCTCCTATTTTGCACGAAAGAAGGAAGATTCTAACGATATTTTCAATAATCTGCCGTTTGCATACAGATATTTTTCCAATAGGTTTGACATCTTATATGACTTTACACCTGCAAAGCATTTTGGTAATGGCGCACCTTTTGTAATTGATGTGGACATCAACCTATCCAACCTTGATAGCCCGTGGATTAGAGAAACCGATGGCTATTACTATTATGTTAACCGTATAGAGCGCAACATCTATGTATCCGCACAAGATATTAAGCCTATCGACTTTACGGTGAATTTCCGCTCCGATCGCTCGGAGAACAGCATTCAGCGATTGATTAACCAATTCAGAATACCCGAATCAGAATTTACGGCGTCCATGACAACGGATACATTGTATATTGACTTTCAACGGCCGATGTTTGTTTCAGATTTGGTTTGCGATGTCAAGACATCTGTTATCAACAAAATACATTCTATCATAGAGTACGCTGACGGACAGGAAAAGCAATCTGGATATGCCATACAGGATATTAGCGGATATTCAAAATCAGACAATCGAATAAAATCACCGATACTACTCACAATCACCGACTTGTATCAGGACGGAATCACATGGGGTGAAGAATGTATAGATTTCGTTCCTCAAATAGATGGGTTTGATAAGGATAGTTTCAAGATTAAACGAATTAAACTTGTCTTTGATACTGATGCTCCACAGACGCTTTTATGTGAGAAAGTCAATGTGCTTGACACCAGATTTTAATTAAAACCTATTGACTATGGCACGAGGAAAGCAGACCTGCAAGATACTGAAAGAGATACGTCGACAGATAGCCGAGGCCAACGGCATCGAGTTCGCAACGTCGGAATGTCGCTACAAGGGCGACTGCCTCGGCACATGCCCCAAATGCGAAGCCGAGGTGCGCTACTTGGAGCAGCAGCTCCGCTCCCGCTCCCTCGCCGGGAAAGCCGTGGCCCTCGCCGGTATCTCGGCGGCATCCCTTGCCATGCTAATGCCTATCAGCACAGAGGCACAAGTACCTGCTGATATTATTATCTTGCCTACAGATAGCATAACCGCGACAAGTGTCGATTCCGTAAAGGTCAAGGGCTATGTCAGATATGAATTTGAGGCTAAAGTCGATTCAATAGCATCCGAAGAATTGATTGGTGCAACAGTATTGAATCTGACAAACGGCAAAGGCACATCAACTGACATAGATGGAAAGTTTGAAATAGATGCTCAGGAAGACGATTCTATACAGGTTTCTTTTGTAGGATATAAGTCCAAAACAACAGTTGTTACTGATGTCAGAAAACCTATCACAGTTACATTAGATATTAAGACCGTGTTATTGGGAGAAATTCCTATAGTCAAAAGAGAAGAGAATCACTATCTCGATCTAATTGTGTCAGATGAGTATGGCAATCTAATGGAAAGAGATAAATTGGACATTTCGAGAATTTGGATTGACGAGGACGGAGAGGAAGATTACGAACTATCACCGGAATACTTTGACGAGAAGCACCCATGCCGAATTTATTGGGATTATGATTATGGGTTGCAAGACGAAGACGGCAAGCCGTTAAAAGAAGCCATAATCCGAATCGAAGCCGATGGCTACGACGCCCCAGTAACAATCAAGGTCAAATATCCCAAGCGCAACGCCAAGAAAACCATCAAGTTCAAACACAAAAAGAAATAATTGCTCACTCATAAAAAACGTAATGATATGAAATATTCAAGGCTGATTATATTTTATGCGTTTTGTCTGATCTTTATGCCTGCAGCATCTGTTCAGTTGGACTCGTTGTCATATTCGCTTGGCTACATGGCATCTGCTGAACTCTTGTCGGGTGATACCGGACTTTTTACCTCAGATGCGGATATAAAGGGATATATCAGTGGTCTTGAAGAGAATGTTCCTTCCGGATCTGTGGTTGATGATTCCTGCTATATTAAGAATTATTCTATAGGAGTGATGCAGGGCGGCTATATTGTTAATCGCTTGGCTCAAACCAGTGTCGAGTGGGAAACTGCCGCTCGCTGTATTGTTTGGGGAGTAAGGAAGGTTGTTGACAAGTCAGTCTCACTCCCGGCAGATACAATAGGATTGATGAAGCGATTGACTGTTTTGGCTGACTCCAAGGCTTTGCAGATGCTATCGGCTGATGATAAGTGCGACAGGTATATTGAATATGGAATATTCACCGGTCTGCATCCTGAATTGCAGCAGCTTATAGATGAAAATGGCGGTAGCGGGATAAAAGCCGACAATATACATTTTGCGCGGGGCATTATTGACATCATTGAAAGCATGATTCCGTCATCGGCTTATGATTTAGGTCGGTCTACCGGTAAGCTGCTGATTATAAATAGTCTGGTGTTTCCATCCTTTACGATTGATGATTATATAAAAGGTGTAAAGGCAGCGCTTCGATTGACGGAGCCGCTTTTAAGCCAACAAGATATGGAGTCTGTAGTCGAAATGGCATTTGGTAAACGTGAAGCAGCCAATAATGACAGGGAAGAGAAAAAGATAAAATCAGGAAACAAAGAATATGTATCAGGTGATGCATGTAAAGTCAAATGGCGCGTAACAGTAAAACCGGTTGCCGATCCATCTGATTGTCCTATGGGATTGAAGAACGATTATGACCGGGCGATTGAGCAGGTCATGGATCGTTTTGGTATAAAAGAGATGATTCAGTTCCGGTTCAGCGGATTTATGAAGTTTTTCAGAGAGCCGGCTGTCGAGCGTGGTGAACTTATGAAATTAATAAAGTCGCTCAATAAAAAGATGAAGCAAGGCTACAAACTGTTTTGCTTTAGGAGTCTGAGCGGAGAGTGGACAATTGGACTTGCTTCTGAGAAAGATGGGTTTGACGCACAGGTAGGAGAAGTGGTTGTTGACATCTACAATGAATCGCAGCCTGTAGTTGGACTTTCATTCGTTTTCTCCTGCAAGGTTGAGCAGTGGGCAGAATTTACCAAATCCAATGTAGGCAGGGTAGTGGTGATGGAGATTAATGATGATGCCGTTATGGCGCCATTGATTAATAGCGAAATCACAAGCGGGGCTTGCTCAATCACAGCATCTTCAGTGGAAGAACTTGAGCGATTGCTTAATCTCTGAGAGTTATGAAACATTTCCATTATCGGTGTAATTCTATTTATTTTCACCTATGTAATAATTTTCAAATAAAATGAGAGCAATGATTGTACGCTCGTGGTGCATATCTCAGCTTCTCCGTTTTTATAGTTTTTCTGATTTTAATAGCCCGCTGATATGATACCAATCATCTTGATTTTGTGTGCAGTCATTGCATTTGTCGGATTTATGGTTAAATGGCCAAAGCCGGGAGTGTACTTATATAAAGTGGCTGTCTTTGTATTGTTTCTGCCGGCATTATTCTTTGCTCTGTTCTTTACACTTATGGGATTGAGTGTAAATGCACTTAACATTGACCTGCACCCTTGGAGGGAATATGTCATGTATAGGTTCATGTTTGCAGCTACTGTTACGGTAGTGTCCTTTGTTGTGTCGCAAATCCCATTGATGTTTATCCGACAGCTTTCTAAACAAGAAAAACTAAAAATAATTAAGATAGAAGGGCTTATCTATATTGTCATCTTGGCAATTGGCACCGGACTGCTCTATTATGCCGTTAAGGATTCAACCCATACTGAAAACTATGTAATTGAACGCATTAACGATTATCATAAAGAAAACGACTGCTATCCTGATAGTTTGGCTGAGATAGGTGTGCCTTCCGATACCACCTCCCATTTTGGAGATATACACATTCTGTATTCCCATAACGAAAGCGCATTTACACTATTGGTAAAATCGGAATTCGAAGAATATGTCTATGATAGCCGCAATGATATGTGGAATGATATACCGGAAGGAGAGTCCGGGGCGGATAAAATGATTGTAATGCCTGTGGATTCTGATGACATCATCTTTAGCGATTACGAAAAAGTCGCTTCGTGGGGAATTAGCGAACCTGAGTTCTTTAGACTGACACAATCACAATATGAAAGAGCGAGAGAAATACTCATAAAGCATTTCACCGACTCAATAAAACCGGCTGAAAGCGGGGATTATCTGATAGAGCATCCATCGGGGAGTTTGGAATATACCGCATACCCGTATAATAAATATCGTCATCAGTTTTTCGGATGGAAAGATTCTGGGGGTATTCAATATGCTTACATTATTCTTGTCAGCAAAGAGCTTATTGAGAGAGATATAACTAACGGCTACTTAAACAATGATAAAGAACTGATATGGCTGGAAGATGGCGGAAGTGATGAAGTTGACATCCTCATAAATCTTGACGAAAGCAAACTTGAAGTTTTCGGAGTGCATCAACATGGATAAATTCAAGGATATCACCGTTCAGCGCTGATTTTCACGCACATTTGGGACATTCGTCACATCCAATGTCGATTATTCTTCTTATATTTGCGATATTACAGATATATCGTATGAAACCAACGGCATTTGACAATGAGTAAACTGATTAAAACTGATGCTGAATACTCCCGGTGGATACAGGAGTTAAAAGAACGATACCGCTACAGCCAGATTAAGGCTGCAACACAGGTGAATCGAGAGATGCTGCGCTACTATTGGTCGCTCGGGCGTGACATAGTGGCTCGTGATGCCGAAAATGTTTATGGCAGCGGATTCTATCGGAATCTTAGTCAGGATTTGAAATCGGCTATTCCTGAAGCCGAGGGCTTTTCCCGACAGAATCTGCAATACATGAAGAAGATGTATCTCCTTTATGGTGAGTTGACTACAAATTGCCAACAACCTGTTGGCAATTATGAAGACGAGATATGCCAACAAGCTGTTGGCATATCTCAAGAGATTAATGACAATATTATCTTTTCTGTTCCGTGGGGGCACCATTGCACCCTTATAGACAAATATTTCGAAACAGGAGAACGAGAAATAGCCTTATTTTATGCTCATAAAGTAGTTGAAGAAGGTTGGTCACGGAATGTGTTGAAATCATTTATTGACACCAGTCTGCATCTGCGTCAAGGTAAGGCGTTGACAAGTTTCTCCCGTTTGCTCCCCACTCCCGACAGCGGCCTTGCACAAGAACTGACAAAAGACCCATATATTTTTGATTTTACCGAAATGACCGAGCCATACAAAGAGCGTGAGTTAAAAAAGTCACTTATGTCGAATATCTCCAGGTTCCTTCTTGAATTGGGTTCCGGCTTCGCTTATATTGGTGAGGAATACCGATTAAAAGTCGGACATACGGAGCAATTCATTGATTTGCTGTTTTATAATGTGAAATTACACGCCTATTGTGTGATTGAGGTCAAGACAGGGACATTCGGTGCAGGCGATATTGGGCAGCTGGGAACGTATATGACCGCAGTCAATCATATTCTTAAAACCGAGCAGGATAATCCTACGATAGGTCTTCTGATATGTAAGGATAAGGACAACGTACTTGCCCAATATGCCCTTGAATCATCATCACAACCTATCGGCGTGGCTGAATTTCAACTTACAAAGTTTATTCCCGATGAGTTCAAGAGTTCCCTGCCCTCAATTGAGGACATAGAGTCAGAGCTTAAATAAACTGCATATTCTGCTTAATCCTCATAATGGCTATAGACAATAAGTTTCAGCGACAAGGATTCATAATCCTGATGATATGCTCGGCTATAATGCTTGGCATAGGAATTTATATGTTTGTGGCTGATTTCAATTCGACAAGCATCGTAACGAGTTGGCGCTTCAATCCTTCCGAGCAAACTATATCATGGCAAACTCCGGTATTCGGAGCGATTGTCATGTTCATATTGGGTATTCTAATCAAAATAGACAAGCCCAAATTACCGAAAATGAACACACAAGGTAAACGCACTTTCGTGTTTGAAAAGATAACTGATTACCTGAAAGAAAATGATTTCAAGAAACGAGGCAATCATTTCTTCAAAAGCAATGGCGAGATAGGTTATTGTGCGAACATTCAGAATGATAAATGGAATGACGCCAATAAAATCCGCTTCACATTGAATGTCGGTATATTTACCGAGGCTTTTTGGCTTGAATGTGAGGATTTCAAGAATACCGGGATTATCCCTACTTTCCCGAAAGAATATGAGTGTGCTATACGGGAGAGAATCGGCGGCTTGCTTCCGGTCAAAGAGGATAAATGGTACTGCATTACCTCCAGTACGGATGTTATGAAACTATGGAGCGAAATAGAGCGCGATCTAACCGAATATATACTTCCGTTCTTTACCCGTTACAATACCGAATCTGATGTCATACCCAATCAATGTATTTATCGGAAAGGAGGCAAGCGATGAAAAGGTTAGGCAGAATAATAGCAAATTCCATCGCTGTCGGCATCGTTCTCGTTGTCGGATTGATTATTGTTGCCTCTTATCTGATGGGGTATAATGTGGCAGAAAGAAGAGATCGAGAGCTTGAGAACAGGGATAAAATAATCGAGCGCATAGACTCTTTCCGATCGGCAAACGGACATTTGCCCGAATCGATGTCGGAAGTTGGCTTCAAGCAGACAGGCGGTGGGGGATATTATTACAAAGGAATTATATTTGACTATATCAAGTTAGACGACAAAGAATACGTTGTAGAATATACCTCTGAGGATGGTGTTCTCACGCAGTATCATGATCACTGCTGGAGTGAAGAGCCAGATATTTGCCTGATAGAAATGCCTGTAAACGCAGACACGATAGCTGCAATAAACAGAATTTCAAAATTTGAACAGGATTACAATGTTCCTCCATTGATAGACAGCATATCCTTTAATCAGTCACGGATATGCCCTATTGGCGATTATACTGGACAGCCTGATTCTATCGCATATATTCGTTATCTATACAAAGATGGCAGTATCCGATGCGAGGGATGGATTGCATATTTCGATGACCCGGAAGATGATTTCAGCAACCCATTCGGCGAATGGAAATACTACGATCAGGAAGGCAACTGCTATCGCAAATTCTGGAATTACAAACAAAACGGCAAACCGTTTATATCCTTATGTAGCAGATGAAGAATGAGATATTGAATAAATCACTGCTTGAGCTTGGTGAATGGACTTGGCTCTGGCAACCGTCTGACGATAATTTGCAGTCAGACCGCATTACTATGGAGTTGGACTGTCTAAGCAAGAAGAAACTTTGCGATTATAGTAATTCGGATATATACCTTGCAGTAAGTCAAGAAAAAGGTTTGCGATTTACTCTGCCATTGGCAATCAGACTTATTGAAGATGATATACTGATTGAATGTGGGTTTTATTCGGGCGATCTGTTAAAAGCGGTTCTTCAAATACCAACGACATATTATCAGCTTAATGTCGATGATTTCATCAAAGTGGCAAGTCTGATTTCTTTGAAAGACAACAAAAGAATCATGTTTGATTATCATGACAACAGAGAACTTTGCCGGTTATATAATTTGTGGGGCTATTACCGCAAATCATATTGGGTAAGGATTATCACTAACAATTATAGGCTACCAATAGATGATGTAAAGGATTTTCTATATCAGACAGTTGGAGATGATTCGTCTTCCGAAGTTGATTTTTCAGACTATACACGCTATTGGAAATCAGACAACCAAGGAGAACTCACAGCGATGATTTCAACTGTAATACCTTTTGGAGTACTGCGCAAACGCATTGCCGAACAATGGACTCCGGCAGATAGAATCGGTAACTCATTTGTTGCCAATTCCGGAACAATGGAAATCAACTGCAAGCAAATATCTTGGATTAGCATAGACTTAGAGGATTAATCGATAGGATATGGAAGAAACTATATTCAGGGAAAAGAAGCGCAAAACCATCACATATTGGGTGCTGACGGTTTTCTTTATATTAACATTTGGTGTCTTGTCGGATTGGACGTTAAGACATCCCGCTTGGTTATTGCTTATTATGGTGACCGTTTGCGCGTTAGGTGCCTCATTCCAAACATGGGCATATGTCAAACATCCCAATAAAGTTGTAATCAATGAATTGGGAATTCACGTCTATTACCGGAGTTTTACCCTAAGTTCCAACTCTTCGTTTTGGGAGGATTCATACAGGGTGTATCATTGGGAAAATATCAAGAATGTATATCTTGACTGGGATGACAGTATCAGTAGAGAAAGGCTATATGAGACTTTTATCATAGTAGAGAATGAACAGGGGAACTTAAGCACGGTTTGGATATCCGGCATTTCATATGATAGGAATCTTCTAGCTGAATCAATCGACCATTTCAGCGGCAGCAAATGCTCTTTTGATTATGAAATCACAGCAATAAATAGTAAAAAACGCTTTGGCCTCTGTTTTTGGCCTACGATTCTTCCTCTTATAATTGGAATAGTTCTTAGTGTGATAATATTCAAATGTACGTAAGGATGAATTTATGAAACTGACTGATAAACGATTTTGGATATTTGAGGCATTTGCCATGCTGTCAACGGCTTTGACAATCGGACAGATGGAATTATTTTACAAACTCAGGTTGGATTCTGATGTCTTACCCATTTGTATCATAATTCTTATCACATACCTAATCGGGCACGCTGTGGCTTGGAAGAGCAATAAGTCTTGCGCTTGGTTAAAACTTGGATTTGCGACTTATTTGTTCTCCGCCGTCGCCTTAGCTGTCTTTTTTGCAATCATATCAGTTATAGATTGGCTTTCAGCAACTGAAGTATCTGACGATGTATCTGCTGACGTGCATGTAGGTTTTTCAGCTTTAGATTTAACATTGGTAATAATATTGATATGGAGTATTGTTTCATTTCTTCCGACTATGGTTACCGCTTTTGTAGCCTCACTTTGTTTTAGAGCAAAGACAACGGTGGCAACAGGTATGAAGTTAAGGAGTATTTCACTTGAATCAATTGGTGTGGATGGAATTGCCTATACCAAGAGTGAAGCTCTGAGAATAGCGAAGGAGTATTACAATTTAAATATACCTATTCTTGGTGGTGACGTGTATTTCTTTAATAATGGTAACATTAAACCCACATACGACAATTGGTACTGTAATCAGAATAACTCTGAAACTTCGTATGAGTACGTTGCCCGAAGCTGTCAAGTTACCTGCGACTATATCAAAAAATATCCGGACAATGCTAATATCTTTTTCAGTATCGTTAAAGGACATATAGACGAATGAAATCTGACAGCAAAATATATCGGTTTTTCTTTGGACGGCGAGGTGAGACACGCTTGCCATTTGGCGCTATGTTGCTGATTCTCGTGCCATTTATTATCGGAGGTTTGTATTTCCAAAACCACAAATACAATGCTTTGTCGGCAAATCCGGAACATACATCGACTGTAATTTCAGATATTGTCTATATAGGCAACAGTGGTCCTATAATACATTACAACTTTACAGTGAATGGTGTAACATATAAAGGTGGTATGCATGCCAATGGTTTTGCCGTTGGCGACAGCATAGGTGTGGTATATCAGAAAGATAACCCGGAGAATAATATGACGGTGTTTGAATATTATGATGACCCGTCGTATGGTTCGGTCGCAATATTCGTCCTCGCTGCGATTGTTCTGGCACTATACCGATGGCGAAAAATCAATCGAAAATACAACGACAGCTGCCCGGAGTTGGATGGCTCTGAAAGGTGTAGTATTTACCGCACTGACAAGGAATATATATTTGTTACGGTATATAATGTCACTGCGAGCCTTCCGATTAAATTCCTCCCCATAGACTGTGGTAACGGAGAATTTGAGAATACTCTCATGGAAATATTCCATGCAAGTCTGCATGGCAAATATGTGGAACTGAAAAACGCAGAACTGATCAAAGCCATGAAGCAACGCTCATGGCGACAACTTTACCAACACTCCACATGCGTGTTGCTGAAACACGACAGCCACACTTTGGAGATTTTGCCCACCCGGAAAGCTACTGATGGCAAAGGTCTTGACTGGGATTATGACCGCGCCCTGTCTTTTGACCTTGACGGCGCGTCTTGGAAAGACATCATAAACTCAACCCGAAAACTCCTTGAACACCATGAAACTGACCGATAAACGATTTTGGATAGCATGGTTTGTGCTTCTCATCTTGGCGATTGTGAGTTGTATGGCAGGAGTCTGGAACGAGGATACAGCGTTGCTCGGTGCGGCTTATGCACTGTCGCTACTATCGACATGGCTGTGTCACAGGATCAGACCGAGAGTAGCGTTTGGCAACCTGATAGTGATGATAGCTTATAATGCCGTATTGAGCTACAATCTCGTCTTCAATAGCCACTATGGAGCCGGATTGACATGGTGGTTTTTCGCACTGCTGCTGAACGCAGTCCATTCACTCGTGATGCTTGTCTGTAGCTTTGCTTCAAAGGATAGATAAGCCGTTGTGATAAGTGGGTGGTGGGAATTGCCGGCTGAATGATTGTGACTGATGGCTGTAGCGTCATGGCGGCAAGAAAAAAGTCAGGTGTTTCTCGGATAATTGAATCCGGTGCCTGACTTTTAAATCATCTTTGCCAAGGTTACGAGACCGCGCAATAAGATGTCAAAATTCAAATGTCTCAAGTTTCATCTTGGCATATTTCTGCATTGCCGATACCTCGGTTGCAAAAACCTCTGAGTCGCTATGGGCTTTCAGAGCCTCATTGTCGCGCCATGTCTCACAAATCATTATGACATCGGGTCGGGTGGCGCTGGTGAATACGTCATAGGCAATGCAGCCGTCCTGAAGCAAAGACGCCTCGGTAAGACGCTTTGCTGCATCGATGACAGTGTCGCGGTGGGAGCAGTCGGTGACTGCGATAAAGCAATTCAATCTTAACATAATCGGTTCGGTATTATTAGTTTGTAATTTTTGTAGTTCGGGATTAATAACAGCGCAGGGTGTGTAATTGTCGCGTCGCTGATTGCATGTTGACAGATTTTAACATAGCGCGGTCATGCTACGGCGCGGGATGTTACGGCCCGTATGCGAAAGCCAACCCATGCAAACAGGAGAGTGAACATTGGGCTCGCAATGTTGAAGATGCAGTAGGGCAGGTAGTGGAGTGTTGCCACGCCGAGCACAGCCGACTGAGTGAGTCCGCACGAATTCCAAGGAATCAATACCGACGTTACCGATGTCGAATCTTCAATCGAGCGGCTCAGCAGGCGCTGTTCAAGTCCGTTGCGCCTGTAAAGGTTACGGTAGAGGTTGCCGTTGAGGATAATGGACAGATACTGGTCGCCGGTGCAGGCGTTGAGCATCAGTCCGCTGCCCACTGTCGACAGCACGGTGCTGCGCGACTTGCGTACACGCTTGATGATAGAGTGGGTGATGGTCGATAACATTCCTGAGCCCATCAGTGCGCCTCCGAATATCATCGCGCTGAGAATCAGGTAAATCGTCGGTAACATGCCTTCCATGCCTCCCGTGGAGACAAGGGAGTCAAGCAGTTCATTGCCGGTCGATATTGAAGTCTCGGTTACGAGCAGGTGGATAATGGTCATGACATGACCGATGGCAGATGTCTCGCCCGAGCCCTCAAGCATGTTCAGGACCGATGGCTGGAATATGAATATTCCGGCGATGCCCATTGCTGTGCTTATCGCGAGAGTGAGCGCTGTGTTCAGGCGCAAGACAATCAGGGCCACGGTCGCTGCCGGGATAATAAGACACCACGGAGTGAGGTTGAATATACCGGAAAGCTGGTCGACCATCAAGTGGGACTGTTGGCTGTCATTGATGTCGGTAAACAATCCTGCAATGCCGAAGACGACAAGCGCCACGGTCATTGACGGTATTGAGGTCCACATAAGGTAGCGTATATGAGTGAACAGGTTGACCCCGCATGTCGATGATGCAAGCACAGTCGTGTCAGACAGCGGCGACACCTTGTCGCCGAAATATGCACCGGAAATAATGGCCCCGGCAGTCCACGCCGGGTTATATCCCCACACTGTGCCTATGCCCATGAATGCAACTCCGATGGTGGCGATTGTGGTCCACGAGCTGCCGCTTAACACCGAAATCACCGCGCATGTGGCACAGGCTGTTACGAGAAAAGCCTTGGGCGCAAGCAATTCAAGCCCGTAACTGATAAGAGTGGGCACGACACCTGACAGCATCCATGTCGCCGACACGGTGGCAATCATCAGCAATATGGGTAGGGTGGGGAGTACCTGAGTCGCGCTCTTTCTCATCCCCGTGGACATGGCTCTCAGCGGTCGCCGGCAATAAAAGAATGCGATTGCCGCACTTACAGCCGCCGCGGCAAGAAGCACACCGTGGCTCATCTGCTGAACGGCATCGGCGCCAAGAAATATAACTATGGAAATCAGACCGGCTATAAGCACGGCTATCGGGATGAGAGATATGACAAGCGACGGTTGTCGGCGTGATTTTATATCCATCTTCAGTGAATCATATTGAGAGTTGGTTACGTAATAAAATTTACTAATAAAAACTGAAATGACGGGAAAATATTGTACATGTCAATATAAATTAGTAATTTTGCAGATGTAATTACACAATAATTCGGGGCTGACTGGCTTTGACAGCGCGAAGAAGTGGTGTGTAAGCATGCAGAGCAATGATGGCTACGCTCTATAATCAGGGACATCACAATTTTAAATGGCGAAAATAACTACGCTCTTGCTGCTTAATCGAAGTACAGTAGATTAGCTTAATCTCCTCCACAGTGGGGGAGACAAGACATCGCCCGATTGTCCTTTTTCCGAGACGGATCGACATGGCGGTGCAGATAAATCGGGAATAGGAAGTCAAGAGCCTTGCGCGACTTCTGAAATTTTAAAGGCTAAGGCAACGGTTGGTGGTCTTGATCCTGCCGGTGCCCTACAATCAAGTCAAGACTAAGCATGTAGAAAGCTCATTAGTTCCGCGTTTGGACGAGGGTTCAATCCCCTCCAGCTCCACTTAGCGGGTCGGACAGATTCCGGCCAACAAAAGTCTAAACAAGACTAAACCGCAGAATATCAATCAATTCTGCGGTTTTTTCGTGCCTAAAAATGACGACTCAGGACCGTCATCGGACAGAAAAAAGACCGCTACGGACAGCCATTCGTTACCAACTCGTTACCACTTTTTTTAAAATCCAAAATGGTAACGGTTGGGTAACGATTAGTGCTGCATAAAACATAGTATCAATGGGTTACGAGAACCTAACTCGGACATAAGTCGGAAAAAGGCGGTCAAAAACAGGACATCGTTATGAGTATTTCCAAATCCCTGTTTTACCATTTTTCTGATTACCGAGAACAACGATAATTCCATCATTCATAACGAGGTGTTCGATACCGATTTGGTAAATGTCCGACATTAGTCTGACATTGGCCAAAGTCGGTCTAAGCAAACTAAAAGTTAAACTCGTTATCATGTCAAACCACGGCGAACCCGGGTTTATGATAACCACCAAATCCTCGTTAGATGAAAAAGAACACATTCAAAGTTCTATTTTACATCCGCGGGAATCGTATCAACAAAGACGGTAATGTGTCCGTCATGATACGAATAACTGTGGACGGAGAAATGGAGCAGCTAAATTCCAAATTGGTTGTAAACCCTGAAATTTGGGATGCAAAAACAGGCAGGGCTATTGGCCGCTCGGCAAAGGTTCTCGAACTTAATAGCCGTCTGAATGATATACAGGTCATTCTTAAAGAACACTATTATGACATCCAGCGTCGTCACGGCTTCGTTACCGCCGAAATGGTACGCAATGCCTATATGGGTATCACCCAAAGAGAAGAGTCGCTTCTCAAAGTCTATGAGCAACACCTCGAAGACACAAAGAAACTCGTGGGATTGAGCAAGGCTGACCCCACCTACCGCAAGTATGAGCGGATGTACCGCCGTGTGGTGGAGTTCATGAAGAAGAAATACAACATCACCGACATACCGCTCCGCGAAATCAAGTACCAGTTCATAGTGGACTTGGAGTTCTTCCTGCGTACCGAGTATAAATACTCTCAGAACACGACCTACAAGTGCATGAAGTTCTTCAAGCAGGTAATCAACAAGGCCATCCGCGCCGGGCTTATCACCGTTGATCCCTTCAACGGCTACAAAATCTCAATCGAGCGCGTTGACCGTGGCTACCTGACCGAAGACGAGCTGTGTAAGATGATGCAGAAGGAGTTCGCAAGCAAACGCTTGGAACAGGTGCGCGACATCTTCATCTTTGCCTGCTTCACCGGACTGGCATATATCGACCTCGCCCACCTACGAGTCGATAACATACAGAAGATGTTCGACGGTCGCCTGTGGATTGTTACCCACCGCCAGAAAACCAACACAAAGGTAATGGTGCCGCTGCTTCCGCCGGCTCTGAAAATCCTCAACAAATATGAGGGTTGCTACAACGACGGCCAGCTAATGCCGATAATCACCAATCAGAAGCTCAACTGCTATCTGAAGGAAATTGCCGACATCTGCGGCATCGAAAAGAACCTGACCTTTCACCTCGCCCGGCATACTTTCGCCACGACCATGACCCTCGGACGCGGTGTGCCCATCGAGTCGGTCAGCAAGATGCTCGGCCACACAAACATCCAGACTACACAAATTTATGCGAGAATAACCGCTGATAAAATCGGAAAGGATATGGACATCCTATCAAGAAACCTAGGCAATCTCGATTTCTAAGCTGAACATTCCATAAGCCTCATGTGAGTGCCGTTCGGGAATGCTCGGACGGCACTCGCTGTGTCCTGACGTAAGATTTTCAAAATATTTTCCACAAATTTCGATTTTAACACTCATTAAGAGTGTTTATATAAGTTGCTGTTATTCAATGGCAAAACATTGTAAGGATAAGAAAAACAGGCGTTTTTTATCCTACGATTATCCCAACTCTATCCCGGAGCTATCATAGATGCACCTCCTTTTCCCGAAGTAACTTTGCATCACACAACAACCGCTAAACCCACCTGATATGGACAATTACGTTATGTTCCCCCCTCAGCCCGATCTCGCACAAGAGGTACAGAGGATGCAAGGCACTCTTAGTCGTCTTGAAAAGTATCTCGCGGCTCAGGATGAGAAAATCCAGAAAGCCGAGGAATATGGATTTATCCATGAGCGGCTTCCCAACCAGCCGATGGTTAGCAAGAACGAGGCCGCAGCCATACTCTGCGTATCACCCAGACACCTTCAGCGCATCCGCAAGCGATTGGTGCTGAAATGGAAGAAGGTCGGTCGAGAAACCCACTACTTCCTGAAGGAACTGGTGGATGCAATCGAGAAGTTCCAATGCCCTTGGAATCCGGTAGCATACGAGAAAGCGATGAAACGTGTAACCCGATTACCCCGATATTGATATGACAGTATTAGAGAAAAGAGCAATCCTCTCTGATTTTAGAGCCATAATTGATGAGCTTCGAGCCGAAATCAAATGTGAAATCAGACGCGAAATCAAGGAAGCGAGCAAAGAAATTTATGCTGTCCTGACAAATCAGGGTATAATCGAGCCGGAAGAAAGAGTGCTGACCAAGGCGCAGCTCATGGAAATGTATAATGTAGGCAAAACCAAAATAGAATCCATGATGGCTGACGGCACACTGCCATTCATAAAATCCGGAGACAGCCGCCAGTCCCGCGTGACTTTCCGCTGGGCAGATGCCAGAATAGCATTTGAGACCACAAGAAGATAAAAACCATACCACACCATACACCAATAAATAACGTACCCATTATCGGGTACAAGTTTCCAACCCCAAAACACTTTTATTTTATGGCACAAGACCAAAATTTAGAAGAAGTCCTTATCGCCCGCGACAACGATACCGGGCAGGTAGGCGCAGTGACCGGACTCAACGAGGACGGCACACCCAAAATGACCGATGTAAAGTCGGCAAAACTCTCTGACCTCGTGAAATTCCAGAAAGGTCAGAACCCCATCGAGGCATTCCTGTCGAACTTTGTCCGGCAGTGCCAGAACCCATCAAGATTCGGATTCTTCCGAGTTCCGGCTGACCGCTATGACACTGTCGGCACCGTAATCGGCGACCTCGCCAAAGACCCTGAGGCGAATGCCGAGATGCTCAAAAACAATAAGGTAGAGCTTACACCGGCAGAACAGAAAGTCGAGCAACCCACTCAGACGGCGACCCCTACGGAGCAACCCGCACAGACGGAATCCATTGTTGAACCGTCTGCACAGACAGCGGACGAGTCTCAAGCTCAGACAACCATATCGCAGGAACCCAAGTGGCAGGCTATCGACCAGTCGAAAATCGACTGGGATACGCTCAAAGAGAAATGGGGTATTGACAAGGAGGCGCTCGAAGCCTCCGGCGACCTGAAGGAGATGCTCTACAACCGGAAGTCCAAGCCGGTAAAAATCACACCGACTTTCGGTGGCGAGAAATTCAACATCGAAGCTCGCCTCTCTTTCCGCACCGACCTCGACGGCAGCGTCAAGCTTGTTCCTCACTTCATCCAGAGCGAGCAGAAACTCGATGAGTTCATGGGCTACAAATTCGACAAAATCGATCAGGCCAATCTCAAAGAGAACGGCAACCTCGGTCGAATCGTAGAATTGACCGACCCGGTCACCGGGGAGAAAGTTCCCTCGCTCATCAGCCGCGACCGCTACACCAACGAGCTGCTGGCAATTCCTGCAAAGGATGTCAAAATCCGTGACATTTTCGGTCAGACGAAACTGACCATGCCGGAGATCATGACACTGAAAAAGGGTCTCCCGCTCCCTCCAAAAGAGGTAGTATGCCGTGACGGAAAGACCCGAACAGGAATACTCCAGTACAATGTTGACAGAAAGGCTGTCGAATTTGTGCCCAACGGAATGCACTGGTATGAGAAGGTGCAGCAAGCGAAGCAGGCCGCCGAAGCAAAGAAAGAACACAAGGGCGAGACTGTCTCGACCGTGACAACTGAAAAGCAGGCTGTGAAAAAGCCCAAATGGACACTTAAAGACGGCAGCATCAAGCCTCTCGGACAATGGAACAAGATTCCTCTTACCGAGCAGCAGAAGGATGACTACGCCAACGGTCGTGTAGCCAAGCTCGACAACATGGTCGATGAGAAGGGACAGCCCTGCACCGTCTATCTCTACTTCGACAAGGAGAAACAGCGTCCGATGACATCGCTCAATGACCCGCGCGTCAAGGTCGCCAACGAGTCGCAGACACAGAAGGCGGTCAACAACGACGGTCTCACCAACGAGGCGACGAAGAACATCACCGACCCTCTGACCAAGGGACAGACCCAGCAGAAGGACGATGCCCAGCAGAAGCAACAGCGTAAACCAAAGGGGCCGCGACTCTGATTCCCATAGCAGAGTATAAACCACAACCACTGAACCCACGCAGATGAAACGCCGAGGGAGGGTCCGGAACCACCCGAAGCTTTCATCTCAAAAATCCCAATAATCAAACAAATTAAAACATTTGAAATATGACAGAGAAAACACTCGTAACGGTTGTTACCTCAAACCGTTTCATGGCAGAGACTATCGCTCGTGCAATCGATGCAAACACCTATCACGAAGGCTACTATTACGGCAACGGCTATGCCGTGACATGGACCAACGGCGAAATCATCGAAGCCGAATACAAGCGTGGCGAAAAGTTCGTCATGAACTCCGGTCAGGATATGCGCCAGATGTATGCGCACCACTTCAACTTCAGAATGCGCAATTATGATGCGCTCCTTGGCTGGGAGAAGTCGAAAGCAGACGAAGCTCAGCTCTCCATCATAAAAGCACTGTGGGCAAAAAGCAGTGCCGTTGTAAACGCTATGGAACCCACCTTCGAGGGTGAACTGGCTTTCCTCAACCTCTACTGGTATCTCCGTATGCCGGTGACAGTGCGTCGTGCGTGGCTTTCCCGTCTGCGTAAGCGCATCATAATCAATGCTGTTGAGAAAGGGACATGCTCTCCCGACAAACATGAGAAGTGGCTCGCAGGGGAACTCGTGAATTTTTTTCTCAAAGCCGATGCCATGGCCGGAGAAAACGCCCTCGACATCGAATCGGCAGAGAACAACCCGACTGACGAAGGTAGCGATGTAGAACTGAATATCGTGAAGGGTCAGACTCTTCATAACATGGTCACTCTGTGGATGGATGCCACAATGGAACTCGGCTACGACTTTGAGCCGACATTCCTCATCGCTCACAAACTCTACGCCAAGGGACTGATTTCATACCCCTATCTCTACCAAAACGGAATCCCCGGCAACGTATATGATTCCATGCGCCGAGACTTCCGCATGCTGGAGCACAACGCCCAATACGGTCATATGGCCAAGGAAGTCGGATGGCTCAGCACCCGCAACACGTTCCACAATAGTGAAACGCCCTATAACGGTCATGGCATAGTCACGACCGGACTTCATCCTACCGATCTCAGCCGAGACGAGGAAAGACTGTATAATCTCATCGTGAAGCGTGTCTTCGAGGCCTTCTCTCCTGACGAGAATGAGTATCAGAAAAAGTCTCACAGTAAGCGTAAATCCTGCAAGAAAGCGGGTTAACAGACCTGGAAATCAAGTAAAATATCAATAATTCCTCCCGAATGTCCCAAAGATTTTGTATCTTTGCACTTGATTCAACGTCATATAATGTTTTTGTTTCATTTTTGACGTGGATTTAGTGGTTGGACATCGGGCGGGAACCCGGTGTCCTTTTGCTTATATACCTACCATCCACCACTTTAAGCAAATCGGAATCCCGGCAAACCACTAAATTCCCCTCCATAATGAAACAACCTCTTGAAAAGGAGATGGACTATTTCGCAGCCTATCTCTACGGTCACCTTCGTGACCACCGCTTTCCCGAAGTAACGGACACAGAGTTTATCAATGCCCGCGCCGGCGAGGCATACAAGACCATGACCCGACTTATCCTCGAAGGGCGCAGTCAGCCTGTTGCCGAGGAACTCGCCATGCGTGTTCTTCTCAACGGCTACTATGTATCTCGCTGGGATGTGATTTTCAACCTCCTCGAAGAACTGTTCCACAACGACCTGCCGACGGAAGAAGCAAAAATTGAATGGGCAGATTTACTGCTTGGCCTCCGTTATATCAACGCCATACTTGACAAGTATGAGGTAAACGGGGACTTCCTGTCGCGAGATGATTACCAGCCGCTTCAGAATGAGTTGGCCGGGATGATTTCTGAAATCATAAAAAAGACTCGCGATGTCCTTCAATAGGCTTCAGACTATGCGCGACAACATCGAGGCGATAAGGCTTGTCCTGAGCCTCGGTGTTGCCGGACGCACGGCGCAGACTGCCGAAGAAATTGCAGTGCTGCGCAAGTATGCCGGTTTTGGCGGGTTGAAGTGTATTCTTAATGATGCCAACGAGCTGGTGGATGCTGCCAAGTGGAGTAAGTCTGATATAGAGCTGTTTGCGCCGACAGTGGAACTGCGTCGTCTTATTCACGACTATTCGCATGACGACAAGGAGTTTAACCGCTATATGGAGTCGCTTAAAGCGTCAACGCTGACGGCGTTCTATACCGACGACCGCATTGTAAATGCTATCGCTGATGCACTGAAATATCAGGGTGTCGAAGTGAAAAAGTTTCTGGAACCGTCGGCGGGTCAAGGTGTTTTCGTGGATTCATTTCTGCGTACTTATCCCGGCACGGAATGTCTATCGTTTGAGAAAGATTTGCTGACTGGCAAAATCTTACAGGCTCTGCACCCGTCCACTACTGTAAATATCGAGGGCTTTGAGCGCATCGATCCCGATTTCAACGGATATTTCGATGTTGCGGCCTCAAATGTTCCTTTCGGTGATTTCGCTGTGGCAGACCCGAAGTATGCGACGAGCAAAGAGATAGGTTACCGTCAGGCGGCAAAGTCTTTGCACAACTACTTTTTTCTCAAAGGTCTTGACCAAGTGAGAGAGGGAGGACTGATTGCCTTTATCACGTCGCAAGGTGTGATGAACGCTGCTTCGCCCTTTATAAGAATGGAGTTAGTGAAACAGGCTGACCTCGTGGCTGCTCTGCGTTTGCCCAACAACACTTTCAGCGACAACGCCGGAACTGATGTTGGCTCTGACCTGATTATTTTCCAGAAGCACACCGGAAAGAAAGTATTATCGGCTGATGAAGAGTTTTTTATCCAGTCGGTTGTTGACCGAGGCACGAAGGTGCCGGGAAACAAATTCTTTCAGGCTTTTCCTAAGAATGTGATATGCACTGATGCCAAGGTTGGTACTGACCAATATGGCAAACCGGCTATCGTGTACCACCATGACGGTGGTATCAACGGCATAGCCGAGGACTTACGCAATACGCTTGACGAGTCGCTGCACCTGCGCTTGAATCTGGAATTGTATAATTCCAACGCTATCAAGCCGCCTACGCCTGATCCCGTTACACCTACGCCTACGCCCAAACAGGAGGCTAAGGAGAAAACTCCGAAGGCGGAAAAGAAGTCGAGCCTCACCAATACGCCTCTGATGCAACAGTATCAGGAGATGAAGAAGAAACATCCCGATGCTGTACTGCTGTTTAGAGTGGGCGATTTCTATGAGATTTTTGGCGAGGATGCGGTAAAAGCGTCGGAGATTTTAGGTATTACACTGACCCGCAGAGCCAACGGAAGTGACAAATATATCGAGCTTGCCGGATTTCCACATCATGCGCTCGACACCTACCTGCCCAAACTCGTAAGAGCCGGGCAACGTGTGGCAATATGTGAGCAGCTCGAAGACCCGAAACTGAAAAAGACCACTAAGCAGAAAGTGGTCGAGACGGTTACACCTAACCAACCACCAAAAGCAGAGGCAAAGCCTGAGCCTCCGAAGGTAGAACCTACCAAGGAGATTGAAACTGACGGCAGTCCCGATTATACCGATAATCCCGACCCTCGCCTGTTCGCCTACAATCTTTTCGGTGAATTGGAGCCTATTGGCAAGCCTCGCCGTCAGCCAAAACCTGCGGAGGATGCTCCCAAGCCGAAGCCAAGTGTTGAAGTCAAGGACATTCCGGTTAAAAATTTCCGCCCGCTCAATGAAAAAGAGTTGGAATTTTATGGCTCTCTGAACTGGGAGGACAATCCGCCAATCAATGGTTTTTACGAAACCATGATGTCGATTGCACACCGTCAGTTGGAGGAAATGCGTCTTGAACGTGAGGCGGAAGAAGCGGCTAAACAAGCAACCGCCAATGGTGAGACTATCCAAGAAGGCGGTACCACAGTCCTGCGCACCGAAGGCGACCTCGTACCCGGCAGACAGCCAAGAGTGGCTACACAAAAGCCGGAACCTGTCAAGGTCGATATGTCACCCCGTCCATTCTCGGAGGATATCCAATTCTTCCACCACAACGGCAGTATGGTCGTTCAGGACGGCATGGTGGGCTTCCTCTCGGAAGTCCGCAAGAATGGCGCAACATTTAATCCGTTGGAATTGAAGTCCGAACAGGCGAAACGCGCCATGCTCTATGTTACAATGTCGGAGACATACCAGCAACTCTACAACTACGAGGCTGGGACACATGAGGCAAGTGCAGAATTGCGCGAACACCTCAATCAGTATTACGATGAGTTTGTAGAGAAATACGGCAACCTCAATGAGAAACAGAATGTGAGATTTATATTGATGGATGCCAACGGCAGGGACGCTCTTGCATTAGAGCGTGGCGAGAACGGTCGGTTTGTCAAGGCTGACATTTTCGACCATCCGGTATCATTCTCCGTTGACGAGGTGACTTCGGTGGATACACCACTGGAGGCACTGACTGCATCGCTCAATAAATACGGTGTCGTCAATCTTAAATATATGTCATCACTTGTGGATATGGATAAGGTTTCCTTGTTGGAAAACCTCGAAGGTCACATTTTCTATAATCCGCTGGTCGAGAATTACGAGATTAAAGACCGCTTTATCGCCGGAAATGTCGTAGCAAAAGCCGAAGCAATCCGCTCATGGATTGACAGAGAGGAAGAACGCATCAAAGGTTTTCCCGGCTATGACGGTATAGAACCATTCATTGACTTCTCCATAATATCCCTAAAAGCGTTGGAGGATGCACGCCCCCGCCGTATCGAGTTCGACGAACTTGACTTCAACTTCGGTGAGCGATGGATACCCACCGGCATCTACTCAGCCTATATGTCATATCTGTTCCACACCGATGTGAAGATTGCCTATTCTTCCTCAATGGATGAGTATTCGGCAGAGGCGAGCCGCAAGAACATGACCATCTGGGAAGAGTTCTGCGTCAGAGGCTATTACCGCACTTATGACGGTATGAACCTGTTGAAACACGCTCTTCACAATACTGTCCCCGACATCAAGAAATCGGCTGGCAAGGACGATAACGGCAACGACATCAAGGTGCCGGACAACGAGGCTATCCAACTCGCCAATACCAAGATTGACGAGATACGAAACGGATTCAGCGAATGGCTCGAAGCACAGTCGCCGGAGTTTAAGGAGAAACTCGTAGACCTCTACAATGACAAGTTCAACTGTTTCGTGCGTCCGCAGTATGACGGCAGTCACCAGACATTCCCTGATCTCAATATGAAATTATTGGGTGACAGGTATGGAATCCACTCTATCTATCAAAGTCAGATGGACTGTATATGGATGCTGAAACAGAATGGCGGTGGCGTGTGCGACCATGAGGTTGGGACAGGTAAAACGCTGATAATGTGCATAGCAGCGCATGAAATGAAGCGTCTCGGACTGGCTCACAAACCGATGATTATCGGTCTTAAAGCCAATGTCGCCGAGATTGCCATGACATATCAGAGTGCCTATCCCAATGCCAGGATACTGTTTGCCGATGAAAAGAGCTTCAAGGCGGACAACCGCGTCAACTTCTTCAACCAAATCAAGAACAACGATTATGACTGCGTGATAATGTCGCACGACCAGTTCGGCAAAATCCCACAGTCGCCGGAAATGCAGCAGCAAATCCTTCAGGCGGAGCTTGACACGGTTGAGGAGAATCTTGAAGTGCTGAAACAGCAGGGCCACGACGTAAGCCGTGGTATGCTCAAAGGTCTTATCAAGCGTAAAGAGAACCTGACCGCAAAGATTGCGACCATTCAGTACCAGATGGACCAGAACAGGGATGCTGTCGTTGACTTCAAGCAGATGGGCATCGACCACATATTCGTTGATGAATCGCATCAGTTCAAGAACCTGATGTTCAACACCCGACATGACCGTGTGGCGGGTCTCGGCAACTCGGAAGGATCACAACGTGCGCTCAATCTTCTCTATGCCATACGTACAATTCAGGAGCGTACGGGCAAAGACCTCGGAGCAACATTCCTGTCGGGTACAACAATCAGTAACTCGCTTACTGAATTGTATCTGTTGTTCAAGTATCTCCGGCCCAACGAGCTGGAGCGTCAGGATATTCGGTGCTTTGACGCGTGGGCGGCAATCTTTGCAAAGAAGACTACCGACTTCGAGTTCAATGTGACCAATCACATTGTGGCGAAGGAGCGTTTCCGCTACTTCATCAAGGTGCCTGAATTGGCGGCTTTCTATAATGAGATTACTGATTACAGAACCGCTGAAGATGTGGGAGTTGACCGACCAGAGAAGCGAGAGATTCTTCACAATATCCCGCCGACACCACAGCAGGAGGCTTTCATTGAGAAACTGATGAAGTTTGCCGAAAGTGGCGACGCCACTATACTCGGCAGGGCACCGCTTTCAGAAACTGAAGAAAAGGCAAAGATGCTCATTGCTACGGACTATGCCCGCAAGATGGCTCTTGATATGCGTATGATTGACCCAAATGCTGATGATGACCCGAACAACAAAGCCTCGCACTGCGCCAAGATGATTGCAGAATACTACCGTAAGTATGATGCTCAGCGTGGTACACAGTTCGTATTCAGCGACCTCGGAACCTACAAGCCGGGTGAATGGAATGTCTATTCCGAAATCAAGCGTAAGCTGATAGAGGATTATGGGATTCCGGCGCATGAAATCAGGTTTATACAAGAGTGTAAAACCGAAAGGTCGAGAAAGGCTGTAATCGAGGCTATGAACAGTGGCGATGTGAGAGTTTTGTTTGGCTCAACAACGATGTTGGGTACCGGAGTCAATGCACAACAGCGGTGTGTCGCAGTCCATCACCTCGATACACCCTGGCGCCCAAGCGATTTGCAACAGCGTGATGGTCGGGCAGTTAGAGCCGGCAACGAGATTGCCAAACTCTATGCTGACAACAAAGTTGATGTAATCATCTATGCGGTTGAGAAATCATTGGACTCCTACAAGTTCAATCTTCTTCACTGCAAGGCGACATTCATCGACCAGCTCAAATCCGGTGCACTCGGAGCGAGAACCATCGACGAGGGTGCAATGGACGAGAAAAACGGTATGAATTTTTCGGAATACATGGCTATCCTTTCGGGTAATACAGATTTGTTGGAGAAAGCCAAGTTGGAGAAACGTATCGCGGCACTGGAGTCTGAACGCAAAGCCCACAACAAGGGCATTTCCGATTCCAAGTTCAGGCTCCAGACCATCCGCCTCGATATTGCCAACAATGAGGTGGCCATCGAGCGGATGAAGGAGGATGTCGAAAGGTATCAGAGAGTTGTTCAGAGAGATATGAGCGGCAACCCTGTCAACAATCTGATTTTAGACACTTGCCATCTTCGTGACGAGCAGAATATGGGTATTCACCTGCAAGGTCTGGCATTGAAAACAGACACTCACGGTCAATATCGGCATATTGGAGAAGTC
Source organism: Barnesiella sp. WM24 (assembly GCF_004570975.1). Taxonomy (GTDB): domain Bacteria; phylum Bacteroidota; class Bacteroidia; order Bacteroidales; family Muribaculaceae; genus Muribaculum. The sequence continues at coordinate 107,511 of NZ_SPPC01000003.1, forward strand.
TATGGCTTCCCCATCAGCATTATCTCGGAACGTACAGTCGTTGACGGCAAAAAGTCTGTTCAGAACCGCTTTGTGGTCGAAGGGAACTACAAATACAAGTTTAACAACGGATTCATAGCCATGAGCGACACCCATGCCGCCTGCATGAACTTCGTCAACGCTCTGGAGAAGATACCCGGCATCATAGCCCAGTATGAGGAACGCACCGCCAAACTCAAAGCCGACGTTCCGCAGCTCGAAGCCATAGTCGCCAAGCAGTGGGGTAAGGAATCCGAGTTGAAAGACCTGAAGAGTGAGCTTGCCGCCTTCGACCGTAAGATCACCGCCGCCCTCGCTCCCAAAAAGGAAGAACAGGACGGAGAGGAAAACAAGCAGGTCAATACCGTAGAGGTTCCAACCCAGACCAGCGATTCCAAGAAATCGATGGTGGCTGAGCCTGTAAATCCTTACCAGCGAGAGCCGCTTAGGTCTCGTATTATAATCGGAGGATGCGGAGCCACTCCACCCGGAGGGTTTCGCGCCGCCGGTCCCAAACTGTAATTTTAAGACAGCCGACTGCAATCATAAGTTGTAGCCGGCTGTCTTTTTATTTTTGATTTTTTTGTTTCGCAATATTTTTACGCTCTCTTTCCTCTCTTTGTTTTTTCTTGATTGGCGGCAAACCGAAGCCCTTAGGAATTTCCAGACCCTCCATTAGGTTATAAAGATGGCTTCGAGAAACGTCAAGTTCCTTGGCAGCTCTTGTAACCACTCCTTTGTGTTTCAACAAAGCCGCTTTGATACTATGACTCTGGTCGATTAGAGTATCATTCTTGTCAAGGTGAGGCGACAAGTTCAAATGTATCGGCTTTATATAAGTAGAGTCAGCCATCATATAGCTTTGTTTTAGCACTTGGAACAAACCTCGAAGGTTCTCATCCCATACATGAGAACGAATTGTGTCCAATGCGTCTTTAGTTAATTTTCGATCAGGAATTCTCTCGGTAAGGCAATAAGCCCTTAACAAATTTTCTGCAAGCATAGGTAATTCATCCTTGAACTGGCTAAGAGACGGGATATTGATTATATGATCGCTTATCAACGAGAACAGTTCTGTCGAGAAGTTTCCTTTGCCTACATCCTCTTCGAGATATTTGCTTGTAGCACAGATTATAAGACGAGGATTTTTCTCAGATACAGGCGCATCCACTACCTTCTTTATTTCCTCAAACATAATATGTTGTGCCACAATGTCAAGTTTGTCAATGCCATGAAAATATACCGACCCCCTGTCAGACTGGTCAAACATATGTCGTATGCTTCTGCGTAAGCGGTTCTCACACTCGGCAGTCCAGATATTATCATTCAAGCCTCCTGTTTCCGAGGGACTGCAATTAGCGAATACGAACAGGCCTTCACATCGTTGGCTACTGAAATGGGCAATTTGTGCAAGAACTGCTTTGGCTGTTCCACTGGCACCTATTATCATCACAACATTGTTTCTCCGATGGTCTAGCCTTTCTCTTATTTGCAGACATTCGCACTTCGCATGGCTCAGCCATTTTATTGGTGTTTCCTCTGTATATAATACACTTAAAGGCTCGGTCAACGGGTCTATTCCAATCATTGAATGAGTGAAGATTTTTCCACCGGAGAGTTTCCATATATCTATCTCACCGCTTGGATGACCGTTTACGCCGAGATAATAAGTCTCAATATCCGGATGGTTGACATGCACCCATGTCATTATTCTTCTGGCCATCGGATTCTGTTTAGTGACGTCAGACATCACATGGGTATAGTTTCCATGATTAAGTGCCTCAAGCGCTTTTTTGACATCATAGATTATTGTAATCCGTGACTTCAAAATCGGTATTGAGTTTAGAAGGAGCGCAAGAGGCTCATCCTTTGAGGCAAAAACAAGCACCTTCCATTCAGATAGAGGTGGTGAATTCGGTCGTTTTTTCATTTTTTCTCCTATATGGCCGTTTTATGTAGAGAAAATAAAGTCTCTATTTTTCGACTACAAAATAAGTAACATACTATCAGTAAATAATGTTTTTTGCTACGAATACAGATTATACACATTAATTTGTCGTAAATACATTTATAAATACACTCTGACTACACATTGCTACATAAAAAACACTAATATAATGTGTTGTAGCATAGCGGATAAAGAACAAATATTACCGCAGTGCTTGTTATGATACCGTACTCACGGTTGAGTGCCTCGGAACCCACTAAAAAACTATTTGCTTATGGAATCAAGACGAACGGATCTTTTCCACTTGACAAATCTTGACGTGTTCAAGAATCTGCGTCAGGGCCTTTTCTCCGCAGAACTTCCTGCGCAACTCACCGACCTCATTATAACTATTCACGAGGTCACGGCAACAGGCTCACCAATGCACAACTATGCGCTGGAGTTGCTAACTATCGCCGACATACAGTTTTCGGAAATCAAGAGCCGGATGATGCTCAATCAAGTCAATGAAGCGTTGGCATCAGCGTTCAATACCGCACACAGTTATGTGGTGCGAAAGCTTCAGTCACTCTCGGCTATGACCGGATTCACACCCGAAACCGGAATGCCAGACATCAAAAGCACACTCCGCTGGCGCAAACCAAAATCCCACTTCGCGCACCTGTGTCATGCCATAAAGGTCGGCGGCTGCATTATGGACGATGATTCGTTCTCTGAGCTTGTACGCAACATGGCTGCGGCACTCAATCTCGACGTGACAGTACACTACGTCAACAATATAATATCGTCGCTCAAATCCAAACAGTCAAGCAAAAGCCTTACTGAGTTTCTTGACAGTCTGAAGAAGGGTGTAGAAGAAGACATCCAGCGCAGACTTGACAATGAAGACGATAGAGCCTGATGTCCATCCACTAAATCCGAATTTCCCCAATATGAAAGAATCCATACACTTTAACAGGGCACAGTTTGCCGAACTGTTTCACGCTCTGAAAGAAGACGGATGCTTCAATGAAGACATTCCGCAGGAAGAACTCATAAGAATCTTCGCAGACGCTGTAACCTCAGACGCCCCCGAAGATGAAGTATTCAAATCGATAACCTCCACCGGTCACTTCGAGGGTTTCGACTCAGACGAAGAGGAAGACAACTTCGAATATATCGAAGATGACTTCGACGAATATGACGACTTCGATGAATACGACGAATACGAAAGTTTAAGTGCATAAATCACTATGTGAAAGTGTAATGCAATGAAAATCCCGACCCATTCATTGACGGAATGAGTCGGGATTGCTGTTTACATACCCTTGGGGAGTAATCTACATAGAACCGGGTCTTCCTTGATACGTTCGATTTCTCGATCCACGAGGTCTCGGACATCTTTCTTTACCTGCTCGTAATTCTTCTGAATCACATACTTCATTTTTGATTTGTCATCGGTATCATCCTTGAAGTCTGTGAGAATCGGAATAGGTTGGTATCTTGCTTCTTCCGCTTTGACCTTTTGGGAATCCACAACTATCTCGGCATGAAATATTTTCTGGTCAATACGCTGGTCAATGTTGTCGGAAACGGAACCGACAAACATACCCTGTGTCAGAGTGGAGATTTTACTCTGAGGGATAAGGCTGTCCATCTGGGTGTTGAATGAGTGACTCACGTCATTGCGGTTGATGCTCATGGACTGACGTTGCTGGAGCACCTTGCCGAAACGCTCAGAGAGAGTCTTTGCGGTTTCTCCGACAACCTGACCGGAGAATATATTACCGACGGTGTTCATCACGACGGCGGCCTCCTTGTCGCCATAGTCGCGTTTCAACTGCGAGAAGTCCTGAAAGCCGAGGCAGACGGCAACCTTGTTGCTTCGTGCCGTGGCGATAAGGTTGTCAAGACCCTTGAAGTATATGGTCGGGAGTTCGTCTATGATAACTCCGGATTTCAACATTCCTTTCTTGTTTATGAGTTTTACAATTCTGGAATTGTAAAGACCGAGAGCCGCACCATAGATATTCTGACGGTCGGGGTTATTGCCGACACAGAGTATCTTCGGCTCTTTGGGATTGTTGATGTCAAGAGTAAAGTCACTGCCTGTCATAATCCAATACAACTGAGGCGAAATCATGCGCGTAAGAGGAATTTTGGCAGATGCTATCTGTCCTTGAAGCTGCTCCTGTGCATTGCCTTGCCATGCGTCGATGAATGGCGAGAGATAATTTTCCAACTCAGTATAGGAAGTCAGGATTGGGAATATTTTCTCATAAGGACGACACAGGAACTCAATGGCATGGGGAAAAGTGCAATACCTGCCATTCTCAAAACGCTTCAAATACCAAATGATAGCCGCGAACAATACGATTGGAGACTCCACAAAGAAGTCGCCCTGCTTTTGTAACCAAGTGCGGTTCAAGTTCATCATTATGGTATATGCAGATTCATAGGCATCGGCAATGTCTGTCATGAAGTCCGGGTGTATTGGATTACAACGATGGGAATGTTCCGGATCATCGAAATTGATAAAACAGAACCGAGGTGGATATTTGCCATATTTATCCATGTTCATCAACATATGATTGTATGCAATCATCGTCAGATCAGGACTTTTGTAGTCATACACGTATAAGCTGAAGCCCTTCTCAATCTGCTGTTTGATGAAGTTGTTGACCACTGCGTATGACTTGCCGGAACCGGGTGTGCCAAGCACGATTGTCGCCCTGAATGGATTCACGACATTTATCCAGCCTTTATTCCACTTCTTCTTATAGAAAAATTTTGTGGGCAGATTTATTGAATACTCATTTGTCTTTTTCTCTGTCTCCTGCATAAACGATTCGTTTTCCTCGTTGAAGCGGTCGTCCATCATATTGTTCTTCAGCAGACGGCTCATCCACACGCCTCCTAACAACAGGCATACGAAACCTGCCACAGTTGTGATGATATAGAGAAACGTCCAAGGGATATAAAGCATCCACCAGTTGAGAAAGAACAGAGCCGCCCCGACTGACAGGATAATCCAGATTTGCCGCCATTGGATTTTCTCATTCTTGACACCTTTCGTGCCGAAGCACGAAAGGGCAAGAAAAAGCAGTGCCCACCATTTGGCGTTCCACGGATTAGAGAACAGACTCCCGGCATCATTGAGACCACTGAGCACCTTCATGGTCTCGGGGTGGAATCTCCACCCTGCAACCAGCTCCCGACAGAACCAGTATATATTGGCGACCACAAGTATCATGGCTACCCCTCGGAGCATATCCATGATTTTGGCAAGTGACCGCAGATCATCTTCTTGTTGTGACATACTTGTTAAGATTTAGAAATTTACAATTAGAGTTTCGGACCACGACGTTTCTTCTTTTTACGCCGCTGCATCTCGCGATAGAAGGCTTCCTCTTCCGGGTCGAAAGACGGGCCCACGCTGAACAGACCGCCAAGACCGAAGTCCGGCGTATAATCATAGTCGTTAGACTGACTGTGATTTGTCGTACTATGCGACTGAGAATTGCCATGAATATTACCGGAATTATCCGATGCCTGACCTCGGGTGTTCCCCTGAGTGGTATCGTCTGATTGTTGTACCGGGCGTAACGGTACCGGGCGTTCATCAGGATTCTTGAACCACCTGTCAAGAGCATTGGCAGAGAACTCCTTGCCGAGACGAGAGCCGTTGAGTACCGTCTTGGTGTTATGGTCTATATATGTCGCTCCATATATTCGGCCATCATCAGTATAGCGCATTATGAGATCAATATTATTGGCTTTGAGCCTGACGATGAAGTCATCCTTGTCTGAGGATTGATACATCACGCTACTGACTGTTCTCAAAGTCGGTTTGACATCAATACTCTCTTTGGCTTTCTGATAACGCCGGTCAATAGCCTCTCGTCCGGCAAACTTACCAAGCCGGGAAGCCTTGAAAGGAGTTGAGATGGTCTTGCCGTCATCATCCATTGCAAAATATACCAGCCCGTGATACTCACGTCCATTATAGCGACCGTCGGCTTCCTCACACCTTATATTATATAAGGAGAGTATTGCATTGTATTCTCCAAAAGTCTGGAACTTGTAGCGCATACCAACCATCTTCACAGCCATAGCCACCTGACGCTTTACGTCTCTATTTGGGTCAACCTTGGTGATTGGCATATCCGGAGTAATCTTCTGACGTTCGGCAGTATGAAGTCCATACTTCTTTTCAAGCTCGCGGGTTATCTCCTTGCTCTTGTAAAAGTTGTTCTTGGTGGATATTGCCGTGCCGTCCGGTCGTACACGAAGTGCCACAATATGGATATGGTGTCTGTCAATATCCTCGTGTTTCACGACTAAGAAAGGCATGTCACCGAAGCCCATCTTCTCCATATACTCATGTGCCAACTGAGCATACTCGGCATCGCTCAGACGGTCGTCTGGATGCGGATTCAAAGATATGTGCATCATCGGTTTCTCTGCCTTAGTGGATTGAGGCATCCACATCTTGAAGTCCTCGAAAGCACGGTGGATATTGATGGTGCCGCTGCCGTCATTGTAGATTTTATTGGTGGCAAGCACCTTGCCTTTCTCCTTGTTGATCTTTTCTCCGTTATAAACCAAACTTCCGTAGAGCGAATTGCCTACTGAGATTTTTGCAACCATTGCTCATCGAATTTTTTGGCAAGAGCGACAATATCACGGTTGAGCCTGACCAGTTTGATAGTCTCCTGCTCCAGTGCATAAAGACATTTCAGAGCTTTCTTTTCGGTGAAATTCTCCTTCAATGTCTGCACCAAGAGGTCGTAATCATTCACAATCCGACGATACTGATTATTGAAATCGGAAAGATTGCTGATGAAGATTCGGCTGTTATCATCAATATAATGTACCTTGAAAGTTTTACCAAAGACCTGCATTTTGATGAATGCCGAGAGCGACTCAATGCCGGATTTTTCCTGCATGTCGAGTAATCTCGCTTGTTCCGAAGCGGTAAAATTCACCGAACATCGGAATGCTGTGGAGGGGTCGGCCTTCTTATGACGCCCTCCACGGTAGTTTGATTGTTTCATAATCTGGATGGAATTTAGTGGATAAATAGAGATACTGCCCCGTAGGGAGACCTTCGGCGATTACGACTTTGGAGTAATCGCAAGCCCCATGCAATGGCAAGGCGGTTTATGCTGCAAAATGAGTTTCATGCAGCGTAAACCATACCTTGCAATGCACGTTTGTGCATCCTGTTCGATAGAAAAATCTTTGCCGGGATAATGACATCACTCCAGACAGTGAAAACATATCTTCAATGTAGTGCTTTCACCATATAATCAGTCCGACCCATGACTGATTTGTATCAGGAGCGTCATAATTGAAGGTCAGAAATGCTATTTTCAGGCATCCGTGGGGAGCATCCACTTTGTGAAAATAATAACTGCATACTCGGTAAATTGTTCACTGTAAAATACTGACATGCACGGATATGAACTATTTATGACTATGGATGAAAATCGAGATTGAAAATTAAACTTTTCTCAGACAGACAATGTTTCAAAACCGTGTTCACAAGACTGGATGTCTGTCTGATTTAATGATTGGACATACAACAGAATGTTCGGTCATTCTTCGGTTCAAACATTAAGTTGAGCAATGGTTCAGACGTTCAGCTGTTCAACGGTTCAAGCGTTCAGACGTTCAGTTGAACACAGGTTCAGACGTTCAGGCGTTCAGTTGTTCAGACGTTCAACTGTTCAGACGTTCAGACGGATTAACAGTTTATCAATCGAACGTATGATAATTCAATCAGTCAATCGTATGAATGAACAATCGTTCAAATGACCGCTCATGAACTACTTTTGGCTATGGATGACAATCTGAATCAAAATCTCAACTTTTTCGCAAACGGCTATGTTTCCCTAACAAACGCCCATCAAGCGAACTACGCAAGTAAATAAGATGTTTGACGAGATTATAAGAGCCGCATTTTGGTGTATGGTATGGCGGTTCTGAGACTCTCGAAAATTTAATTGAAAGCGATTACTTTTGCTACATCATTCTACTGTTACGTTCTTCGACCCAAGCGTGACGATGATGAGCCTGTCTGTCGGCAATCTTAGTCAGAAGACACCCAATGGCATCGGCCCTGCTGATCATCATTTTTTCACCCTCAAATTTTACTGAATGAGCGACACCGTATTCGTCGCCTTTGCTTCCCAGAAGGGAGGCTCTGGCAAATCGACGCTGACGGCACTCGCGGCAAGCTACCTCTATTACCTTGACGGGGTGGATGTGCTTGTCATGGACTGTGACCCTCGTCAGCATACCCAAAAGGATTACAGAGATAACGATAAACGCGTTACCAAGGAGAATCCTGCCATAAACAAAACATTCAACAATTTCTACAAGAAGTTCAACAAACGTCCCTATAAGATAATCTATTCTACACCGGGTGCTGCTGTTGAAGATGCGGAAGAATATGTGAAACAGAATCCTGAGATCAAAGTGGTGCTCTTTGACATCACGGGTACAATCAATGACCTTGAGATTATCAATCTCATATCTTCGATGCACTATCTGCTGGTTCCCATTTCTCCCGATACCGGTGACCTGAAAAGCTCTCTACGCTTTGCGGTCAATGTCAAAGAACGTATGATAGACTCAGGCGACACGTCTATCAGAGATATGAAATTGGTCTGGAACAGGGTTCCCGGAAGGCAGAAGACTAAAATCTGTGAACTGATTGACAACTACCTGTCCGAGTTCAAACTGTCATCACTGAATACGGTCATGACATATGCGACCAAGTATTTCAAGGATGGAGGTACAGCCGGTGCATCGCCGACAGTTTTCCGTTCCACTCTGCTTCCGCCTGATAGACGATTGCTCAAAGACAGCAATCTCCCTGAGCTGATTAAGGAAATTCGTGAAGTAATCAAAATCTAAAAACTATGCTCAAGGATGAAAAGCCAAAATTTGATCCCCAGAAGTTTCTCGATGACTACGAGGACAACCTTTCTCCGAGTATCGGCAGCAAGAAGGAGCAACAGGGTGAGGCTTCCAAGGTCAGTACTCCGGAGGAGACATCGGCCGACACAAGCGTGTCCACTGTCGAAGAGAGAACTTCCGGCGTCAAAAAAGGAAGTCGGAGAAGAAACAAACCTGCTATAGTCTCGCCTTTGAATGACAAGGAGGCAGATTATATAGAAACCTTCCTCGTTGACAATGTCGATGTAGGTTTCGGAAGATCCGGGAAACAAGTACCGATAGATGTGGAATATCATTCACTAATCACGATACTTCGCGCTCTGCATGGTAATAATGTGACCATCGGAGGCATAATCAACAATATGCTGAAGGAACATTTTGACCTGCATGAAGCCGAGATAACCGGGCTTCTGAACAAGAACACTAAACTGAATAACCGCTAAATTCCCCAAAAGAACAAGAACATGAACAATCCAAGATTCTGCGACTTGAACGCCTGTGGTGTAAAGGTCGCCCAAGAGGTCGAAACCGGCCGACCCATAGATAAAGATATTGCCGTCTATCGCGACAAATATCTCGCTCCTTACACAGTGGGGGCAAGAAAAGGCATCTTCGTACCGCGGGAGTTGGTCGATAAACTGGCGAAGACCGTTTCGCTTTTCGGCAACCCTGACCTCACAATAGGTGCTTTCGTGACAAATATCCTGATTACTCATCTCGTGGCCAATCGCGATGTCATCAATGAGCTGACTGAGCGCGGGGCAAAAACAGTTCTTGTATGAGTCCCTCGATATACGCCTACATATTCTATGGCTCGCTCGTGATAATGCCGATACTTCTCTTTCTCATCTTCTTTGTACTTGACAGATGTCGGGTGTGGAGTAAGAAAACCGCAAAAGATGTGGCAGAGATTAAAAAACATTTTACGTATGGCGACGTAAAGAGACTTTTGTCAGGTATATCTGAGCGTCTTGCTGATTTTAATGACAAGATTGCTCCCGACTTTCAGAAGGTTCTCATGTGTGAAATCCAAAAGGCTGTCAAGGAATGTCTGAAAGGGAACTTTGAAAAGGGCTATAAGGATATTGAGTTTTTGGAGCCGGTTGACGATTTACAGACTCAGTCTGAGAATCAAGAACTCAAGCCGTTTAATCTGAATGATTACCTTGCACGAATGTCCGATGTAGAAAGCAAACCAATCGGATTTCAGGATTTGGATGAAGCATTCCAAGTGGCATTCGATGAAGGCAATGTTGAAGAAGTCAGAGAAGTAAGCAACGATAAGGTTGCGGATTACTCCGACAAATTCCTGAAACGTCCCGGCATCTGTCTCAATAACGTCGGTGTCAAGCGCATCTCAATTCCGCCTGAGTTGTGGCACACCATCCACTCACTGGCGTATGCCAATGCCAGCGGTAGCCAGAACATTGAGCCACTTTCTATAAGTGCTGTCGCTTTCAATATCATCAATGACCACTTCAATTCTCATTCAGAGGAAATAAACATTCTTGCTGAATGGGGAACTGAAAAAATTCTCAGAGGATATGACAGGTATTGAAATATTCTTCTGTGGCGGATTTATGGTGATTGCCATTTTCTGCTTGCTGTTCCTGACCGGAATAATCAAACCTGTCTCTCAAAAGCCAAGTGAAGAAACAGTTGATAAGTTACCGACAAAAGAAGAAACAGCATCCGACAAAACTCACGTGGTAGCTCCCAGCAAATTCAATGTCGATGAGTTTATGGCTCAGATTTCATCGGAAGTTATTTCCGATGTCCGGAAGGAACTTCCAAAGATATTGAAGGAAGCAATTGGAGAAGTCAAAATCTCGGATATTAAATTTGAAGAAGGTTATGAAGATGACTCAGACCCGGATGATGATTTTGTTCCCAGAAAATTCAAGGCTCTGAATACAGATGAAACAGATGACGCATTCAACACTGATCTACGCAACATTGATGATACGCCTCCTTCCGAACCTATTGCGACCGGGACCTCGATAGATGAATTGGAAAAGGCTATGGATGTTGCTATGGACAACAAATCATCTGATGAAGAACTGGCAGAGGCAGGTAAGGTCATCCAGCCTTTTACTGTGACAAAACTTTTCGATGCCATCACCACTAATGAGGAGATTGACCGTCGGATAGAACTATGTCTGACACTCGCGCTTCGAGCGGAATTGTCAATGAAACTCAAACCTGCCAAGGGTGACTCACATAACGATAAGAAGAAAGAGCCGTCCACGGCTTCGGCTCAACAGACTACACAAGTCAAGGTTGAGCCGGAAAGGTCTGAAAAACAATCAGGATATGATTTCAATAAATTGAATTCCGATGATTTTGACCTCGATGAGTTTGTAGGATAATTCCCTCCATCCACTGAATCCATGTCTCTCTGAGACTCCACTAAATCCCACGTCCGAAAGGGCAAAAAATCCAACCCAATTTCCCAAACCCGAAGTGTGGGCTGCTCCCGTCCGTGGAGCGGTCGGGGGCAACCTATGCTTCAAAAACTGAAACAAAAGCATGAAAAAGACTATCAAGAATCTCAAAAACAAGTATCTCATCTTCAAGTGCCGCCTGATGGTGGCTCTCCTCGCCGGACTTCTCGGCGGACTCCGTGCCGCTGCCGCCGGCAACGGTCTGAGCGGTATCAATGAAGCGACATCGCTTGTGACAGGATATTTCGACCCCGGTACCAAGCTCATCTACGCGATTGGCGCGGTTGTCGGTCTTATCGGCGGTGTCAAGGTCTATTCCAAGTGGTCGAGCGGTGATCCCGACACAACCAAGACAGCCGCCTCGTGGTTCGGTGCGTGTATCTTCCTGATTGTTGCAGCTTCAATTCTCCGCTCATTCTTTCTCTAATGGCTGAATATTCTATCAATAAGGGTATTGGTAGAAGTGTAGAGTACAAGGGTCTGAAGGCGCAGTATCTGTTCATCTTTGCCGGGGGCCTGCTCGCCCTGTTCATGGTGTTCGTCATCATGTATATCGCCGGCCTGTCCCAATGGATCTGCATAGGATTTGGCGTTACTGCCGCCTCAGTCCTTGTCTGGCTCACCTTCCATCTTAATGCCAAGTATGGGCAGTATGGCTTGATGAAACTTGCCGCAGTTAAATACCATCCGCGCTACATCATCAACCGTCTGCGCCTTAACCGAATGATTAAAGGTAGAAAACGATGAGAAATATACTGAAAGCCACAACACTGGAATCCAAGCTGCCACTGCTTGCCGTTGAACACGGCTGCATCATTAGCAAAGACGCTGACATCACTGTCGCCTTTGAAGTCAGCCTGCCGGAACTGTTCACTGTGACATCTGCCGAATATGAAGCCATGCACGGAGCATGGTGCAAAGCAATCAAGGTGCTGCCGCATTATTCGGTGGTGCATAAGCAGGACTGGTTCTGCTCGGAGAAATATCAGCCGGAACTCCATAAGGATGATTTATCCTTTTTGGACAGGAGCTTTGAACGCCACTTCAATGAGCGTCCGTACCTCGCCCATAAGTGCTATCTGTTTCTGACAAAGACAACGAAAGAACGGGCACGTCAGCAGAGCAACTTCTCGACTCTATGCCGTGGGAGAATCACCCCGAAGGAACTCAATCACGAGATGGTTGTCAAGTTCATGGAAAGTGTCGAGCAATTCGAGCGTATAATCAATGACACCGGCTATATCAGGCTGCGTCGCCTATCGGATGATGAACTGGTAGGGACTGAGAAAACTTCCGGGCTTATCGAAAAATATATGTCGCTGACAATGGACGATGTTACCTGTCTGGAAGATATAGACCTCGATGCGCGTCAGATGCGGATTGGCGACAAGATGCTCTGTCTGCACACTCTGTCCGACACTGATGATCTCCCCGCAAAGATCAGTACCGATAACCGTTATGAGCGGTTATCGACAGACCGGAGTGACTGCCGCCTCTCGTTTGCCTCTCCCGTCGGGTTGCTCTTACCTTGCAACCATATTGTCAACCAGTATGTGCTGATTGACGACCACGATGAGAATTTGGCAAAATTTGAGAAGACCGCCCGTAACATGAACTCGTTGAGCCGCTACTCACGCTCAAACGCAATCAACAAGAAGTGGATTGACCGCTATCTCAACGAGGCTCATTCGTATGGTCTGACCTCCGTCCGCTGCCATATTAACATTATGGCGTGGAGTGACGATACCGAGGAACTGCGGCGCATCAAGAATGATGTCGGCGGCCAGTTGGCAACAATGGGTTGTATGCCCCGGCACAACACCATCGACTGCCCGACACTGTTCTGGTCGGCAATGCCAGGTAACGAGGCTGACTTCCCAGCCGAGGAAAGTTTCTATACTTTCACTGAGCCTGCGGTCTGCTTCTTCACTGCTGAGACAAATTATCGCTCCTCACTGTCCCCATTCGGAATAAAGATGGTCGATAGACTGACCGGGAAACCGATACACCTTGACATATCGGATGAGCCGATGAAACGTGGCATCACCACCAACCGCAACAAGTTCATTCTCGGTCCGTCCGGTAGCGGAAAGTCGTTCTTTACCAACCATCTGGTGCGCCAATATTATGAGCAGGGCGCACATATCCTCCTGATTGATACCGGCAATTCATATGAAGGGCTCTGCAATCTTATTCATAATAAGGCACATGGCGATGATGGTGTCTATTACACCTNCACCGAGGACAGCCCGATTTCGTTCAATCCATTCTACACCGATGACGGGGTTTTCGATGTGGAGAAGAAGGACTCGATCAAGACTCTGCTGCTGACACTCTGGAAGTCAGAGGATGACAGAGTGACAAAGACCGAGAGCGGCGAATTGGGTTCGGCGTTGTCGATGTTCCTTGAAAAAATGGCGAAGGACAAAAATATCGTGCCATGCTTCAACTCATTCTATGAGTTTATGCGTGACGAGTATCGCGCTGAAATGGCACAGCGTCCCATCCCCATTTACAAGCAGGATTTCGACATCGACAACTTCCTGACTACACTGCGGCAGTATTACCACGGAGGTAGATTTGACTTTCTATTGAACTCCAAAGAGAATATCGACTTGCTCGGTAAACGCTTCATAGTCTTTGAAATAGACAGCATCAAGGATAACAAAGAACTCTTCCCGGTGGTGACAATCATCATCATGGAGGCTTTCATCAACAAGATGCGAAGACTCAAAGGTATTAGGAAAGTCCTTATCTGTGAGGAGGCTTGGAAGGCTCTTTCTTCGGCGAACATGGCAGAGTATATGAAGTACCTCTATAAGACTGTGCGTAAATACTTTGGCGAGGCTGTTGTGGTCACTCAGGAAGTTGACGACATCATTTCGTCGCCTATTGTCAAGGAGACTATCATCAACAACTCAGACTGTAAAATCTTGCTCGACCAGCGGAAATATATGAACCGCTTTGACCAGATACAGGAGCTGCTCGGTCTGACCGACAAGGAGAAAGCGCAGATACTCAGTATCAATATGGCAAATAGCCCCAACCGGCTCTACAAAGAGGTATGGATCGGGCTGGGCGGAACGCAGTCCGCGGTCTATGCAACTGAGGTGTCACCTGAGGAATACCTGTGCTACACCACCGAGGAAACGGAGAAAATCCAAGTCCTTGATCGCGCCCGTCAGTTCGGAGGTGACATCGAAGCCGCAATAAAACAGCTTGCCAACGAAAAGAGAGAGAAATAATGTATGAAAGTGAAATCCTTTCCATTCAGACTGGCGGCAGGTATTGGCGCATTGTGCGTCCGCCTCCTGCTTTCCGCGCTATGGCTCATATCAGCCATGACAAGAATAATTGTGGGCATGGCTCACAGAATCAGATAAAGACCACAAAATCCAAACAAAAAATGAAACAACTGAAATTTCTATTTCCCCTCATTGCCCTGTGCCTCCTGTTAGGCACAGGCAGGGTAAACGCCCAATGGACGGTCATCGACCCGTCCAACATCGCTCAAAGTATCGTAAACTCTTCAAAGTCACTCGTTCAGGAATCGCAGACAGCAACCCACATGGTCAAGTCGTTTCAGGAAACGGTGAAAATCTACCAACAGGCGAAGAAGTATTACGACGCTCTCCAGTCGGTCAACAATCTCGTCCGCGATGCCCGAAAGGTGCAGCAGACAGTCCTGATGCTCGGTGACATATCCGGCTACTACGTCAATAACTTCAAGAAGATGCTGACCGATCCCAACTTCACAAGTGCGGAGCTGTCGGCAATCGCCTCCGGCTACACCCGGCTGCTTGAAGAAGCCAACGGGGTGCTGGGTGACTTGAAACAGGTCGTAAATATCTCAACGTTAAGCATGACCGACAAAGACCGTATGGATGTTGTCGATGACTGCTACAAGGAGATGAAAAGGCTGAAGAACCTTACCGCCTACTATACAAATAAGAATATCAGCGTGTCATATCTCAGAGCCAAGAAGAAGGCGGACTCCCAGAGGGTTGTCAACCTCTATGGCGACGGCTCTGAAAAATACTGGTGATGCCTATGTTGTGCGCTATTGATTTTTCAAACCTCCACACCATACTCCGGTCGCTCTATGACGAGATGATGCCTTTGTGCAGCGATATGGCAGGTGTGGCTCAGGGTATCGCCGGGTTGGGTGCGCTGTTCTATGTCGCCTACCGTGTATGGCAGTCGCTGGCAAATGCTTCGCCGATAGATGTGTTCCCGCTGTTGCGCCCGTTCGTGATTGGCTTCTGTATAATGTTCTTCCCGACAGTAGTTCTGGGTACCATCAACTCGGTGATGTCGCCCATAGTTCAGGGTACAGCTTCAATGCTTGAAGGGCAGACGCTCGACATGAAGAAGTACCGCGAGGAGAAAGACCTATTGGAGTATGAGGCTATGATGCGTGACCCGTCAACCGCCTATTTAGTCGATGACGCAGAGTTTGATCGTCAGATAGACGAACTCGGAGTGACAGAAGTAGGCACAGCCGCCGGAATGTATATAGAGCGTGGAATGTATAAGGTCAAGAAAGCAATCCAGAATTTCTTTCGTGAACTGCTGGAGATGCTCTTTCAGGCGGCGTCGCTCACAATCGACACAATCCGCACTTTCTTCCTGATTGTGCTTGCAATACTGGGGCCGATTTCATTTGCCCTCTCGGTGTGGGACGGTTTCCACAACACACTGGTGCAATGGATATGCCGATACATACAGACCTACCTGTGGCTGCCGGTGGCAGACCTGTTTTCGTCAATCCTTGCGAAAATACAGGTGCTGATGTTGCAGAACGACATTTCGGAACTGACCAACAATCCGAATGTTGACATTGACGGCTCAAACACAGCTTATTGCCTGTTTATGATTATCGGCATAATCGGGTACTTTACAATCCCCACCGTGGCAGGCTGGATTATTCAGGCCGGAGGCATGGGAAGCTACAACCGCAATGTCAACAACGCCGCCATGACCGGAGGCTCATGGGCCGGAAGCATCGCAGGTGGCGTAGCAGGTAACGTGGCAGGTAGAGCCGGGAAACTTCTAAAGTAGAATCATTATGGAATTTAAGTCATTAAAAAACATCGAAACCTCTTTTCGGCAGATAAGGCTGTTCGGCATCGTCATGGTATCGCTATGCGCCTTCATCGCAATCGGATCGGTGGTGCTGTCGCTGAATTTTGCCGAAAAGCAGCGGGAGAAAATCTATGTCCTCGATAACGGCAAGTCCCTGATGCTTGCCTTGTCTCAGGACATGGCGCAGAACCGCCCGGCGGAGGCACGTGAACACGTGCGACGCTTCCATGAACTGTTCTTCACTCTGTCGCCCGACAAGTCGGCGATTGAACACAACATCAACCGCGCCATGTCACTGGCCGACAAGAGTGCGTATAACTACTACTCCGATTATGTCGAGAAGGGTTACTACAACCGCATCATCGCCGGAAACATCACTCAGGTCTTGCAGGTGGACAGCATAGTCGCTGACTTCAACGACTATCCCTACAACGTAAGAACCTACGCCAGGCAGATGATTATACGTCAGAGCAATGTGACAGAGCGCAGCCTGATTACCCAATGTCGGCTTGTCAACACCTCTCGCTCTGACGACAACCCCAACGGCTTCATGATCGAGGGTCTGACGATTTTAGAAAACAAAGATTTGATAACCACAAAACGTACTTTATCCCAATGAGTATAAAACAGAAAATTCAAAACTTCGTGTCACCTTTATATAATAAGGTGTGGCACGGCCCGAAAGGGAAAATCAGAGAGCGACTGAAAAAAGTCTGTGACGATATGCCCCACAAACAACGCCTGACGGTAGTGATCGTGCTGCTAACGGCTTTCATCCTGATTGCCTTCTTCGTTTTCGGTCACGCTTGCTACAAGATGGGCGCCGGACACGCCCGGCAGGCTATCGAGATTGAGCACATTCAGCAACTGGAATTATCCACTAATGTCTCCGACTATGAAACTGCTCGATGACCTCAAAGCGAAGCTCACGCCCAAGACCCCGGCAGAACGTGAGCGCATGAAAAGACTGGCGGTATATACGCTGCTCACACTTTCATGTCTCGTATGTATATGGCTTATATTCGCTCCAAGCGACGAGGATGACACCGTAAAGGGCAAAGCCAACACTGAACTGCCCGACGGCACAACCGAGGGGATGCCAAAGACCAAGATTGCCGCCTATGAACAGGAGGATATGCAGAAGGAGAAGGCGCAGAGTGACAGCACAATCAATGCCGTTACTCTCCAGCTCGACATCGTGACCGCTCCAGCGGAACCCGCAGTTCTTGACGAAATCCAGAACTCGGCAAATGCCTACCAGCAGGCTCAGGCTTCATTGCAGGATTTCTATGTGCCGGATTACAACGAGCCGGAGCAGGTCGCCGAGTTGCAGGCGAGAATTGACGAGCTGGAGATGCAGAACGCTATGGCTCAGCAACAGACCCAACAGCCCGATGAGATGGAACTTCTCGAAAGGTCGTACCAGCTTGCGGCGCAATATATGGGCAATGGCAACGGCAATTATCAGACTCCGCCTCAGTCCGACGAAAAAGGAAAACGGAATGTGCAGCCGGTACAGAATGTGACGCACAATGTGGTATCGACATTGTGTGCCGCCACTAACGAGCGAGGCTTCAACACCTCGGTCGGCATGAAACGGTCGGTCGGCAAAAATACGATTGCCGCCGTCATAGCCGGAAACCAGTCCGTCACCAACGGGCAGTCAGTAAAACTGAGAACCACCGAACCGATGTGGATAGGCAACAGGCTTATACCCCGGAACACTACTGTGGTGGGAGTCGCACGATTGCAGGATGAGCGTCTTGAGATTGAGATTACCTCGGTTGAGACTAACGGTTCGATCTACGAGGTGGAACTGAAAGTCTATGACTCCGACGGTCAGGAGGGTATCAATATCCCCAACTCAATGGAGTCGGATGCCCTTCACGAAATCGGTGCCAACATGGGCAGTACGATGGGCAGTTCAATCAATATCTCCACCGATGCAGGTGCGCAGATAGCCTCCGATGTGGGTCGCGGTCTCATCAACGGCGTAAGCCAGTATCTCACAAAGAAGATGCGCACTGTCAAGGTGCATCTTAAATCCGGGTACAGGGTAATGCTTTACCAGCCCGAAAACAATTAAAAACCACAAAATCCAACGTAAATTTTTATGAAACTGAAAACATTTATTCTCTCAGCCATCGCCGTTTTCGGCATGGCAACCCCGGCTTTTGCCAAGACAAACAAAGTAAATAACACCAAAAACAACGTGTCTTCTGACACTGAACAGGTCGCTAAACATGACATGAACGTGTACGGAGTCAACTACACCGACAGCGACAAGTTCGACGGTCTGACCCGAAAGGTCGGTTTCGACAGGATGATTCCGCCCCACGCTCTGGAGGTCTGCTACAATAAGACTACCCATATCATCTTCCCGGCTGAAATCACCTATGTCGATTTAGGCAACGAGAACCTTGTGGCAGGTCTCGCTGACGGTGCAAAGAATGTGCTTCGTGTCAAATCGGCTTTCAAGTCGTTCAAGCAGGAGACCAACCTGTCGGTAATCACCGATGATGGATCATACTACACCTTCAACGTCAAATTTGCGAAAGAGCCTCTGCTTCTGAGCATTGAGATGACAGATTTTCTCCATGACGGCGAGGCTGTCAATCGCCCTAACAACGCTCAGGAGATATATCTCGAAAAATTGGGCAGTGAGTCCCCGATGCTTGTAAAACTGATTATGAAGTCAATCTACAAGCAGAACAAGCGCGAAATCAAGCATATCGGATCAAAACGTTTCGGGGTGCAGTTCCTCCTGAAATCCATCTATGCCAACAACGGGCTTCTTTATTTCCACACCGAACTGAAAAACACATCAAACATTCCTTTCGATGTCGATTATGTGAGCTTCAAGATTGCGGATAAGAAGGTTATCAAGCGTACCGCAATGCAGGAGCAGGTACTTGAACCGCTCCGCGCCCAGAATTATGTGACGGTGGTACATGGCAAGCAGTCGGAGCGCACGGTGTTCGCTCTGGAGAAATTCACCATTCCCGACGATAAGCAGCTTGTCATCGAAATTGCCGAAAAGGAAGGCGGCAGACACCAGTCTTTCGTGGTCGAGAACGAGGATATTGTGAGAGCCAACGTAATTGACGAATTAAGCATACAGTAATCTATGAAAAAAGCGATAATGATAATCGCTGCCATGCTCACCCTCTTCGGAGGGCTGGCAATGGGTCAGCGATGCCTCCCCGGAATGTCAGCGTTAGAAATCAAGGCTGACATGGCAGACGGATTTTATACCGGCAACTCCCGTAACTGCGGTTACTCTTTCGGTGTGTTCTATTCCGTTTATAAGGGTCGTGCCAATACTTGGAGCTTCGGCGGCGAGTATCTCCAGACCTACAAGCCCTACGGCGCTAAAGGTCGTATCCCGGTAGCGCAGTTTACAGGCGAGGTCGGCTACAATCTCCATCTGTTGAGCGACTACTCGCAGACCTTCCACCTCTACGGCGGCATGTCGGCTCTCGGTGGTTACGAAACAGTGAATTGGGGCAAGCGTATACTTTCCGACGGCTCGACGCTCCATGACGGCGACAACTTTATCTATGGCGGTGCGCTCAATTTGCAGGCGGAGTTTTATCTCTCGGATAAAGTCGCCATGACCGCCAATGTCAAAGGCCGGTTCACTTTCGGAAGCGATGTTCAGATATACCATACCACCTATGGCGTCGGTGTCAAATTCATAATCGAATAGCCTATGAGATACACAAAGAATGACATCAGGAATATCCCGCTGACAGAGTTCATGGCGGCTCTTGGCGAAAAACCTGTCAAGGCTTTTGGGGACATGAAACTCTACTATGCCCCGCAGCGTGACGACCCGGAGCCGATGTTAGCGGTAGATACCAACACCAACCGATGGTATGACCATGCCACTGACCAGAGTGGCGACATCATCGACCTTGCAGCCTTGAAGATGAACCCCAACCTCTATATGGATCCTCGTGACTTCATCCTGAAGTATATGAACGACTATGAGCAGGGCAAGGAACTATCGGCAATGGCTCGTCGCTCGAATGAGCCAACGGTAATCGGCATTGACATAAAGAAGGTGAAACTCATTGACTTTATGAAGGCTCTCGGTCAGGAATATCCGGTGGCTGTAGACGGCAATCTCCGCATCTACAACGCTCCATACGATAACAACCCCAGTCCGACAATGGTAATCAACACTGAGACAAACCTTTGGCGAGATACTAAGTCCGGTGCATACGGCGGAATCTACGACCTCGCATACGAGCTTACCGGCTCGTGCAATATGTCGGAGTTGAACCGATATATAGCCTCTGAAATGTCGGCTTTGGAGAAGTTCAAAGAGAAAGAGCAGAAGGTGGAACCGCCCAAACAGGAGCAGAAGCCTGACAAACCTAAACGGAAGATGCGCCTATGAACATCGACGAAATCCGTAAAATCTCGCTTGTCGAGTTTCTCAATCAGTTGGGTTATCAGCCGACCGGACGCGACAGCAAAGGTCTGTGGTTTTACTCCCCATGTCGAAGTGAGCGAAAACCGTCGCTCCATGTCAATCCACGAAAGGGGGTATGGTTCGATTTTGGGAGCGGAGCCGGAGGCGACATCTTCACTCTTGCAGGAGAACTGTGCAACTCCACCGATTTCATCAGACAGGCAGAGTACATCGCCCAAAAGATGCAGATGCCTATTGCAAAACCATACAAGCCTGAGCCGTTCATCGAGCAGCCGACCTTTGAGGACGTAAGAGTTTCAAAACTGGAATCACCGGCATTGCTGAAATATCTCGCCGACAGAGGCATTCCCCGAAATATCGCCCAGCGATGGTGTGTGCAGGTCGATTACAGACTTCACGGCAAAGACTATTATGCCATCGGCTTCGAGAACAACGCACATGGATTTGAGTTGCGCTCGTCTTTCTTCAAAGGGTCGTATCCGCCCAAGCACATAACCCACATCGAAGATGGTAACGCCCGATGTAACGTGTTTGAAGGCTTCATCGACTTCCTTTCAGCGGAACGCCTCGGACTGAATGACGGTTCCGACTCGGTTGTTCTCAACTCCGTTGCCAATGTCGGCAAAGCCCTGACAATCCTCCCGGACTATTCAGTAATCGCCGGTTACCTCGACAACGACGAGGCAGGGCGAGCCGCCCTCGCAAGACTCCGCAGAGAGTTGGGCGACAAGGTAATGGATAAGTCCGCCCTCTATCCCGATTACAAGGATCTCAACGAGCACCTTGTGGCTACCCAACCAAAAATTTCAAATTACTCAAAATTAAAACTCTGAAAAACAATGAATACAATACTTAAGAAAATCGGCGAAATCCGCCTTACTCCCGCCCGCTTCTTCGGATTCTGGGCAATCCTCTTTACTCTCGTCCTCGCACTGACCTCCTGCTCCGACGACCTCGATGTGCAGCAGTCCTATCCGTTCACAGTGGAAGTCATGCCATACGGTGACAAAATCACCAAGGGGCAGACCGTCGAACTACGCTTTGAGATCAAGCCCGAAGGGAACTATGCCAATACCCTCTACACCATCAGATACTTCCAGTATGACGGCGAAGGCACTCTCAAACTCGTTGACGGTCCCGTACTGGTCAATAACGACCGAGTGCTTCTCGAAAGCAAAACCTTCCGCCTCAACTACACCGCCAATTCATCCGAGGCCCACAAATTCCTCGTGGTCGTGGAAGATTCGTTCAATTCTACCCCGTGGCAGCAGACCTTCGAGTTCAACAGTAAAGACAGCGGCGACGATGACAGTGGAAAAACTCCCGGCATCATCAGCCCCGTCAATCCCGGAACCATAACACCCATTGGCTTATGAAGAAACTTCTGATATTCCTCATGGCGTTAGTGAGCCTCGTGGTCACTACGCCAACCTTCGCCGCTAAGCGAAGCATAATGGATTTACCTCCATACGAAAGAGCAGTTCTAATCATCAAGCACCACGAGACCATGCACGACTCCCGAAAACATTGGCCATACCTCGGCTACGGTCACAGAAAACTCCCCGGCGAGAAATACTTCCGAGGCTACAAGATGAGCGAACGCGAGGCTGACGCCCTCCTCCGCAAAGACCTCAACAAGTTCATCGCCCTCTTCAGTGACCTCAATCCCTCCGACGCCCTCCTTATGGGAGTCCTATCATACAACATAGGCCCCGGCGCCGTCAAAAAATCAACCGTCTACCGCAAACTAAAATCCGGCAACCGCGACATCTACAAGTCCTACATCTCCCACTGCCGCTACAAAGGCAAATGGCACAAAGGACTTCACACCCGCCGCTGCCAAGAGTTTACTGCATTATTTGCTCGTTAAGTTGCTGCATATCAGGCCCACTTAAAATATATTTATTTTGAGTGGGCTTTTGCCGTTTACCTTATCTGTCCGTTGGTATTATCTATTGTAACGACTAAAAACTACACCCAGTTATGAATAAACTAATTTCAGTTATTGTCACCCTCATGGCGACCTTTAATACCTTCGCTATCGATCCAGTAGGAGCAAGGATTGACCGAGAGGAAGGTATGGACATTCCAACTCCAATCTTGGTTATCATGCTTATTATCGCAACTATTGGTTGTTTTGCAATGGGTTTGTCAAAGGATAAGGATGGGAAACGAGATTCCTCGGATATGATATGGCTCGGCCTTCTTGGTCTCGGAGGTCTCGTCTTTGTCTTCAGTCATATATCGTGAGATACGTAAAATAGTAAGCAACAGCCTCTACGAGTAAAATTATATAGCCATTGTTTATGTGTGCTTGGCATTTTTTTTGTAACTTTGCATTTGCGGTGCGTTCATTACGTGAACGTAAAGCAGACATTCGGAAAAATGAGCGTCAAGCACTCGGTTATCTGATACTGAAAATCTGGACAATTTTCGACTCTACGCAGATGACAAGCAATGGCGCTCACGCTGATGTGTATATACCGGTTCTACGAACTGTCATATATGCCAAAAGCGTGAGCTTTTTACTTGTTACTCGTAGATGGGCAGTCCAGAGCCTCAGTATGGTAGCATTGTTTGAAGTTCACGCTTCTTTTGTAGACATATTGATAATTAACCAACCAGTAATCACAAGATTATATGAACCGATTATTACTTTCAGCCCTACTGCTTATTGTCAGCTCGGTGGCAGCTTTCGCTCAAGCGGAATGGGAATCAGCAATTCCCAGCGGTTTGGCCTGGAAAGCCGAGCCGAGACTAACGACCTTCTCGACCACGCTTTCGGGACTCCGCACATCGAACCTGACAACAGAGTCTTATGACAACAAGAAGAACAAAAAGGTCGGGTACCTCTCCACCTATCTCACTCAGCAAATTCCTCTCGACCGCCCTTGTGAGATAAGTTTCATTGTTCGTAATACCAACAACTATGTGACCGGTCCTAAAACTCACGTTACCCACACAAAGAAAAAGGTGAAGGGCGGACGTGTCGTGGCAAACATTGCCCAATCACTGCTGCTATTCCCGATTGGCCTCGGTTCTTGGTTGTGGAATCCGGCTCGTGAAACCGTACAATACGGATACACGGATGATTCTCCCTCTCAAGTATATTGGGGCTATACAATCACTGTTAAATCAACAAAAGGTTCATCGACAACATATTTCAAGCGATTTTGCCATTCCGATGGATACGCAGTCGACGAATTAAGCTCAGACAACAACAATTGGCGTAGAGCCTACGGAGCCTCTGGAACAGAAAATCTGAAACTTGTTTTTGACAAGGACAAAACGCTCAAACTGTATTCTGGAAGTGACCTTCTGAAAACATTTCCTGATGCTGCGGCTATTACCTATCTCGGACTTGATGCAGGCTGTAATGCGAAATTGGAGACATCAAACTTCTCCATGCAAAAGACAACCAATTACGGTACGGCAAAACCCATGATGGAAGAAGCTGTTGCCATGATACAACAGGAAAACTATTATGGCGCATCGAAGCTTCTTACCGAAGTAATGGACAAGGTGGGATACAGGGACTTCAATACATATTACATGAAAGGCTATTGCCAGATGGCTCAGAACAATCTACGCACCGCTATAGACGAACTGACCAAAGCTATAAACCTCCCATCCTCAACAGCTTCAGAACGGGAAGGAGCATATTATCTTCGGGGCTATTGCAAGGCGCAGCTCGAAGACATAGATTGCGTAAATGACATGCGCAAGGCTGGTGAGGACGGCAGGACATGGCTGAAGGAAATGCAACTGGAAGATTTCTATCCAAACCAGAATGTGATAAGGGAGACCTCCGTTCCGACCCAATCGAATAGTCGTCCTAAAAGAGCGCTCAACACTTCAAAGAAACCTCCATTGAGAAAATAAGTTATGAAACACTATGCCTCTATCATCCCCATATTAATTGGGTTGATACTCGTATGCGGGTGCTCCAACTCACTTCAAAACATTATAGAAGAGACAAAAGAGGCCACCGTCACCATCTATACATTCGATGAATATGGTTCTCCCTCCGGTGAAGGCTCCGGCTTCTTTATTGATGACAAAGGGACTTGCCTCACCAACTACCATGTCCTTGATGGTGCTACCAAGGCTATCCTTAAAACATCGGAAGGGTTTGAATTTGAGATTGACTCCGTTCTGATTTCCAACAAGAAAAAGGATATAGTCAAGTTTAACATCAAGAATCCTGACAAGAAACGGTTTGCTTACCTCCGTTTTGCCAACTCGGAGCTGAAACAAGGAGATAAAGTCTACAACGTCAGCTCGCCTGTCGGGCTGGAGCAGACTGTTTCAGACGGCATCATATCGGCATTGCGAAGCGACTCACATGGGGATATAGTGCAGATAACCGCGCCCATATCTCCGGGTAGTAGTGGCAGTGCCATCGTAGATGAGAACGGAGATGTTATAGCCGTTGCCACCTTCCTCCATCGTGGCGGTCAGAACCTCAACTTTGGCGTAAAAATGTCTGACGAAATATTGGCTCTGATTAAAGATAATGAGTTCAGCAAAAAGAATCCGAAGTTCAACAAGAAAGCAGACTTCGTTATTGTAAACGTCCCGGCTTCCAACGCCCCACATGTGCGTCTGAACGCAATAGAATTTAAGCCGGACGCGACCATAGCTTATTTGTCCTACTCCAACCTGGATATGACCCGTAATCCTGCACAGGTGTCATTTCAGACCGAGGACAAGACAAAATCATATGCCTTGATTGACGTTGCAAATGATAAGAACTATGCCATGACCTCCTTCTCGACCGCCGACCATGAGGATGAGACTTTGATAGTTCCACTTGCCTCAACGACCCAATTCCGGATGGTCTTCCCGGCCATACGCAACAATGCAGACCTGACTGATCTTGAAATCAAACCTCAGGGAGATGCAGTCGGCTGGAAATTTGAAGGGGTGAATATTGCAGATGCCCGTGCTGCGCTCCACTATGACATGGAGACATATCAGAAAAACTATGCGTACGTCATGATGAGAGAGGGTGAACTTGACTATGCTCAGGAACTTTTCACTCAGATTCTCGAAGAAACTCCTGATGACGAGGATGCACTCAATGCCATGGGTATATTATCCTATGTGCAGGGCAACTTGAAAGATGCACTGACCTACTTCAATGAGGCCATTGAGAACCATCCGTCAAGCGAGACATCCTACAACAATCGAGCAAAATATTATGCCGATAAGGGTGATTTGAAGAAGGCCAAAGCAGACCTCACAAAGAGCATCGGCATCAATGAATCGGGTGAAAACTATCTCAACCGTGCCGAAGTCAACATGGGACTGGAAGATGTCGAAGCTGCTCGTGCCGACCTTACCAGGGCATTGGAAAAAGGCGGGTTGATTGAAGACCCCTATACCTACTACAAACGAGCTTGCTGTGCCATATATCTCCGAGACTACCGTCAAGCCAACGAAGACATTCGCATGGCTTATAAGCTCAATCGCGACCCCGACTTCGATAAACACCTTCAAGAACTCTACAACGCGATACCTTAGTCATAACAGTACACAAGATCCTGAAAAACGACGGGGAGATTAACATCCTGTTGATTGCTACTAATGTTCATAAAGCCAGCTCAAGGCCATAAGTGTCTTGGACTGGCTTTGTTTTGTTTTGAAGTGTCGCATAAAATCACTAAATTTGCATTAGTTTATTCTTTTGATGTTGTTATGGCGGATTTAAATAGATTAAAAGTGGTTCTTGCGGAAGAGAAAAGAACCAGTGTATGGTTGGCTGAACAATTAGGAGTCAATCGCACAACTGTGTCTAAATGGTGCACAAACACTAACCAGCCGGATTTGAATACCTTAGCTAAAATAGCGGAACTACTCTGCGTTGATATATCACATCTTCTTAATAAGACCTTGATAAAGGATTGATATAATGGCTATAACAGAAGATGCTCTTATCAGATATGGTGTTCTTGACGGCTGTCTGAGGCGACCCGGTCAGGGATATTCCATTGATGAACTTACTGATGCCTGCAACAGGAAGCTTCAATATACTACCGGCAGTTCAGTCAGTAAGGTGCAGGTGCGAAAGGACCTTGACAGAATGAGATCTCTCTATGATGCTCCCATAGATGATAAATCATTCGTTGGACATACAAAGTACTTCCGTTATACAGATCGGAACTTTTCCATCAATAATATGCCTTTTAGCGACGTGGAAATTCAGCAGACTCGTTCTGCATTACAAGCCCTCGGTCGATTGAAGGGAATGCCTCAATTTGCATGGATAAACGAGCTCCTGACCAAGCTGGAAGACCGAATGTTTTTAGTACATGAAAATTCAGGAGCTACAGCTATCGGTTTTGACGAGAACCCACGCCTTGAAGGATTGGACTGGATTTCTCCTTTGTATGAGGCAATTGTTAATAAGAGGCCACTGCATATTAAATATAAACCACACGGGAAATCAGAAATAGAATGGGACATTCATCCATATTACCTGAAACAGTATAACGGACGTTGGTGGGCGTTGGGTAAAAACAATGATTACCCTGAGGGTAAGCCTACTTCCATCCCAGTAGATAGAATCATTGAAATTGCAGAGGCTTCTTCTGACATATCATTTATTGAAAATGACGGGCCTGATTTTGACACCTATTTCAAAGATGTTGTCGGTGTCACTGTCCCCAACATGAATCCGATTGACATTGACATAAGACTCATCCCGGGTAGATTTCCATTTGTAAAGTCCAAACCGCTGCATACATCTCAGCAGATTATAGATGAGGAAGCAGGAATAATCCGGCTTCACATAATTCCAAATCCTGAACTATATTCGCTGCTTTCTTCGTTCGGGAAGGACTTGGAAGTATTGTCGCCTAAACAAGTACGTCTCCAAATGAAGCTGATTTCTGAAGGAATGGCAAAATTTTATGAAAGATTATAGTCGCAGTATAATCTTTGGTCGTAATTTTGCAACGTAATTATTAAAGATTCGTTTCTATATGAGCAACAGCGCACTTCAGGAGAAGGTTTACAAAGTAATGAATGCCCTTACCCGTACTGGCGAATTTCGAGATATCATCGAAATCGTTAAGGAACTCCTATGTCTTATTTATATATCCTCAAGGTCGAATCTGAATCTGGAGAAATATCACGATGATATATACACACTACGTAATGAAATTCCTGGTTCCAAGGTTGATCCGTTTACTAAAAACATCTTTTACGAGGATGTCCTGATGTTATCTGGGGCAGCGATGCTACATTTAATTGAGGCTCTTCGTAGTTTCGATATTTCTGATGAAGTAAAGAGATCTGAGTTGGCTGACTCTATAATAAGCTTTGCAATAGAACATACTGGCAAATCATCAGGCCAATTTTTGATTAACAATAATCTTGCAAGATTGATTGCGTTCCTCGCTTGGGAAAGAGGAATGGATGATGTTGTTGATCCTTTTGCCGGGATTGTAAGCTATGCAGTTACACCGGAATTTTCCGGCATAAAATTTCGTGGAAGGGAGTATTCTCTTGATGCTACCGTTATAAGTAACCTGCTGTTGGCTATCCACGGACGAGAACAGTCTGTAGAGGAAATGAGTATGGCAGATAAATGGGAATACCCTGAAAATGCGGAAAATTTGATTACAGTTCCACCTTTTAACTTTCCGACAAAAGAACTGTATAGCGACATCTCGTGTCGTTCTAAATATGCTCACGAGCTGATAGTTGAGTATTTTATAGAAAACCCCAGCTCTAAAAAAGCAATTATATTGCTTCCATCTTCTTTTGCATATTCACAAAATAGCGAATGGCTACGAAAAGAGCTGCTCAACAGGAACTATATTGATAAAGTAATCTCATTACCGTCCGGAGTTCTAAATGGAACACAGATTACTTCGTTGATTATTGTATTGGACAAGACGAGAGCCGATTGGGACGAAGAAGATATCACTTTTATTTCGCTTGTCAATTGTGCAAGAAATATGTCTCGAGGTCGTAGCGAGTTAAATCTTGAATATGCTAAAAATCTTATTCTCAGTAGAAGCGGAAAGTATGCCAAGGATGTAACAATCGATGAAATTTTAAATTCGATTAGTACAGATATAAATCCTGGGAAATATATTGTTGGGAATTTACTGCCGGAAATATCCGCAGATGCTCATATCGCTCCTTTGTCTACGTTTTTGCAACCCATTGAATTGCAATCACAAAGAGTCAAATCGGGAGAAACAAAAGACATTGTAGGTTTAAAAGACTTGTCCGATATTTATGATTTTGTCGTTATCGGGAAACCGTCATCAAAAACCACATCCCGTTATGTTGAACTTTCTGAAGATGCCATTATTTTAACTATAAGCTCAGGTAAATTTCATGTAGGACGATTCAAGTACAAGGGAACACCGATTGGCCTGAGCATCAACCTCGCAGCATTTGCGACAGAATGTATTGGTGATATGGATTATATCCTTCTTGAATTGTCCAAACCATATATCTCTAAGCAGCTTGAATTGCTTGGCGTTGCCAATCAGCCAGTATCCGATTATGTGTTACATAATCTACGTATAGTTTGCGAAAATCTGCCACGTCAAAAAGAGATTGTTCTGGAAGCACAGAAGCAGATCGTATCCGAATTGCATATCGGCTTATCGGATGCCCATACCGACTATCGCAAAGACGTGCATATTAAGAAACATGCCATCGGACAGACCGTCGGCTCTATCGGCAACTGGTGGACCTTATTGGAAGAAGCAAGGGACAAAGGCAATCTCATCAATGAATCCATGATAATTGGAGATTCCGAAATCAGTTTAGGAGCGGTGTTGGATAATCTGCGTAACTGTTTTGGGAGATTGTCTGTTCAAATTGACAGATTTGATCGGGGTTATAATGCCACGTCTGTCATTATTAATCTTGATGAGTTTATCAATGAGTATATAGGGACTCATTCATCGCCCATTTTCAAATATGAAATAGTGGACGATGAAAACAGTAAGCCTGAAGGTGAGACCGAGAGCAAAAAACTTCGCACTATTTTCTTCCCGAAGGACGTGCTTGCAATGATTATGAACAATGTCATAAGCAACGCTTGCGCCCACGGCTTTGATAATACCATGTCTTCAAGCAATCTTGTTCGGATAGCCGTCGAAGTATCTGGAGGTGTAATTATACTTTCTATATCCAACAATGGCAAACCGGCTCCCTCGGATATGTCCGCAGAAAAGATAATGACCTACGGAGAATCGTCTGATTTGCGTTCACATTGTGGTATCGGTGGATATGAAACCCGTCAGCTCATGAATGATTTCGGTGGTGAGGTCGATATCATATTGGATAAAGACGCCGAATTTCCGGTTAAATATCAATTAACGTTTAAATCCGTTGACAATGAGTGATCAGACGCGTTATAGAGTTCTTTGGATAGAAGACGACCCTAATTTCAAAGATTCCTTTGAGAGGCTTGCCAAATTAAACGGAATTTACATGTCGCATTATGCTGATTGGGAATCGGCATCAATCTATCTCAATCAATACCTTGACGAGATTGACGCGGTAATATTTGATGCTCACTGCAAAATAAAAAAGGCAGAAACTGTCGGCAATGATAGTTTCTTGCATATAGCAATAGTTGATTTGCTTCTGATTTTCGCAAAACATCATACCGTAAGACCATGGTATATTCTATCGGCCGGTACTATGAATAGGTTTGCCGATGTGACTGCAATTATTGAGGCATATCGCAAGGATTATGTCGAAGAATGGGGTGAACTGGTTTATACCAAAACTCGCCCAAATGTCTTTTCGAGTCAATTTTCCGATGAGTTTGGCAATGGAGAATCTGAGCCATCTGAGATGGATTTGATTTCTACAATTAAGGTTGTCTGTTCAAACCATTCCCATAACCATGCACTTGCCCGACATAGAGACGCTTTACAATATCTGGGTGTTCATTCATTGATTCGTGGCAATGCACGCAAATTCCTGTTGCAGTTGCTCGATGCTCTTTATGACCCGAAAGGCTCTGTGGGGTTTGCATTTACGGGGAATCCTATCCGAAGGATTTTCGAGTGCATCGTTCGTGCCGGTGTCGAACGTGGAATCATCCCCGAAGAAGCCATCGCCGGCGGAAATGTTAAATGTATGGAAGCGAGCCGTTTTCTTTGTGGAGAAAACCCGAAAGAACTTCCTTACAGATATGGTCTACTGGGTGAGAGGATTCTTGATGCAACGGAATCAAGCATGTTGATTACAATTCTGACATCCACGAATGTAGCGTCACACGAATCAGCGGAAGACTATGAAGAAGATGAAGTGACTTTGACTGAAGACAACAGAGATGAATTTTCAGGATGCGCTCTTTTGATGTGCCGCGTGATAAAGGCTTTCGGCAGATATGCCGAATCACACAAAGACATTGAAGAAAACAAATTAAAATGGAAGCCCAATCCAAATACTGTCGAAGGCAAGGAAATGACAATCCAATCAGCCGGAAGTATACTTTATGCAGGTGACTGTCTGTTGCCTGTCAAATCATGGCTGCACCCTGGCAACAAGGTCATCTTGAAGGATGTCGTTCTCAATACTGATGTCTCGGCAGGTCCCTTCCCGTTCTTCTGTAAAAATCCTCAAACACCCAAAGCAAAACGTTGAATTATGGCAATAAAGAAGTCTGAACTATATAGCACGTTGGCTAAGTGCACTAACAAGATCCGTAGCAACTGCGGACTCAATGCCGAGTTGTTCAAGAATTATGTTCTTATCATGCTCTTCCTCAAATATATATCTGACCGCAAGCATTCGGGAGAACTGGAACTCATCGAGATTCCCGACGGATGCTATTTCGAGGATATTGTCAAGCTGAAAGGCACTACCGCCATTGGCGACGGTATCAACAAGATTATCGGACAGATAAAGGATGCCAATCCCGGTGTGCTTGATTTCATCGACCAGACAAAACATGATTTCTGCAACAAAGATCTCGGCAAGGACCTCAAGGCGGCAAGTAATGTTATAACGGAACTGGTCACAGCTTTTCAGGCTGACGGTCTCGACTTCAAGCGCAACCGTGCCGCCGACGACGACCTCATCGGTGACGCATACGAATATCTGATGCGCAACTTCGCCAGTCAGAGTGGCAAGGACAAGGGTCAGTTCTATACCCCCACCGAGGTAAGCCGTTTGATGGCGATACTTATAGGAGTGAACCGTGATACCCGTCGCAACATCTCGGCCTACGACCCTACCTGTGGCTCCGGTTCTCTTTTGCTCCGTACCAAAGCTGCGGCACGTCCCGGCACAAGTGTCAGTCTGCAAGGTCAGGAAATCGATCCCGGCAACGTGGAGATGTGCAACCTTAATATGATCATACATGGCGACGAGACTGCTGACATACGCTGGGGAGACACCCTCAACAATCCTCTGCATGAACGCAACGGTGTGCTCGACACATTCGATTATATTGTCAGCAATCCTCCCTTCTCGCTCCATCGCTGGATGTCGACAGCCAAGGAGGATGACGAGTTCGGACGATGGAACCACTCCACCGGAGTGCCTCCGCAGCAGTATGGCGATTTTGCCTTTTTGATGCACGTGGTGAAGTCGCTGAAAAACGCTACTCAGAACGGTCCTGCCGGACATGCCGCAGTAATTCTCCCCAATGGTGTGCTCACCCGTGGCGGCGACGAGGAAACACTGCGTCGGTTCCTCGTTGACCAGCAACTCATCTCCGGCATCGTGGCATTGCCGCCCAACACCTTCTACGGCACCGGCATTGCCGGAAACATCATCGTCATCGACAAGAACCGCAGCCGCGACGGCATCCTCTTTATCGACGGTTCTCGCGGTTTCTACAAAGACGAGGACTGCAAAAACCGTCTGCGCGAACAGGATTTGCGACGCATCACCGACGCATGGGAAGCCCGCACAGATATTCCCCATTTCGCCCGCCTCGCAAGCTACGACGACATACGCGCCGAGGGCTACAATCTCAACATACCCCGCTATGTAGCTCCCGAGAGCAAGGAAATCGACCACGACATTGAGGCTCATCTCCATGGCGGAATACCGGAGGCCGACATCGATCGTCTCGGTCATGTCTGGGAGGCGGCTCCGTCGCTCCGCGCAGAGTTGTTCATTAAGCTGCGCGATGGGTATGCCAGTCTTATTCAATCGCCTGATACCATTGCCGACACCATTGAGAACAATGCCGCCTATATGGCCCGCCGCGTGGAGTTCGGTTGCGCCCTCGACCGTTGGGCCGAATCCGTGCGCACATCGATGCTCGCTCTTGAAAAGGATTGTCACCCCAAGGAGGTTATCAAGCAGTGGAGCGACTCGTTGCTCCGCACTCTGCTCGGCACTGAGTCGTTGCTCAACGCATATGAGGTGTACGATTGCTTAATGAACTACTGGAACGAGACCATGCAGGACGACGTGTATATGATTTCACGCGACGGCTGGGCGCCGGAATTGACCGTGCCGCAGAAGAAAAACGCCAAGTGGGACGACCTCTCCTGCGACCTCCTTCCGCTCGAAATTGTGGTGGAGACATTCTTCTCGGAGGAGAGAGACAAGTATAACGAACTCTCTGAACGAATTTATGCTATCACTGAACAGTTGAAGACGTCGACTGATGGTCTCGACCACGAGGATGAAGAAGGGTCGCAATATATCAGACTCTCCGAAAAAGAGCGGTTGATGTCGACCGCCACGCTCAAAAAACTGAAAGCGAATCTCAAGAAACTCAACATCGAGCTTTACGACAAGATTCTGCTAAAGTATTCGCAGATTGACGAAGCTACGGTGCGACGTCTTGTGGTCAATGACAAATGGCTTGCGACCATCGTAAACCGCAGTCATGAGGCGATGGACGGGGTTGCACAGTCTCTTGCCACCGAAATAAAAGCTCTCCACTACCGCTACTCCGACACCCTCGCCGACATAGAAGCGGAAGTAAGCGAGAAAGAATCCGCAGTACTCAACCACCTCAAAACAATGGGCTTCACATTATGATAGAGACGAATTTCAGACATACCGACATCGGCCCGATTCCTCACGATTGGGAGGTGAAGCGTACAGTTGATTTATTTGATATAAACGCGGCTGGCGATTTAATGCGAGACAATTATTCCGAGGTTAAAACATCGTGTCACATTTATCCTATCTATTCGAATTCAAACATTGACAAAGGGTTGTATGGCTATACATCATCACCGCGTTATCGCAAGAACTCTTTTACAATTACAGGTCGAGGAAATTTAGGGATTGCAGAATATCGTAACACAGATTTTGATGCTATTATTAGGCTTTTAGTGTTATCTCCGAAAAAAGGAGCATCTTCTCTTTTTTATTCGTACTACACCAATTTTGCTCATCCTTACGAAGGCTCAGCAACAAGTATTCCTCAGTTGCCTATACCTAATGTCGCAAAGGGGCTAATTCCTGTTCCGCCGGTTGGGGAGCAGGAGGCTATCGGCAAGGCGTTGAGTGATATTGACGGGTTGATTGATGTGTTGCGGAAGCTGATTGAGAAGAAGCGCAACATCAAGCAGGGCGCAATGTCGCGCCTTCTCTCAGGCTCCCTCCGCCTCCCCGGCTTCAATAAACCGTGGAAAACAAACTTATTATCTGATGTGGCGTCATATGGCAATGTTCCTCTTCCATCCGATATGTTTGATGCTAAGAACTACGTGTGCACTGAAAACATGATTTCAAACAGGGGTGGAATAATCCCTTATGATGATTATGTGTGCTCATATATGGTAAAAAGCTATGTTCCCTATGATATTTTAATTTCAAATATTCGTCCATATTTGAAGAAAATATGGTTTGCAGACTGCTCTGGAGGCGTATCGGCAGACGTTCTTGTAGTTCGGTCGAATTATGATATTATTAACGCTAAGTTCTTGTATACAATCTTGTCGCATGACAAATTCTTTTCTTATAATATGGAGGGAATCGCAGGGACGAAAATGCCTCGAGGGAACAAGCGGCATATCATGAATTATGAATTTATAATGCCCACAGATCTCGCCGAGCAGGAAGCTATCGCCAAGGTACTGACCGACATGGACTCGGAGATTGAGAATCTGGAGAAGAAGCTTGCAAAGTATGAGCAGGTGAAGCAAGGAATGATGAAGCAATTGTTAACCGGAAAAATTCGTCTGATATGAGACAACTTATAACCCATCCGGAGCGTGTGACTCAAAACGAGGCGATACGCCTGGTGCAGAGCGTTCTCGGTTATCGCTATTTAGGCAATCTTGCCGACACTGAAAATAGCAATATCCGCGTCGATGATTTGCGTCGTTTTCTAATCAACAAACAGCATTGCACCGAGGCGATGGCCGACGAGGCCATTATGAAACTGCGCGAAGCGGCTCAGTGCAGCCAGTACCGCGACCTCTATAACAAAGGGCTGGAGGTGTATCGCATGCTCCGCTATGGCGTTTCGGTGAGCCAAGGCTATAACGAGGTAAACACCACGGTGCAGTTCATCGATTGGGGACACGCCAAGGAAAACGATTTTGCCGTGGCCGAGGAGGTGACGGTGCGACGCGTCAGTGAAGACCTGCGCCACCGCCGCCCCGACATGGTGGTGTATGTCAACGGCATCGCCCTCGTGGTGCTCGAACTGAAACGAATGAGCGTCAGCGTTGCCAATGCAATCCGTCAGAACCGCCGCAACCAGCAGGATAATGAGATATGCCACTTCTTCACGACGGTGCAGCTGATTATGGCCGGAAACGAGAGCGAGGGTCTGAAATATGGCGTTACGAAGACACCTGAGGAATTTTGGCTGAAATGGAAAGAGCCGACAGGCGACCCGTGTCCGCCAAGTCGGTTTACGATGCAGGAATTTCCAAACGAGATGTTCCGATCCCTTTTGCAGATGCTCGAACCCGGGCGTCTGTTGGAGTTTATACACGACTGCATAATCTATGACGGAGGAATCAAAAAAGCGGCTCGTCCGAACCAATACTTCGCATTGGCAGCGGCCAAGGAGCGCGTCCGCAAGAATCAGGGCGGAATCATCTGGCACTCGCAAGGCGCGGGTAAGTCGCTGACCATGGTGTGGCTCGCGCAGTGGATTCAAGAACAGCCGGGCGACAACCGCATACTCATAGTGACCGACCGCGACGAGCTTGACCGACAGATAGAAACAGGATTCAAAAACACCAACCAGACACCCAAGCGAGTGCGCAGCGGTCGCGAGCTTGTGGACGCAATCCGAAAACCCGGCAACAGTGTGCTGACCACCCTGATTCATAAATTCGGCCTCGGTCTGCACGATGCCACTGCCGACCGAATCACCGTAAGCGGGAAAAAGGCGACACGCAGTGCCGAAAACATCATGGAAGCAATAGCCCGGTCACTCCCGGAGGATTTCGCTCCGGCGGGAAACTTCTATGTGTTCGTCGACGAGTGTCACCGCACTCAGGGAGGTGTGCTTCACAAAGCCATGAAACAGATGATGGGCGACAAAGTGATGATGATAGGTTTCACCGGCACACCGCTTTTGAAACAGAACAAACTCACTACGCTCGAACAGTTCGGCTCGTTTATCCACACCTATAAATTTGATGAGGCGGTGCGCGACGGTGTTATCCTCGATCTCCAATATGAAGCCCGCAATGTTGAACAAGCCATCGAGGAGAGCGATAAAGAGAAAATAGACCGAATGTTTGATGCCCGCACCATCGGCCTCGGCGATCGCGCGAAAGAAGCCTTGAAAAAGAGATGGGCGACATTGCAGAAACTCTATTCGAGCCACGACCGTATGCAGCGTATAGTAGCCAATGTGTGTGAGGATATGGTGTTCCTCAGTCCATTGGTTAATGGCCACGGGAACGCTATGCTTGTAGCCGGCGACGTATATCAGGCTTACCGCTATTGGGATATGTTTCAGCAGACTCCCGAGTTGCATAATCATGTGGCAGTTGTGACAAGCTACGACCCGGCATTGGGTATAAGCATAGAAGATGGATATAGCGATGACAGCCAGCTCACAGAGGAGGAATTTAAGCAAAGGAAAGCACAAGAGATGATGGGCGACATGGATGCCGTCAGCTATGAGCAATGGGCCAAGAAACAGTTTATCGACAATCCTAACGACATGAAACTCCTTATTGTGGTCGATAAGCTCTTGACTGGTTTCGACGCCCCCAAAGCGACATTCCTCTATATAGACAAACACATGGAAGATCATAATCTTTTTCAAGCTATCTGCCGTGTGAACCGCAAGAGCGAAGACTGGAAAGAGTTCGGCTACATCATCGACTACAAAGACCTTTTCAACGAAATTCATGACGCCATAGAGGGTTACACTACCGGAAAGAACGAAAACGCCCTTTCAGGTTTCAGCGACGGGGATGTGGGCGGACTGTTGAAGAACCGTCTTGACGAATCGAAAAAGGCTCTTGACGATGCCCTTGAGGAACTGGAGAATTATGTGCAGTTTGTGAAAGAGCCGAAAGGTGCCGACCAGTATTTCGACTTCTTTTGTTGGAACCAGACAACGACCCCGGCCGAAGAACAACAGGCGGTAAGTCTTGAAAATGCAAACAAACGAGAAGGATTTTACAACCTCGTGCAGAAACTGACAAACCGTTATCTCGCCATTGCCACACAGATGGTGGAAGCTGGATACACAGTAGAACAGGCCGAAAGGATACATCAGACGGTGCTGGATTATGCCGAACTTCGCGATGCAATCATGCTTCGCTCGGGAGACATGACCGATCTTAAACAGTATAATTCGATGATGCGTCAGTTACTCGACCGCTATGTAAAAGCTCCCCGTTCAGAGGTACTCGCCAAACTGGAGGATTTCACATTTCTGGAACTTATTGAGACGGAAAAGGATGCGGAGCAGGTTGCCGATGAACTGACTGACGGCGGCAAGGATGGTGAACCGTCCGTTGCGGAGACAATCGCATCCAATATACGTCACTACATTGTGCGCAAGCGTGATACCAACCCGGAGTATTTCGATAAACTGAGCGACAAGCTCAACAAATTGCTGGAGGAATATCGGCAGAAAGCAATCGACTACCGCACAATGCTTGTGCAACTCCTGATGACTGCATCGCGGACACATGGACGCGCAAGTTATCCCCAAGAGCTTGACACACCGCTGAAACGTGCCCTATACGACAATCTCGACAAGGATGTCGAGCTGGCATTGGGCGTTTACGATGTAGTGGAGAACAATGCACAGGACAATTGGCGCGAGCTTAAAGCCCGTCGTCTACGACTTTCAAAGGCAGTCGGTCACTACACCGGATTTGATGATGACCGGCTTAATTCGTTAATGGGTATAATTGCATCAAACGAAGAATTTCAATGAAAGTAGGAGAATTTGAGGTCGACGTAGAACGTAAGAAAATCAAGAATATGCACCTTTCGGTATACCCGCCGGAGGGGCGTGTGCATCTGTCGGTGCCTGAACACATGACCGACTGGGACATCTCTACTTTTCTCTTTTCCAAACTGGGCTGGATAAGAAAACAGTTTAAGGAGATAGAGTCACAACCCCGACAGACCGAGCGTGAATTTGTCACCGGAGAGAGTCATTATCTCTTCGGCAACCGTTATCTGCTGCAAATTATCCCCGACATGCATCTGGGTATAACACTCACCACGAATTTCATGGAGATGCACGAGTCAAAAAAGCAGACACGGGCCGAACGTGCAGCGATGCTCTTTACATACTACCGAAACGAGCTTAACACCGAGCTTGAAAAAATGATGACGAGATGGCTGCCCATCGTCTGCCCTGATATGGAGGGTATAAAATGGGAAATCGATATGGTGTTACGGCGATGGGGACAATGCTACCAATCGCAAAAACGAGTTGTGTTCAGTCTCCTTCTTGCCCGCGTACCGTGCCGCTGCATCGAATACGTCGTAGTGCATGAACTGACCCACTTCCATGTACGCGAACATGATGAGAACTTTACCCGCCTACTCGATACCCACCTTCCCGACTGGCGTGCCCGGAAACAAGAACTCGACAACTTCATAGCACTCGCATTACCCGAAAAATAAAACTTATGCCAAAACAAAACAGCAAGCTATATAAGTCGCTGATTGAAAAGTCAATCGGAAGTATGGTCTCAGCAATTGAAATCTACAACAAACCTGATTTCAAATATAGGGAAGAGACATTTGCGATATTGGCTATCAATGCGTGGGAAATTCTTTTTAAGGCTCGTTTGCTAAAACTGAACAACCACAAACCTAATTCAATATTCTGCTATAAAGCCTATCAGAACAAAGATGGCAGCAAATCAACGAAAAAGAAAATTCTTGATAGAAACCGCACTGGCAACCCCAAGTCAATCTCTATATTTGAAGCAATGAAACGTCTGTGGGATAAAAAAGATATTCCAGAGGCCGTTAAACTCAACATCGAAGCTTTGATAGAACTTCGTGACAACGCCATACACTTCATAAATACTACTTCAATACAAAAGCCTGTTCAAGAGCTTGGATTTGCGTGTATTAGGAATTATATCACCATTATCAAGAAATGGTGTCCTAAAAGTGGTATAAGTAAATATAACCTGTATCTTATGCCGTTAGCATATTTGGATGGTAGGATTATGGCTACCGGCACTATGACACGGGAATCTCAAAATTTCATATCGGTGGTCCAATCGATGATGGAAAGATCGGAACCATCAGATGAGTTTGATATTGCCATACGAATAGGGGTAAATTTCCACAAAAGCAACTCCTTTGAAAGTACTCCAGTTCAATATAGTAAAGACGGTACGCCTGTAACTCTTTCGGAGGAGGATATTCGGCAACGGTTTCCATACTCTTATATGGACGTTTGCGCAAAAGCGAAAGAACGTTACTCTGATTTTAAACGTGGGAGTGGCTTTAATGCTATCATGAAGGAGATTAAACGAGAAAGTAAATTATGTTTTCAGCGGAAGTTGGATAATACTAATCCAAAATCCCAATCCCAGTATTTTTATAGTACTAATATTTGGCAGAAGTTGGACTTGCTCTATACACGTAAATCTAAATAATACAGCAACATATGAAAGCGTTGACATATACGGCAAAAGGACGGTTCGAGCTGAATAATAAGCCTAAGCAGGATATTATTGATCCGACGGATGCGGTAGTGAGGGTAACGCTGTCGAGCATTTGCTCGTCGGATTTACATATTCTGCATGGGGCGGTGCCTCAGGCGGAGGTCGGCATAACTGTCGGCCATGAGATGGTAGGAGTCGTGGAGGCTGTCGGTTCGGAAGTTTTCAAAGTAAAGCCGGGCGATCGCGTGGCTGTGAATGTCGAGACGTTCTGTGGAGAGTGTTTCTACTGCAAGCGTGGCTTTGTAAACAATTGCACTTCAGGAGGCTGGAAAATTGGCTGTCGTATTGACGGCGGTCAGGCGGAGTATGTCAGGGTGCCATTTGCAGACAATGGTCTGACTCCTATACCGGAGGATGTAAGCGATGAGCAGGCTTTGTTTGTCGGCGACATACTTGCCACGGGTTACTGGGCGGCTAAGATTTCCGAGATTTCGAGCGATGACTCTGTTTTGATAATAGGAGCCGGTCCGACAGGCCTTTGCACTCTGGAGTGTGTCCGTCTCTACAATCCGGCGAAGATCGTTGTATGCGAGATCGACGAGACGAGGCGCGAATTTGTGCGTACACACTATGCCGATGTGATTGTAGTTGAACCGAAGGAGTGCCAAAAGGTGCTTGACGGTTTAACGGATGAGCGAGGATCCGACCGGGTAATTGAGGTTGCTGGAACTGAAGACACCTTCCGTATGGCATGGGAGTGTGCCCGGCCAAACGCGATAGTTACAATCGTGGCACTCTATGAAAAAGCACAGACCTTGCCACAGCCTGATATGTATGGCAAGAACCTAACATTCAAGACAGGCGGCGTTGATGCTTGCGACTGCGACAAGATTATGGAACTAATCGCGCAAGGTAAAATTGAAACAACGCACTTGATCACGCACTGCTATCCCTTGAGCCGCATACTGGAAGCCTATCGGCTTTTTGAAAAGCGAGAGGATGGAGTAATCAAAGTGGCTATTTCCACGGATTAAATCCAGCGAGATTTGCAGGGGCAGCTATTGAGGTAGTTGTCGATGAAGCCGGTGGCTTGGAGGAAGACGTAGTAGATGGTTGTGCCGAAGAATTTGAGCTACGTCGTTTCATGTCCCTGCTGATTGCATAGGGGTTGGTGAAAAGAGCAAACATACTGTTGAAGGGTTGTTGTTGATGATTGCTCCTGTATGCGATAGCAATAGTATAGAGGGATTCATCCAGCTTATGTAGATTGAAAAATAATCTGTCATTTACCTTTTCGAGCTTATGGTATTAGCATGTGGATATAATGACGTCCCAGAAATGAAGATGTTGAGCTGAATCGGTGGAAATCAGCGGCTCAGCATAATAAAACACCAACAACAGCCCGTATGTTTGGCAGATTATTTGTAAATTTGCGTACTTGGATTCAAATACGGTGTTCGGAGAGGGCATCTCACGGAGGTGAGTGCGCTTCCGGGCTATGGATTCAGGAGCAAACATATGAAGGTGTTATTCGCCGACTGTCTTCTACATTCAAACTTGGCCGTCTGAAACGAGATGAGGATGATCGAACGATAGCACCTGCATCGATTGCATATAGCCGCCAACCCCGGTTGGCGATTCTATACGCATCATGGTGTGGGGCTGTTGTTTTTATCCATCTCGTAGGCAAGCCAAGGCCTGAATGTAGGGTAATTCGATGTCTCACACCATTTTTATAAGAAACAATTATGACACTAAAACCAAGACATTACACTCTAACTGCAATACTTTCCTTTTTGGCAAGTGCTTCTACATTCTCCGCATCTGCTCAAACAGAGCAAAAGATTACGGAGATTTTGATTGTCAAGGATAAGGGTCCGGACTCTGTTAACGTCAACGGGAAGAAGACTTCGGTCTATGATTTGCAGTCGCTCGACAGCGAACCCGAATATCCCGGGGGCGTGAGCGGACTCATGTCGTTCCTCGGGCAGAATCTTGTCTATCCTGAAAGTGCGGTGCAGAACAATATTCAGGGTAAGGTGCTGGTTAAATTTGTCGTGACAAAGGAGGGTAATGTTGCCAACGTTGAGGTCATCCAATCGGTTGACCCTGCATTGGACACTGAAGCGGTGCGTGTTGTCAGTCTCATGAAGGGCTTTACACCGGGTATATTGAATGGAGAGAAGGTGAATGTGTGGTATGTGTTGCCGGTGAATTACAAGCTTCAGGACGATAGGCAAGATATTCAGTATGAAGGATTCGATGCTGTGGAGATTGATTCTGTCGGTTATAAGGAAATGATGGATTTGGGTATCAAGTCACGACAGGAAAACAATCTTCCACATGCCATAGCCTATTTCAAAGAGGCTTATCACATTAATCCTTACAGCATTGAGCCGATTGAAAATATCACGGCTATGAATACTGCTGTCGGCAAGGAAGGAGACAATCAGGCCGTTTTTGAATATGCCATTGATGAGCTAACACGTTGGAATAGACTGAACGGAATCGGAAACAGTGCCGTGGAGCCGATGGAATATTTGGCTGCGAAAATGAAATCTATTGATGCCGATAATATCTATCCCCGGACTTCCTTGCTATGGACATATATGGAAACTCGCAATCCGGATTATGAGATGAAGGTGAAGAATCTGTTGGACGAACTGATTCCGGCAACTGAAAAGCAGGAACTATGGCCGCAATATGGCTATCTGATGAGTCTTCGGGCTTGTTTCATTGAAAATGAAAAGGAGCTAATTCCTTTTGTCGAACCCAATGTAGACAAACTCGCCAAATCGCCTCAGGGTGTTGGCGCACTTGTCATGCTCAGCCGCATGTATCGCGAACAAAACGATAATGCCAAGGCCGACAAATACATGAAAATGGCCGAACAAGCTGACCCCGAAAGAGAGGAACTTCCCAAATGGTTAAAATAAGATGAGGACGTTTCAATACATTTTTTCTATGTTGATGACCGCAACTATACTTGTCAGTTGCGATGAGATAGGACTTGTCGAAAAAAAACGACTTGATAGTGCAAACAGAGAAATTTCTCAGTTAAAGGTGGACTTAGAGCAATCTACTCAGATAATCCGGGCTCTTGAACAAGAAAAGGATAGACTAAAAAATCGCTTGGACGAAGTCGAGGAAGAAAACGAGGAATATCTTGGCATTCTTAAAACAGCGTGTGATAAATCTGAACGTCTGAAAAAAATTATTAACAACGAAGACCATGTTTCGTTTTGGGAATTGGACAATGCCGTGACAGAGTTGAGGGAATGCCTCGGATATAAACAGGTGAATTATAACTATTCTTCTCAACCGTTCCAATCTCAACAAACCATCGTCACAAAACAACCGGACTATCTTTTCAAATGAGACCGTTACGTCCTTCAGCATCCGTTTTGGCTGCCATTTTGATGGTGGCCTTGACTGCTTTCGGACGGGTTAAACCTCAACCAGTTGACGCGGAATCACTCCTGATTGAGTATTTTCGCATACTTGAAAGCAGCAATCCTGAGGAGGAACTGAACAGATGGACAAGTTCAAAGTCAGAACCGGAATTGGCTGCAATACCAATTGTGGTTGGGAATGGACTATTAAATCAAATTGAAGGCAATGCGCTGACAGATTCAGCACACTACAACGCATACATGTCGGCTATCGGGTTGATTGAGAAAGGTGTTAAAGCCATAGAAAAATCCGGTGTAAATGATGCGCTGTATCTGATTACAGTCGATGCCGGTCTCGTCCCAGTTAGATATATTCTTGCAAATGCCTATGATAAGGTATATAAATATGTAGAGGCCGATTCAGCTTATGTCCGGACGGCAAGAGAAATAGAGCGTGACTTCGGATATGACTCCGAAGAGTTCGTGTTCTGGACCAATCAGTGTGCTGAGAGCTTACAGCGAAAAAACAAAAACTACGAAAAATCCATAAGCCTATTACTTCCGGCAAAAGAGGCTGCATTACATTCGCCCGAAGTATCGGACTCCACGGCTTGTGAGTATCTCATATCCCTTGCTCAGAAATATCAGCGTTCGGGCAACCACAATGAAGCCAAACATCTTGCTCATGAAGCTGAAATGCGGATGGGTAAGAATCACCATCTGATCTTTTGCGTTAGTAATACTTTGGGAGAATTGTATTGGATTGAAGGAAATCACGATACAGGCTATTCCTATTTCAAGAAAGCAGAGGCCAATGCTCCGTCACTCGGGGAGTTCTTCGTAGCCGGGGTGAATAGTGCCAATATATTACGCCAGACTGGATTTGTTGAGTTGGCTGAAACAACGCTTCTTGCATTGGAGAAATATCTGACTTCGAGTGAACTCGGGGTTGATGATATTTTTAATTACTACGAATCATTAGGCGTTCTTTATACGTTCAGCAACCCTGAAAAGTCTGCTGAGTATTTCAGAAAAGCGGAAAAATGTATTGACTGGGTTACATACCCCGAAGTCATAAGGCATATTCTCAATTCGCAAGTCTATCCCAACGAAGGAAATAGCTTCAAGATA
Organism: Barnesiella sp. WM24; assembly: GCF_004570975.1. Classification (GTDB taxonomy): domain Bacteria; phylum Bacteroidota; class Bacteroidia; order Bacteroidales; family Muribaculaceae; genus Muribaculum. The sequence continues at coordinate 151,946 of NZ_SPPC01000003.1, forward strand.
ATATCAGCTCTTGATAGAGCCGAGGCTGTCTTTAATATGCTGATAGGTGATGAACCAAGACTCCTGAATGAACTGCTGATGCAAAAGGGATATTACCTGATGGAAGTCCGGGATTATATAACAGCACGCAAATATCTTGAAACCGCGTATTTACGTATGCTTGATTATGCGCCTGGCGACCCACAGTTATTAATAGTCCTGAGGCATTTGGCACGGCTTGATGAGATTGAGGGAGAGGATATACGTAGAGGGTATTATCTTGATGAGCTACTACGGAATGCAAAGTTGCATGGCGAATCATCTAATGCCTATCTCGATGCCATTGCCGATAGATTGCACTTCCATCTTCAATTAAGGAATCTCGATGGCACAAAATACAATCTTGCCATCTACCGGAAACAGCGCCCGAATGATTTCGACACCAACTGTTATGAATACAGGCTAAAACTTCTGGAAGGTAAATTCTCCGAGGCCGAGAAGATGTTGGATTCCTTAGATGATATTTTCCCGAAAGAGCGTTCACACATCAATCTCATGCGTCAACGGTTTTATGCGTCTCGGCAATCTCCAAAAATCACCGGTGTCGCCACCGATGTCTTTTCAGATTACAGGAGCGAATTGATGCGTCAGTTGCTTTTTATGAGCAACAATGAACGACGCAACATGGACAAGGAACTTCGGACAAGAAGGGATGAGATTATCTTTGCAATTAAGTTTGCTCCTGAGTTGTCACAATTAGCGCTTGACTATTCATTGTTTTCAAAGGGACTTCTCTTCCATACACAGGCTGAAATTCTTGAACTACTTGCTGACAATGATTCCGCACGGATGGAAATAGCGAAAATTCATGGAATTAAAGCTGAACTGACACGGGCTATAAATTCAGCTGATAAAGAATTGGCGCACTCACTTCAACAAGCGATAGATTCACGTGAGCGTTATCTTATTGACGACTATTTGAATAGAGAGAAATTCAATCTCCGCTTTGGAAGGTACAATACAGCGACATTGTTGACGGGGATGTCTCCGACAGCTCAGATGATAGATTATGTGGAATATGTCGACGCCGGCAAGTCCAGTCTCGGATGCTTTATAATTGAGCATGGGCAACCCATAATTTTTGTTGAACTTGGAGAGTCGGGGAATCATGACAAAAACCAAATATCGAAAATGATTTGGACACGTCTCAGACCCTATCTTAAACATAACCGAAGAATTTACTTCTCAACTGACGGCATTCTGAACACCATGCCAATTGAGTTTGCAGAGGATGAGGACGGTGTTCCGATGTGCGAGAAGTATGACCTGCACAGGGTGTTTCACCTCTCTGATATTCACATGAGCGAGGTAATAGGCAACCGCGTAGAGGCTATCGGTGTTGCCGACCATAATTCGCCCAATGGCGAGGCTCGTGGGCTTGATGACGGTTATCGCGGTAACTGGAACGACCTTGCCGGAGTCGAAACGGAGCTTTATCGTATAGCTGAAAGTCTCGACGGCATCAGTGAATATCATAGGGCGTTCAATGACGAAGCTACCGAAGCGTACGTCAAGAGTTTGTCGGGTCAGCCGATAACGACTCTCCATATATCAACCCACGGTTTCTACCGGGGAGAGAATGAACTGACAAAAGCATTCAATGACACCACCGACTTTGACCATAATATCGCAAGACGGCTTCTGATGGGCAACCGCACGTCGGCATCCGGTCTTGTGATGCGTAACGGCAATCTTTCGTGGAAGGCTGAAACAATCACGGAGGATGAGGACAATATCCTGACCTCGGAGGAGGTGGAAACTCTCACCTTCCCAAAATTGAATCTTACAGTGTTGTCGGCTTGCGAGACAGGTCTCGGGGAGCTGTCGGCAGATGGCGTGTGGGGGCTGCAACGTGCTTTCCGCATCGCCGGAAGTGGTTCCCTCATTTGTTCTCTCCGCCAAGTAAAGGACAATGGAGCCGCCGACTTCATGGCCGAGTTTTATCGTCAGGCGGCAACAGGGAAAAGTGTGCACGATGCTTTTTATAACGCAAGAAAAGAACTACTTTCGCATGACCCGGCAAATAAGGAGGTCTGGTCATCGTTTATACTCATAGAATAGACAATGGAAGAAAACTTTGAATATATAGTCCGGAAATATTATAACCGGCTGAGGGAGCCGTTCTTGCGGAAGCTGACGCGGCAATATCCCTCTATGCGGCTTGACATTGCCGAAGACCTCTATCAGGAGGCTTTCATCGCAGTTCAGGATAATATCCAGCGGGGCAAGGTGCGACCTGATACTGACTGGAATGCCTATATCCTCACCATCGGTTTGAATATGGCCAGCAAAGAGCAACGTCATGGGGGAATTACTGACCCTTTTGACGCCATGTATGACGATGACAAAGAGGATGGCAATAACCGCTTGGCACGCAAAGTAGAAGATATTATAAAGGAGATGCCCGAGGAGGAAGCCGCTCTTTGCAACAACCCGGAGGTATTGTCTCGCTTGGGAAATGAGTTGGAACATACACCCGAGCCTTGTGGCAATATCATCCGGTTGTTCTACTATACTGATGCCACTATGGAAGATATTGCCGAAGAGACAGGCTTAAAAAACGCTCAGACAGCAAAGGCAAAGAAGAGCCAGTGCATGACCGACCTTATCAATCGCGTCACCGAGGCACTGCGCCGTGCCGGATTCGATGTCACACCTAAAAAACGCAATCGCAATGGAAAGAATTGAACTCTTTGACAAATATATAGCCGGAACGCTATCGAAGGCAGAAGTAGCTGAATTTAGAACCCGACTTGATTCAGATGAAAAATTCGCTACTGATTTCAAGGTGTATCTAATTTCGGTGAGAGGCATCTGTCAAGAAGCTGAGCAGGAAAACATCGAGTTTGGTCACGCGATGAAGTCATTGACAAAAGCACAGCTTCAGTCGATAATCGGCAAGGGAGAGAAGCCGCGCATGGTCCGTCCAAACTTCTTCCGTGAGCGCATGATGTGGATTTCATCCATGGCAGCGATGCTCGTTGTGGCAATCGGAATCGGCTGGAATCTCTACACTTCGTCGCAGAATCATATATGTGATGTAGTCTACGGCTTAACTTATCAGCCAATCGAGGGCGACCGTGGTGATGGCTCTGAGTATCTTGACCTGAATAAACTGACCACCGAACAGATTGAAACGCGATTGCCCGACATGAAGGCCATCTTTGAAGCAGACGAGATTGACTCACAGGATTGGCACATCGACGGCATGAATCTCGCCATGGCCTATCTGAAACTTCATCGAAAGAGCGATGCTGTCAAAGTTCTGAAAATAATGGCAAGCGAAGCCTCAGAACCGGAAGAGTATAATAAATTAATAGAGCAGCTTAAATGAGAACTACAATCGTTTGTTTGTTGGCGCTTTTATCGACACTCGGCATACTCGCAGAAAACCGGTCATTGCTTGTTGGTATAGGACGCTATCCTGTATATACCGGCTGGTCGGAGATTCATGGTGACGCTGATGTAAGATTGCTTGCTCCCGCACTGAAAGATAAAGGTTATAGCGACGTGAAGACATTGGTAAACTCCGAAGCCACTAAGGCTGCCATTGTCAGAGAACTGAAATCACTCGCTAAAAGATGTAAAGCAGGTGACAAGGTTTACTTTCACTTCTCTGGGCATGGTCAGCCGGTTCTCGATATCAACGGTGACGAGGGCAAAAAAGGGTTTGACGAGGCCATCGTGCCATACGATGCCTGCAAGACAATCACATCCAAAGTTAAAGGCAACTATTACAATGGCGAAAATCATTTGATTGATGACGAGCTGAACCCGCTATTTTCTGATATTAAGAACAAACTGGGCAAGAATGGAGAATTATTCATCGCAATAGACGCCTGTTACAGCGATGATATGGAGCGGGCTCCGGGAACTGAGGAAGCCGACCTGCCTCCAACCCGTGGCACAAACGAGAAGCTCGAAGTAATGAAGACCAGAGCATGGACTTCAATGCCGAAGCCAAAATCGTACACTTCCGGAGCCAAAATGTATGTAGTCAGCGCCTGCAAGTCGAACGAACGTAACTTCGAGTATAAAGCCAAGAACGGCAAAACATACGGTTCCCTGACATATTATATCCATTCACTTATGGAGCGGTCAATGGATTTTAATATCTGGTCAACCAGTATTGAAACCAAAAAACTATCAACACCGAAAATTTTTCAGAATTTTCAACATCCGCAATGTCAAAAATATAAATAGCATTCTTATCGGATGTCAGCCCCATATAGGTCTCTTCTTTCAATGAGGAGATCTTTTTTGTTTACCTTTCTCAGATACCGGTATTCATGTATGTAAACATTAACAGCATGAATATGGCAAACGACAAAAGAATCATCGGCATCGAGACCACCTTCGGTGCTCTCCGGGAAATAAAAGTAGGTGGCAGTATTCTCAAATGCGGTGACAACGTTCGATTTGAGAAGTTCCATGGAGAAAAAGAGACACTATCCTGCTGGCAGGATTACGGCCAATATAACGAAGACCGTATCCATCTTCTACAAAACGGAGATGAAACGCCCATTAAAATCGGCCAATGGGAGTTCTGGCCTGTGGTAAAGGATATACACTATTGGCAGGTATCGACAGAAGCCAATAACCATCACCGTGTCACACTTAGCGGTAGGGATGGCAACGGCAAGTTGTTTGAAGAGACATTCGTAATATATGGAGAGGAATTGCTTCCGGGTCTCGTATATGCCATGATACTCTTCAGTGCTACCAACGACATAACGTTAGGTGTGGAATATTGGAAAGCCTTATCCGGAAAATTCTCGCTGAAGTATGCAAGTGACGGAGAACATCTCGACAAGGTTATCGCTTTGAAAAAGCTTAGTGAGAACATTGTGAGGGAGCATCCCTATATGGAGCTGTTTCTTCAAAAGGGGATGAAAGAGGTTGTCGAGCGTCTCAAAGAATCGATCTCGAAACTGGAAATCCTGAAATAAACTTCCATCGTCCATTTACCTTTTAAGCCATCATGGGATAACCTGATGTAACCCACTAAAAAACTACAACAATGAAAAAGATTATTCTCCTTCTCGTCCTCCTCGTAAGCGCAATCGCTGTGAACGCCGCCACTTATCGTGTGAAATACGACGTACAGAATCAACGTTCTACAAACTTCACCGTATCCGTAGGCTATGACCGCCTGACAATCAATCAAACAGGTTATTCACTTCGTAGCATGGGCACAATCACCAGCTCTGGTATAACTTTCGACAGTTACGCCTATGGCTCCGGAAGCAATGGAATGTTCTGCGTATCCACAACTTCTATCAGTATCAAGAAGGATTGGCTTACCACTCTCTCCGGCTACGTCATTATGATCGATAACAAGGCATATCTCGCCGATAAAATCAACTGAACCATGGGAATCAGAACACTTATATCGAATCTTATCAACTCGTTTCTTGATGGTTCGTTTGAACGGGTAAGAATCATCAGCCAGATGAACGCGGCATTCAAGGAATACTTCACTACCGGCGAGTTCAATAGGCTTTACAAGGTGTCCATTTCTGCTGGAAAAAGTCAGTTTGCCCACGAAATGAGTTCCATCTGGATGAGAAGCGGCTTCAAGATTACAATAGAGAATGACTCTGCACTCCGAGAGTCTGAGATCAACGAATTGTCTTCATATATCACCGATAACCCCCAGTTTGTGCGACAGCTCATGGCAATGGGTTTCGATACTCTGGTAATCAAAGGAAAGACCACCGGAGTCAGCAAGGAATATGCCTTGAAGAAATACGCCAATCTAAATCAATATTTCATCAGATGAACCTAATTACGCGATTTTTCCAACGTATCAGATTCAGGAGAACAATAAAGGAAGACCAAAGCCGGAATGTAGTGGAAGGCATGGTTAAGGCCCGACGGCTCTACAAAGAACTCAGTGTGGCTGCTCATCCCGACAAGCATCCTGATGATTCAGAATGGGCTAATGACGTCATGAGCCGCATAGTGGCCAACAGGCACAACTACAGTGCTCTTGTAGAACTTAGCGAAGAAATCGCCCGACATTCAAAATAGTCATTTACCATTTCAACGACTTTAGTATAGCATTATAAACAACATCAAAAATCAGCATATATGGCAACTCATGTTCAATGCCCCAATTGCGGCAGCTACAATACAAGTAAGACAACCAACGGTAAAGTAAGCGACGTCCTCGCCAAGACAGGAGTCGTGATAGGTGGAGCACTCCTTAACATGGCAACCGGTGGTGTCGCAGCCGGACTACTCGGTGCGAACTTCGGATATGGTCGGACATGGCATCAGTTCTGCTGCCACGAATGTCAAGAGGCTTTCAAAGTGAGAATGGGAGTTACCGGCTCAGTAAAAGAGGTAAAAAGATATTGAGTGATGGAAACAATCAAATTGAACTTCGATGCAGAGGTGCTTGGGAAAGGCAAAACTATAACTATTGAAATGCCTTACTCCGACGGCGTTGTAGCCACAAGCCGGTTCTGCCCAATGGAGCTGCTTTCGGGAGATGTGAAATTACTTGCAGCTCTTAATGGTGAACCACTGGAAGACTTCGTAAAAGACTGCAAGTGGCAACTCGCATTCGCGAATAAGGCAACTGAACAATCGTCATTGCACGAGGCATTCATAGCCGGACTGATGGCTTCGGTCATGGAGCATCAAGCCCGCAGCTGCAAGTTGACTATGAAAGATTATCTGCTCCACATGGATACCTTCAGCTATCTCATCAACGCCTGCGGCGTATCTGCCGACCAAGTTGTCAGGATGTATCCCAAGGTACTTGAATCAGTCATTCATACAATCGAAAACCACTGAAAGTAATATGGATACTTATCTTTATATTTTCTTTGGCGCGATAGCCCTTATCTCAGGTTTAAGACATTTTGTCAATTGGCGGCAAGAACAACAAGAACGTAGATTGTCATCTGAAGATTATAACGAAATGAACGAGGCACATAACATGGCTGCGCAAAATGAGCCACCTACTAACACTCCTGATACGATAGGGTTAATGTTCCAGACACTAAGCAATCTCGGTTGTCAGCCAAGAACAAATGCAGACGGTTCCCTATCCGTGCAATATCAGGGCGAAAACTTCCATATGGAGTTTGGAGGAATGTATGCCAGAGTGTGGGATCCGATGTGGTCGGGTGTTAAAGCGGATGATCCTGAATTGCCTCAGATTCGCGAGGCAGTCAATGCCGCTAACTACAATTTTGGACCCACGGTAGTGCTGACCTCACCTGATGATGATGGTGTGATAGGGTTCCACAGCCGCCGCGACATCATGCTCCATCCAGCTTGCCCCGACAACGAGCCGTTTGTCAAGGCGGTGCTCGACTCCTTCTTCGATGCGAAGGAGCAGGTTCGCAGTAACTTCCAGCAGATTATCGCAAAACAGATGAAAGCCAAGAAGAACCGACGCCCCGTAGGTTTCACTACTCCGACAGAAAACAATCCAATCTAAACAGAATATTGATTAATTTTGTGTTATGAACAGCCTACTGAAAATAATAGCCCTAATTTCATTGTTATGGATGTTGCTGTCTTGTGATGGCAGCAACAGCGCCCGGCGAGAGCTTTTAATCCCGCAGTTTCCATACCAAGTTTACCTTGATTCGATGGGCGAAGACCAGTGGTCTCCAAATATCGGAGATGACGGAGAAGGATTCGTGGCCATCAGCCACAAAATTCGTTATCCGGAAATGCCGGACACATTGACGTTGAGTCATTTTGTTGACTCTCTGCTTCAATGCTACAACATTGCTTTGGCCTTCAACACAATGGCCTATGATGTAAGCACCGCTGAACGCTATATGTCAGAATCGGACTTCGGATTGGAACAAGCCGATGCACTCGACTCAATAAATGTTTCCGGAATCAGTGAACGAGATATAAGAGAAGCCCTATTGTCGGCCTCCAAAACTGCCGCCGCATGGATAAGAAAAGGCAAAGAACCCAATTCCCAAGAAAATCCTGATGTAGACAGATTCTATGAGGCTTATAATCGGTATTCAACTGCCTTTATCGAAAACCATATATCCGATGAGGAGTTTAAGCCTGAAACAATCCTTAAGGAGTATTCAGAGATTCACGCCAAAGCACTGGCTGACACCGCTTCATTCCGTCTGGAGTTGTTGAGAATGACTCTTGAGGAGACAGATTTCTCAAAGCAGTGTGTTCTGGCTCGTGAGTTTGCTTATTGTAACTATCGCCATCCGCAAAGAAGTGACAAGGAAATGGTTGCAGTACTTGATAAGTTGCTTAGAGAAAATAAGTATTCGCCTCTGCTGGGCGAATTATGGAGAATGTGGCGAGTAGCTCTTCAGATAAATATTTTCGGCAGTAGAAGTAATGATGGTGCCATGTATAACTTGTTCTACAATGATATGCGGAGTCGTGTCGCATTGGTCTATATTGCACACCTGAAGACTCATCCTCATGATAAGGTTGCTTTTAAGGAGTTCCTTCGATTGGCTCAGGCGTACAACATTACCAGGAATAGTCCATGCTTGTTTGGCAATAACGCCAATCTGGAGGATATGGAATTGTTTTACTCTGTTTATAATGAAAACACATCCGATGAAAACAACAGCTAATATTCTCGTATTATTGATAAGTATGGTGGCATTGTTAAGTTGCAATCAACGTAATTCTGCAAATGGTACAAACCGTGACTGGGATTCCGACAAAAAGCTTGTCGCCCAAAATGATTCCGTTGCATTGTATATTCAAATCGTCGATTCTGCAAAGGATGAATTTGATATCCCGGAGGTTGCACTATGGATAAAGAATAAAACCACCAAGAAGGAAACCAAACTTTATCAGACTATTCGGCCAGACTGGCATTGCTGGTATATGGCAGATGGAGACAGGTTTTATCCTGTGCCTATTGACTCGATTCTTGTTACGAGCAGAGTGAAGATTTACAATTATGATCCTCTACAGCTGATAGTTGAGGGATGTCCAGATATGAGGAATGAATTCTCGTACTTCATTGATGTAGATAAACGTAAAGCTTGGTATGTGCCCGCGAATCAAGGCTATATTGGTTCGACCTCTGAAGAAGGATATATGATATTTCAGTCGTATCGATATGTTTCAGATCCTGATATAGCAGGCAGATATACCTTCTTGCAGATATTTGACGAAACGGGTAATTTGGTGGATTCTCTCGACCTTGAACATGTACGATTAAAAGAGTATCGTAATGCTGTACAAACGAACTAAACAAATCTCATTCATCGCTATCGGATGTTTGTTGACCGCGGTAGTAATTATTGCAATCTGCAATTATATTGTGGCAAACAATGCAAAAGGACGTACTTTCGATAATTTAGCTGATGTTCCGTCAAGAGAAATAGGCTTATTACTCGGAACTTCTCCAATAACACCCGATGGAGTGCATAACTACTACTTCGATAACCGCATCAAGGCTACAGCCGACCTATATCATGTCGGGAAAATCAGTCGGATACTTGTCAGTGGAGGTGATTACACAATGACGGAGAAACATGGATGTGATGAACCGACAGCAATGCGGGATTCATTAGTATCTCACAATGTTCCCGACACCTGCATCATTGAGCATTGGCAAGGATGGCGAACAATAAATTCCATTGATGCTGTCAGAAACCTTTATGATTTTGATTCCATCACAATTATTTCTCAAAAATATCACAATGAGAGAGCTTTATATCAGGCAGACCATTTTGGTTTGAATGCAGTCGGGTATAATGCCGAGCCTTCGCCCATCACAAGTAGCCGCATCAGAAATACTGTAAGAGAATATTTTGCAAGAGTCAAATTGTTTTTAGATCTTTTGTGAATCAACTCATTAATGATATTTGTTGTGGATGTCGCCGGAGCCTCTGACTCGGTCAGAGAGCCGTTCGACATTACAACGTATATCGCCAGAACCGGCAACGGAGGCTTTGCCTGTGTCTGCCTTGAAGTCACCTGCGTCTATGTCGCCGGAGCCTGCTATTGAGAAATTAACAGATTCCGTGCTCCCATTGATTTTCACATCGCCTGAGCCTTTTATGTCAATGGAGCATATCTTCGTTTTGGCAGTGCCGCAGTCAACATCAGCAGAACCGGATATGTGTACCATGAAAACATAAGCCTCTACTCCGGCAAGCTCTATATCTCCGGAACCGGATGTGGAAACAGTAACATCTTTACTGTCTGCTTTGATGACTCCACATTTGAAGTCGCTACTGCCGGAGCTGCGAACAGAGAATCCGTCAGAGGCGTTCAGATTGCCGTTTACTGTAAAATCGCCGCTACCGGAAGATGATACATCTTTCAATGTCTTGTTACTGACATAGATTGTGGGAGCTTCGCCATGAACGACAATGTTTTCGTATGAACCTGATTTCATGGAGATGTATAGCGTTCCACCTGAGACCTCAATGTTCATCTTTTTGATAAGATTCTCGGGCAGTCTTCCTCTGACCTCAAAATCGTCTTCTTTATCAGACTGAGTGAACACCACATCGACAAATCCTTTCGATATGATGGAATCGAAATCCGATGAAACATCGAACTTGTGGTCTGTCATCTTGCCGGGTGTAAATGGTTTGTAGTCTTCTCCCGTTCCGGCCTCAGATTCCGGAACATAGTGAATTCCATCAACATACACTTCTCCGTTAATGATAGAGATATTTCTGCCGTTTAGATTGCAGGAAGCCATACCACCTGCGAATATGTTTGAGTATCGTGCCATATAACTTTAACAACAATATGGGGATAATGTTATTATTTGCCCTGATATAAATAGCAGTCGGGGGCGTGTGAGCTGAATACTCCTATGGACTGAAGGAAGGCGTGGATTGTCGTAGAGCCTACAAACTTCATGCCCCTTTTACGCAGGTCGGCTGACAGGGCATCTGAAATTGTGGAGGTTGTGGACGTATGGTCGAAAATAGGCTCTTTGGGACACAAGCCTGAAAGATAAGCATCAAACGAACCAGATTCTTCCTGAATAGACTTGAAAACTGAAGTGTTAGATATCGCTGCCTTGATTTTTGCTCTATTGCGAATGATTCCGGAAGTGGACATAAGCTCATCAATCTTTTTTTCGTCGTAAGCAAGGATTGTGTCGCGGTCAAATCCATCGAAAGCCTCGCGGAAAGCCTCTCGCTTGTTGAGCACACATTCCCATGACAATCCTGCCTGAAAGCATTCCAGAATAAGCAGTTCAAGCAATTTTGCATCATCATGAACCGGCTGTCCCCATTCCTCATCGTGGTATTTTATATAAAGCGGATTTTTTGGATTTGCCCAAAAGCACCGCTTCACTTGTTTCTGTCGTTCTTTCATAAAGTATCCAATAATTCTGTGAGACCAAGTTGAGTCTGTATCTTCTTTGGGAGTTTCATTGCTGTCTGGCAATATGAATGAAATATTAGTTGTTCCTGAAGTCTGTCAGGCACATCGCCGTAGAAATCCACAGAAATCCAATGTCGCTTGTTCATGTGGTAGCCGGGGCGTATTCCTGAAAATCTATCACACAACTCCACTCCATAGTCAGGAGCGACTTCGAGATTATAAAAATCCCTCTGTCCGTCAAGTGTCATAAGACAAAACATTCTTCCACCAATTTCCATAGCAAGAGTGTCCGGTCCGAAAGGACTCCTCTCAGTGGCAAATGGCAATGAAAGACAATAATCCCGGACTTCCTCTATATTCATTTCTTTAGTCTATTGATGATTGCAATAGCGAAATGAACGAATATGCCATAAACCAGAGTTGCCAACAGTGCCATACCTTCATTGATTATGATGATGTGCGACAAAGGCATAGACCATTCCGGTCGTGCATGCTGAAAAGCAGCGACAATGGCGCATACCGAGAGGACGATGAAAACAACTATCATCGACAGTGGTGCGAATCCCAATTTATATCTGCCTATCTGTATCATCTGAATATTTTGACCCGGCAAAAGAAGTTTCCTTTTTTCCTGCTTTCAATCACACATATATAAATGCTCGCAAACGGCAAAACAGCCAATGAAGCAAACAGAGTCTCCAATGGTTAGTATCTGTTTAGCCGTTCACAATCCATTCCTCTGCCCGAGATTCCCTTTCCGCATAACTGCCGCAAGGCATATCTTTCAGCAGACCGACCGAATGGTCAAGCTCATAAATATATTTCAGAGAGACAATTCTTGCTTCATCTTCCGAATGCTCTCCGCCACAAAGAAATTGCCAGATACCGTCGTCCTCGTCATGCGAAACGTAAAGCACTGGTGCGCCATCGTCTGTCACATGGCAACATGTTATTACTGCCGTGTTGGGAGCATCTGTGAAGGGGGGCAGTTTATTTTCTTCCATAAGTTTTCAGTTTTTTCTTTTTATCTCTATCGGGGCCTTGCAAAGCACGATGTATTCCGACGGATTGTGGCTGTCAAGCCGGGCGATGGAATCGTTCTGGATATAGACCGTAGCAATGTTCGGGAGAATCCTGCGAATTGCATCTTCTGTAGCCATGTTGTCGCAGGCCTTTTCTGTCATCACTCCGTCGCCAAGCGTAATCGAATCGCCTACGACCGTGTAAGAGCCGGAGAACGTGTTGCAATTGGTTTGGATAAAGTAGGTGCTGTCCTCGAAAACGATATACTGAAGCACTCTGGGCACTTCCTCCGACGGACGTACATAATCGGAATCACTGAATACGATGCTATCCAGATACCACTGACCATGCACGTCCACATTCGCTACGGTCTCTTTCTGCTGATTGTCGGCAGCCTCTTTATTTCCCTTGTTGCCTCCGCAAGAGGCGGTGAGTATTGTCAGTGCCGTGGCTACCGACAGAATTGATTTTCTTGTCATATCTTTAGTTTTGATATTTTTGATTTTGTCTGACGGAGTGCGCTTTTCAGTCCCGGAGAGAGTGGCTGATATTGCATCATGTCAAGATGTTCCTCCAATTCAGAAAGTAGTTCGGGGAAATGTCGGCTCATCTTATAGGCAGCATATATGCAGTAACCTCTGACTGCGTATGACTCACACTCGGAATTGATTTTTGACATACAGTAGTCAAGGAAATCTGTCCGAATATCGCCAACGGCATATTCTTGTTCTCTAAGAAGATGGAGAAGCATACGCTTCTTGCCCGTGTCTGTCTCGGTCAGCAGTATATCAATCATCTCGTCGCGCAATGACAACAGCCATTCAGCGTCCGTTTCCGGCAGATGGGTCATGACCCAAAGCGCGTTCACACTTGTCCGCCTGTCGTCCGACCGGGCAAAACCCCAAAGCATGTTCAAGTTATCCCCTGAGCCGGAAGCCCATGAAACCACGCTTTTGATTTGCGGAAGATTGATTTTCTGCGACAGCAGTTCCCCGATGTTCATGCCGTTACTGTTTCACTGAAAGAGGTAGCGCACTTTCACGCTGTAACGACGCACGATGCGGCGCATGTTCTCCATGCCGGAACCGCCGTCATAAGCCACGTTGCTGAACGCTGAATACATTGACGGCTCATTTGTGGTCTCGACTATCTCATAAGGCATAAGCAGTTTCAGCCCCTCGTTCTCGGCGATAAACTCCGCTTTCTGCCGGGCCGCGTCGAGAGCCGCCTTTAGTCCCTGACGGTTGTACTGCCCCATGTCGGAGTTGTCGATTTTCGTGATATTGAAGCATACAATGCCCTTGCGGTCAAGGCGGTCGGATATGCGTTCTATATGATCGAAGTCAGATACAGTCGCCGAAAGTCGCTTTGCCATCAGAAATGTAGATGACATATCCCGGTTGCGGTAGTTGCCCAATTCCGAAACCACTATCATAGAGTCCGGAACTCCCGCCTCGCGTAGTGTCTTACGGACATCCTTCTCTATATCGTAGAGTTTTACAATGGTGCTGTCGCCTGACGCCTTATGCTTGTAATACTCCTCCATACCTATCTCTATTGTGATGCGGTCAGGGATGATATTCATTGTCGCCGATCCTGTCACCTCAATCACCGGGGTGTCCGCGCCCTCTGCATGTCCGGCAATGACGGATAGCAGAAGCATTGCCAGCAAGATAAATCTCTTTTTCATATTCTTATATTGTGCTGATTGTTAATTTTCTAATGATTGGTATACGATTTTGGATATATCCGCTATTATCTTTTCAGTCCGTGCCATATCATAGGCGGAGTCTGCTATGAAGACGGCTATGGCATAGCCGCGTCCGTTCGGGAGAAATACATATCCGGCATCGTTGATTCCGACAATGCGTCCTTGAGTATTGCGTCCGCCTGTTCCGGTCTTGTGGGCGATTACAGCATCGGTGGCCGCAAGCGGAGCTGGAAGACGGTTGTCGCCGGTGCCACACAACATCATCATCGCTCCAACAGCCTCGTGGACAGGACTGTCATGGCGCATTTCAAGACGGTAGAACTTATCGAAAAGACGAGCCATTGCAATCGGGGTCGCCCGGTTCTGATAACAGAGATACGGGTCACGGTGCATTTCATCCTCGGTCGAGCCGATGGTGATGTCTCCATAGCCTGAAGCCTTCATCAGACTGTCGGAAACCTGCGACCCTCCGATAAGTCGGAACAACACGTCGCAAGCGTTATTGTCGCTCTGTTGCAGGGAGTATTCAAGAATCTCCGACAGCGGCAGACGCAAATCACTGACACCATATTTATTCCGCATTGGACTCCAAGTATCCTCTTTTATCTCCTTTGCCTGAATGCCGATGGTGTCCGACAATGTTATACCTTTTTTCATGCAGTAATCGGCGACAGCCAGCGCCTGCGGGAATTTATAGACACTTAACATCGGAAAATCACGGTTGCCGTTGACCGATATGGTATCTTTTCCGTCGATTATTACGGCAACACCAATCCGGGTATCCTGTGCGGCAACATAAGTTTTCAGCCGCTCCTCGATCTGGGAATAGCGGTGGTCGTTTCTTATAATATTTCCCTTGTGGTCTATGTAAAACCACTCCGGGCTAATCCATTGCCAATGTTCACCCTCTGCCACCTGATGACCCTCATGTGTCGCTTTCGCAAGACCATTTTCAAATGGGAACACGAATGCGAACCGGGGAGATATGACAACATTCCCTTTCTCATCGGCAAAACCGATTTTACCATCCTTGCCTACTATGCGATGCAGCCCCTCGCGAAAATAGTCATCTCCGTTGTCATAACGGAAGATGGAATACTTTGGCGTGGAGCAACCAATCAAATAAAGCAGACAGATTGCCGACAATATTGAATATATGGTCTTCTTCATGACTGTTATTTTGTGAGTTCGTAGATTTCAACCCGGTCTTCTTCCGTCGGAAAAATCATGATGGCTTTGCGTAGGCCGATCTTATAGACCTTGCCGACAACTGAGTTTGTACTGCCGTATCCGGTCTGAGGGTTATCGTTAACGCTCCAGCCTCCGAGAAAGACAAGCGACTCCGGACTGTTCTGATAGACATATCCCGATTTACGCTGGCTACCGGTTGTCTTTTCAAAGAAAACCTTTCCATCGGCTTTCTTGAACCTGCAATTGAAATACGGATAAGAGAATATGCCATCACGGGCATCTATCTGTATGGAACGCACACGGCGAAACCCTATCATATCTTTCGGTGTAATCGGATATGTCTTTGCGTTCACCAGTTTTTCCACCATGTTTTTCTCTGCGTAGCCGTATGATTTTGGGGTTAGGGTTGAGAGAGCTTCCCATGCTATATTCCGGTCACGAGCCAGCACACCATAATCTGACGGAAGTATGATATCTTCAAGTTCTGGGTTAAGATTTTCCGGCATCACAGGCTTTTCTTTAACAAGCTCGGCATTGCCGTTGAAATACCAATCATCGCCATGACTACCCATTTCAAGTTTTCCGACGAGTCTATTGTCAGACTCGATTTTGAAGCGTCCCTCGAACGGACTTCCTATATCGGCAGACTTTATTATAAGTGAATCAGGAGTGAGGCTTGTTGAGAAATCCACCCAGCCGTAGGTGCGGAGAATACCGCAATATCCCACATACAACTTCTTACCATTGTCAATACAGAGATTTATCATCAAATCCTTCGGCCCTTTCCATGCCCCTATGAGATTGGAAGTTTCTGCAAAAGATGTCAGGAATCCGATGAATGCAAACAGTGTCGCGATATATTTTTTACTACTCATAAGCTATTCTCGTTTAGACGCTCTTTCAACTTGGTATTGCGTTTGGAGACGGTATTTTGTTTAATGGCGTATGCGAGGGCTTTGGTGGTGCCGACGAGTACGCAGATTTTCTTTGCGCGGGTTATGCCGGTGTATATGAGGTTGCGCTGGAGCATGACGAAATGTTTCATCGTCACGGGCATCACTACCACCGGGAACTCGGAACCTTGACTTTTGTGGATTGTGACGGCGTATGCTAATACAATCTCGTCAAGTTCGGTTATGTCATATTCTACAAGGCGACTGTCGAATGTAACGGTCAGTGTGCGCTCGTTGGTATCGATGGCTGTGATATAGCCGATGTCGCCATTGAATACGTTTTTGTCGTAGTTGTTGCGAATCTGCATCACCTTGTCGCCCTGACGGAACGTGTATCCGCCACGAGCCAATGACGGCCCCGCAGGATTTAGGGCGTTTTGCAGTTCGATGTTGAGGTTGCCGGCTCCGACCGTGCCACGTTGCATCGGTGTAAGCACCTGTATCTCTTTCGGCGGATAGCCGTATTTCTTTGGCAGACGGTCGCGCACAAGTCCGATAATGAGTTTGACCATCTCATCGGCATCTTCCTGATTTATGAAGAAGAAATCGGTGTCAAGACCATTCCTGATGTTCGGGAACTGCCCGGCGTTGATGGCATGGGCGTTCATCACGATGCGGCTCGACTGAGCCTGCCGGAAGATGCGGGTCAGCCGTACCACCGGTATCTGTTGCGAGTCGATGATGTCACGAAGTACATTGCCCGCCCCGACACTCGGCAACTGGTCGATGTCGCCCACAAGTATCAGACGCATATTGGAGGGAATGGCTTTCATCAGGTTGTAGAACAGCAGGATGTCAATCATCGAACATTCATCCACAATCAGAGCGTCACCTTCCAGAGGGTTCTCGTCATTACGTTTGTATCCGTCCATCGGATTGTATTCCAGCAGACGGTGTATTGTCTTTGCCTCCATGCCGGTGGCTTCGGTCATTCGTTTGGCGGCGCGACCTGTGGGGGCAGCGAGAAGAATACTCATGTGCCGAGCCTTGAAGGCGGCGATTATCCCTTGTGTGGTAGTTGTCTTGCCGGTGCCGGGGCCGCCTGTCAGCACCATGACCTTTGAGTCGAGAGCCTTCTGAATTGCCGCTCGCTGTACTTCGTCATAGACTATGCCGCCCGGTTTTGCGCCGTATTCGGCTTCCGGTTCAGCGGCAATATTGGAATTAAAAAGGGAATTGTCGGAGAGCAACGACTGCAACCGTTTAGCAGAACCGTTCTCGGCATGATAGAATGGCGGCAGATAAATCACATTGTTGTCGGAGATAACGTCCTTTGCCTCCATCATTGAGGCAAGAGCCTGACGCACGGATGTTTCTTCTGCCTCCAATAATTTGGTGGCGGCATCGACCAGCTGCTCAGGCTCGGCATAGACGTGACCTTCCTCCGCAAGTTCATTGAGCGCGTAAAGTATTCCGCTGCGGCAACGGCGAGGGTCATTCTTCTCATAGCCCATCTTCGCGGCTATGCTGTCGGCTGTCTTGAACCCGATGCCCCATATATCATCAGCAAGCTGATAGGGATTCTCCTTGACCTTGGCAATCGACTCCTTCTCATACTTGCGGTAAATCTTGGCGGCAAAAGCGGTGCTTACTCCATGACCCTGAAGGAATACCATTACCTCCTTGATGTCTTTCTGTTTCTCCCAGCTATCTCGGATTTTCTCCATACGTTTCTTGCCGAGACGCGGCACTTCAAGCAACCGCTCGATGTCGTTCTCAATCACATCGATTGTCTCCAGTCCGAAACGGCTAACAATAGCCTTGGCGTATGCCGGACCGATACCTTTTACAAGACCGCTGCCGAGATATTTCTCTATGCCATACAGGGTTGCGGGCATTACTTCAGTCCAAGACTGAGCCACAAACTGCTGCCCATACTTCGGGTCAACACGCCAGTCGCCGTCAACGAGAAGAACACTACCTACGGGTACGTCAAGCAACGAGCCGGTCAGGGTCACGAGATTGTCATATCCTTTGACCTTGACTTTCATCACCGACCAGCCATTTTCCTGATTCTGGTAAGTGATATGCTCGACTACACACCTCAGCTTAATCATTATATTTTATGGGCGGTTATAATGGTATTGCTGTTTGCGTTGACTGTTATGCGCACATGTCCTGCGGTAACATACCAGTTCTTTCCTTTACGCTCAAAAGTGGCAAAATCTTCAAGGATGAAACATCTGCAAAAATCTACAGCATCCAGAGATTCCGGCAAGTTGAGATTTTTCCTGATACGTTCAACCCCTAACGGGGTTGTGTGTAAATCTGTTATACTGAACGGATATTCTGCTGTCGGACACATAATCAATCCCAGTCATTGAGGTTGGCGATGAACTCGTCAACCGATGATTCATCGAATAGTTTAGGAAGTTCTCCTGTGTTGATGTGATAGTCGTAATCGACCATCATATCTTCAACGGAATTCTCTCCATATTCGTTATCCTCGTAGTCCATATTATTTTGCGACTTCTTCTTTGAAACAGTTTGCGGGTTTGAACGCCGGAATGTTATGAGCCGGAATAACGAGTGTAGTGTTCTTGCTGATGTTGCGGGCTGTCTTCTCGGCTCTCTGCTTGACGATGAAAGAACCGAAGCCACGAAGATATACGTTTTCGCCGTGTGCGAGGCTATCCTTCACCACGGTCATAAACTGTTCGATAACGGTAACAACCGCTGCCTTGTCTATGCCGGTTGTCTTTGCGATTTCACTCGCTATTTCTGCTTTAGTCATTTTCTGTACTGCTTTGAATATGTTGAGATTTAGACTGCAAAGTTACGAATTTTCAATGACATTATGGCGTGAAAAAGGCCTGTCCTTGCCGGGACAGACCTGAAATGGATAAGGAATCTTCACAGATACCATATCCTGCTGCGATAGGCTTTGAGTTCCTCTTCTGGAAACTCGGCTATCGCTTTGTCAAATTCACGGAGTATCGCGGCTTTGTCGTCGGGCAATGCTCCGGTTATCGGCACCGTATTGGAAACGTGATGACCAAGCAGATTGACCTTTATCTTCAGTCGGTCAATAAGTGTGCGCATCTCCATAAGCCTTTCGATTTCCGGCTCTTCCACATAAGTCCCGTTTATGATCTCCTGATACAGTTGTGATTCGGGAAAGATTGTCAACGACACTATGTTTATGATGCAGGGATGGAGCTGATTAAGAATGTCGGCTGTTGCCACGGCACTTTCCACTTCTTTGCCTTTCCCTCCGAGTCCGTTAAGATAGAACACGTTGTAACGGATTCCGGCCTCGTCGAGTTTAGATAACTGCTCAAGAATATCCGAAGCATGATAACCCTTGTTCATTTTATCAAGGGTTTCGTCGTGAGCTGTCTCGACGCCTATGTTGATGCTGTCGAGCTTCATGTGACGGAGATTTTTCAGTTCCTCCACCGACTTTGGTGCGATGTCTGTCACGCGGGCGAACATTCCGAACGACACCATGTGAGGGAGGTATTTCCTCAGCAGAACTGCCACATCCATCAGTCTGTTATAGCTCAATGCAAATGGATTTGCTCCGGTGAGATAGACACGTCGGGCGCGCGGTTGCCACTGGCGGATGACTTTCAGGTCTTCCTCCACCTCCGAGAGAGGCGACATACGGAACGGAGTGCCGTGGTATAGGCTACAGAATTTGCACTTGTGCCATGTGCAGCCGGATGTGATCTGAAGAAGCTGCGAACTGGCCTCGTATGGCGGTCGCCATACCTGTCCGGTGAAATGTAGTTGGGGATATACCATATCTCGATTATTTTTTGTAACTTCGTGGTGCAAAATTAGATGATTATCAGCGTGGAAGCAATGACTTACCTAAGGGTTTGACCCTTACCGAAAAGTTTGTATTGCTCGTAATCAGTCGTTTTTGTAACCCCGGTTATGGCCAAAAAACTTGACTACGAATATTGCAAGGCGGCTCCGATGCTCGAATGGCTGGGCAACAAGTGGGCACTGGTGGTTCTCGTGAAGATTTCCGAGAACGAACCGGTACGATTCAACGAGCTGTACCGCAACATCCCGTCGGTATCGGAGAAGGTATTGTCACAAGTACTTCGTCAGCTGACCACCGACGGCATTATAAGCCGCGAGTTGTTCCCGGATGTTCCTCCCCGCACAGAATACTCTGTGACGGACTTCGGTAGAACGCTTCTGCCTCATGTCGAGGCCCTCATCAACTGGGGTCGCGACAACTTCGATACCATAATGTCAAACCGCCAAAAGTCTCATAACTAAAGATGCCCTACATATCAATTGAGAGCGGCAAACTGACCGCTGAACAGAAAAAGCAACTTATTGAGCGACTAACAGCAACGGCCTCCGAGATAACCCATATCCCGGAACAGTTCTTTACCGTTACGATCAAAGAACTGCCCGATGAAAACTTCGGTATCGGTGGCAAATCAATCGACGAAATAAAACGCAACTACAAGCAATGAAGGTAATAGGTATCAACGGAAGTGCCCGAAAAAACGGCAACACAGCCTTGATTATCAGCAAGGTCTTTGATGAACTCAATAAAGAGGGTATCGAATGTGAGCTGATACAATTGGCTGATTATGAAATACTGCCATGTCGTGGATGCTTTGCTTGTAAAGGCAGAGGCAACTGTGTGTTTGCGAATGATGGATTTGCAGAGATATTCAGCCGTATGGCAGATGCAGACGGCATAGTTCTCGGATCTCCGGTATATTCCGCGGATGTGTCTGCAAAGATGAAAGCCTTTCTGGAGCGTGGGGGTGTTGTCGTTGCAACCAATCCGGGAATTCTTCGCCATAAGATAGGGGCGTCGGTTGCCGCAGTGCGTCGCGGTGGCGGAATGACAACGGTCGACACCATGAATCATTTCATGCTCAACAAGGAAATGATTGTCGTAGGCTCCACCTATTGGAATATGGTCTATGGCAAGAACATCGGTGATGTGCTCAACGACGAGGAAGGTATGGCTAATATGCGTAACCTCGGCGAGAATATGAGTTTTGTTCTTAAAAAATTCAGATTATGAATGTAAAGGCAGAGTTGCTTACTGAAAACAGCTCCCACTTGCGGCTTAATGACGTAAATATCGAGTCGGAAAAGATACGGGCTATCATGATAAACGAAATTGTCCCCATTGATTCTGACGATGACTTCTATGGAAGGCCGGACTCCGCATATATGTCAACGACAATTCCGCTGTTCCGAAAAGCTGGGATAGAGGTAAATAGTATTCAGGATATATTGAACCTCGGCATCTACATCACTAATGCTGTCAAGACGCCTAAATCTGGATACTCAGTTTCAAAGGATAGTATCGAAGAAAGTCTGCCGTATCTTGAAAAGGAGCTTGAGCTGTTTACAAATCTTCAGGTTGTCATGCTGATGGGTGATGTGGCGAAAAAAGCCTTTAATATGATAAGCAAAAAGGCAACCAAGAAAAATGCCGTTCCAAGTATGTCTACCTACAAATTGCGTAACACTGAGATTTTCTATAAAGAAATACGTATTATACCCTCTTACATAATGACCGGACAGAACATTTTGATTGAGAAATCAAAATTCCAAATGGCATCGGAGGATATTACCTTGATGTATCGGTTGATTAACGAATCTTGATTAAAATATGGCTATTACACCTGACGATATTCTGAAATATTGCCTTGACAACTTTGACGGGATTGCAGAAGTAAACAGCTGGGGCGAGCGTGGGATTTTCTACAATCCCGGTGGCGTGTTGAAACGTGGCGTGTATGTATTGACAATCAAAGAAAAGGATGGCGACAATGACCGGGCTTCACTCCTTGACCGCGAGGATGTGTGGCGTGTGAATATAGGAGTCAGAAAACAGACATTCCGCACTTTATTCGCAGAATTGCCACAACGCCCGAACAAGGGCTGTATTGTAGATATGCCGTATGACTTTACCGCAAAGGATGTCATTATGCCGCATCCGGTCTATGCGTGGATGGGGTGGATTTGTGCTTTGACTCCATCTGAAACGACATTTGAATCATTGAAGCCTTACATCCTTGAATCTTACGAATACGCGAAAGAGAAATTCGGTAAAAAGATGGGCGGGACAGTGAACCGGTTATCTGAGGACAATGACAAAACCTCTGTCATTAGAGAATCGATAAAACGATACAATGATATTATCGAAAGCAACGAGCCTTTCTGTATGAAGGATGAGGCCTGGTATATGATGGGGCTTGCCTATCAGGAACTGTTCGACTATAAAAAAGCCTTCACCTGTTTCAAGAAAGCCGCAGAGATGAATTATGACGAAGCCTTTGTTAAGATGGGAGATGCCTATATGGAGGGGCTGGGAGTGAAGCAGAATCCGGTATTGGCTTTCCGCTGGTATCGCAAAGGTGCCGACATGGGGGAGATAAACGCCATGCTGAAGTTGGCAGACTGTTACAAGCACGGTACAGGCAGCAAGGTCAATTATTCAAAGGCGATGGAGCAATACCTGCATCTGGCGGAACGCACCGGTCGCTATTGGCAGAGATACGCTGACGGCATCGGCAAGGCACTGTATGAAATCGGCAACATGTATCTTGAAGGGTTGGGCGTGCCGGTTGATTTGAAAAAAGCTGCCAAATATTTCCGGCTTGCTGCCAAGAAAGGCAATCGAGAAGCTGAAAATGCATTGAACAAATTGAACAATAAGAATTTTAAAGATCTCAAGCGATGAAACTGCGGACACTGTGTTTCAGGGGCGATTCGGTTCTCGAGAAGAAAGAGAAGGAGAAATCCAACTATTGTCAGATTAGCCTGAACGCTACTACGTTCGGCATAGCACAGTTCATCCTGACGGAACTGATGCCTATTGATCTTGACGGATGCGGGCAGTTGACCATCCGTGCGAATGTTGAGCAGGAGATGATGGGCTGGCCGGGCTATAATCCGGTTCCTCAAATGGGCGTGTCGTGGTACAATCTTGACATCGAAACATCCCGCAAGCTCTATGACCTCAAACGCTTCAGCAAGGCATTCAGCGAAGAGCTCAGCAATGAGTTCGAGCAATATGTCGCCGGCATAGTCATGGATGTTCTTGTGGAGATTGACCAAGCGCACGACGGCAGAAACCGCCTTGCGGAGCGGCGCGATGACATTCTCAAAAAAATGAGGGAGTGCGGATGCGAGAAAGAAATCCTACTTGAAAAATACTCCAAGTTCCGCCGCGACAGGAAATACAAAGCGAAGGTGTACCGTTGCATCGGCCACGGCATAGGCGATGCGATACGAGTCGACTTGGTCGATTGTAAAAGCGGCGAGGTTGTCGTGTCGGAATGGCTCGATGAGTTACCCCACACTGTCGATATGGCGGGAGCCGTCACCCGTACAGGCTGGGACGGCGATGCCTTCAACGTGACATTTTTTCGGTCGGATTGGACAGAGACTGTGAAACTGCCTGAAAACAAAACAATAGAATCATGATAAAGTACACGAATAAATATACAGAAAAATCGTTCGACATTGACAAATGTCGCAAATCGGCTGAATCGGGCTATGCTCCCGCACAATATCAACTTGGCCAATGCTATGAAAATGGCATTAGCGTGGAGCGCAATCTTGCAAAAGCATTCAAATTATACTGGCTGGCATCTGACAACTGCCGTCCCGCAAAAGAGCGGCTGAACAAGGACAGCTATCAGGGGCAACTTGCCAAATGGCTGAAAAAAGCTGTCAACGGCAACCGGCTGTCAGGTAAAGATTTGGCGGAGGCGCAGTGTATGCTCGGATGCTGTTATCGGCGCGGTTGGGGTGTGGAATACGACATGGCCTCGGCTGTCGAATGGTGGCAGAAAGCCGCAGATTTGGGCGATGGGTATGCCATCGACCGCATAGGCGACTGCTACAGTAACGGAAACGGCGGACTGCCGAAAGATGCGGAGAAAGCTTTTGATTATTATCAGAAAGCAGCGGACGGAGGATATGCAGGAGCATATTTCACATTGGGACTGTGTTACCGCAACGGCGACGGAGTGGAACGCGATTACGAAAAGGCCTTTTATTGGTTTAATAAAGCCGCGGAACACGACGACCCGATGGCTTGGGTGGAACTTGGTCACTGTTATGCCACAGGATGTGGTGTTGCTGAAGATTATTGTCAGGCAGTCAGGTGGTACAATAAAGCCGTAGATTTCGGCGGAAATGCTTTCCCGGAAGCACAACGCGGTCTTGCCGACTGTTATGCAGCCGGGCACGGCGTGGAGCAGGACTGGGAAAAGGCTGCGGATTTGTACCGTCAGGCGGCTAAGAATGATGACCCTGAAGCTCAATTCCAGCTTGCACGATGCTATGCCGAGGGACATGGTGTAGAGCAAGATATGGCCGAAGCGGTGCGCCTGTACAAGAAAGCGGCGACCTACGTCAACGAAAACACGGGATACAACGGACATGCCGGAGCCATGCGTTGCCTTGCCGACTGTTATGCCAACGGCAATGGCATCAGAAAAAATGCGAAGCAGGCGGCTTTATGGCGTGCCAAAGCTGAGGAACTAAACAACATCGGATAAATAACAGTAACATTGGCAATATGAATGAGCTTGAAAAAATGCGCCGGGGTGAGCTTGCTGACATGAGTAGCCCCGAGTTGCAGACCAGCTTTATTCACGCGAAAAAACTGCTTGCGAGATTGCGAACCATGAGTTCATACGACGAGGGCTATCGTGAATTGCTCAATAATCTGATTCCGGATATTCCCGACACCTCAATTGTGTGTCCTCCGTTCCACTGCGACCACGGACATGGCATCAGACTTGGCGAGCATGTGTTTGTAAACGCCAACTGCACTTTTCTTGACGGAGCTTACATCACCATAGGCAACTATACGCTTGTAGGTCCAGATGTCAAAATATACACTCCGCACCATCCTATGGATTATGTTGCCCGCAGAGAAAGCAAGGAACATGCATATCCAGTGACTATCGGCGATGACTGCTGGATAGGTGGTGGCGCTATAATCTGTCCCGGAGTGACAATCGGCAACCGCTGCGTGATAGGAGCCGGAAGCGTAGTAACCAAAGATGTGGCTGACGATTCAGTCGTCGCAGGTAATCCGGCCGTAATCATCAGACGGTCTTCAGATGGTGCGGAAGAGTCAGCAACATTTTAACGAAATAAAATTAATGAAAAAAGAAATTTCTTATTTAATAGATGAATTTATTAATCTGTCTGATGAATTAAGACCGGGTTATTCCTTGAGTATTGCTAAGGATAAAGAGTTGTCTTTAATTCTCCCGGAATCATTAAATATATTGTACTCTAAAGTAAGTGGTACATACTATGAAATTGAAGATCAACGATTGATGGATTTCTTGCCCGGTTATCTTCTAATCAGGGATGCTGAATACGAAAGTTTTATGCAGACTATAAAGGAAATGATTCCTAATGGAGAAGATAAGTATTATCCAATCCTTGTGAATTATTCATCAGATTTTTATGCGTTGAAAGTATCGGAAGGTAAAGAAAAAGGAATTTTCCTGATAGAACACGATGCTGATGAGCCAACAAAGATTCATCATTCTTTTGAGGACTTTCTTCGTACCATAATCGCTTGCTATAAGCGAAAAATCTATTTTTGGATGATGACGGGTATCTTGATATGGACTTTTACGAAGAACAACTTATCGGCCAAAAGTATAATCCCGATATTGACTACTGGTTTGAAGATTAAGAGCAAAGTAGGTCTCTCCCAAAAAACTGATGAGAATTTATCAACCGAGAGAGTCGATGCGTCCGTAAGTGCGCTATTACCTGGTGCTGGAAAGCGATGTGGACGGTGCCCATGCCTCTCGCTTCCTTGGCAAATTACAGGATGTGTAATCAACTCCATTTAGTCAAATTACGTTTGACCTCCTTCAAATTATTGCGACCCCATTCCGAGAGTTGATTGAGTATGGGTATAAGAGTTCTGCCCAAATCGGTCAACTCGTATTCTGAGCGAGGAGGCACCTCGGCATATAGAATGCGCTTTACCAATCCAACTGATTCAAGTGTTTTCAGATGTCCTGACAATACCTTCGGAGATATATCGGGGATTGCCCTTGACAATTCGTTGAAACGCATTACGCCGAACTCGTCAAGTATGACAAGCAGGAGCATCGACCACTTGTTGGCGAAGTGTGCTATCACGTTCCTCATGGGGCACGTGGCGACACATGAATATTTTTCTGAAATTTTTTCGTTCTTCATCTGTCTGATATTGACTAAAAGTGAGTTTGAAGTAAGTGGCTATTTTGGAAGTAACCTCTTGCATGGCAATATTTTGATATATAACTTTGCGGTGAGTCTTGATGGCTTCGCCACCGCGCACCGGCTTCGCCGACATGCGCTTCAAGCTCACTCGCGAATGGATATTTGCGCTATCCAAAGGGTAGCAGTTATC
The DNA here is from genome assembly GCF_004570975.1 of Barnesiella sp. WM24. Classification (GTDB taxonomy): domain Bacteria; phylum Bacteroidota; class Bacteroidia; order Bacteroidales; family Muribaculaceae; genus Muribaculum. The sequence goes on from NZ_SPPC01000003.1 coordinate 178,560, forward strand.
CTTTGCAAAGTTAACACAAACATAATAAACCCACAAATTATGACTGAAATCAGTATCAGCATTCCAGCATCGGCTCAACCTTCAGGCAAGGCTGTGTTCGTGATGCTTGGAACAGGCTTCGATGAAATCGAGGCTCTGGCACCCGTCGATGTCATGCGACGTGCCGGGATGGAGGTATTCACCGTCTCTATGACAGAGAACAGACTTGTAAAAGGAGCCACAGGCAACCTTATCGTTGCAGACATGAGTGTTTCCGATTTGTCCCCCGAGCGGATAGACTGGCTCATATTCCCCGGTGCCGACAAATCGGAGGATGCGGTAAACCTTGACGAAAGGCTGAGCAACCTTGTGAAATCCCACTGGGAAAAAGGAGGCAACATCGCCGCCATCTGCGCAGCGCCGGCTCTGGTGCTTGGTCCGCTCGGTATCATAAATGGGGTAAAAGCCACCGGTTATCCTTTCCTCAAAGATGACTTTGAAAATAATGGCGGGATATACTCTGAGGAGCCAGTGGTAATCGGAGACCGCCTGATAACATCAAAGGGACCTGGAACAACTCTTGAATTTGCTCTTGCCATTGTCCGCAAGGCAAAGGGAGCGGATACGGAGAAGGCACTCCGTGAAGGCATGGTGATAGCCAATTGCAAATGCGATGATAATTGTACCTGCGGATGCAATAGCTAAAGCCTCAACGCCGCCTTTTGGCGGCCGAAATTTTTGGCAAAATGAAGGTGACGGAGGTCTTATATTCCGCCACCTTCATCGTTGATATGGCATTGGCTATGCTCTTTTTGACTCGTCATTGTTACCTTAAGCGGAAACTCGTCGACTTTCAGTTCTCTCTGCAATCATCTTCTTGTTGGCGTTGATGATACCGGCTATCTGCGCTGCATATTCGCAGACTCCGTTGGCAAATGCCCTGCATTGGATGATTGAGAAGTCTTTGAGCGAGATTTCTACTGTGGCGATTGTTCTGCCTCCCATTGTGGCGGTGAACACAAGCGTATCTTCTTTGAGGTAGTAGCCGGATGAACCTACACATATGTGTTGCTTTGTGCCTTCATCGTAGTATTCGGCTACGCTGTCAAGTGTGTGGAGTCTGATTGTGCCGTCAGTCATAGACAAACCTATGTATCTGCCTTTCAGTTCCTCAAACTTGACTTGGTCAGCTTCTGCTTTTTTGCGGTTGGCTTCCTTCTGCTCCTTTACCCTCTGGCGGTTGACCTTTTCCACATATTCATCATGGGCGGTTTTGAGGTCTTGGGGTGCTATCAGCGAGGGGGAATTTAGGTCTTTGCCCATACGCTCCAACATCTTGATATAGTCAAACCACATTCTAACGTCCTTAAAATCGTATCCGTTGCGCTTGGCTATCTTGATGGTGTTCCAATACTTGTCAATATCAGACTTATAGGCTGGTCTTGCGCAAAGGTATCGGAGCAATTCTATCTCGTTGGATTTCATCAGTGTCTCCGCCTTGGGGTTGGTCAGCAACTCTTGGAATAGGGTCACGGGGTGGATATGGTGACAATTTCCTTTGAACCCGTTGCGCTTGATAGTGTCAGTGACCTTGATGCGAGGGTAAACCCATTCATCGGATATGCGTTGGAAGGCTTCGTTGTCACACCTTATCTCCAATGGAGAACCAAAAGCGAAAGAGTCGATGTAGTATCCGAGAGTCCTCTGCAAACCGACAACGGTCTTATTGCATTTGGGGTCAATGAAATACTGACCGATTTCAAGAAAGGCTGGCTTTGCCTTCATACCCTTGCGCATTTCAACCATCATCAGGAACATTCTTACTACCTGATAGTCCTCAATGGTGGTGATTACATTGAAATAGGACTTTTCACGGATAACACGCTCTTTGGTATCCTTGATTTCTATCTGTGTGCCACATTCGGGGCATAGGCACGTCCCGTTTCGGGTTTCCAGCCACTCGTGACCGCATTTCATACAGGTACACATTCCGTTCTTCAACCGATAACCATAGTGATTGATGGTAAAGTTGAGTGCCCACTGCATTGGGGGAGTGGTGAGCGGGCGAAGTCGCCCACTCAGTTCCACTATATGCTGTTGCTTCTTGTTACGGGGTTTCATCGTCTTGGGGGTGTTTAGAATTCATCAAATAGGTTGGGAATAGTGTTAATCTCTGCTCCGGCTTTGGGAGCGGTGGCGGTCGGCTTGGGTTGAATCTTCGGTGCTGACTGCCGTCTGAGTTCTCGGAGTTGCTCATCCTTGTACTGCTCCATAGCCAGCTCTTTGAGTTCGGCTTTGTCCTCCTCGGTGAGTTGGTCTTTGGAGATTACCACCTTGCAGTTGATGGGTTTGCCGATTTCCTCTGCGGTACAGTCGCCATCCCAATAATGCGTGGCGAGTGAAAATACCTCATCGTTGGTCATTGCGCTGACTCCTTGACGCTTGACTTCGTTCAGTATGAACTGACAGCACTCAGAAAGGGACTTAGAGGGGTCTGCATAGCGGATAACAAACAGATTGTCGCTCTCTGCACGGCTATCAAGATAGTTGCGGATAGCCTCGATAAAATTCTCAGATGATTTCATAGTCGTATGTTTTAGAAAGTTAATATCCAATAGATTATCAGTATTGCGGTTATAAGGGATATTACCCAGCCCGAACCACGGATTACAGGTCTGACTATCACCCATACCAGAGTTCCGATTATTGCTCCGATGATGATTGTCACCACCTTTGCAACCTTTTTTATTTGGTTGAACCTGAGGCTTTGAGCTTCGCTTTGACCTTTTATGTGGCTGTTTGTTTTCATCGTTGCGACTTTTTTTTATTTGTATATCACTATCGGTTTTCGCTTGCTTGACACCTCAGAGGCGTGTGGTGGACAGAGGGGATGTTCGCTCTTTGACTTAAAAATACAAGCCGCAGGTCTGGAGATTTTTCAGTCAAAAGGCATCAGAATATCCCCGGCACCACACGTTCCCCACTGGCAAGCAAGTTAAAATCGCTGTTGATTAGACAATAACAGGAGCCACGACTCCGTCACGGTGAAAACATACTGTCACATAATCTCTCGGAAATCTTATTGAAAATAATTTCTCAATAATTTTTATAGAAATGGAACTGAGCGACATGACCAGCATAGTCTGCGAAGGACAGCCGACGAAGGAAGACTGTTCTCCGCAGTCTATGCCGAGTGTCGCAGTGTCAAAGCGGCAAGGGAGGGAACGGTCGTAAAAATCCTTATTCAGCAACGGCGAAAAAGAACACAGATGAACGGCAGAGAGTCTCAGAGGTAAAAGCAACGTCCCCGGTGCTTACCTCGGAGGCGTTGCGGGTTATCGGTGTTCCGCCGGTGCCCATAGGCGCGAAGCGGTCGAAAGGTGTCAGTGCCTGCACCGTCACCTTTTGACGGCATCACGCCGCCAACCCTGAAGACCGCTCCCTCTCTTGCCGCGTAATCAAATGTCAAAACCTCGGATAAAGTTATTGTAAAAATTGAAGGTTGAATTTTACTGCTTGTAATATACTATCAATATATCTATTTTAAGAATATGCAACTATCCATTTTGTATAATCAGATTTTTTGATTAACTTTGCGGTTGATATTCCACAAATATAATCAACCATGAGTATAGCAATCGCCTCAAAGCTCAACCATCTACTTTCCGAGAGTATTCCCGGAGGGCTTCTATTTGCGGGTTGGCTGAGAAAGGAAGGATATTCTTCACAATTGTTGAAAAAATATCGGGATTCCGGTTGGCTTGAAGCACTTGGGAGAGGGGTTATGTACCGACGCAATGACAATCTTTCTGCACTGACAGCCGTTCACTGTTATAATTATCAGACTGGTAACAATGCCCGCGTCGCAGCTCATTCAGCTCTTGAACTACATGGATTCAGCCACTATATACCTATGGGTAAACCTCGGCTGATGGTCGCATTTGAATCAGGAAACGTGGAAGATTGGGTAAGAAGCGACAAGTATGATATGACGATAGTGCCGTTTCATACCGGAATCTTCAAAGATCCATTGACACAATCCTACAAGACAAATCGCTACGACCTTAAAATCTCGTCGCCGGAACAAGCATTTCTAGAGTGTCTCCACCTTGTTCCGAGCCAATATAACTACATGGACTTGTATTATATTATGGAGCAGTTGACTTCTCTGAATCCGGAAAAGGTTCAGAATGCACTGGAAAATACTTCAAGCCAACGCATCAAGAGAATGTTCCTGTATATGGCGGAAAAAGGCGGCCACTATTGGTTTGATATGCTTGATCTGAACAAATTAGGGTTGACATCCTCCAAACTCAAACTCACCGACAACGGGGTGTATATACCAAAATATCGCATTACCGTTCCCAAAGAATTAAATGATTATGAATGACACTTACCGTAGACAAGTGGCCCTGCTGATAAGAGTCATGCCACTTGTATTCAAGATAAAGGATTTCGCTGTCCACGGAGGCACCGCAATAAACCTGTTTCATAGGAATCTTCCGAGATATTCGGTTGACATTGATATAACATATGTGCCTTTGGAAGACCGCGAGACGAGTCTTAAAAACATAAATAAGCATCTTACATCTCTGAAAACTGCAATCGAAAAATCAGTTCCGGGTATTCGTGTCACCCATAAACCTGATGTATGGAAATTGCAGTGTGTCAAAGACGGAACTACAATCAAGATTGAAGTCAACGGAACAAAAAGAGGAATCTTAGGCGATATAGAGAAGCTACAACTATGCGAGAAGGCCAAGGATGAGTTCGGTCTGACCTGTTTTGCCAATATCGTGTCATGGAGCCAGCTGTTCGGTGGCAAGATTGCGGCGGCTCTCAGTCGTCAGCATCCGCGAGATCTATTCGACTGTCGAGGCATAACCTCTGACGATTTCAATGCGGTAAAGGATGGCTTTATCCTTTGTCTGCTCGGAAGCGACAAACCTGTCATCGAATCCCTGCAACCTAATCCGATTGATCAGCGGGATGCTCTTGCCAACCAGTTTGAGGGAATGACCGACGAGCCGTTCAATTATGAGGATTATCAGAATGCAAGGGTAAATCTTATAGAGGTTGTCAACAATGGATTTACGGACGATGACAAAGACTTCCTGATTTCTTTTGAGGACGGCAATCCGGACTGGAGCAAGTGTTGTGCGGGAGATCTGCACGAATACCCATCGGTGAAATGGAAACTTAAGAATATAGCAAAACTGAAATCCAAAAATTCTACGAAGCATACGGCGGGTGTTGACAGGCTTATCGCATACTTCAAGCGTAAATAACAGATTTAACACTTGGTATAAGAAGCGTTAAAAGGAACCCACAGACTTGATTTTCAGACGAAAATTTAGTAATTTTGCCACTATAAGAACATCCCGTTCAAGCATCGGCAAGAGAGCCGGCGAGACTGACGGATTTTTCGTTACCATCTCGTTACCACTTATTGACGACTGTTATCTAATGCATTGATATAACTGCATTTGGAGCGTAAGGAACAAGTCCCTCCAGCTCCACTTTGCGACCATGCGACGGGCACGGAAATGACATGGAAATGAATTTTATTTTGCTTTTAAATTGCTTTTATTCAGGAAGTTAAATTTAGCAATTTTTAAGAAACCACCGGGCGCTCCAATTGATCTGTCAGACGGCTAAAACGCCTTACTAAACAGGCGATGTTTAGTAATTTGTTTAGTGTTTATTAGTGGTTCATGATTAATTTGGTAATGATACAGCACATTATTCTGCTCGAACTGACGAGGGTCTGAGATAAAATCATTGTAAATCGTGTAGTCACCTACCTCAATCGACAGGTCTTTGACCACCGCGTTCAGATAAACGGTCTGTGTGTCACCCTTACGGGGATATATTTTATTCATCATATCCTGTTGTTTTTTGAATCGTATAATTTCAGATAAATAAAAGGCTGAATACCGAGCATTATCACATATAGATATTCCACGCTCCAATAAGTTGCCAATCGGACATTGAGATTACTCAATCCCCATAAACAGAATAAATAGGCGATAGTAGTGATTACTTGAAAAAAGAATATGATCTTTGTCGCACCGGTACCTGTCACCGCATTAAGATAAATATAACCCGGCGGCTCCTGATATACCCATATCATATCTGAAAATCAAAAGCCGGTTGAGTGGAATGTTCATCAATATGGCAGTAATATTTATATTTGTTAAACCAGTTTCTAAATTGCAAGCCGACCTTGAAATCACCTACAGAAAAGTTTGCTAAAAAGCCATATGTACTTTTGTAATGGTGGCTTATGCCATTGTCAAAAGGAGATAAGGCGACACATCTGCCCAACTCACTAAAATGGCATATAAAATGAAACTTCACGAAGACAAGGAGCAATTGGCTGATGCCATCAGAATCACTGCCGCCGAACTTGGGATACCACAAAAGTTTGTGGAGAAGGATTTTGGGATATGCAGATACTTCAGAGTCTGTCGCGATGTCCTGCGGCGGGATGAACGGTATGTAAGCCCTGATTTCCGTTGGGAGGTCGTGGCTTAAATGTTTAACAACCGTCCCGCTCTCTAAATAAGAGAATGTGATGAAATGCAAGACGTGTAAAATCAGGCATTAAAAAGCTTTTATTAGAGTTGATTACTAAACGATTCCCCGATTTTAGTCTCGAATTATGAGACCTTTGTTAATTTTTATGGATCAAACCACTCTAATTTACTGAAAAATAGCTAACTTTGCTTATCAAATAAGGCTCTCTTATTTAGAGATCCTTTGCTGCAATCTATTATACAATATTCCGGATAAAAATGAGTTTAAAATATAAATATCGTATTTTTACCACCGGTATGTTGGCTGACCCAATATTTGAATCTGTATGTGCAATATGAAAGCATTTTATATTTTTATAGCGTTTGTTGCTTTGCTGATGTTCAATGCCTGTGACAAAACAAAACAAGATAATTATACATCAACGTCATTTGGCGAATTATCAGAGCAAGGACGTGTAATGTGTCGCAAGGGTAACTATATAGAGGGACTCCGGCTTTTGCAGGAAGCAAACGATATGCTTACAACCATGCATCCCGACAGCATAAATTCCAAAGAGGCTGTGAAGCTCCTTGGAAATCTTGCAAATCTATATAGTCGTATGGGGTTGCATGAAGAAGCAAAGCAGATCAATTATAAAGCTACAGTCATTGCAGATAAATATGCTCTTGATATCCGTGCCGATTTGTGGCGGATGCGGAGTTTTGTTTATAAACAAAACAATCAGATAGATTCCATGTTTATATGTCTGCAACGCAGCCGTGAACTGTGTGGTCTTATTGGCGACGCGGAATATCGTTTGGCAGTAATGCAGCGTGTAAACGCTGACCGCGCATATTTTTTCATTGAACACCCGGATTATGTCCCTGATTCAATTCCGGAAGCTCTGGCGACCTTAAAGCAGATTGTGTCTACCGACGATAATATAACCGGCAGATTTCTGATAGGCCGTGCGTATGTAATTTTAGGAAATCCCTCATATGGTTTGCCGATGATGGAGAGTGCATTGGAGGATTTCAGGCAAGTGGGCGATACGGAAAGTGAGGAATGGGCACTACAGCTGCTTGCACAGTCTTATGCGGCAACAAGAAATGGTAAACTGGCTGAAATATACATGGACGCAGCCTCTCTTCACGATACAATACTGCAAAGGCAGCGAGATAATCTTTTACTTGGTATGGATTTCCGATACCGCACATCACAGTTTAAAAGAGAAAAGGCAATGCTTGAAAGCGAGTTGCGGGCTAAACGGCAACGAATTGTTTTCATATCTGCCATTTCTGTCCTGATTATACTGGGAATCTCGGTCATCAGTATAATATATTTCCGTAATAACAAGCGAATACTGAGACTTAAACAGCAGAACATAGATAATCTTCTTTCGGAGCGTATAGCACTTAATGCCCGAATTGAGGAATTAAACAATGTAACCGCTGATAATAACGAAAATAAACGATACGAAATGTTGTCGGCCATATTGCTTGAAAAGGACGATGATCTGCGTTTTCGGAAGAATTTCAATGATCTATATCCCGGATTTATTTATAAATTACGTCATGAATATCCCAATCTTACTTCCGGTAATGAATTGCTTTGTATGCTGATAGCCTTAAATATGAAAAACGAAGAAATAGCACTCGCCCTTGGTATATCGAGAGATAGCCTCGCCACATCCCGATACCGGCTTCGCTCTCGCCTTAACCTGTCGAAAGACACAGATCTTGACAATTTTATTAAATCAAGAATTTAGTGTGCTTGCATATTTCCCTGGAGTAAGACCGTCGTTGCAGTATACAAAGGCTTTATGGAAAGCCTGTGCGGTGGAATAACCGCACAGATGAGCCACATCCGACATTGAAATCGCAGGATTGATCTGGATTAACTTCTTGGCATATTCAATTCGATGCTCTCTTATGACTATAATAAAGCTTTTGCCAAAACCATCATTGAAGATTTTAGAGGCATAGGTGCGATTCAGACCGAAATGAGTCATTACATCCTTTAGACTGAAGTCGGCACTAAGATAGGGTCGTTCATTAACGAGCCACATCTCGACTTGTTGTTTGTATAAACTGAATTTACTATTGAAATCTTCTCCTTCAAGTTTAGTTAGTTCCGGAATTATATAATCTGTACGGTCGCTTGAATAAGGGGTATTGTATACTATTATCTTGGCTGTGAGCCATGCAAGAAAAATGCAAGCGACTATATTGTGACATAGAAAGGTGGTGTATGATGCAAAACAGAGATTTATGAAGAAAAAAACGGTGATGGTTACCAAGCCTAACAAATATGTGTGCATCCACTTTATAGCGTATTTCTGATATTCCGAATAATTGTCTTCAATATATTTGTTATACTTGTTGGTATAACGTATTATAAGACGAATGGTGAAAGATAGGTATCCAAATAGACAAGCACACAGAACAAGCCTGAACCAAACTGAAAAATAATAAATATGTGACCAAAAGTCACCAAGAGATTTAAGGTTGAATTGTTTAAGGTCAAACGATGCAATTGCTCCATAATATATTATAATACACAGCAGGAATGGTAGCCAAAACATAAACAGTCTGCCGGTCTTGATCTTCTGAGCCGACAATACAGTAATCGGCCATACGAGAAATGAAACACCGGCGACGATACCCCCAAGTATCAACTCCGGTGCAAGAATGTATTCATATATCCGCGTCGTATCGCCAAATACGAGGCCATATGCACGGAGAGCCCATGCGGCACCCCATACGAACAACACCACGGACAACCATCTACGTTGTCTTATGCCTTGCCAATCATAGGCTAACAGAAAAGCACTCCACAGACAGATTGTGGATGAAACGCATAGGGCGGTCTGTAGAATAGTCTTTGTCATTAGTTCAAATTTTTTAATTATTCATTGTTGATAAACGGTATTACAAAGTTACAAAAAACAAACGACAATGGGCGTGCCGGGCAAGAGCTCAGGCCGCATGCAACTTGCTGATATACTTGTGATTTTACTGCTGGATAATGGCGAATTTATGTATTGATAAGTCTTCGTTCAGAATACTGTCCATTGCTTTACGCTGGGACAATCCCGATTTTAACGGTGGTGTAATGCCCGGATGGCAGCACATCGCTAAATTCGCAAACACAAACTTGAAAAATTGTTTAGCAACTACCCAAATCTCTTATCAAGAGATTGTGATTAATTTGAATATGAAGAAACAGTACCTCATTATCGCATTACTCGCATTGGTATTTCTTTTCGGCAACAACTGCGCGGCCGAAGAGAGGGCGGCTGTCAAGACTAATCTGCTTTATGACGCATTACTTAATGTGAACTTAGGCGCGGAACTGAAACTCGCGCCTCACTGGTCTGTTGATCTATCCGGGAATTATAATGGATGGAGACTATCCAATGGTCGACAGTGGAAACACTGGATGATTCAACCGGAGTTAAGATATTGGACGAGCAGAGAGAATATGCGGGGCCATTTCTTTGCCGGACATATATTCGGTGGGCAGTTCAATACTACTCTTAATAAATATAGACGCCAAGGATGGGCTGCGGGTGCCGGAATCGGATATGGATATTCATGGTCTATGGCAGATCATTGGGGACTGGAGGCAGAGATCGCTCTCGGCTATGCCCGTTATAGCTACGACAAATTTCCCTGTGCTGATTGTGGCAGAAAGATAGCCGTCCGCAATAAAAACTATGTCGGTCCAACTAAAGCAGCTATAACTCTGGTATACTACTTTGGCGGTCCTAAGAAGGAAACACCTGTTATTGTTTTGCCGGAGGTGCCGGTTATTCAACCTGTTGAACTATCAGCAATAGATACATTGCCAAAGTTTGAGTTTCCGCTTGTTGATGTTCCCCACAGCAAGATCCTGACGGAAAATCTTGCCGGAACAGCGCGTGTGCAATTTAAAGTAAACCGGACCGAGATTGACTCTACGCTTGCCGACAATAAAAATGAGCTCGCAATTATCACCGGCAAACTTGATTCCATCCGCAATAATCTTGGAATGGATATTCATCGTATAGAGCTTATCGGGTATGCTTCTCCGGAAGGTTCTTATGCAAATAATGATAGGCTTGCATCAATGAGAACCGTATCCTTAAAGTCATTCATCCAATCGGAAATGGAGCTCCCTGACAGTATCATATATGTAAGTCACATAGCAGAAGACTGGGGCGGATTGCGTAATGCAATTCAGGAATCCGATATTGCAGACAAATACGTACTGATTGAGATAATGGACAGCAACCGTAGTCCGGATACAAAAGAAGCCTTGATGAAAAGACATAGAGCGTCGTGGGCATGGATAAGCAGAGAGATTCTGCCATCCCTAAGGCGAACGGAGTATCGTATTGAGTACCAACATCAGTATGAGGAAAAAGAGCTACAGACACTCGAAGAGGTCAACCGCTGTATTACTGAAGGCGATATTGATGAGGCTGCCAAACTGTTAGTAAACATTCCGTCATCTCCTGAGGCTGATTATGCAAGGGGAGTCGTAGCGGCATTGCAACATCGATATGTTGAGGCTGAGGCATGGTTTAACCGTGCCCGGTCACGAGGCGTGGAAGAAGCGGTTCAGGCATTGCATGACTTAAAAACCAAAACAGCGAAATAACAACTAATTTTTTTTAACAATAATCGAAAAGACAATGGAAAAATTCCTTAAAACACTGCTGGTTGGATTACCAATGGCGATTCTCGGAGCTTGTTCCGCCGACGGGCCTATTGTGGCGGACAAGGACGATTCCGTCGCCGAGAAAACAGAGGTTCGCTACCTTAAAGTGAATCTCGTGAATGCAAATGGCAACCCAAGTGGCTCACGAGCTATCGGCGATGATCAATCTACTGATTATGTCAACGGCACTGAAGATGAAAACAAAATCCGCACCGTCGACTTCTATTTCTATGATGCGGATAAAAACTATTACAGCCATGTTTCATCCGGCCTGACTGCGGCTGTAGATCCTACCACACCGGGAACTATTTCATCAGTACATGGCTTTTATCAAACCAATGTGCCCGTTAACTTGGTTCAAGGAGAAAAGATGCCTCGCTATGTTATCTGCATTATCAACGCTGTAAATGCCAACTTCTATGAGAACAGGAGTATGGAGGAGGCCCAAAACCGGTTGCTGGAGAAATTCTACAGCCCTGAAGACGGAGGCAACAAATACTTCTCAATGAACAACTCCGTATATTATGGACTCGATGAGGTTACGGGACAAAGCAATCAGTTGATAATGGCAACCCCATTTGACAACAATAAGCTCCTGACCATGACCGAACTTGAAAATATGAAAGAGGAAGAGGCCGCTGATGTCACTGTGGACATATACGTAGAACGCTATGCCGCTAAAGTCAATTTCAGCATTTCAGATGGTGCTGTGAAGGATTTTGAGGTATCCAACGGCATCACACTTGAATTTACTCCTCTTAACTGGGGCGTGAATGCTTATGAGAAAGAGTTTTTCTTCCTCAAGTCATATCGTAAAGCCACCGGAAACGTCCTCGACTTCGAGTCATTTGATGTAATGAATGAAATACTGTTTGCCGGATGGAACCGTCCGGATCACTTCCGCTCTTTTTGGGCTCGTACTCCGGGATATTACGAAGACAACTATCCTTTGGTTGCCGACGACATACTCGACGTTGGGGATTCATATCCTTATTCTGCGCACTATCAGTCAATCCAGACTGCTAAAAACACCATAGGCCAATCGCAATATCTCATCGAGAGCACATTAAAGGGATCACGTCTCACCGGTCAGGACATGCCCGACCAATACCTTCCTTTAACTTCAATTCCTTCAGTCGTTCTGGTCGGTCAATATAAAATCAACGGAAGAGCATTGTCATTCTATATATATCAGAAAAATACCGACGGTATTCCGGAAATATATGCCGCGAATGATGAAGAAATATCGGGAGTCGAGACCATTCATGACCGTCTGCTCGAAATACAGACCGTAGTTTTGAAAAAGGATGGGAACAGCTATATCCCTGTAAGAAAAGAACATCTTAACAAGACCATCGCCACGTTCATTGTTGAGCACCCTAAAAAGGAGGCGCGTCAAAGCCTTAAAGTGGGTGGCGACCTTGTGACTTTACAGATTAACGTAGTTAACAGCGGATTCTATTATTATGACTCGGAAACTCAAGCATATACCGAAATCAATTCTCCGGAGACTGTTGCCAAAGCAAATCGTCTGTTGTACCAGAATCTTGGCGGTGCTCACGCATATATCAATGGTATGACTTTCTTCAGTGCGCCTATTCAGCATTGGGGCTGGTATCGTACAGGAAATGAAAACTATGGCAAGACAATGGCGGAATGGGATTGGTCGGCTATGAAAACCGGAGATTTCGGTATAGTCCGCAACCACATATACACCATACAGATTGACAACATCGCAGGTCTTGGTACAGGTATTATTAACGATACAGATCCGTTGTTGCCTCCTACCGACAAGGTAAGCTATGCGGTCAAGTTCCGTGTAAATATCCAGAAGTGGGCAACTCTTCCTGTTCAGAAATGGGAATGGTAATCACTTCAATCATTTGAATCAGACGAAATGAAAATAAGACACCTTAATAATATCTGCATATCATTTCTTGCGGCAGTAGCTTTGGCAAGTTGCATAACGGCGGACTTCACCGAATGTCCCAACGAGTACGAGCTGAAAATCGTATTCGACCGTAATATGCTCTTTGCCTATGCTTTTGCGAGTCAGGTAAAATCAGTAGACATAAAGGTGTTCGACTCAAAGACGGGACGGGAGGTATATTCCTTTTCCGATGAAGGATCCTCACTTGAAGTCGAGGATTATAGAATCTCGTTACCGATACCTCCCGGCTCATACGATATTCTCTGTTGGGGTGGCATGGCCGAAGGAAATTCCTTCTGTTATGTCAACCCGGCGGCGGATATTCTTGAACATCAGAATGTCTGTCTGAATACCGAAACCGATATATCTGACAAAAAACTTAACAATCTGTTTCATGGATTGTCCAGAAATGTGACATTTATTGACAATAACATAATCGGAAGCTCAGAGGTGCAGACCCATACCGTATATCTGACAAAAGATACCAATCGTGTATATGTAATGTTACATAATCTTGACGGAACGGAGCTGCAAGAATCCAACTTCATGTTCTCCATTTCATCAGGCAATGCTGAAATGAGTTATGATAACACTCTTGAAGCCGGTCGGAAAGTTACATACAAGCCCTGGGATATTACACCGATTTTAACCGAGACAGATATCTCCGGGCATCCAGTTAAGTCGGCACTCGCTGCGGAGTTATCAATTGGGCGGCTTATGACAAAAGCTGACTCCCGGCTTGACATTTACCGCGTATCAGATGGTGAACAAATAATATCAATCCCACTTGAGCGGAATCTGCTTTTATATAAAGGTAGACATTATGACTATATGACCGATCAGGAGTATCTTGACCGACAGGATGATTATGCTATAACTTTTATACTTGACAAAAACAACAACTGGGACAAGGCCGCTATGATTTATATAAATAATTGGGCGACACCTCCCGTGCAATATCAAGAATGGTGAAAATAATTGACATATTGACACATGGGGTTTTATGGTTGATTCTGTCGGCCATGGCTGCGTCATGTAATTCCGTTGAAGGCCCTGTTATTGATAAAGGTCTTGACGGAGGAAGCACGATGTCATTTAGGTTTACCATATATACCGATGAAAAGCAGGTCTCTTCACGTGCACTTGGTGAATGGGAGGAAAATGCTGCCAATATAGCCGAGCGCATTCTTAATGTTGACGATATGCGCATTTTGTTTTTTGACCAAAGTGGGGTGTTGCTGAAATCTGTAAGGCCTACTTCCCTTGATTATAACGACGGTTATATGACCAATGATGGTTATTATTCGCTTTCGGTGTCGTTTACCCACGATTATTTCGACAAGTTTGACAGTGATGCCAATGTTCCTTTTAACGTTATGATTCTGGCAAATCTCGAAAGTATAGGAGGTCGTTTTACCGACCATACCCCGGGATATACAAGAGTTTCGGATATCACAGATTATTTTCTGATGAAAACCGACTTTTTCCCGACAGAAAACGAAGGAATACCGATGTATGGCATAAAGGGATTTTCTGTGATTAAGGAGCAGCTGATGCAAGGTATTGACGCTCCGTTTGCGGGACAGATAGACCTCATTCGCAGTCTGTGCAAGATTGAGGTGGCAGACAAAATTGTCAACTCAATTATTTATCCCGACGGCAATAAATATCCGCAAGTGACAGATGTTGAGATGATTTCGTGGGTTGATCACGGATATGTCAGACCGAGGTTTGACGATTATTCCGAGGGTTTAAAATTTGCAAATATCTATCCGGCATCGGTTGTGACCGACGTTGTCAGTGCGCGGAAAATCAATGATAAATACATATTATATTGTCCTGAAGCAAAAATCAAGGATATGAAATTCAGGGTTAATGCCGTATTGTCGCCGGGCAGTGCTCCCCGGCAATTTGAAATAGGACTTGATGCTTTTGCTTCAGAGATTGGCGAGGAACTTGTGAGAAACCATATTTACCGATTTGATGTTCATGCATTCAATACAATCCTCGATTTAAATGTCAATGTTAGTGACTGGATAGCGCAAACCGATGAATTTGAACTTGATGATGTGGTCAGTATGGAGCCGGATGGATTTCTTAAATGGGAATATGACAATCTTAATTTTGCAGTGACAACAGAGTTGTATGATGGCAAAAAGGAAGAGCAGCTTTCGATCTTGAACGGTACGACATCTTATGCATCCGGGACATTTCATATTCTGTCTCCCAAAGGAGCAATATGGAAAGCATATTTTATACCGGGAGAGAATGGCGTTGATGCTTTCGAGTTTGTAGATGTCGATGAAGAGGGAAATGCTATTGAAGGCTCGCAGACTGTATTTGCCGAAGGTCATGTAGGAGAGCCTGCAACTATACATATCAGAGGTAAGGGCCAGGCAGATGCCTACCGTCATTGGTCAGAATTGGTGGTAGAGGTACGCACTTTTGATGGCACCGTGCTATATGCGCCGCTTACTTCGGCAATGAGTTCAAGATTTATTATATATCGTGAGAATAAACTATAAATGAATTGGTTGAACCACATAAGAACTGCTTTAATCATCGCAACATTCATCTTGATTTTTCAGGCTTGCAACGACACGCCCGTCGATGAACCGATACAGCCTGAATCGGGCTGTATCAATATTGATGTCAGTGTGCCTGTAGTATCTTCAAGAGCCATAAGTGACGAGTTGAACGAATTTGTTGTAAATCAACTCCGGCTCTATTTTTATAAAAAGGGCGGTCATGACGATAACACAAGTTTGCCGGTGTTTAATCTTGTTATAGATACCAAGTTTGAATACTCACACCGCATCACTGACGCATTGCCGGATAATGCTTTGATGGACGATGGATTGTTTGGTCCTGATAATAATGAGTGTTATGTATATGCAATTGCGAATGTTGATGTGTCAGATATTGAATCATTCACTGTCAACGGACTAAAATCAAGTATTGTTGACAGCAATTTTGACAGAACAGAGCCACAGCCGGAGTTTGCGATGGATGGTTTTACAACCTTGACTTTGAATAGAAATGACAGGACTGTGACAGGAACCTTGACATTACAACGTGCTGCGGCAAAACTCATGCTCTCGGTAGATTTGCCTGCCTCAATTGATGTCAAGGAGGAAATCGTCGACCCTTTCGATGGGAGTGTACAAGAGGTCACCACGACATATTTTTCACGTGCCGAGGATATGCATGTCTGGATTTCCAACGGAGTAAAGCAGTCAATACTCAATACTCCGGCTATTCCGGCGGCTGAAAACTGTCTATACTCCAATCAAATATCATCGGCAAAAGGGATGGGGGCTGCGTTTACTTACGATCCGGCTCAGCCAAAATATTCCTACATACAAGATATACCTTTTTATTCATATCCCAATAAATGGGATATATTTTCCCCTAAAGGTAATTGTTTCCTGACTTTGGAGATACCATGGTATTACACAGATGCCAATGGAAATATTCAGAATGTGGTCACATATTATCGTCTCGGTGTTCAGCCTGAAAAAAACTATATTGAGCGTAATACTCTGTATGATATGCGTGTGACGATAGGTCGTCTTGGAAGTATCACTGTCCAGGAGCCTGTTGATATGCTCTTTGACTGGAATTATAATATGCAATGGAACATTCAGACCCTGCCCACGGACATCAAGGAGATACGTTATCTGCTTCTTAACAACAATGATTTTTCATCTACGCTTGACGCCTACTACTTTGAGATGGCAAATGAAACTTTTATCTCAATTCCGTACAACACTTCTCACCCGGTAGAAATTGAATCGGTAGAACTGTCATGGTATGATTATAAAAACGACAGCCCCCGTAGTATAACGCTGACCGGGAATGGGAATTATAAGTACAGCAACTGTCAAGATTACAACTCTGAAATAGATTTTGCAGGAATTGATATGGATGCCCAAAGCTCAACATTAAATCTAAAGCGCGACATTTACCATCTGGCATGGAACAATGGAGCCGTGATTACATCTGAAACGGCTATCAACGCTTATTCGTTTCGTATAAAACTTAGACACACGGATGCTGTGGCAGGCGACCCGTCTTCTCATGCGACTGTTGTCATCACCCAGATTCCGGCAATCTACATCACGTCGCAGCGCACGCCATCAGGTACACGCTTCATAAATGACCAGAATTCGGAATACAACACGGGGACAAAAAAGAGACCGGTGTATAAAGGTTATCTCAGCACGAGCAGCTCTGCGCCGAGCGACACACAGCAAAGACGTTATTGGCTTGGATCATCCCATGACGAAAGTTCGGGATATATCAATAATAAAAACACCTATATTCTGACAATATCAAAATTTGCAGTAGGAGACAATTACATCATTGCCGACCCTCGCACACGCGAGGTGGATAATCTCAACGAAAGCGGTACGGCAGCTTCAGCTGTCGCCGGCTGGAGCATTTTGAAAAATCGCCGGCAGCTGCAAGATTACTATCCTGCCGACCGTAGCGCCTCTAAATCACGCTTTATAGCGCCGAAACTGAGGGTGGCTTCGCAATGGGGTGTAACCTATCAGATTTATCGCACAGGAGCCGAGCGACGGTGTGCTTCCTATCAGGAGAATGGTCGACCCGCAGGGCGTTGGAGGCTCCCTACTGTTGCTGAAATCGAATATATAAGCCGCTTGTCGAATAAACAGTATATTCCCTATCTCTTCGGAACTAAGGGGGAAACTGCCGACTATTGGTGTTCGGAAGGAGGTATCCACGTCGATAATGACGAGAGCAATCCCTCAGTGACTGTAGTCGAGACAACCGACAACGAGCGTAAAGCAGTGCGCTGCGTCTACGATGAATGGTTCTGGGGAAATGACACTCTCACCAACAAAACTACGTTTACCTGGGGCGACCGTCCCCGCTCTGTCAGTGGAAATAAATGATGAGGACGATATATATAACAGTAACATTGATTCTTTCGGCTTTCCTTACCGCCTGTGCGATTCAGGATATGCCCGGTGTACCCGATAATGAAAGCTCCGACGGAACTCCGGTCGAGATTCTGACCGGTGCGTCATTTCCGGAGATGGATTTCGGTGCCTTGTCACGCGCCATGAGCGATGAGCCCACAGCCGACGAACTGCTCAATACTCTAAAAATCAATCTCTTTGTATTTGACCCGTCGGGGGTCATGCTCCAGTTTATTGATCCGGAAGATATTTCGATTGTAAATATTGACCCGGTAAGCAAGCATGTATGCTTCAAGGTACGAAATATATACAGTTCCTCGCGCCCGCGTAGACTGCATTTTGTCATAACCTCGGCAGAAGACCTCCATCAAATATCAGGAGGCGAATATATAGCGGCCATGGCAAGCGAAACCACCACCATGCCCGCACTGGTTGTCGCCGGCGACATTGATGCATATTGGGGCATAAAGGAGCTCGATAGCATAGTCGAGAATATGGAGCTTACCGTAAAACTGATACGCAATTTCGTAAAGCTTTCGGTAAGAAGCGTCGCCGACGAGAGTGTGTTCAGGTTATTGGGGTATACCGTTGTGAACCGCCCGGGTAAAGGCACGATTACGCCTTATATCTACCGCGACCATCTGTTTGCCTCGTTTCTGGACTCTGACAACGACCTTATAAGCTACGACGATATTATTGCTCAAGGATACTTCGGCATAAATCCGGCAGGCAGCGACGAAGGCATGACCCACACCACGGAGAGCGAGGTTATGGCGGCGCTTCAGGAGTCGGGAAGCCGAATTGCCACAGGCGCTTCGGATACCCCGTGCTACATCTACGAGCGCTCGCAAAGCGGTCTGACATCGGCGGGAAGCGATGTTATGGTCACTTATATGATTGTGGTGGGTGAGTACAAGGGTAAGCGGTGCTATTACAAGATTGACATAGGCCGCGACAAGGAGGGCAAATTCGGCTTCTACGACCTGCTGCGCAATTTCCAATACACTGTCGAGATCACCGAGGTCGGTGGCGAAGGCTCTCCTACGTTGATTGACGCCATGAACGGCGCAGCCCACAACAACTTGTCAACATCCGTTGTGACCCGCGACCTCTTTTCTATCGGCTACGACGGCGAGAAAATTGAGGTCAGCTCAACACGAGTGATATTTACCGAGCAGACCACTGATTACTCGCTGCGTTTTCGCTATACCACTCCGGCGGGGATGGCATTTGATCCGTCGAAACTTAAAATTTATAACATCTCAAATGAGGCGGTGGAATTCAATGTGTCTGGAGTGTCTCCCGGGCAAAGCAAGTCAATTGGCCTGACCGGAGAGGTCATAGATAATGCCACGATAACATCGGACGAAGACGGATGGTACAATCTGAATGTGTCGACAAAAACGGTGCCGACCGACAGCCGACGCCTTGAACAGAATGTGAGAATCTATTACAGCGGCGGCGCAGCCGGTCTTGGTCGCACGGTCACGTTTATGCTTCGCAAGCCGTGGGAATTTTCCGACGTCGTGTCAACGAAGCCGGCTTTATCTATCGGCAGCGATTTCTCAATAGGGCTGACTCTGCCGTCGGGCTTGTCGCAATCGCAATTCCCGCTTGTTATAACATTCGAGAGCGACAAGCAGAATATTTACGCGCTGAACGGCACGCCATTGTCTGTAGCCACAGGTAAATCTGGCTTTGCCGGAGCTACTACTGATGACGTGATATTCTACGAATGGCGCATCGAATGGTCGGAATATACGGCAGCTGAAACCGGCGGAGGGGGGCGTCTCAATGCACAGTTCAGATTGAATACTACTTCGGCCGAAGACCGGGCCTATAACACGTTGTCGATTGATGCCGCCGATATTCCGGGGCGCAATCCCGATAACGGAAGTTCCGATTTCTGTGTGAGAATTGCTAACTATGGCAGGAAATATATCCAACCTTACTATGTCAATATTTCGCGTAATTAGCATTTGCTTTGTCCTTCAGGTCTTTAATTGCTGTTCCGGCAACACACGGCAGATTCAACAGAAAGAAGACCTGCAAGAGAAAGTGACTGCCTATTGGGATAGTATTGACACATCGTCTTTATCAGAAGACTCACTTGAACAGTCCATTGTAGACTATCTTTATCTCATCGGTCATCTTGACTCACATGAAAGAGAAAGTATGTGGCCTAAGTTTTACAAAAAGATGCCTGAACATCCTAATAGAACTGTTGTCGATTATTTAGGAGACTCAAATTCCCCTTTACACTCAACCCGACTTTTGGAAGAATATCTGATAAATCTGTTAAAATGCACTGAAGATACGATAACCAGAATCAGAACTGAATATTTGCTTGAAAATTACAGAAAGAACAATGTCGGTTCAACGATATCCAATATAAAAGTTATCACAAAGCGCCAAAAGACATCGTTGTATAAACTTATTCAAGAAGCCGGTCAAAGCTGTTTGATAATATTTTATGACCCGGATTGCAGTTCATGTGACGCTGTTTTTGAGCGACTAAAAGAGCAAAAGCCTACAGGGTTAAGGGTAATAGCAATAAGTATAACCGGGATGGAAAAGGATATTGATAAATCTTGGGTATCTGCATTTGTAGAGGATGAAGCAGAAATGGATGAGAAATTCTATTATACTTCATTGCCCTCAATATACATTGTATCTGATGAAGGAATTGTAGTAAAAAAGGATATTCTGCCATAAAATGTAACAAACGGTGGCGATGGTCTTGCCTTCTTCCATTGTGTCGATGAACCGCATTGAAAACTCATGGGAAATCGTTAATTTTGCAGAGATGAGACATTCATTAGACATTATTTCAATCAGGTCGCAACCTGAATTTCTTGAAGAGGTATTTTCTTGTAAGTGCCTTGCTCGAATGATATAGCTGATTTTGTAAGTTTTGCCGACACATTCTGCATGATTATCGTACAGAATGTACGAATCGCCCAAGCGCAACTTAGGCGGTAAGCTCCTTTTTATCGGAGCGTTACCGCCTAAGTATCGGATTACGTTAAGTTACGCTTATTCTTCGATTGCAGCCTGCGCCGCGGCTACGCGGGCGATGGGCACGCGATAGGGTGAGCAGCTTACGTAGTTCATGCCGAGTTTTGCGCAGAACTTGACTGATGAGGGTTCACCTCCGTGTTCGCCGCAGATACCTACTTTGAGCTCGGGCTTGGTTGCGCGACCTTTCTCAACGCCCATGCGTACGAGCTGGCCTACGCCTTCCTGGTCAAGCACTTCAAACGGATCGGTCTTGATGATGCCGTGTTCTTTGTAGAATTTGAGGAACTTGGGGGCGTCATCGCGAGAGTATCCAAATGTCATCTGGGTAAGGTCATTGGTTCCGAATGAGAAGAAGTCGGCCACGGTGGCAATCTGGTCGGCGGTGAGGGCTGCACGCGGCACCTCGATCATGGTTCCTACCTTGTAAGGCACTGATTCGCCTCTTTCTTCAAATACCTTTGCTGCAGTGATGTTTATTACATCTGCCTGGTTCTGGATTTCCTTTAGTGTTCCGACAAGAGGAATCATTATTTCAGGATGTACGTCAATGCCACGAGCCTTCATGTTGAGAGCTGCCTCGATGATGGCGCGGGTCTGCATTTCTGTAATCTCGGGGTAGGTGATTCCGAGTCGACATCCACGGTGTCCGAGCATCGGGTTAAATTCCTCAAGGCTGTCTACCTTAGCTTTTACTTCTTCAAGAGTGAGACCCATTTCAGAAGCAAGCTCTTTTTGTGTAGCTGTCTGATGAGGAACGAACTCATGCAACGGGGGATCGAGCAGACGGATTGTCACTCCATAGCCGTCCATAGCCTCAAATATGCCCTCAAAGTCGGCGCGCTGCATCGGAAGCAACTTCGCAAGAGCCTTGCGGCGACCGTCTACGTCGCTTGAGAGAATCATTTCACGTACTGCCTTGATACGGTCGCCTTCAAAGAACATGTGCTCTGTGCGGCAGAGACCTATACCCTGGGCACCGAAGCTACGCGCCTGCTTTGCATCGCGTGGCGTGTCGGCATTGGTGCGTACAAGTGTCTTTGTATATTTAGCGGCAAGATTCATGATTGCGCCAAAGTCTCCGCCGAGTTCCGGTTCAGTAGTGGGTACCTGTCCGTCATATACCTCGCCGGTAGAGCCGTTGAGGGAGATCCAGTCGCCTTCTTTATATGTTTTGCCGCCCATGTCTACGGTCTTTGCCTTGTAGTCTACCTTGATTTCTCCGGCACCTGATACACAGCATTTTCCCATACCGCGAGCCACAACGGCTGCATGTGAGGTCATACCTCCGCGCATTGTCAGGATACCCTGTGCGACTGCCATACCGCGGAGATCTTCGGGTGAGGTCTCGATACGTACAAGGATTACTTTCTTCTTCTTCTCAGCCCATGCTTCTGCTTCTTCAGCCGAGAACACTACCTGTCCGGCAGCTGCGCCCGGTGATGCGGGAAGACCCTTGGCAACAACTTTCGCACGCTTTAAGGCAGACTTGTCGAATACAGGGTGCAACAGCTCGTCAAGCTTCTGGGGTTCCATGCGGAGTAGGGTAGTCTTTTCGTCGATTTCGCCTGCACGAAGAAGGTCCATCGCGATTTTAACCATTGCCGCGCCTGTGCGTTTACCGTTGCGGGTCTGGAGCATCCAAAGCTTTCCGTCCTGGATTGTGAACTCCATGTCCTGCATGTCCTTATAGTAGTTTTCAAGGCGATTGGCTATAGCGATAAGCTCAGCTGCACATGTAGGCATAGACTCTTCGAGCGAGGGGTATTTTTCAGCACGTTCCTGCTCTGATATGCCCTGAAGATTAGCCCAGCGGCGAGAGCCTTCTACCGTAATCTGCTGCGGTGTGCGTATACCTGCCACGACATCCTCTCCCTGTGCATTGATAAGATACTCGCCATTGAACATGTTTTCACCTGTTGCTGCGTCACGGCTGAATGCCACACCGGTTGCCGAGTTGTCACCCATGTTGCCGTATACCATAGCCTGTACATTTACAGCGGTGCCCCATTCTTCGGGTATCTGGTTCATGCGGCGGTAAAGTATGGCACGCTCGTTCATCCAGCTGTCAAACACGGCGCATATTCCACCCCAGAGCTGTTCCCATGCGCTGTCGGGGAAGTCCTTGCCGGTAAAGTCTTTTACGGCTGCCTTAAACTGCTTTACAAGATTCTGGAGGTCTTCAACGTCAAGCTCTGTATCGAGTTTCACGCCCTTTTCCTCTTTCATCTTGTCCATTATTTCTTCAAACGGGTCGATGTCGGCCTTGCTCTTGGGCTTCATTCCGAGAACGACGTCACCGTACATCTGCACGAAGCGGCGGTAGCTGTCCCATGCGAAACGCGGGTTGCCGCTCTTCTCTGCAAGTGACGCAACTGTCGCGTCATTCATGCCGAGATTCAACACGGTGTCCATCATGCCGGGCATTGAAGCGCGAGCGCCTGAACGTACCGATACAAGAAGGGGATTCTCGGGATTGTCAAATTTCTTTCCGGTCAAAGCCTCTACATGAGCGATAGCATCCTCAACTTCTTTCTGGATGAGTTTCACTACTGCATCGCGACCTTTCAGTGTGTATTCATTACATACCTCTGTGGTAATGGTGAATCCCGGGGGCACTGGCATTCCCAACAGGTTCATTTCAGCGAGGTTGGCACCTTTGCCTCCAAGAAGATTTCTCATCTCGGCATTGCCTTCGGCTTTTCCGTCGCCGAACGTATAAACTCGTTTCATTGGCATTGAATAGTGTTAAATGTTAAACTTATTTAATTTACTTTTGGTTGTTCTATACTTGAATATTTGAGGAAAGCTTAGGCACAAAATTAAGATAATATAATGAAAAAAGAAAACTAATGACGCATAAAAATCCATAAACATAGTGTTTTTTTGTAGCAGGGTGTCGCTCACTTGATTTTTCATGGTTTGCTGCATGATTTGCATCGGCATCTTAAAATTATCCTCAATATGTTAATGTCTATTAACGGAGCTGCATGGGGAGATTTTCCTATAGACATGACCGCTCTTTCCCTGACCGCATTGACAAGTCAAGGCTGAAAAGTATCGATAATGAACCAAAAGTTACACAGTTGCAGTCCGACAACAATATCAATCCACTAATTTACGACCTGTTTTATCAATATAATACCAATCATCGCTTTCCCAATAATGGTATTCACCACGACTTCCTTCCACTTCTTTCTCTTGTCCGGAATCAGTGACTTTGGCTTTTCCGTTTTCAAAAGGAAACCCAAATGCAAAGCGAGGTGTTATAATTGTATTACCTTTCTCATCGGCATATCCTATTCTTCCTCTTTCATCCACTATGCGGTAAAGTCCGTCCCGAACATAATCATCGCCATTGTCATACTGAAATGCAGAATATTTTTTGTTCATTTTCTCTTCGTAATCTGATATACTGAATTTAATAGGCAATGTCATCCATTGATTAACGGGCGTGAGATTGATTTTACCGGGGGTAAATTTAGGGAAAGATTTTACAATTCTGACAGCTTCCGCATCAAGGTAAGGGTCTTTGCTTCTCACTACCTTGATAGAGTCTATGTATCCTGTCTTGTCAACGAGAAACTGTACAACAACTCTGCCTTGTACATTTCCATCGTATGCCGCTTTGGGATATTTTAGATTATCGTAAATATAATCTATCATTGCGACATCTCCGCCTGGAAACTGCGGGGATGATTCGGGACATTCAAACGCTCCACTATTGTCTGTGGCATTGTTGGTTTCAGTGTTTTTGAAATCATCAATCTCTATTACACTCTTGGATACTTTTTCCTGTACTGTTATCTCCTCGCGGTCTAAAAGTGCTCCTACTTTTTCTCCTCTTGAAAATCTCAATAAAGGAGAGTCAAACACTTCTCTTTTGAACTGATTAATTACTGAGTCATTATTTCCTTGGACAGTCAGCCCAATGGTGCCATCCTCATACCATGCCCACATGATTGGACGTGCCACGGTAGAATTACTCTCATTAACAGCTTTTGTCAGCACCGAATCTACTCTCTGCTGTTGACGCTTACTGTATAATCCTGCTCCTATGTCAAATTCGTTGCTTTGTAGCAAATCATTCAACATATGTCTGAGTTTCAACGTGTCGCCAATTACATTTATGGTCAATCTGTTTTGGTCATTAACATAACAACCGGAGTACCAGTCAGGAAAATCCATGCCGGTGAGAATGTCGATACGAGTGGAGTCTGCTCCGAAAGCGTAAGAGAGACATTTAAAGTAAGTCCAGGGCGGTTCTTGCCCAGCTCCTTCCTCATCTCTTTGCGCAATGGTGATGTTCTCCTTACCAATATTGTCCGGAATATTTGTGTATGCTTTACTGGAACAATTCGTAGACATCCCCGCAATCATAAACGAGAGTATGTATATCGTCTTTCTCATACGTATATATATTAATACAATCGGTAAGCATAAGTACCACCATTTTATTCTGCAATCAAAACTGTTGAAGAGAACAAGTGATTTTACAACCATTAAATGTGTCTGTCAAAATCATATTAATACGCCTCACCGGTTGCGATTTTGAGGCAATGCTCTTATCCCAATTATATTCAAAAATTTTATCGAATAGATTAAGATATTCTCCGTCACCTCCCATCAAATATGTGAAAGTTTCCAACTCCTCAATTGATGAGAGATGAAGAGCCATATCGAGAGTGAAGATGTTTGTTTCACTTCTGCTTATATCAAAAACTCCATCTGCAACAAAGTCACCCTTATGGGTCAAGTGGTTTAACCGATATACTTCCAATCGCTTGGCGTTATCATCATCTCTGATAAAACGGATTTCACCGCCCTCTGACAAGTATGCATTAGTGTTCTCTCCTTCAATTTCGTCAACCCTAAAAGAAATATAGAAATCCTCTACCATAAATTTTAATGTTACGGTAGTGTCCGCCAAAACATCAGTAATAGCCAAAGAGGATTCTCCTACGCTTGCAGGATTTATAAGTAGCCGATGATTTTCTATATCTATACCGAATTTGCCCAATACTTCGGGATTACTTGCCGTTAAATCATATACACCTCCGCCATCTACAAAGCTTATACCTGCACCTGCGCCCAAACGAATAATGTAACTCTGCTGCTCAAAACAGATGGGGCGTATTTTCGGCTCGTCGTCATTGCAGCAAGATACCATAAACAGGCATATTGCACAAAAGAGAGATAAAATTATTTTGTCTGTATTCATTGTTTCGTACCCTTTCGGTCGTTAAATTTGATATTGGTTTTGTCTTGATTCGGATATATCCATATCATTAACAAAGTTAAAACTTTTTATGGCTGGTGCCAATAGCTTTTGCAGAAATAAGTTTGGTTTGGGGCTATATGATATATGCCGTTTTTTAATTATTTGTAGGATAATTATTTATTGCGGCATTTATTGCGGCTTTTCAAAAAAATCTCACTTTAAGCTTTGAATGATGATTGATATATACTAATTTTGTATAGACTGAGTCCGTTGAAATGATGTTTTTGTGTTTTTTAATGGACCGAAAATTGTTTTAATGGACTAATTTATAACAACATTAATAAATCATCTAAAATTACACTTCTATTATGGGTCTTTTTGATAAGATTTTCACTAAGGTGCCTGAGACCGACAAGCTCTCCAAGCAAGAGGCTTTTGCCGGTGTCGCTCTTGCAATGGCAGGTGCGGATGGCAGTATCTCACAGGCAGAATGGGACGGAATTGTAAACTACATCCGTCGTCTTCGTCTTTATGATAATTTTTCAGGTCCGGCTTTCGACAAGATGTTTGACAAGTTGTTCCGCATTCTCAAGAGTCAGGGTGCAAGTGCTCTCGTCGCTTCATCGATAGAAGGACTTCCCGATGATCTTAAACTCACTGCATTTGCCTGCGCTGTTGACATCGCGCTTGCTGACGGAGTGCTTGAGGAGGAGGAAAAGGACATCATCAACCAGCTTGCCGAGACCTTGCAGATTCCTGAACAGACCGCAATATCTATCATTGAGGTATTGATTATCAAAAACAAGGTGTAAAAGCGTCGCAGTTAACGATTTTGGCTCCGGAATGTCTGATGATGGACTTTCCGGAGCCTTGTTTTTTGATGACAGTTGTTAAAAGTATATGTCACCGCGGTATTAACATTTATTATCAAACATTCTTTGGAAATCATCAATTTCAGGTATTTCACAGGCGATGGAAATATGGTAAATTTGCGGCATGATACGACAGATAGGGAGGAATGTAGCTGATTGCAGTAGAAAATCTATCGGGAGATGTCTTGTCGCGATTCTTGTTGCCTGCACAGCGTCGCACGCTTATGGCATGGAAGAGCCTGATTCTCTTTTCGGCGAACTAAATGAGATTGTGGTGACGACCCCTAAGGGCATGCGGAAGCTTACAGGTGTCACCAATTCGGAGCTTATTACAGCTTCTGAACTCAGGCGTGCGGCATGTTGCAATCTCGGTGAGAGTTTCACTACCAATCCGTCGGTAGATGTAAACTATAGCGATGCGGCTACAGGTGCGCGCCAGATACGCCTGCTCGGTCTGTCGGGATTTTACGTGCAGATGCTTACCGAGAATATACCGAATTTCCGCGGGGCTGCCTCTCCTTACGGACTCGGCTACATTCCCGGGCCGTGGATGCAGTCGATACAGGTGTCAAAGGGCGCGTCTTCTGTAAAGAACGGCTATGAATCAATCACGGGGCAGATAAATGTAGAGATGAAGAAGCCGCAACTTGACCCTTCGCTGTCGCTCAACGGCTATTATGACATGATGGGCAAGTTGGAGATGAATGCTGACGGCAATCTGCATTTGGGCGGAAACTGGAGTGCCGGACTACTGACCCACTTTGAAAACGGATTTTCAGGACATGACGGTAATGACGACGGCTTTATCGACATTCCGCGTGTGCGCCAGTTGTCGGTGATGCCACGAGTGGCATATCTTGGACATAACTATGTGTTTCAGGCAGCGGCAAAGATACTCGGAGAACGACGTATAAGCGGGCAGGACGGGCATCATGCTCCTGCCGGATTGGCTGCAATGCCATTGTACGAAATCCGCATCGACACCCGACGTTGGGAAGCATTTGCCAAAAATGCCTATATATTTGACCGTGACAATGACGGTAATGTCGCTCTCATCCTCTCCGGCTCCGGACATGACCAGGATGCGTCATATGGCATCCGCATATGTGATGTTAATCAACGCGAGGCATACGCCTCATTAATGTTTGAGCGCAAGTGGCGCGGAATTCATGCCCTTAGCGCCGGACTCTCGTTTAACTATGACTACTATAGTTTTAGATATCGCCTACAGGCCGATGCCGACATGGCGCTTTCGCGAAGTGTCAGCCGCGAGGCTGTAAGCGGAGGATATGCACAATACACTTTCAATCTTGACGACAGGATTGTAGCCATGGCAGGATTGCGCTATGATTATAGCGATGTATATGGCTCAATGATTACTCCACGCATGCATGTGCGTTACAATCCATCGGAAACAGTTACTTTACACGCTTCGGCAGGCAAGGGCTACCGTTCTCCTCATCCTATTGCCGAGTATTCTTATCTTCTCGCTTCGTCGAGAAAGATAAATATCGAGTCAGACCTCAGGCGAGAGGCCGCATGGAACTTTGGGATAGGCGCGGGCTGGACAATATATCCTGCAGGGAAGAGGCTTCAGCTTTCAGGCGAATACTATTATACTGATTTTGACAATCAGCTGATGCTCAATCTTGACCGTGACCCTCATGCGGCATATATATACTCCGACGCCGGACGCTCATACTCTCATGCCCTGCAACTTGAGGCTACGTTTGAACCATTGAACGAACTGAGTGTTACCGCCGCATGGCGATTTACCGATGTCAAAGCCGGATATACCGGAAGAGGATTGTCACAAAAACCTCTTACATCACGCCATAAAGGATTCCTTACGGTAGGGTGGTCGCCCGATATGGGGCTGTGGCAAGTTGACGTCACGTGTGTGCTCAATGGCTCGGGACGCATGCCTGCCCCATATGAAAAAGCCGACGGCACTCTTTCATGGCAGGAACGTTACAAGGCTTTCTTCCTTCTAAACTCACAGGTGACCCGTAACTTCCGGCATTGGTCGGTATATATCGGTGGTGAGAATCTTACCGGTTTCCGTCAGCGCAATCCTATAATAGGAGCGTCAGACCCCTGGGGACCTGATTTTGACGCGACTATGATTTATGGCCCGCTTCATGGCGCCATGATATATGTGGGATTTCGTTACAACATCACAAAATACATATGATTATAGATAAATTAACCACATCTTTATTGTTATGAAAAAATATATTTTTGCATTTTTAATGATGCTTGTAGCTGTACCGGCAGTTATGTCGGCAAAAGACAGCGACAAAGCCACGGTAGTATTTACAGTAAGTCCGAAGATGACTTGTCAGAACTGTGAAAACAAAATCAAGAGTAATCTGAGATTTGAGAAAGGAGTAAGCTCTATTGTGACCAATATTAAAGAGGAGACAGTCACTATAACTTATAATCCGGCTAAAATCTCTCCTGCCACACTGGTTGAGGCATTTAAAAAAATCGGCTATACGGCGACCGTATGCTCCGACCAATGTAAGGACACTGATAAGGCATCTTCGACAGGAGAGCCGGGATGTTGCACCGCAGCCGGTTCATGTTGTGGCTCGGCGCGCCCTGCCACCGCGTGTCCTGACGCATCTCAGACTAAGTAGAAAGTTGAATCATAAAAACTGCTGAAAGTGCCTGAGCTTACACTTAAAGCCCGGGCACTTTCTTGTTAAACATAGTAAAGAGATAGATTCCTTATCTGCCGCCGGCGGTCGAGCGGTCGGCGTCGGCATTGATGTCGATGAGTTTTTCTGCGCCGCGTTTTTGCCTGCCCCATTGCAGATTGTAGCTTATGGAAATGTAGGGCATGCGCATGTCAAGGCGCATGTGCTGTTCGTTACGGTTCCACTTGCTTAATGACTTGCTTCCTTGGTCATACTTTCCGAAAGGCATGATCATCCCTGCGCCAAATTGCCATGATTTCCAATTGTAGCTCAGGTCAATTATGTTAATGTTTTCACCCCAGGATATTTTCTCACCCCAAAGGTCGCGCTGGGCACGTATATACTGCCCGGAAAGCACAAAACCCCAATGAGTCAGTTGCAGGGAGGCGTTGCCGCTCCAGGCATTGTTGCTGAGGTCATAGCCTGTCCCTCTCATGCGTTCCATGCGGTATTGCACATAGCCGCTTGCCATTAGCCAGCCGGGAACAATCTCGATTTGCGGAGCGATAAAAAATGACAGGTTCTGAAGCCCGCGGCTGTTCTCGTAGGTGGTTATAAGCCGGTCATCTTCCCAAAACAGTAGAGGCGTGATTGCGTTGGGGGAGGTAAACGCGCGTATGCCAAACGATCCGTTGACTCGTGGTAGGTTAAATCCATAGCGGAATGTGAGCATGTAAGAATTTGCCGTCTTCAGGTTCTGGTTGCCGACACGCCACTGGAATCCGTCAAGCTGCTGCGGCACTATATTCGTCTCAGCGAGCGATGGCGTAGATTGCCATGAAGTGAAGTTAAGACGGAAATTATGGCTTTGGCTAAGAGCGTAGGTGATTGTCGCCTGAGGGCGCGGACTCCACGAATGATTGTCTCGGTCTGATTCCTTGAAAAGAAAATCAGTGTATTGGACGCCCATACCCGCTGTCGCCGACCATTTGCCGAAGCGATGGAAATACTCGGCGAAAAAATAGACTTTGTCCTGTCGCTGGTGAAATACCTCGCCACCCAGATTCTCATATTCGGAACGATTGCGGTTGGCTGTATATGAAGCGCCCGCAGTGAGTCGCGAGTTACTCCAGTTCTTTATATAGTCGGCTTCGACTGCGTAGGCCTGGTTGCGGTCTTTTATGAGGGTGTGTATATCGGTCAGTATTCCGGTGCTGCCGGGCAATTGTTCGATGTAATCCGAGTAAGAGCGACCGTCATAATAGGAGCCGCTGAAATTCACGACAAGCGTCTGCTTTCGCGGCATATTCTGCTGCCAGTACAGCGAGAGAGTGGGTGTCGAGCCTTTGTCGCCGTGACTGTCGGTGAGCAGGATGTCGTCATCGCCGGTGCTGAGGGAGAGGAGTCCGTTATAAGAAAACCTGTCGGTGAATCGATGAAGAAACATAAACTCTGCTACAAAGACAGTGGTGTCAGGCTTTACATAGCTGTAAGATGTCCATACATTGCCCAGGGTATTGTCCATTGAGCCTCCGCGTGATGTCTCGTCGCGGGTCACTGTAGTACCGTCGGAATAAGTAAATGTTTCCGTATAGTCACGATGGCTTTTCAGCTTGTTGGTAAGCTTCAGGTTGGCGCCGGCTTCCCACTGAGAATATCCGGTGTTGAATTTCGCATCGGCCATATAGAAGCCCCACGCTGTGTTTAAAGCCGGTCGTGCAAATGTCTGGAGCGAGCCGCCTACAGTAGGGTTTGTCACAATGAAGTTGAGCACATAATTGGCTCCCCCGTAGCGTAGTCCGGGATTGTCAATCCACTCGACACGCTTGATTGTTTCAGGCAACAAGGCTTTCACCTGTTCAATAGATGATTCTCTGCCGTTAATGCGCACCTGAACCGACTGACCCGCAGCATTTATCGACCCCAAGGCGTCGCTTACTGCAAGCGACGGTATCATAAGGTTGTTAAGCAGCTGCATGCCGTTTTGGGCGTTTTCCACCGCGCTTTTTGATGGATAATATACCTCCATATCTGCCTTGCGTACAACTTTTGGAGCCTCGATGACTATTTCTTGCAGCTCATGTCGGAGCGAGTCGGACTCTGCTGATTGAGCCGACGCATTAGTCGCGCAAGAGATTGCAAGAATCGTATAAAATGTTGATTTCATTACTATAGGAATGTTTACAGCGTACAAAATTAATTCTTTTCATAATATAAAACCTTAACATTTGTTCAAATCCACCCGGCTCATTTAATCTATTTCTCGATTCAAGATTGTCATGACATTATTTATAAACTATGTGTAGTCATATTTTTGTGAGTTATTTATCAAAAACAAAATTATGGCATCAGTAAAGATAAAATTTCGTCAATCATCGGTCAACGGCAGGGAAGGGACACTGTTTTACCAGATAATACATAACCGTCAAGTCAGGCAGATTTATACCGACATCCACATATATAATAATGAATGGGATGCGGAACGGTCGGTTATAATAACACTCTCTGATACGGATACCGACAGGGCAAAGTATCTTGAATCGGCAAATATCACTATGCGAGAGGGATTGTCACGGCTTGCGGCAATAATCTCCGGGTTGAAAAGCAAAGGTTTGCCATATACTGCCGGCGAGGCTGTGGCGGCGTTTAACTCTCCTCTCACTGTAGTCGGGGTGGTGTCGTTTACGCGACGGCTGGTTTCAGACATGAGAAAGATAGGCAAGCGGTCGGCGGCAAAGCGTTTTGACATCTCTCTGAACAGCCTTCTGCGCTATACAGGCGGCAGTGAGGTGGCCTGGGATGACATGTCATCTACGTTTGTCCTCGGCTACGAGGAGTTTCTTGCAAGAAGGGGATTGTGTCGCAATTCAACTTCCTTTTATATGCGTAATCTTCGTGCGATTATGAACCGTGCGGCAGAACATGGTTTCCCGACACCGTGTAATCTGTTCCGGCATGTCTACATGGGCGTTGACCGGACGGTCAAGAGAGGCGTGTCGCTTGACACAATATGCCGGATACGTGATATGGATCTTGACGGACATCCGTCGCTCGATTTTGCCCGTAACATATTTATGTTTTCATTCTATACGAGGGGCATGTCGTTTGTCGACATGGCTTTCCTGAAGAAGAGCGACATGAGCTGCGGCGTGATAACTTACAAGCGCAGCAAGACACGCCGGCAGCTGCAGGTAAAGGTCGAGCCGGAAACGAGCAGAATCATGGAAAGGCTGGGGGAGTGTGGGTCGTCATACCTGCTGCCCATAATTACTGACGACGATTGTGACGAACGACATCAGTATGAGAACGCTTACTCCCGGGTAAACAGGAATATCCAGAAAATAGGGGTAATGCTTAATCTCAGGGCTAAACTGACCCTTTATGTGGCGCGCCACGCCTGGGCAAGCATTGCTCATGCCAATAATGTGTCGCTTGGTACAATCAGCAAGGCTATGGGGCATGACTCTGAAAGCACTACTTTAATATATCTCAGGTCGCTTGACACAACTTCCGTTGACAAGGCAAACAGTGACATAATAAAGATGATGGGGAAAAAGAGAAAAAAGGAATGACTTGCGGATTTTGATTTGTAAGTAAGCAAGATTCTCCGGGAGAAACTGATGCAAGAAGACAATATTCTGTAAATCAGTCACTATAAAAAGACTTAACAGAAGGATATGCAAAACATCTGTTTTGCATATCCGATATTTATAGCTAAATTAAAAGTGGCAAATGAAAATATAATTCACATAAGTATGGCTATTTCTAATATTTTGACTAAATTTGCAATCACGAAAGTCAGTTTCTCCCGGAGAAACTGAGGAATACTTGTAGAAAATACAAAGAAAAAACAGTGATAAAAACTGTGGCAAGACAGCGAGGCTGCCAAATTATAAAAAAAGCCTCTTCTTTTTAGCACACACGTTTAACTGCCTGTATGTCAGAAATATCTGGCTTCAAGCAGGACTTGAAGAATTGCCATAAAGTCACAGAAGCCTCTCATGGTGACCTCGGAAAAACAATGGTTTGTAATGCGCGACCTGAAGCGCAGAACCTCCAATACACTTGCCATCCATGACCTGAATAAAGCAGGATTTGAGGTGTTTACCCCTATGACGCAGAAAGTGATGACCATAGGCGGTCGGCGTCAGCGACGCGATGTCCCGGTAATTCAAGACTTGCTGTTTGTCCACGAAGCGAAAGATGCCCTTGACCCGTTTGTAGAAGCGTGTCCCACGCTTCAGTACCGGTATCTCCTCGGCAAGACAAAAGACGAGCCGATGACAGTGAGAGATAGGGATATGCATCGCTTTATGATTGCCGTTGACACCACTGACACCCCTCTGTATTATCGTCCGGGCGAAATCACCGAGTCGATGTATGGAAAGATGGTCCGTATCATCGGCGGTCCGTTAAACGACTACGAAGGTCGCCTTCTGTCGGTAAAAGGGATGAGAAAGCGCCGCGTGGTTGTTGAGATTCCGGGCTTGATAGCCGCTGCTGTCGAAGTTGATCCGGAATTTATACAGCCTGTATAATTAAGATATAACAGATTTTTACATGCGGACAAGTCTTGTCAGCGCCAACGCCGTAAAAGGCAGATCCGGCGATACCGGAGATCTTACAGCATATTCCCGTTACCTCATGATGAAGGCTCAGATTGCCGGCAATCTGAGGTTTGACGGACACAGTGCCACAGATGATGAGCGCGTTGTAGCGCGTCAATGCCGCGAGCTGAGCGACAGAATAGCTCGTCGCCTCAACACGTGTAAAGAAGGTGACATCGCCGACCTGCTTGACTGTTACGACATCGTTTACCGCATAGGAAACGACGCTCTGCCTGACCGCGACTTTATGTGCCGTCATAAGCACCGCGCGTTTATGGTATGGAAATCAGGGGTAGGGGACGTTACGGAAAGCGCGGTGTTTGGCATGATTGCCCCCGAGGTGAAATATCAGCGCGGAAAAGCACGTGAAGAATATGTTGACGCATACTTGATGATTCTGAAAAACTGGATTGACACCCTCGGCAGGCATTATACATTCTTAAACGTCACGGCCGTCGAGAACTACAGGCGCCTCGCCCTTGTCATGAAGGAAAACCTCGGAAGTGACTTCCACGACGCAAAGCTACGATGGTATAAAAACAACTGCGTCAACGACCTCTCCACGCTCTCGACTCAGATACTGCGCAGCTACCAACGCTTCATCAACTCCATCACCACCGACATATTGGATTTTGATGAGAAGATGAGCATAGACCAAAAAATCATCACCGAACTCTCCACCCGCACCGACCTCGACCCCCACGACCGCGAAGCTTACCGCATGGCTCTTGATTTCAACCGGGAAATGGTCGAGGAATACCAATAACCTCTCCTCACCCACCACCGCCCCGCCCTCCATAATAAAACATATGGCGGCATTATATCGCTCAGGTGAATTCTATGATTTCAATATAATAAGCTACCATTTTGCCGCCGTTGCAAATGAGCCGCTATAAAATGCGGTATATCTTAATGCCTAATACAATAGCTACCGGTATCAAGTTTGCAACTATCACAATTCAACTATTTAATAATGAGAAAAAAAGTATTTGCAGTTATCCTTTTCTGTTTTGGAGCTTACTTGTCAATATTAGCAGAAGAAGTTTCAGAAAATTCAGTAGTCAAAAATAATTGGGGAGAAAAACTTATAAGATCTCCGTTTGGTCTTGGTCTTGATCTCCAGACCAAATATGTGTGGCGAGGCATGGAGATGATGACTGAAGACTCTGCTCCGGTTCTATTTCCATCAGTAAATTATACTTATAAGAACCTCTCCCTATATATGATGGGGGCTTATGCAATTAATGGCAAATACGCAGAGGTTGACCTCGGTATCAGCTACACGTGGAAAGGGTTGAATATCGGATTCAACGATTATTATTATCCGACAGTAGATGGTAAGGAAGACAAGTATTTCGGTGGAGGCAAGCATACAGGGCACTGGTTTGAGGGAGTCATAACATATGCACCGGAAAAAATTCCGTTTTGGATTACGGTCAGCAATTTCTTTGCCGGCGCTGACAAATATGTAAATGACGAAGGTAAAGAAAAACAAGCTTATTCTACATACCTTGAATTAGGAACATATTATGACTTCCTTGATAACAACCGGGTGTCATTGACGGCAGGAGCTGCGTTGAACAAGTCTTGCTATAACAATTACGAACATGACTTTTCTGTATGCAATCTAGAGTTCAAATATACATACAATTTAGTATTCAATAGCGGATGGAATCTGCCATTGAATGTTGCCTATATATACAACCCGGTGTTCGACAAGGCGTTTATTAACTTTACAGCAAATTTCGCTTTTTAAAATAATGAGCGAAAAAAAGATAAATGCGATAATTATGGCAGCCGGTACATCGTCTCGGTTTGTCCCGTTATCGGCTGAAATACCTAAAGGCCTTCTTGAAGTAAAGGGTGAAATCCTTATTGAGCGTCAGATTCGACAACTCAAGGAAGCCGGAATAACAGACATTACAATTGTAGTCGGTTACAAGGCTCACAAGTTTGAATATCTCAAGGACAAATATTGTGTCGAGTTGGTTCTTAATGAGGATTTTAATCGATACAACAACACTTCTTCCATGATAAGAGTTCTTGACCGTCTCGGTAATACGTACATCTGTTCCTCTGACAATTATTTCCCGGAGAATGTATTTATTGAAGAGCCTGAACATAGCTACTACAGTGCTCTTTATGCTAAGGGAGAGACCGGCGAATATTGTATCGTCACTGATTCCAACAACAATATAACGGGTGTAAGCATAGGTGGAAAAGACTCTTGGTATATGGTTGGTCATGTCTTTTTTTCCAAGGACTTCAGCTATGCTTTCAAGAAATTGCTGATTGAAGAATATGCAAAAGATGAAGTAAAGCAGGGATACTGGGAGGATGTCTATATCAGCCATATTAATCAACTGCCACAAATGTCAATGAGACGATATGCAGAGCATGAGATTGAAGAATTTGACTCAATTGATGAATTGAGATTATTCGACAAATCATATATCTCAGATACTCGTTCGTCTATTCTGAAGGAGATTGTCGGAAGAATGGAATGCAAAGAGGAAAATCTTTCCGGATTCAAGAAATTGAAAAATGATGGTGACTATCTTCTTTTTTCATTCCTGAAAGATGGTGTGGCTTACTGTTTCAATGAATCAGACGACACCATAATTAAGTTATGAAGACAGCCGTAATTCTTGCAGCTCGAAAAGAACGTGATTCCGAGATACCTTATCCTCTGCAACAATTTGCAGAGGGAATATGCCTCATGGATCGTAACCTTTCTATATTGAAAGATTGCGGATATGAGAATATCTATATCGTGGCTGGTTTCAGATATGATATGTTTCATAAGTATCATGGTGATGGAGTCTCTGTAATCAACAATAATGATTATGAGTTCACCGCCTCGATGGGTTCTCTTGCCTTATGCAAGGATTTCATCAAAGATGACTTCTTGCTTGTAGAAAGTGACACCTTTTTTGAAAAGAAAGTAGTGGAACAAGTGACGATAGTCACTGAAGGCAACTGCCTGTCAATGACAGAAGAAAGTGGTTCCGGCGATGAGTGTTTCGTGGAAACAAAGCACGGCTTTGTCACAAAAATCACAAAAGACCGTCATCGTGTCTGCAATTTCGAAGGAGAGATGATGGGCATCACCAGAATCTCATTCAAGACTTTCTCAAGGATGATTTCTGCGTGGGAAAATTCTTCAAACCCATATCTGAATTACGAATACCTTCTGATGGATGTGACCGAACCACTTGACCGCCCATATATACGGTTCAAGAATGTGATATGGGGAGATGTCGATTGCAGGGAGGATTTCAAAAAACTGCAAAATGAGGTTTATCGGAAACTCAGACGAAGAGAAAACCCATTTGATGAAGAAAATCTGAGAAGTCACCTTCAGAAGATTTTTGAAGACAAGGATATCTCAAAGGCCGAGATTGTTAAAATCGGCGGTATGAGCAATAAAAACTTCAAGGTCACAATTGACGGAAAAAGCTATGTGCTTAGAGTTCCCGGCAACGGTTCAGAAGGTATGGTGGAGAGAACTAATGAGGAATTCAACGCGCTCGAAGCATGTAAGCTCGGGGTAAATCCTGAAATCAGATACTTCAATCCATATAATGGCATAAAGCTTGCCGATTTTATTGAGAACGCTGAAACGCTAAATGCCGCCACTATACAGCGTCATGACAATATGCGCAAGATTGCTGCGATTTACAGGAAAGTTCATAACTCACATATCCGATTGAAGAATGAGTTCAATCTGTTTCAAGAGATTGAAAAATACGATCGACTGTTGCTGAAGGCGGGAGCCACGATGTATGAGGGCTGGGAAAATGTCAGGCCCCGTGTTATGACATTGGAAGGTTATCTGAATTCTCTTGGTGTTGATCTTAAACCCTGCCACAATGATGCACTTTATGAAAATTTCATCAAGTCAACAGATGGGACAGTATATCTAATTGACTGGGAGTATTCAGGCATGAACGACCCAATGGCAGACTTTGCCGCCCTGTTTATTGAGGCAGGGTTTGAAAAGGAGAACGAGGATTATATACTTGACAAATACTTTGAGGGGAACATACCTCCGGAAGCACGAGAGAAGATCCTGTGTTACCAGATTCTATGGGATTATCTTTGGTCCCAATGGACTGTAATAAAGGAAGCAAAGGGTGATGATTTCGGAACATACGGTATTGACCGTTTCAACAGGGCTATATCTAACTTGAAAAAAATTAATTTACAAAAATGACAACTGAAAAAAGGGAAATAGATTGGGCGACTATGCTCATACCATTCGGGATTGTAATTGCAATGATGGCAGTATTCATGATTGCCCCGGAATCGTCCAAAAGCGTCGTCGACACCATGAGAGGTTTTTTCGGCGATACAATTGGCATTTATTATCCTTTGATTGCAATCGGAGCTGTGCTCTGCTCGCTATATATAGCGTTGACTCCAAAATATGGCAATGTGAAACTTGGCAACACCGACAAGCCTGCCTATAGCAACTTCAAGTGGGGTACAATGATTTTCACCTCCACTATGGCCGCCGACATCATGTTTTATTCTCTGATTGAATGGGCACTATATGGTGGAGAGCAGCACGTTCATGAGCTCGGTGGCACACAGATGTGGGCACCGACCTTCACCCTTTTTCATTGGGGGCCGCTCGCATGGGGATTCTATGTGATTCTTGCTGTCTGCTTCGCCTTCATGATTCATGTGCGCCAGCGTCAACGTCAAAGATTCTCGGAGGCTTGCCGCCCGCTTCTCGGAGATAAGGTTGATGGATTTTGGGGTAAAGTTATTGACGTGACAGCAATCTTTGCAATCGTTTGCGCGACAGCGACAACATTCTCACTTGCCACCCCACTGCTGACAAATGCCATGGGCAGTGTCTTCGGATTTGAACCGACAACAGCAATCACGATTCTTGTACTGCTACTAATCTGTGCAGTCTACACGATTACAGTATTGTTCGGGATATCCGGGATAAGTAAGCTCGCGGGCATATGCTCATATCTGTTTTTTGCGATATTGTTGTATTTCCTATTCCTTGGAGGAGAAACAGGATATATCATCGAGACCGGCTTCCAGTCGTTTGGCAACATGATTCAAAACTTCATCGGGCTATCCACTTATATGGATCCTCTCCGCGAAAACGGATTTGCACAGAACTGGACGGTTTATTACTGGGCATACTGGCTTGTTTGGTGTGTCGCCACGCCATTCTTCATCGCCATCATCTCGAAAGGTCGCACAATCCGGAATGTTGTATGGGGTTCTTTCGGCTGGGGACTTGCCGGAACCTATCTGTCGTTCATAATTCTTGGAAACTACGGTCTCGCGCAGCAGATGAAACATGGAGTCGATGCAATCGGCCATATAGGAGCCGGAGGTGAGATGTATGAGGCAATCCTTATGATATTTGACACACTTCCCCTTCCATGGCTTGCGCTTATCCTGCTAACAATCACAATGATTGCCTTTTATAGCACCACACTCGACGGCATTACCTATGTGACATCATCTTATAGCTACAAACAGATAGCTCCCGATGAAGAACCATCGCGCAAAATACGCGGTTTCTGGAGCATAATGTTGATTCTTTTACCGATAGCACTGCTATTCGCCCAGAACTCGCTTTACAGTTTGCAAGGAGTGACAATCATAGCCGCCTTCCCCGTAGGAATCCTCCTCATCCTCATAGTAATCAGCTTCTTCAAAGACTTCAAAAGCTGGAGCCGCCAAAAGTAACCGAAATTATGTCAGAAGACAAAAATACCATGGAGTCCCCCTATTCCGAGGGACTCCGGCAATCGTTGACTCCTGCGGTTATAAAGAAGGTTCGTAGGGATCTTGGTTCGGACAACTCGTCAACTGTCGGTAATAATATCCTTGATATAGCTGCTGGATTTATTCCGGTAATTGGACTCGTAAAAGCCAAGACTTCATTTCATGGTTATAGGGATTACAAGACTGCAAAAAAGTTGCTGAAATTTATGGAGACTTTTTCCCAAGAAGACTATAATCCGGAAGAATTGGACGACATGGCTCACGAGATTCAGAATATCAACTCTGAATCATTGTTCGAGAACATGATGGATATTCTTGACAGAATTGACAATGCAAACAAAGCCGTTATCTTAGCCAATATACTTCGCCATAGCATAAAGGGAGACATTTCCCGCCCAAACTATCTAAGACTTTGTTGGATAATAGCCAATGTCCCGTATATCGACCTTCTGCAATTGCATAAATACAGAACCGACTTTTATGAACCGTCTTCAACTGAAATCCTATCGGCCAATGGGCTGATTCACGAGACAGTGATTGACGGAGGTGAATTTGATGCAGAAGATTCAGATAAAGGAGGTAGCAAATTCGGACTCTCTCCATTGGGCGAAGAGATGCTTCACTATGGCCTTTACAACATAGACTGGCAATATAACGGTGTCGGAAGACAGGTTCCGAATCCCAAATGGCGTACCATTAAATAAATACACTGATTCGATTTAATATCAAAATTAGTAATGGCTGAAGATTTAAAGAAAGAAACGGCCAAAGGCGTAATTTGGAGTGGTGTTGATAGGTTTGTGAGTGGAGGGATTGTCTTTCTTGCAAATATTGTTCTTGCACGCCTTCTGACGCCTAAGGATTTCGGTCTACTGGCAATTATTGCCATATTTGTGCAGATTTCGCAGACTTTCATCGACAGCGGATTCGGCAATGCGTTAATCCAAAAGAAAGATAGGTCACAGACTGATTACAGTACGGTTTTTTTCTTCAATCTTGCCTTGTCAATAGGATTCTACATTGTCCTTTATTTCTGTGCTCCGTTTATAGCAGAATTCTTTGAAAACGAGAAACTGACGGTTCTAACAAGAGTCGTTGGGCTTAATCTTATAATCGGAGCTCTCGTCTCAGTCCACAAAACAAGATTGACCATACAACTAAAATTCAAGATTCAGGCTGTTATATCATTGATTTCTTCATTTGCGTCAGCGACAGCAGCGATATGGATGGCTTATCACGGCTACGGAGTTTGGTCATTGGTGGCATTGACAATTATCAACATTGCACTTCAGGTTACACTTATATACATTATGATAAGATGGAGACCGTCAATGATATTTTCAAAAACAGCATTTAAATCACTTTTCTCATACAGTTCCAAACTCTTGGGAGCATCGCTGATTCACCTATTATATAGAAATATATATCCAATCATAATAGGGAAGAAGTTTTCAGCGATTGATCTTGGATATTTTAATAGGGCCGATACATTTGCAATGTATGTACCATACACAATTGGCTCAGTGATTTCAAGGGTGGCTTTCCCCATTTTCAGTCGAATCCAAGATGATAACACTCGGTTAAGAAAGGCCTATTCACAATATATAGTTTTTACATCATTGTTTATATTCCCTCTCTTGGTAGGAATAATCGTATTGGCAAGACCTTTAACATTAGTAATTCTTAAAGAACAATGGCTTCCCATGGTTCCTTTGCTTCAGATTCTCTGTATAGACTGGATGTCAGACCACCTATGTTCCATAAATTTAAATGTACTATATGTTAAAGGCAGATCCGATCTTGCTCTGAGACTGGAAATCGTAAAAAAAGTTTTAGCAATAATTATATTTTTTGTTAGCCTTTACTGGGGAATAATAGGTGTATGTTGGGGGCGAGTTGTATATGGAGCGATAGCGGTATATCTAAATTCATATTACACTAAGAGACTGATTAATATAGGCATAGACCAACAGTTAAAAGATATTCTTATACCATTAGGGCAATCTTTGTTAATGGGTGTCGTTGTTTTTATTTTTTCAAATATGATTCATTGCTCAATAGTATTGAACTTGATATTTTCAATATTAATTGGAGCATTGTCCTATTTGGGAATTATTGCTTTGACAGGCAAAAAATATTACTGCGAAATACTTCCATTGTTAAAGACTATAATGAGAAGAGGTTGAAAATTTAAATCAGTTGTTCATTTATTATGAAAAGTCTACTTAAATCACTATTGTATTTTTTTCTAAAAGACAGAATGTATATATTGCTGAATAAACGTAGGTTTTATCTTTATCGAGGGAAAATGCTTCGAAAAGCAAAAAAATATAATTGTTCAAAGAACAAGATTATCGAATTGATTTCAAATAAAGATAAAATAAGGATTCTATTTTTTGTCTATAATTTAGGGATGTGGAAATACGAGGGTCTTGTCAGGTTATTGTTAAGCCATCCAAAATTTGAGCCAATAATTGTTCCATTTGCAATGCCTGAGAATAGACCTAAATTTAATCGGTATAATCAAGAATGTATTATAAATTATTGTAAAGACAACAATTTCCCATTTAAAATAGGATACGATGCCTGTAGCAATGAATATAACGACTTAGAAGGAATTGATCCGGATATAGTCGTATATACCCAGCCATATAATACAGGATATGAAAAGTGGAGAATTGATAGATATCTCAAGAATTGTTTGTTTATATATACGCCGTATGGGTTATCTGTTACGAATGATAAAGTTCTGTATGATACATATCTTAATAATATAGCGTGGAAAATTTTCGCATCATCTCCTATGGAGAAGGCTGTATTACAAAAGGCCATTACAACAAGAATTAACATTGTAGTGACCGGTGCTACATTATATGACCAACTTAATCAGGCATATAGTCAAAAATCTCCATGGCGTAATAATAGAAAGAAAAGAGTTATCTGGGCGCCACATCACTCAATGGATAGTAAATACTCTTTTTCAAGTTCAAATTTTGAAAGAATTTGTTCAGACATGATAATGCTGGCAAACAAATTTCAAGATACAGTTGAGTTCGCTTTTAAACCGCACCCAATATTGAAAGAGCGACTAATAGAGAAGTGGGGAAAGGAAAGAGCTGACTCGTATTATACTTTATGGGAAAGTATGCCAAACACAATGATATGTTTGGGGGCTTATACCGAACTTTTTGCATTTTCGGATGCTATGATTCATGATTGTGCTTCATTCGTAGGTGAATACCTATACACAAACAAGCCGGTAATGTACATATATAAGGACAGAATCCCACCGGCGAGTGTTGATAATGAGTTCGGTATTGGTTGTTTCAATTGTCATTACCACGGACATTCGACAAATGATATTGAGGAGTTCATCACAAACGTGGTTTTAAGAGGAGAAGATACAATGAAAGATAAAAGAGGCGAATTCGCTCAAACACAGCTTTTTCCACCTAATAACCTTTCAACGGCAGAAAATATGTTAAACGAATTGGAGGAATTATTAATTGCCCACTAATAAATAACAGATGATGATCACTTTAGCTCCTGAAATCCCTAAAATGATACATTATTGCTGGTTTGGAGGAAAACCGTTGCCTCCATTAGCCCAAAAATGCATCGCATCATGGAAAAGATATCTTCCGGATTATGAGATAAAACAATGGGATGAGTCAAACTTCGATGTTAACATAATCCCATACACAAGTCAGGCATATGAGGCAAAAAAATACGCATTTGTAAGTGATTTTGCCCGGATATGGTTGCTTTACAAATATGGGGGGATATATTTTGACACAGATGTTGAAGTCATCAAGCCATTGGATAAAATAATCTCTGCAGGTCCTTTCATGGGTTGTGAGAATAAATTTGTTCCAAACATGCCTCCAGTAAATCTGCATATTAATCCTGGTCTTGGATTGGGAGCGACACCCATGATGAATATTTTTCATGAATTGTTGGAATTGTATAGTTCTCTTCAATTTATAAAAGAAGACGGCTTTTTAAACCTTAAAACAATTGTTGAATACACATCTGAACTTTTTGTACAACATGGATTAACGAACAGTCCCGATATTCAGAAGATAGAAGGAGTCAACATCTATCCTTGGGACTATTTTTGCCCGATGACACCTACCCTAATAATGACTCTAACAGAAAATTCGGTAACAATTCATCATTATTCAGCATCATGGGAAGATGGAAAAGTGAGGTTTCGTAGAAAAATTAAAAGGTTGTTGGGTAGTAATATCATAAAGTACATTCAACCTGTAGTTGAAAAAATTCATAAACTCATCCGGATTTTTCACTGATAAGAATGTACCCCTATTTTGATTATAGTTCATTAATTCTGTATGTATTGATTGGATTGTTCAGTTCGTACATGATTGACATCAGTATCAATTATAAAAAGAATTCAACATATACACGACAGACAGGGTATATTTGCTTCTACATAATTTTCGTGACCTTAGCTTCACTGAGGCTAATAACTTTTAATGGTATTGGAGGTATTGACGCATTTGAATATGAAAGACTTTTCTTGAATGCACTCTCATCAGATTCCCGCTTCGAGGAACAGGACATTTTGTTTGGACTATTTAATAAGACTATAAGGTTCTTTATTGAAAGCCCGGTAATATACAGATTTATATGTTATTCAATAATAACCCTTGCATATATATATTTCATAAAATCTTTTTGTAAAAAGGGAGTATCATGCTTGCCGTTCATTGTCTTGATGATTCCGTATTTGAAAAGCTTCAATACAATGAGGTCAAGTATAGCGA
This sequence comes from Barnesiella sp. WM24, assembly GCF_004570975.1. Lineage (GTDB taxonomy): Bacteria > Bacteroidota > Bacteroidia > Bacteroidales > Muribaculaceae > Muribaculum. The sequence continues at coordinate 223,551 of NZ_SPPC01000003.1, forward strand.
TAGCGGTTATACTATGCGGACTGGTATTATTGAAGGATAGAAGAACTCTTTTGGGAGTAATATTGATTTGCACATCTGTTCTTATCCACAGAATGTCAATATTATATGTGCTGTTTTTGCCATTTTACGCGATATTCAGACATTATAAGTACACAAATTCCAATATAAAACTGATTATTGTAATATCGACACTTACAATAATAGGTTATTATCTCGCATTACAAGTTCAACAGTATGCAATCGCATTAAGTCTATTAGACGGTGCTGACGCATATTACATCTCAAAAAATTTAAATGGCTCTATACTGGATGCAGCCGTAACGGTAATACCATTGATTCTGCTTTCTGTTATGTGGCTGCTATGCAATAGGAGATTGAAATATGACAAGAGCATTTCATTTTTAGAGCTGATGATCTCATTTGACATCATCATCACCCCTATAGCCAATATATTGGGGATGTGGAGAGCTAATGAATATTTCTATCTCGGACGGTTGGTGTTTTGGTCTTATCTTATTCCGGTATATTGCTCCGGCTTTAAGGTGCAGAGCCGAGTAATTATCAAAATTTTGTTGGCAATATTATTTACGGCATGGCTGACATATCGCATAACCCGCGAATGGGAACCGTGTGGACTGATGCCGTATAAATTTTTTTTCAATGATTTGTACACGTAAGGAGCTAAGGGAATGGCTTCAAGCCGACCATAACGCTTTTGGATTCAAGTATCCTCTGTTGGCTAAATTTTCGTGGAGTGAAAACGGAACAATGTTCGCCTATGTCCGTAACCTCCGATATTTGGAATATTATACCAACAAAGCTCAAAAGCCGTGGGATAGGTTATTCCGGTTATGGCATTTCATCAAATGGAGACGGATGAATCTGAAGCATCAGTTGTATATAAAGCCGAACTGTGTGGGACCGGGGCTTCATATCGTGCATCATGGCTATCGCAGGATTGATTCGGTGAAGAGTATAGGCAGTAACCTGACGATTCTTCCGATGGTTCTTATCGGAAAGAAAACGCCCGATGCCGACATAGACAAATGCACCATCGGCAACAATGTTTACATAGGCGCAGGAGCAGTCATAATGAATCCGGTAAATATCGGCGACAATGTGATTATCGGTGCCGGTTCTGTAGTGACAAAAGATGTGCCATCGAATTGTATAATAGCTGGCAATCCAGCAAAAATAATAAGAGACTTATCTAATACATCAAATGACTAAGCGAAAGGTTTTCCAGTTGAACACTGAGCTATATAAGGTTACGGGGATTCAACGTGTATTGCTTGACATTCAGGAGGCTCTGAGAGATGATTTTGAAGCCAAGATTGTAGGCAATATTCCATATGGTAAGGTTAATGGCAGCCTGGGAATATCCGGGGATGATTATCTTAGGTTCAGAAATCCTTTTATGTTCCGCAACTCCATTGTCATTATTCATGAACGGAGGTTACTCCCTCTAATGTGGTTGCTTGGGCATATTCCAGGTTTTAACGTGAAGTGTGTTTATGTCCATCACAATGAGCTTTACGGAAACAAGCGACTGTCACTTTTTCCGGAGAATATCGTAGCCATATCGGATGCCGGAATCAGAAACCTTACGGATTATTTCGGAGTATCGCCCGCCAACATAACTAAGATCCACAATTGCGTCCGCGAGACTTTCCCTGATGTGTCACGAACAAAGAAGTTTGATCCTAACAATATAACCATTCTTTATCCGGCTCGTATAAATTCCGTTAAACGGCAGATTGAGATTGTAAACCATCTGAAAGGCAAGCTTGACCCTCGCGTAAGGATTCTGTTTGCCGGAACCGGGCCACAATATGAAGAACTTGAGAAGCTTTGCAGAGACTGTGATCAGTTCAAAGCATTAGGGTTCAGGGATGACATACCAAGCCTTATGGGACAATGTGATTTCATGATGTTATTCTCAAAACATGAGGGACTGCCTATTTCGCTTATCGAGGCATCTCAGATAGGATTACCTGCTATTTGTAATAATGTAGGAGGGAACACTGAAATTGTGAAGGATAATGTCAATGGTATTGTTGCTGATGATTGGGATAATTTGATTGCTGCATTGAATCATCTGTCGGACACTAAACAATCTGACATGGACATGATGGCCCGTCAGGGAAAGAAAATATATGAAAACAATTTCAATTTTGGTATTTTCAAAAGGAAATACTGCGATTTAATCAATAGATTGAAATAATGCCAATTCTTGCAAAACCACAGAATTGTACAGGCTGTGCAGCCTGTGGCAATATATGTCCGCACGACGCAATTATGATGACGCAGGACAATGACGGTTTTATCATGCCTGTCATCAATCCTGGCAAATGTGTCGAATGTAAACTTTGTGAAAAGGCTTGCCCCATCGTAAACGGTAAGTATTTAAAGAATCCGGAGGTCAAGGAGGCTTATGCCTTTTGGGATAACAATACACGTACTGAAAGCAGCTCGGGGGGAGCATTCTCGGCGATTGCTGATTGGATAAGGAAACGCGATGGGGTCGTTTTTGGTGCCGCATGGCACGATAGTTTCCAGTGTTGCCATATTGGAATTGAAGAAGGAAAAGACTTCGCCATGTTACGCGGCTCAAAGTATCTTCAAAGCGACGTACGGAAGACATTTGCTGAAGCACGCGAAAAACTAAAGGAAGGTAAATATGTACTCTTTACCGGCACACCTTGCCAAATAGCAGGGTTACGCTCGTTTTTAATAAAATCGTATGAGAAGCTTATTACGATTGATATCGTATGTCATGGAGTCCCTTCCAATATTCTCTTTTCAAATTACATCAAGAAACTAAAATCTGAATACCCGCAATATTCATCAGCGGATGGCTTTGAATTCAGAAATCTTCGGGGTTGGGGCATTGCTCCAACCCCGAAGAAAGGGAATTGCCGCATGAAGCCTCTCACTGGAGTTGCCAACCTTTACATGGCAGCTTTTGACAAAGGTGCGATTTTCAGGGAGTCATGTTATGACTGCCAATTTAATGGTTTATCAAGAGTCGGCGACATCACAATCGCTGATTTCTGGGGTATCGGAGCATTCGGAAAACCCTTTAAACATGATGTTTCTAAGGGAGTGTCTTTGGTCCTTGTAAACTCTAAGTCCGGGAGGGAAATCCTTGAGAATCTGAAAAATTGCTTCATAGAAAAAAGAGAACTTCAGGAGGCAGTTAAACGGAATCACAATTTAGTAGCATCTACTGATAAACCTCCATATAGAAATGAACTTATCAAGTCGTTCAACAATCCAGAAATTACACTGAGGGATATAAACACTCGATTCAATCTGAAAGGTACCGGTATGAAAGACAACGTAAAAGACTTGCTGATTTCGACTGGCGTATTTTGGATCGTCAAATCAATTGTCAACAAACTTAGAAGCATATGAAAGTCGGCATATTGTCCATGCAGCAGATAACGAACTATGGATCGTTTCTGCAAGCATATGGACTTAAATCAATTTTGGAAAGATTGGGACATGATGTTGAGTTTGTCAATATCGTTCCAGGTGAACAGCTTCCGCAATATAGAATTGGGAAACTTCACAAAGTTAATCTGATGCTTAAGCGTTTGAAAGTGAAGCATCCCCTTCGTCAACTTCAATGTACCCTAAAGTTGCACAGACGATTTGACAATGAATTTAAACCGGAACTCGGAGTTAAAGAGGGGAAAACAGAAACTCGTTTTGATGCTGTCGTAATCGGTAGTGACGAGGTTTTCAATGTAGCACAGACCACATGGTTCGGCTTCTCTACTCAATTGTTTGGCGAAAACTTGAATGCTGATAAAGTTATAAGTTATGCCGGATGCTTTGGAGCTACGACGATCGCAAAACTGAAAGAACTTGGCATAGACCGCCGAGTCGGAGAACTGATGGCGAGAATGGATGCAATTTCAGTCAGAGACAAGAACAGCGTTGATATTGTCACTTCACTTACCAACGTAGAACCGAATCTCAATGTTGACCCTGTCATAGCCTATGGATTTGACAATGAAGTCAGACTTCCTGATATAAAAGATGAGTACCTCCTTGTCTATACATATCCCGGAAGAATGAACAATTCTAAAGAGGTTAAAGCCATAACGGCTTATGCCAAAAAGAAAAATCTGAAAATTGTTGCAGTTGCTAACTATTTTGACTGGGTTGACGAGGTTGTGACTCCTCATCCGTTTGAAGTGCTCGGCTATTTCAAACGTGCAAGTTGTATAGTCACTGACACATTTCATGGTGCGGTTATGTCTCTCAAGTTCAATAAGTCATTTGCTGTGATTGTAAGAGGAATGAACAGCAACAAGTTAACTTTTTTATTGGAACAATTCAATCTTGACTCAAGGATAGCAGAAAAGGCTGAAAATATAACTGGAATTTTGGAAGAGAAAATTGACTATGTACCGGTTAATGCAGCGATAGAGCGGGAGAAGAAAAACACAGTGGATTACTTAAAATCTAATTTGGAATGAATGTAAAAAGTAATCCAATACATCAGCCATTTTTCCCAGACTCCATTGCCTTTGAAAAGCAACGGATATATATACGAGTTTGGCAATATTGATATCGATAGCTGATACTTATCGAAAAGGGTATCTTTTCTATCGTCACCTGATTTCACATTTTTCCATATAATTTATTTATCCTGATTTTATGAATAACCGTGAGTTTGTGAAAAAAATCGCAGACTCTGCCTTGGCATATCCCGACAGCACTTTCGCTGAGGGGAATGGGCGAGTAAATACGTGCGTAAATCCATACTCCTATCATCTTGTGCGCCGTCATCCGGAATTATACGGATCAATGGATGGACTTTTTGTAGATGGCATGACTATGTGTTGGTTAATCCGTTTTTTATGGGGAAAGCGTGTGCCGAGGCTAAGTTTCGATATGTCTGGCATGGCTGTTGATTTATTTACGTATCTAAATGACAAAGAGACAAGTCGAAGTATTTATTTCTTAGGAACGAAACAAGAAATACTTGAATCAACGGTCAAACAGTTTCATAAAAGCTATCCCGAAATGAAAATTGCCGGTTATCGCAACGGCTATTTCATTGACAATGATGACAGGAAAAGTGCGATTAAGGAAGTCGTGGATATTGACAGCGATTTTACTATCATCGGCATGGGGTCTCCATTGCAAGAACAATTTGCTCTCGATTTGAAAAATGCCGGCTACAAAGGGATTGTATTCACATGCGGAGGGTTCCTCCACCAATCCGCCAACAGTATCAACTATTATCCTGATTGGGTAAATAAATACAACCTTAGGGCCTTCTACCGTCTTTTCCACGAAAGAGGCTTATGGGGCAGGTTATATAATGTCTTGATTGAATTCCCAATACTATTCACATGGGACACATTATGTACAAAAGTATTTATGAGATATAACTTTTGATTATTCCAGATTGATTTCCCGAAATTACTGTTTGCGCCCAACGGACTTTTCCAAATTTGAAAATGAGTTAAGATTCATACTCTTGAGTGTGTGGTCGGTTTGGGGCGGCTTGCATCACTTTTTCCGGTGGCAGAGATTGAGGATGTAGTGACGAAGATTTATTCGCGCGATATTTTTGGAAGGGATTGAATTGACCGCGATGAAGCGGAATAAGGCGTTGCCATGCAGTAAGTGCGTGGCAACGTTTTTTGTTTATATTGGATAATGAAGGGTAGGGCGACCGGTGAAATGGCTATGGTGGGAGTGCAGAGGCTTTTGAAAATGTAATTTCGCGTTTTTGTGTCATAGGATTTGCTGTCATTTAACGCGCTTAACAACAGGCGGTTGTAGGTTAGTATGTTTGATGGCGGTTGTTTTTTAGTGGAAAAATTTGGTAGTAAAGGAAAAAGATTATAGTTTTGTGCTAACAAAATTGTTAGTCAATATTGATAAATAGAATTGTTATGATAAATGACAGACAACCACAAGATACTGAAGCTAAAATCCTTCAGGCCGCTGAAAGTGAATTCCTCACAAAAGGCTTTGCCGGAGCAAGAACCACATCTATTGCTCAGGCTGCGGGAGTGACCCATGCAATGTTTCACTACTATTTTCGAACTAAGGATAAACTGTTCGAGAGAATCATATCTGAGAAAATAGCCTTGATGAAGGAACTGCTACTTGACACTGTGGTAAATTCAGATATGTCGCTTGAGGACAAGATTCGCAATGTGATAGGGCGACATTTGGATTTTGTCGCGGCAAATCCCGATCTTCCTCGTTTTCTTGTCGGAGAAGTATTTGCATATCCGGAAAGAGCAAAAGTCCTGACTGAAAAAATAAGGATGTTTGCTCCACGTATGATTGCCGAACTGCAGCGCCAGATTGATGAAGCGGCTGCAAACGGGATTTTCAGGAAGGTGGACGCGCGAATGCTAATAATTGATATAGTGTCGCTTAACATTTTCTCCTATATGGCCTCGCCTCTGATAAATGCGGTTTTAGACAACTGCATGGAGGACTCGGAGAGCTTTCTTGCACAGCGTAAAAAGGAAAATTTTGACACGATTATGCGAAAACTAAAACCATAAGACTATGTATAAGGCAATCATTACATTCCTGATGCTATGGATGTTTTCGCCCGGGCTTAGGGCCGAAGTGATAACTATAGAGCAATGCGTGGAAAAAGCTGTGGAAAACTATCCTTTGGTAAAAAAATATGACCTTCTTGCCTCGACATGCGACATTGCCTTGTCTGATATAAACAAAGGGTGGCTTCCCCGGATAAATACGTCGGCACAGGCGACGGTGCAGAATGTTGTGCCGTCATTCCCCGATGCACTTTCCGGTATGCTCAGTCAGATGGGGCAGTCGTTTGAAGGTCTTGGCAAATTTCAATATAAGATTGGAATAGATATGTCTCAGAATATTTGGGATGGCGGAGTTTCCAGTGCTCGGCGTCGAGTGCAAAAAGCTGAAACGCAAGTGCGGCAGGAAGCAATGGACGTAGAGCTATATCAGGTAAGGCAACGCGTGGAAAATCTTTTTTTCGCAATACTTTTGTCGGAAGAGCAGATAAAACTCAACCAAAACACCGTGTCGCTACTACGCTCAAATCTTGATAAACTGCAATCAATGTTGCAGAATGGCACTGCGATGCAGAGCGATGTTGACATGCTTGAGGCGCAGGCACTTGTTATCGAACAGAATATTGTAATGGCGCAAAGTTCTGCCGACGGATACCGTAAGGTGCTTGAAATATTTATTGGTGCAAGTCTAAATGATTGCGAACTGGAAAAGCCGTATATGTCAATGCCTGAATCATCTGACTCCAACAGACCGGAACTAAATTTATTTGAAGAAAAACTCAGGTTGGTTGAAGCCGGACAACGTCTCTCCGACACTTCAATTATGCCCAAAATCGGCTTTTTTGCTCAGGCATACTATGGCTATCCCGGCTATGACTACTTTAAGAGCATGATGAATAGGGATTTATCTTTCAATATTTTAGCCGGAATCAAAGTGTCCTGGAATATAGATTCATTCTATACACGGAAAAATAATTCCCTTCGTAATGCCATTGAGATGCAGAACATCCATGCCGATAAAGATGTGTTTCTGTTCAACTCCGATATTCAATCCGCGTCTGTTATGGAAAGCATAAATGGACTGAGGAAGATAATGTCAAAGGACAAGGAGATAATTTCGCTTAGGGAGAAAGTACGCAAATCGGCAGAGTCTCAACTTGAAAACGGCGTGATAGATGCTACGGCGTTTCTTACAAAAGTGAATGATGAGAATCAAGCCGTCCTGACCGCATCATTTCATGAAATAGAGCTATTACAAGAAATATATAATCTCAAATACATCCTTAACCAATGAAGAAGTCTCTGAATCTAATAGCAATGGCTGTACTTATTACCGGCTGCAATAAAGCTCCTGACTACGACGCCACCGGAATTTTTGAGGCAACCACAGTGACTGTATCGTCAGAAACAACCGGAAAAATCCTTTCACTGGATATTTCAGAGGGAGACAGCATTAATAATGGACAGACTATTGCCGTGATTGATACAACCATGCTTGTCCTACAGCAGAAGCAGCTCAACAGTCAAAAACTGTCAGTTGAAAATTCGTCCCCGGATATTGTCGCACAGGTGTCATCGCTACGTGCTCAGATTGCACATCAAAAACATGAGTGCGAGAGATTAGGGCGCCTTCTTGCCGATGGTGCGACGACACAAAAACAATACGATGACGCGCAGTCGCAGTTGAAAGTATTACAGGCACAGCTTGATGCTCTGACATCATCGCTTTCAAACAACCGCAATTCCATTTCAGACAATGCCGTGGCGTTGCAATATCAGCAGGAGCAGCTGGAAGAGCAGATAGAAAAAAGCACGGTGAAATCTCCGCTTACAGGCACAGTTCTCATCAAGTATGCCGAACAAGGAGAATTTGCCACTCCCGGAAAACCTATTTGTAAAATTGCAAATCTCAATGACATTTATCTGCGAAGTTATTTTACTGTGTCACAGCTTTCGGATATACATATCGGACAGGATGTGACCGTGATAGCTGATTTTGGCGTAGATAAGCAATATGAATATCCCGGTACTATCACATGGATAGCTCAGGAAAGTGAATTTACACCGAAATCCATTCAGACCAAAGATTCACGGGCTAATCTTGTATATGCTGTAAAAATCGCTGTCAAAAACGATGGCAGGCTTAAACTCGGTCAATATGGAGAGGTGCGTTTATGAACAAGGCGATTGAAATATCGGAAGTCTCAAAAAGCTATGGTTACATCCATGCTCTTGACCGTGTAAATTTCACGGTTGAGCAAGGAGAACTGTTCGGTCTTATCGGGCCTGATGGCGCCGGAAAAAGTTCGTTATATCGTATAATTGCGACACTTTCTGCTCCGGATAGCGGCACAGCGACAGTGAACGGAATGGATGTAGTACGTGACTATCGAAAGTTGCGTAAAAGAATCGGATACATGCCTGAAAAGTTTTCTCTATATCAGGATATGACTGTAGCTGAGAATATGGCGTTCTTTTCCTCTCTGTTCGGCGTTTCGGCTAAAGAGAATTATGATCTGATTGCCCCTATATTCTCTCAGTTGGAGAAATTTCCCGACAGAATGGCCGGGGCATTGTCGGGAGGCATGAAACAGAAGCTGGCTCTAAGCTGCGCCCTGATTCATCGTCCGGAAGTATTGCTCCTTGACGAGCCTACAACCGGTGTTGATGCCGTTTCAAGGAGTGAATTCTGGGATATGCTTGCAACTTTACGGGAAAAAGGTATTACAATACTCGTTTCCACATCTTATATGGACGAGGCTACACGATGTGAGCGCATAGCGATGATAAACAATGGACGTATTCTTGCAGTTGACACTCCCTCCGCTCTGATTAACAGATTGGATGAGAACCTGTATAATGCGGTCGCCACTGATATGTTCGGACTCCTTTCGCGTCTCAGGTCAAATCCGGACGTGATTGACTGTTACACATTCGGGGCCACTTTGCATGTCGTGGGTAATGATAATTTTTCAGCCGGTCAGGTCGAAGAGGCGCTAAAAAAGACAGGCATGGAGGATGTGAGAATATATCACGCCACCGGCACTATTGAAGATTTATTCATAAAGCAGATTCGTGATGGAAAATAACAATCCGGCCATATCCGTACGTGACCTTACAAAGAAATTCGGAAATTTTACTGCCGTTGACCATATATCGTTTGATGTCGGCAAAGGTGAGATTTTTGGCTTCCTTGGTGCGAATGGAGCCGGAAAAACCACAGCGATGCGCATGCTATGCGGACTTAGTTTTCCTACGTCCGGGCAGGGACAGGTTGCAGGATATGATATTGTATCGCAATCCGAAGATATCAAACGCCACATAGGATATATGAGTCAGAAGTTCTCCCTTTACGGTGAATTGACAGTAATAGAGAACCTTCGGCTGTTTTCGTCCATCTATGGAATGAATCGACAGAGTTTTCGCCACGCTTCATCAAGACTATTGGAAGAACTTGAAATGACCGATATGCAAAACGCGTTGGTAAAAGATATTCCGGTGGGGTGGAAACAGAAACTTGCTTTTCTGTCTGCGACTATTCACTCTCCTGAAATAGTATTTCTTGATGAACCTACCGGCGGAGTTGACCCGGTGACACGCCGTAAATTCTGGGAATTGATATACAAGGCATCATCTGACGGTATGACGGTGTTTGTTACGACCCATTATCTTGATGAGGCAGAATATTGCAATCGTGTTTCCATTATGGTTGATGGTCACATAAATGCCTTGGATGCGCCGGCAGCTCTCAAACAGAGATATAATGTTTCCTCAATGGATGAAGTTTTTAGGATTGTAGCCAAAGATTCGACAAGAAGCGATTAAATACTGATAATATGTCAATACTCCAATCCCTTATAAAAAAGGAAGCTCTACATGTATTCAGAGATCGGCGCACGATGGTAATAACTCTATTGATGCCGGTGCTCTTGCTGTTGCTGTTCGGTTTTGCAATATCAACCGAAGTCAACAATGTGAATGTGGTGGCAGTCGTTGACCGACATACCGATGAAACAAGAGAAATCATAGAGCGTTTCAGTGTCAATCCATACATAACGTTTAAGGGCGTTACAGATAACAGTAATGCTGACAATCTGCTGAGAACCGGCACGACAGATGCTGTGGTAGTACTGAAAACAAGTAATGGCAGACTGTCAACGCAAATCATCGTTGACGCGTCCAACACAACTGTAGCGCAAGCCTCCACGGCCTATATTCGAGGCATAATATCAGGCTCTGACATGATGTCTCCTGTATTGACGCAGACCCTATACAATCCACAGTTAAAAAGTGCATATAATTTTGTGCCCGGAATTATGGGCATGATATTTATCCTTATATGCGCCATCATGACCTCTGTCTCAATTGTAAGCGAGAAGGAAAACGGAACTATGGATTTATTGCTTGTTTCACCGGTCAGACCGGGAACGGTTATATTGGTAAAACTCATTCCATACTTTATCCTGTCATGCACGATTCTTGCCGTGATGCTCATAATTTCCTATACCGTATTGGAATTGCCGTTGTCTTCAAGCATAATAAATGTAATACTGCTTTCCATCATATACATTATATTATCATTGTCAATCGGTTTGCTCGTATCAACTGTTGTCGACACTCAACTTACAGCCCTGATTGTTTCGGCGGTGGTGTTTATGCTTCCGGTAATCATGCTGTCAGGTATGATATTTCCGATAGACAATATGCCGGTCGTATTGCAATGGTTGTCCTGTATTATCCCGGCAAGGTGGTACACAGCGGCTATGCGCAAACTTATGATACAGCAGCTTGAAATAAATTATGTATTACAGGAGATTTCCATATTGCTATCAATGACCGGATTGTTACTTCTGTTCGCTCTAAAGAAATTTAATACAAGAAAATGACCGGACAATGAAATTACAAATATTACTTGCGTTACTGCAAAAGGAAATTGCGCTCATGAAACGCAATCCGATAATTCCAAAGATAGTCTTTGCAATGCCGGTTATGGTAATGCTTATCATACCGCTTGTGGCAAATCTTGATGTGAGAAATGTCAATGTCACAGTTGTCGACAACGACCACAGTCAGTTATCTCGCAGAATTATAGCCGATATTGCCGCATCGGAGTATCTCGATGTCTCATCAGTGTCCAATACACATAGCGAGGCAATGTCAGCCATTGAAAACGGCAATGCTGATGTTTTACTTACAATTCCACCGGATTATTCTGAAAACGCAATGTCAACAATGCCACAGGTTGATGTTGAGGCAAATGGCGTTAATGCTACCAAAGGTATGATAGGCTCTCAGTATGTTGCGCAAGCAGTAGCCGGGACGCTCTCTCAGTGGTATGCAGAAAACGGCATAGAGATGCCCCGCGTAGATCAGAGCGTCATATATCGTTTTAACCCGACACTTGATTTCAGGAATTACATGATTCCGGCATTGATGGTAGTGCTTTTGATTATAATCTGCGGTTTCCTCCCTGCATTGAATCTTGTGAGCGAAAAGGAATCCGGAACTATAGATGCAATGAATGTTACTCCGGTCAGCAGATTTACATTCATTCTTTCTAAGCTCATCCCTTTTTGGGTAATAGGGGTAATTGTTGTAACCGTTGGACTGTTGATAGGCTGGCTCGTCTATGGACTTGTGCCACTCGGAAGCCTTTTTGCAATCTATCTGGCGGCTGTCTTGTTCAGTCTTGTGATGTCTTGCTTAGGAGTTACGATTGCCAACCGGTCATCAACTATGCTTCAGGGCATATTCGTGATGTTCGCTTTCATAATGATTTTCCAGTTGATGAGTGGATTGTTTACCCCTATTGACTCTATGCCACAGTGGGCTCAATACGTAACATGTCTGATTCCGCCGCGCTACTTCATAGAGATAATGAGGTCGGTATATCTCAAAGGAGCAACCGTAATAGAACTTGCTCCGCAATACCTCGCGCTTCTCATCTTTGCCTCGGTGTTGTGTTGTATCGCGTCGATATCTTATAAGAAGCAAGTGTAATATACATTGATAACTAACTAAAAAATAGGGGTATAAGAAAAGCGGCTCGGAAGCCGCTCAGTATGCCCGTGGGGAGTCGAACCCCAATCGACGGAACCGGAATCCGTAATTCTATCCATTGAACTACGGGCACATTTCTGGTTAATTCGCATGCAAAAGTACAAAGTTTTTTGTAGTTTTGCAAATGTAAGTATAGGAACTATCGTAAATGAATGTAAAAATAGATGACACATGGCGCGAAGAGTTGGCTGCGGAATGGGTAAAGCCTTATTTCGTTACGCTTACTGACTTTGTACGCCAGCAATATAGTGATCGTGCGCATCCGGTATATCCTCCGGCTTCAAAGATTTTTGCTGCCTTTGACGAGTGTCCCTTCGATAAGGTGAAGGTTGTGATTTTGGGGCAGGATCCCTATCATGGTCCGGGACAGGCAAACGGTTTATGCTTTTCGGTCGGAGCCGGTGTCCCGTTGCCGCCTTCGTTAATCAATATTTTCAAGGAGGTGCAGGATGACCTTGGTCTTGACGACTGCCCGGTCGACGGTGACCTTTCAAGATGGGCGCGTCAAGGGGTGTTGCTTCTTAACTCTACATTGACTGTCAAGGCTCACCAGGCGGGGTCACATCAGGGACGCGGCTGGGAGACGTTTACTGATGAAGTAATCATGCGTCTCAATAATGACCGTGATAACCTGGTGTTTATCCTATGGGGCTCATATGCGATTAAAAAAGGCGCGTTTATCGACCGTAACAGGCATTGTGTACTTACGTCGCCGCATCCTTCGCCACTTTCCGCTTATCGTGGCTTTTTCGGCTCCAAGCCGTTTAGCCGCGCCAATAAATATCTGATTGAACATAACGAAACACCGATTGACTGGAAATGAATAAAGTGACTCTTGAGGCGCGTTTAGAGCGTGCACGACAGTTGAGAAAGGAGGGATACACATGTTCCCAATGTGTATATATGGTTTTTGATGATCTCCACGGGCTTCCTGAAGAAAAGGCAGCCGCGGTTTCCTGCGGTCTTGGTGGCGGAATAGGCGGTCAACACAATGTATGCGGCACTGTCTCGGCTCTTTCCCTCGTGGCAGGCGATGTTTTCTATGACAATCCTAAAAGCAAGATGGTTGTATATTCGTATATAAAGGATTGCAGTCGTCGTTTCGCTGACGAGAACGGGTCAATAATATGTGCGGAGCTGCTTGCCGATACTCCACGGCGCAAGCCATGTATGAGCTATATTGAAGATTCGATAACGATACTTCATGAGAGCCTTGACAAAGAGTAGCGCGAGTGTGCTGTTATTTGTGGCGTGTATGTTTGTCTCGCCGGGAGCCTTTGCCGAAGATACCCAAACGGGAATCTTTGACCCGGATTTTCACGCTCTTGAGGTCAAGGTTGAGGGCTACGAGATGTATCCTCCGGTAATTTCTGTCGGCAGTGCCGACAGAATTGTAGTCAGCTTTGATGAGATTTCTGATGAACGCAGTTATCTACGCTATTCGCTTGTGCATTGCGATGCTGCATGGAGGCCTTCCGGACTTGTTGAAAGTGAATTTCTTGACGGCTTTAATCAGGGAGAGGTGGAGGAATACCGGTATTCCGATGCTACCACGGTTAATTATATCCATTACAGTATAGTGTTGCCAAATGAGAAGATGCGCTTCACGATATCAGGTAATTACCTTCTTCGCGTCTATGACGAGAATGACCCTGACAAGACCTTGCTTCAGGCGCGCTTTTCGGTCAGTGAAAATGCGGTAAAGATACTCGGAGAGGCAACTTCACGCACCGATATTGACTATAACGGCAGTCATCAGCAACTCAATTTCATGGTGGATGTGGACCGTGAGCCGATACATAACATGTATACCGACCTGAAGATTGTGGTCACTCAGAATGGCAGGGAGGATAACCGGAAGATGCTTACCGCTCCTCAGCGTGTTTCCGGAACTGCAGCTTATTACGAGCATCTGAGAGAGCTCATATATCCTGCCGGTAATGAATACCGACGGTTTGAGACGGTATCGGTCACATATCCAGGCATGAACGTGGCGGAGATTGTATATTCTGACCCGTTTTATCACATGAGACTCTATGATGATGTGCCGAGAGCCGGGATGCCGTTTGTATATGATGTGACACAAAACGGCCGATTCAAAATCAGAGAATATAATTCGGTAGACAGTGATGTTGCCGCTGATTATGTGGTGGTGCATTTCAAACTTGATATGCCGCCTATGACCGGATATGACATATTTATTGAAGGCGACTTGACCAACAGACGCTTTTCTCCGGAAAGCCGCATGCATTACGACTATACCGACAATTCCTATAAAGCGTCTATGCTCCTTAAACAGGGAGCCTACAATTATCAGTATCTTGCCGTGCCGTCAGGGTTGACACAAGGGGCTACCGCTCCTGTGGAGGGTGATTTTTATCCCACGGTCAACGAATATCTGATTGAAGTATATTATCGCGAACCGGGTACACGATACGACCGTCTGCTCGGTTTCACAACCGTATTTTCCGGTAAATAAATGGAAACAGAAGAGATTATGTTACAGATACAGGATGCGCTCGTGTCGCTTGACCTTGCCGAGCGCTTTTTTTGCTGCGATTTGGATAAGTGTCTCGGTGAATGCTGCATTGAAGGTGATGCCGGCGCACCAATCACCAGAGACGAGTATGATAAACTGAAAGAGATACTCCCGTTGGTCTATGACGAGCTGACCCCGGCGGCGCAGCGGGAGATTGACGAGAATGGAGTGGGGTATATCGATGAGGAGGGCGACCTTGTGACATCGATTGTCGATGGCAAAAACTGCGTGTTTACTTGCTATGCTCCGGGAGGCATGTGTCATTGTGCCATTGAAAAAGCTTACAGGGAAGGCCGTATAAGTGACTTCCGGAAGCCGGCTTCCTGTTATCTGTATCCAGTGAGGCTTACCAAGTATCCCTCGTTTACGGCGGTAAACTATCACCGGTGGAAAATATGCAAGGCAGCTGAATTGCTCGGAAAAAAAGAGGGCATAAGGCTGTATAAATTCCTTAAAGACCCTCTTACAAGTTATTTCGGTAAAGAATGGTATGATGAGCTTTCGACAGCCTGCGAGGCTTATCTCGAGCAGTATGGCGATGACGCTCAGTGAGGATTGGCGTAATACTCCAGCAGGCGTGTTCTCAATATAAGTTCGTAGCCTGCCTGTATGCGTTCGGCTGTTGCTCTCAATGCCTTAGTCTTGCTCTGTTCATATTCGCTTGGGGTGGCTCTGCCGAGATTGTATTTCTCTCTCATTGCTTCAAATGCCTTGACCGCAGTTTCCTCAGCCACCTTACCGGCGCTTAGCTTGTGGCGCGCTCCGTCGGCTTGATAATAGACCTGCTGGATTGTCTTGAATAGACGCTGGCAGGCATCGTCATATTGAAGCCGTGCGTTTACGCTCTGCACCTTCGCGCGGTTGATGGAGTTGCGGGTGTTGAATGCGTCAAAAATCGGAATGTTGAGTGAGAATCCGAAATATGTGCTGTAATTATTCTTCATCTGCTTCCCGAAAGTGTCATTGGGGATTCCTGATATTTTGTAGTAGGAACTTCCGAGCCCGGCATTGAAGTTGACGGTTGGGATATATCCTGTCCTGGCGAGTGATATGTTCTTTTCTGAAGCGGTGATGCCGTTTCGGGCGGCAAGTATTGAGTGGTTGTGCTGCAATGCTGCGGCATACACATCGTCGGGTGTCATCATCATAATTGCCGATTCGTCGTCAAGCGGGGCGATGTCAAATCCGTTTATGTCGTCAAGTTCAAGCAATTGTGCAAGATCTACAAGCGCGAGGCGTGTGTCATTGGCTGTCTGCGTTTTATTCAGTTCGTCCTGTGCGAGCTGTGATTTTGCTTCAAGCATGTCAATTTCAGGTATTTTGCCGGCTTCAAGAAGAGCCTCGCGTCTTGACAGCTCATATTGTGACAGCTCAACCTGACCGGAAGCCACCTCGTGCAGCTCTTTGCAGTATAATACCTGTAGATAGGCGGTTATCACATTAAGGGATATGTCATCTTTCGCCGCCTCATATTGCTCGATGACGGTAGCAAGGTTAGCCTTGGCATATGCGACCTGGCGTGTGGTCGACAGTCCTGAAAACACAGGCAGATTGAATGATGCACCCCACTGGAAATTGGATGTGTTTCTGTCAGCATAGGTGTTTTCTGCTGTAAGACCGCGACCTAAATTCCACGATTGTCCGGCGTTGGCGGAAAGGGTGGGCAGATAGCGTGATTTCGCGTCAGTCACACTCTGCTGCGAGGACGCCACGTCGTTGCGACGTGATTTTACGGTTATGTTATGCTCGACGGCATAGCTTATACAGCTGTCCAGACTCCACGTCTCTCCGGCTGCCGAAAGCGCTCCGGCGATTAATGCCGATGTCAATAATAGATGTTTCATGACAGTAAGTTATCAGTCTTTTTTCTCGTTGCCTCTTAATTTTGTTGTCTTCTCAATGCCCGACTTTACCTCGATATTTATTCCGTCGGAGAGACCGGTCACGATACTGCGGCGTTCAAATGTCTGAGTAGGTTCTTCGGCTGTCAGGCAATATACAAAGGTGCTGTCGCCCGCCCATTCGATGACACCCTCCGGAATTGTGAGCACGCTGTCAGCACGGTTAAGGCATATTGACGCATTTGCACTATAACCGGCACGCAGATTTATCGAGTCGGGCACCTCTATCGCAGCTTTAATTTCAAATGTGTTTGAACCGTTTTCTTCGGTGCTTTTGGGAGCGATATATTCGATTACAGCCGCCGGTGTCACATCGGGCAGCGCTCCGATAGAGATTGTCGTAGGCATTCCGGCTTTTAGCAGCCCGACTTCAGTCTCGTCTACTTTTCCCTTGAAAATGAGATTGGTCATGTCGGCGATTTTTGCCACTGTCGTTCCATCGTTCATTGTGTTTGCCTGAATCACTGAGGTACCAACTTTTACCGGTACCTCAAGTATGAGTCCGTCGATTGTGGCGCGTACAAGGGTGTTACTCTGCTGGGCATTGCTTGTCGATATACCGTCTTTCACGATTGACAGTGCGTCAACAGCTGCTTCATACTCGGCACGTGCCTTGTCAAGAGTGACTCCCGACTGCTCATACTCTTCTCGGCTTACAAATTTTTTGTCATACAGTGACTTTGTGCGGTCATGCTCGACCTGAGCCTGATTCATGGAGATACGCGCCACTTCCACTCTGTTCTGAGCCGACGAAAGCTGCGATTCTTCCGGTATCACCTTTATCTTGGCAATAATGTCGCCTTCCTTGACAAGATCTCCCGGCTCTACGTTGATTTCTGATATTATGCCCGATATCTGCGGCTTGATTTCAATCTCGTCGCGAGGTTCGATTTTACCGGTGAGTATCGTGTGGCGTTCGATATTGCCTGTCACCGGTGACACAATTTCGTAGACAGTCTCTTTTGATCTCGAATTGTAGAAAAGATAGACAAATGTGCCTATGAATACCAGGGCTACAAGTGTCCAGATTAAAATGCGGATTACTTTTTTCATTATAGTGATGTTTTATTATTTGTCATTTAAAGCTTCAATAGGTTTTATCCTCATTGCCTTGATTGCCGGGATGATGCCTGCCGCAGAGCCGAGAGTGAGAAACACGGCGAGTATCGTTACCGCATGGCTGAATGAAAGCTGGAATCCTGGGGTGACACCCTCGCTTGTCGTTGCCTGTGCCACGACAAAAAGTATGATTACGGCAAAACAGATGCCTGCTATTCCTGCTACAGTCGTCAGCACAATGCTTTCTGAAAGTATCTGCATGATGATGTCACGCGGCTTGGCGCCTATCGCGCGGCGCACACCTATCTCCTGTGTGCGTTCCTTGACTATTATCCACATGATATTGCCGACTCCGATTATTCCCGCAAGAAGCGAGCCAAACCCGACAAATAGCACAAGTATGTCGACTCCGTTAAACATGTTGTCGACCATGGCAAACTCTTCCGACACGTCCCAAAATTCGATAGCCTGGCTGTCGTCGGGATGAATGGGGTGGCTCGCCCTGATTACGCGCTCCACGCGAGGACGTACCGACGTTGGCGTGACTCCGTTGCGGCAAGAGAAAATCATCATGTCTATGTTTTGCCCCTTGTTGTAAGCATGCTCAAGGATTGAGTGAGGCACAAGAATCATTTCATCGATTTTGCCGTTTATGTTGACTTGTGAAGTCTGTCCCGCCACACCGACAATGTAATAGTAGATATTATCCACCGCGACATATTTCCCTAATGGCGACGCGCTGCCAAACAATTCACCGGCGACGCGTTTGCCTATGACACACACTTTGCGTGCATTGCTGCAGTCGGAATCATTTATAAACCTGCCTTCATAGAGCACCGGCTTATTGATCGAAGGATATTGGCTCTCTATTCCTTGCAGCCTGGTGGCGTAGCTTTTGTGTCCGCGTATAGCTGTGGACGAGATGGTGCTTACGGCAGATGATGCGCTTATCTCGGGGATGCTCCTGCGTATGTTGTCAACGTCACTCTGCGTAAGGGACCACCACATCCCCTTGCTGAAGCCTTTGTAGGGCATACCGGTGTTCCCTGCAAAAACAAGAGCTGTGTTGGTCGAGAATCCGGCAAAGTTTCCTCGCAGCAGGTCCTGCAGCCCTTGTGCGCCTCCCCAGAGCAATGCAAGCATCGCAGTGCCCCAGAATATGCCGAATGCGGTAAGAAATGTCCTGGTCTTGTTTCTGCCGAGGGTGGCGGTGATTTCTTTCCAGTTATCTATGTCAAAAACGGGATTTCTCATCTCTTTTCTTGGGTTATTCGGTTCTTAATGCCTCTACGGGACGTATTTTCAGCGCTCTCATTGCCGGAAATAATCCGGCAAGCGCCCCGGCTATGATTAATACAAGCGTGACTTCAAGAGCGAGGGAGACATCGACCGTAGGGTCTTTGATAAAATCGGAGCCTTCAAATACATGGGCAAGAATCTCTGTGCCGACAGTGCCGAGTAATATGCCGATATAGCCGAATACCGTTGTCATTGCCACGCTTTCAAGAATTACCTGTTTGAGTATTTTAAGAGGCTTGGCTCCGATTGCACGGCGTATGCCTATTTCATGAGTCCGTTCTCTTACGGAGACAAACATGATGTTGCTTACCCCTACAATGCCTGTAATCAGCGTGAGCAGCCCGATGACCCACATCACCGTATTGAGTATGCCCATCGCTTTCTGATTGCTGATATAATTGGAAAAGCGGTTCCAGATCCATACCGCACTTGAGTCGTCGGGGTCAAAAGACTCTGCTTTCCCGAGAGTGGCACGCACGTTTTTCTCAAGCGCCTCCGCCTTTTCCATGGTGTTGATGCCTGTCGCCGAGACTCTTATGGTAGTGACTTTCCCATCATATCCTTTAAGCGCATATGCCGTGGTATATGGGATGTATATGTCGTTTTTCCATTTGTGGTCATATACACCTATTACTGTAAATGTCAGCCCTGCCATATTGACTGTGTTGCCCACAGCCTTGTCGTCACGCCCAAAAAGTATGTCGGCTCTCTTTTTATCGATTACGATTACCTTTCGTTTGGCTTCAAGGTCACGCTGATTTATGAATCTGCCATGACTCATCACCAATTGCTCTTGAGCTTCAGGGAATGCACCTATATATCCTGAGTTCACATAGTCCCGTGATGTGGAAATGACAGTACTTGGCATGTTAATCATTGCTGAGGCATAATCCACTTCGGCTGCGTTCTCGCGCTCAATTTTTTCGAGATCGGAATTACGGATGCTTATAGCCCTGCCTTCTTTAAGCCCGTTGTAAGGTAATGACGCATAACCGGGCCACACTTGCACGATATTGGCTGTCTTTGCAAAGTCACCGTCGGCAAACGAGTTATAGACACCTTTGGCAAGTCCGACAAGCATTATGAGCATAAAAATGCCCCATGCGACAGATATGCCGGTCAATAATGTGCGCAGCTTGTTGGTGCGCATCGTCTGCCAGATTTCGTTGATAAGGTCAAGCATGGGTTCAGTTAACAATAAGTCCGTCGGAAATTCTGATTATACGGTTGGTCTGCGCGCCTACATTAGGGTCGTGAGTGACAATGACTGTTGTCATTCCCTCTTCATTTAATTGCCTGAATATCTTCATTACCTCAACCGAGGTCTTGCTGTCAAGTGCGCCGGTCGGTTCGTCGGCAAGTATTATTGCCGGGTTGGTTATGAGCGCACGCGCTATCGCCACACGTTGTTTCTGTCCGCCCGACAATTCGCTTGGAAGGTGATGTGACCATTCTTTCAGCCCCATGCGTTCAAGCTGTTCAAGTGCCATCTTGTTGCGTTTCCGTCTCGGTACTCCCTGGTAGAACAGCGGAAGTGCGACATTCTCCATCGCATCTTTATAGTTGATGAGATTAAATGACTGAAACACAAATCCTATTAGCTTGTTGCGTAGTTCGGCAGCCCGGTTTTCACTGAGCCCTTTTATCAGAGTCCCGTCAAGTATATACTCACCGGTGTCATAAGAGTCAAGTATGCCTAATATATTTAGTAGCGTGGATTTTCCCGAGCCTGATGCTCCCATGATTGACACGAGCTCACCTCTGGCGATGTCGAGATTTATGCCTTTAAGCACGTGCAGAGGCACAGCGCCCGGATAGGTCTTGTTAATGTCAGAAAGATGTATCATAGCTTTGCTTTTTCTGCTTTTTAACGGTTAGATGACTTGACTCGTCAAAAAGTTGCAATGAAGTATTTATTTTTTATAAAAGTAATGTGACTCTCTTTTGGTGAATTTTTATTTAGTATAAAAAGTTGCAAGATTCTTGTTTAAGCTAATTGAAATCATGCAGCTTTGGCTATTGTCAGACAATCTGCCGAATATTCAGGATAGCTTTTTGATGTATAAAACAATGTATTTCAGTGAATTATTCATCTGGCGGCTACGTATGGTCTTTTAGCTTAAAACCTCTTTATGACAAAAGTAGTAAAGCTTGTCGATAGATATGTGAGAAATATGCTTTAATTGTGTATTTTTAACAGATATTTGCCGTGGCTGTAATCAATTCAATATTTGCCTGACTCTTGGCTAATGGTTATCTTTGTGGCGGAATTAACAAATAACCGATAATTAATGATAGAATATATAAAAGGACGACTCGTAGCTCTGACTCCTACCGACGCAGTGGTGGAGACATGCGGCATCGGCTATCGTCTTGAAATATCGCTCTCGACCTACACTTCTCTTGAGGGTAGCGATGATGCAAGACTTCTTGTTCATGAGGTGATAAGGGAAGATGCCCATGTGTTATTTGGGTTTGCTGAAGAGCGTGAACGCGCCCTGTTCCGCCTTTTGATAGGCGTGTCGGGAGTAGGGGCAAATACGGCGCGTATAATTTTGTCTTCGATTCCTGTTGCCGAACTCGAGATTGTCATAACCTCAGGCGACCATGCGCATTTGAAAAATGTAAAAGGAATAGGCATAAAAACCGCGCAAAGAATAATTGTTGACTTGAAGGATAAAATAAAACCGGGTGATGACACGTTACTAATTCAGCCGTCGGTCAACAACGAGGCGTTTGACGAGGCGCTTGCAGCCTTGTTGATGCTCGGTTTTCCGCGTCCGCAGTCGCAGAAAGTGCTTAAAAAATTGTTTGACTCTGACCCTGCATTGAAGGTTGAGTCGGCAATCAAGAAAGCTCTGTCGATGCTTTGATTCTGTCAACTGTGGATGTCGCGGTGAGAATTTTGGTGGTAATCCACTTGCGATGTTAAGAGTTAGACGTAGATTTACAAGAATATTGCTATGTGCTGTCGTCCCGGGCTTCCTTTTAGGCTCGGTGAATGGCTTTTTTGCCCGTGCGCAATATCATGAGTCCAGCCTGCTCCCACCACCGCCTCCCCCCGGAGGTCCTGTCGTGACCGAAGATTCTACCGGTCTGCCTTTCCCTGTGCAGCCTACAATCCCGCCTGATTATGAGTCGCTTGCGGAGGGTGAGCTCGCCGCCGACCTTGAGACCCCGTCAAATGTCAGAACTGAAGCTGAGTATGACATTGAGTCGGGTTGCTATATAATAAGGACAAAAGTAGGCGATTTTGAAGTGGCTACTCCATTCATGCTCACCCCTGAGCAGTATGCCAACATGGAGTTGCGCAAATCCATGCAGGGATACTTCAACAAGCGCAATTCCGAACTGATGCAAGGCGAGAAAGAGAAGGAGCCGTTTAATGTGCTTGACATGAACTTCGCTCTCGGACCGCTTGAAAAGATATTCGGGCCCGGAGGTGTGCAGTTGAAGACACAGGGATCAGTGCAGATTTCAACCGGAATAAAGAGTAATAAGACCGACAATCCTGCGTTATCGCTGACAGCACGCCGAAAGACATATTTTGACTTTGACCAGAAGATACAGGCGACGGTCAATGCCTCGGTGGGCGACCGTCTGAAATTTAACATGTCCTATAACACTGACGCCACATTTGATTTTGATTCAAAAAACATCAAATTACAGTATGAAGGCACAGAGGACGACATCGTAAAGAGTATTGAGGCGGGTAATGTAAGCATGACTACCGGCTCGTCGCTTATAAGGGGTAGCACGGCGCTGTTTGGTATAAAGTCGCAGCTTCAGTTTGGCAAACTGACTGCCACGGCACTCGTGTCGCAACAAAACAGCGAGTCAAGGACTGTCAACACAAAGGGTGGAGTGCAGACTACTGACTTCAGTATAAATGCTGATGAATATGACCAGAACCGCCACTATTTTCTCGGGCATTTCTTCAGGGACAATTATGATGCGTTTGCTTCAAAGCTTCCTTATGTAAGTTCAGGAGTGAACATTACGCGTATTGAGGTGTGGGTCACCAATAAGAGCGGCAATTACAACCAGTCGAGAAATATAGTGTCGTTTATGGACCTTGGCGAAAACAGGGTGCTTGCCAACAATTATTGGACTACTGACCCTGCATATCCCAATCCAAGCAACAACTCCAATAATCTTCTTTCCGTCATAAAAAACGATTATCCGGGAGCAAGAAACATTAATACCGTGACTCAGGCACTTGAGCCTTTGGCGGCTTATGGCATAGATGGCGGAAAGGATTATGAGAAGGTAGAGAGTGCGCGTTTGCTCCAGTCGTCGGAATATACGCTGAACTCTACACTCGGATATATCTCTATAAAGACTGCGCTGAATGCCGACGAGGTGCTTGGCGTGGCTTACGAGTACACTTATCGCGGACAGGTCTATCAGGTGGGCGAGTTTTCTGCCGACATAACCACTACCGACCAGTCGCTATATGTCAAGATGCTCAAAAGTACCACCGTTGCACCTAAGCTCCCAATGTGGGATCTTATGATGAAAAATGTCTATTCTCTTGGCGCCTATCAGATACAAAAATCCAATTTCCGCCTTAACATAAAGTATCTTAACGATACTACCGGCACACAGATAAATTATCTGCCTGTAGCCGGACTGTCAGATAAATCCTTGCTTCAGGTGATGAATCTGGACCGCATTGACGCAAGCGAAAATTCCAATCCCGACGGATTTTTTGACTTTATTGAAGGCTATACCATCCAGTCGTCGACAGGTAAGGTAATATTTCCGGTCGTTGAGCCGTTTGGCTCTCATCTTGCTGAAGTGATTACTGACCCTGTTGTGAGAGACAAGTATCTGTATCAGGAACTTTACGACTCGACGATTGTGGTGGCACGTCAGTTTGCCGATAAAAACAAATTTATACTTACCGGTGAATACCAGGCGTCAAGCGGCTCGCAGATACGCCTGAACGCGATGAATGTGCCCCGAGGCTCGGTCGTGGTAATGGCTGGCGGTGTCAGGCTTACAGAAAACAGTGACTACACCGTTGATTATTCAATGGGTATAGTCACGATTACCAACCAGAGTATAATAGACTCAGGGCAAAGCATCAGTGTGACGCTCGAAAATCAGTCAATGTTCAGTATGCAGCGTAAGACATTGCTCGGTCTTGACCTGAACTATAAGTTTAACAAGGATTTTAATATCGGCGCGACGATAATGCACTTTTCCGAGAAGGCGCTGACTGAGAAGGTCAATATCGGAGATGAGCTGATCAACAATACTATGTGGGGAGTGAATCTCGCCTACAACAATCAGTTTATGTGGCTTACCAATCTTGTAAACAAGATACCGACAGTCAACGCTACCCAGCCGTCTACCATCAGCCTGCAGGCTGAGTTTGCGCAGCTCGTGCCCCACAAGCAGAAGAGCGGCTCCAATAAGGGTAGTTCATATATTGATGATTTTGAATCGACACAGACGGGCATTGACCTCAGGTCGCCTTATTCATGGGTGCTTGCATCAACGCCCTACGAATCGGGTAAAAACGCGCTTTTCCCTGAAGCGGCACTATCCAATAATGTGGATTATGGAAAAAACCGTGCGCTTCTGGCTTGGTATTACATAGACCGAATGTTTACACAGCGTAACTCTTCGCTTGCGCCGGGGTATATCAGTGCCGACCTGAAGCAGCTTTCCAATCCATATGTCAGGGAAGTCACCTCTACCGAGCTTTTCCCTGACCGCCAGCTCGGTTATGGGGAGTCCAATATAATCCAGACTCTGAACCTGTCATATTATCCTACTGAGCGAGGCCCATATAATCTTGATGCCACCAATATCAACGATCAGGGTGAACTGCTTAATCCGGAATCACGTTGGGGCGGAATCATGCGTAAAATGGATAATACCAATTTTGAACAGGCCAACATCGAGTATGTCCAGTTCTGGCTGATGAATCCGTTTCTTGATCCGGAGAATCCTAATTATGATGGTGGCGACCTTTACCTTAACTTCGGTGAGATAAGCGAGGATATACTTAAAGACGGTCTTAAATCTTATGAAAACGGTATACCCTATGACGGCAATGACCAGTTCCTGACCGAGACAGTGTGGGGTAGGGTTTCAAAGCAAAATTCGCTGACATATGCGTTTGACAATAATGCCGGGGCACGTCTTGTGCAGGACGTCGGTCTTGACGGATTGAAAAATGACGAGGAGTTTCATTTTGACTCTTACTCCACTTATCTTGACCAGTTGCGTGCAAAGCTTGCACCTTCTGCAATAGAAAGAATGCAGGCTGACCAGTTTTCACCATTTAATGACCCTGCCGGTGATAACTACCATTTTTATCGCGGCTATGACTATGATGAAGAGCGTCTATCTATTCTTGAACGCTATAAGCATTATAATGGAGTGGAAGGCAACTCTCTGTCGCCTGACGATGCTCCTGATCCATTATACCAGTCGGCCCGAACATCTCCTGATGTCGAGGATATCAATCAAGACAATACTCTTAACGAGTATGAACGATATTTTCAATACAAGGTGTCGATACGCCCCGAAGACCTCGTGGTGGGTAAGAATTATATAACTGACAAGCAGGTGGCTTTGGTAAGGACCCGTGACGGAAGCGACCAGGAGGTGGAGTGGTATCAGTTCAAGATACCCTTGGATGACTATGAGCGCGTGGTCGGTTCAATCAACGACTTCTCGACCATCCGTTTTGCCAGAATGTTTATGACCGGATTCAAGCAGGTGACACATCTGCGTTTTGCAACTCTGGAGCTTGTGCGTGGCGAGTGGCGTCCCTACGATTTCAATCTGAACAGCCGCGGCGATGCGCCTGCCGAGGGACAGCTTGATGTGTCGGTGGTTAATATTGAAGAGAATGCCGGCAGAGAACCGGTAAATTATGTGTTGCCTCCGGGTGTGTCGCGTATTACCGACCCGGGGCAGTCGCAGATTACCCAGCTCAACGAGCAGTCGATGTCGCTCAAGGTTACCGGGCTTCATGCCGGTGATGCACGTGGTGTATACCGTAACACATCTCATGACCTGCGTAATTACAAGCGCATGCAGATGTGGGTGCATGCTGAAAGCCTCATAGACGACGCGACCAATCTGAAATCGGGGGAATTGTCGTTGTTTATCCGCCTTGGTACTGACATAAAGAATAATTACTACGAGTATGAGATACCTCTTACTCTGACGCCACATATCACATCGGCAAACAAGTATCATGATTCGGGCGATGACCTTTATAAGGTGTGGCCGCTGTCCAATCGTCTTGACTTCGCCCTTCAGAGTCTTGTGAACTTGAAGAAGGAGCGTAATATGGCGCGTCATCAGGCTAATTCCACTGTCAGCTTTACGACGCTTTACACCGGCCGTGACCCTGATAATGAACAAAACCGCATTGCCGTGATGGGAAATCCGTCGCTAAGTGATGTCAGGGTCATGCTTATCGGTGTGCGTAACAACGCCAGCTCTACCCGTGACGGCATTGTGTGGGTCAATGAGCTTAAAGTTACCGACTTTGATGAAAGCGGAGGCTGGGCGGCGAAGGCAAATGTCAATCTCGGGCTATCGGATCTTGCGACTTTCAATTTCGGAGTGCATAAAGAGACTGCCGGTTTCGGAGGTGTGGATCAGCCTTTGAATGCCCGTCGCATGGATGATTACGAACAATATAACTTTGCGATGCAGGTTGATGTGGGTCGATTCATCCCTGAAAAGGCAAAGCTTAAAGCTCCGGTGTATTATTCGATTTCTAAAGAAAAGACATCGCCTAAATATAATCCTCTTGACCAGGATGTGTTGCTGAAGGATGCCCTCGACGAGGCGGCTACCAAGCAGGAGCGTGATTCGATTTCCAATTATGCGGTAGAGCGGTCGACGGTTCAGAGTTTCAGTATCTCGGGACTTAGATTTGATATTCAGAGTGCCAACCCGATGCCTTGGGATCCTGCCAACTTCACGTTTAATTTCTCTTTCAACAAGAGAAACGAGATGAACCCTACGACTGAATACGAGAACACCAATGATTACCGTGGTTCGTTCCAGTATTCATGGACTCCCTATGTCAAGGGATTGAAACCCTTCAGCTGGGTGAAGTCAAAGTCTAAAAACGCAAAGTTTATCAAGGAGTGGGAGATTAATTACCTGCCGGCAAATATATCGTTCCTGACCACCATGTCACGCTACTATTACGAGCAGCAGACCCGCAGCGAGATTGACCAGATGTTTCAGCTTCCGGTGTCGGTTTCCAAGAATTTTATCTGGGACCGTCAGCTTAACCTCTCATGGAATCTTACAAAGTCGCTGAATGTATCATTCTCATCCAATACATCAGCGCGTATCGAGGAGCCGATAGGGGCGGTGAACCGCAAGCTCTTCCCCGACCGGTATAAGGAATGGAAAGACACGGTGTTGAACAGCATATTGCATCTCGGCACCCCCTGGTCCTATAATCAGAGCTTCGTTGCATCTTATCGCGCCCCGTTCAACCGCATTCCTGTAATTGACTTCTTGACCGGTTCGGTCAGCTATAACGCTACATACCGCTGGGATCGCGGGGCGACAGTTGACGGCGTGAACATAGGTAATACGATTGCAAATCAGGCTTCCTGGAATGTTGACGGCAGAATAAATCTTGAGGGGCTATACAATAAGTTTGGCTATCTTAAAAAGGTCAATCAGCGGTTTAGTTCGACAAGACGTGCGCCTGTCTCTACCAAGCCTAAGAAGTTTGAGCGCACATTCAAGCTTCTGCCCGACACTACTCTTGTCATAAAACACAACCTCCGTAATAAGAAAGTAAAGGTCACAGCGACTACAACCGATGGAAAACCTTTTGCAGTAAAGACCGTGGTCAAGGATAATAATACTGTGGAGGTATTGACCCGTGGCGACCAGAATATCAAGTTCACCATTGTCGAGCAGCTAAAAGATGAAAAGTCGACCTGGCGTGAAATCGGCGAGCATGCGACCCGTTTTGCCATGCTTGTAAGGAGTGTGAATGTGCGTTTCCGCACATCTCACTCGCTATCGTTGCCGCTCTTCGCCCCCGAAATAGGTGACGGATTCGGGCAGACACGAAGCTACGGACCTCTTGCCCCGGGTCTTGATTTCGCTTTCGGATTCATCGGAGAGGGTTATGTCGACAAGGCAAAAGAAAGGGGCTGGCTGATATGTAATGATACTCAGACATCGCCATCTATATGGTCCAATACGAATGAATTTAATTTTGAAGTCGACCTTGAACCCCTCCGCGGATTGAAGATTAAGCTTACCAACAATCGCACTGATAACCGTAATTCGCAGACACAGTTCATGTATGACAACATGCCTGTCACACGCAGCGGAAGCTACACAAAGACGCATTGCGCCATAGCAACAGCATTGCGTACAGCAAAGGCTGACGATGGTTATCATAGTGAGGCGTTTGACCAATTCCTTGCCAACATACCTGTAATTGCCGACCGTATCGAGCGCAAATATATCGGTGTAAACTATCCTGTCGGAGGATTCATGAAGGATAATCCAAATGCCGGACGACCCTTTGACCCTGAGGTCGGAGGTGTCAACCGTGCCGGAAGCGATGTGCTGATTCCTGCATTTCTTGCCGCATATACAGGCGTTGACGCGTCAAAAATTTACCTTACGCCTTTCCCGTCGCTTGCTCAGATGCTTCCTAACTGGAGAGTGACCTTTGACGGGTTGATACGTATGGGTAATCTTGGCAATATATTCAAGAGCATTACCTTGACTCATGCCTACCAGTGTACCTACTCTGTAGGAAGTTATTCGTCGTTTCTTAACTGGATGGCTGTTGACGGCGATCTCGGTTTTACTGTCGATGAACTTACAGGAGAGCCTGTGCCCTCATCTCCCTACAATATCTCGTCGGTAGCTATCACTGAGAAGTTTGCTCCTCTTTTTGGAGTGCAGGTGACGCTTAAAAATGACTTGAAATTTAACGCAGAATATCGTGACAGCCGCACCCTCACTCTTAATTCCGATGCCGGGCAGCTGGTAGAGGCGCAGACACGCAATATTACAGTCGGTGCGGGTTACAAGTTTGTCGGATTCAATACCGTGCTTAAAATGAAAGGCTCAGGCAGAGGTGTCAGCAATGACCTTACTCTAAACGCCGACTTCTCCCTTGCCCAGAGTCATGCCTTGATACGCCGTATTGAGAGCAACTATGCACAGGCTACTTCCGGAACACGTTCGATAAGCGTCAATTTTACCGCACAATATATCATGAGCAGGCGTGTTACGCTCGGTGCGTTCTTTGACCACCAGATTAACACCCCGCTTATTTCATCAAGCGCATTCCCCACTACCAACAGTAGCTATGGGCTGACATTCAATCTTAATCTTGCCCGTTAAATCGGTTGCCTGAGAGTAGGGTATGGCGGGAACAATTATAAGGTGAATGGCGTTATTTCAACTGAACAGAAATATGTAGATATGAAAACAGGACCGGTTGAAAAGATATATGAGGCATTTAGCGCCATTGCCGATGATAGGGTTAGATTTATCTCAGAAGAGGGTTGCCTTATGCCTACAGCTCAAGGTGTCGCAAAAGTGACTTCATCCGATGGAAATAAAACCTATACTGTCACCTGGCAAGGTGAAGACTATACATCAAATGATAATGCCACTTATTGGCAAGGTTATGCCGGCTATCCGGTGATAGCTGTTTTGATGCTGCAGGGCAGGCTGCCGCTTGACCGTAGCATTTCCGACCTTTTCAAAGGAATAAACTGGACTGAACTTAACAATGCACATAAGCGGGATTATTCAGCCGCCCTTGACGAGATAATAGACAAGCGTGGCATAGACCGTTCGGTCATTAGTGGGGTGGTCCAGGAGACCTATTCATTGCTTGGCGCACTTCCTGTAAATATCGGGAAAGGTAAAATGAGGTGATATTTGTGACTATATGCTTTTAAAACGTTCGGTTTGCTGTCAATATTTGATTGAAATTGGTAAATTTGGTGCTATTTGCCATAATTATTTTGTTTTTTGAAGAAAATTTTTCAAAAAGCATTGCGGTTTATGACAAAATGTATATCTTTGCATCAAAATACGATTACAATCATGTCGATGAACCCGATTAGATTCACCAAGATGCATGGCATCAGCAACGACTATATATACATCAACTGTATGAATGGTCAGCCCGAGTACCCGCAGCATCTGTCGGTCGAGATGAGTGATCGCCACACAGGAGTAGGAGGAGACGGGATTATTTTGATATGCCCCTCCGAAATTGCCGATTTCAAAATGCGAATATTTAACGCCGACGGTTCCGAGGCAAAGATGTGTGGCAATGGAAGCCGCTGTGTCGGCAAATATGTCTATGATTACGGTCTTACCGACAAAACCCGGATTACACTTGAGACTCTTTCAGGGATAAAGGTGCTTTCGCTGCATCTGCGCGACGGGAAGGTTGATACGGTCACGGTCGACATGGGTGAGCCGGTTCTTACTCCTTGTGAAATACCTGTACGCCATTCTGGCGATTCAATGATTGACCATAAGGTCATATCAGCGGGTAAGGAATACCGGCTGACGGCGGTTTCGATGGGCAATCCTCACGGTGTTATATTCGGAGCCGACCCTGACTCTTTGCCGTTGGAAGCTATTGGCCCCGGACTTGAATGTCACGACATGTGGCAGGACAGGGCTAACATAGAATTTGCGTCGGTCCTATCTCCTTCAGAGATAAAGATGAGAGTATGGGAACGCGGAAGCGGAGAGACAATGGCGTGTGGCACCGGAGCTTGTGCTACGGCTGTCGCTGCAGTGTTGAACGGTCTTACCGGAAGAAGAGTCACCGTCCATTTGCGGGGCGGCGACTTGACTATCGAGTGGCGCCCCGACGACAACCATGTTTACATGACGGGAAGTGCTACTACGGTTTTTGAAGGGACCTATGAAAGACAGATATAATTAATTAGATAAAGATTGTTTTAGTGATGATAAAAGTAAATGATAATTTTTGTAAGCTTCCTGCCGGATATTTATTCTCGGAGGTGGCGCGCCGTATAGAAGCATACCGTAAAGCCCATCCCGATGCCGCCATTATACGTATGGGTATCGGTGATGTCACTTGCCCGATATGTCAGGCGGCTGTTGACGCGATGCACCGTGCGGCTGACGACCAATTGTCGGAATTTACTTTTCATGGCTATGGTCCCGAACAGGGTTATGCGTTTCTGCGTGAAAAGATTTCTGAATATGATTATAAGAAACGCGGAATCAATATCGGGATTGACGAGATATTTATCAGTGACGGGGCGAAAAGCGATACCGGCAATATAGGTGACATACTTTCACCTGACTGTAAGGTAGCTGTCACCGACCCGGTATATCCTGTTTATGTCGATACTAATGTGATGAGTGGCAGAGCCGGAGAGCTTTGTGACAATAAATGGTCGCGCATAGAATATCTGCCCTGCACGGCTGAAAATAATTTTGTCCCCGCTCTTCCTGTCGGGAATCCGGATGTAATTTATCTTTGCTATCCCAATAACCCTACTGGCACAACTCTTAATCGCAAGCAACTTGCAGAATGGGTTGAGTATGCTATCGGTCATAACGCGCTGATTATGTTTGACTCTGCCTATGAAGCGTATATAACGGATGACGATGTGCCGCACAGCATTTACGAGATACCTGGCGCTGAAAAGGTGGCTATCGAGTTCAGAAGTTACTCTAAGACAGCCGGATTCACGGGATTGAGATGTGGATATACTGTAGTGCCTAAGTCGCTGAAAGGTGTTGACTCTAATGGAGCGGAGGTGTCGCTTAATTCATTGTGGAACCGCCGTCAGTGTACAAAATTCAATGGCGCGAGCTATATTGTCCAGCGCGCTGCGGAAGCCCTTTATACACCAAAGGGTCAGAAGCAGGTACGCGAGACTATCGACTATTATATGCGCAATGCTTGTGTGTTAAGAGAGGGATTGACTGAAGCCGGATTGACTGTGTTTGGTGGGGTTAATGCACCTTATATATGGATTAAGACTCCCGGTGACATGTCGTCATGGGACTTTTTCGACTTGCTTTTGGCTGAAAGTAACGTTGCCGGTACTCCGGGCTCTGGCTTTGGACCCTCCGGAGAAGGATATTTCCGTCTTACCGCATTCGGCAGATATGAAAACACGGTCGAGGCGGTTGAAAGGATTAAGAAACTGAAGTTTTAGAACAGCATATTATTCATCATATAATTATTTATTTATGTCAAAGTTGAGATTTAAAGTTGTAGAAGAAGCATTTGACCGTAAGGCGATGCCTGTGGAAATCCCCACGGAACGCCCGACAGAGTATTATGGAAAGTATGTATTCAACCGTCAGAAGATGTTTGAGTATCTGCCCAAAAATACTTATGATGTATTGGTCGATGCCATCGACAACAAAAAATCGTTGCCTCGTGAGGTTGCCGACAGTGTGGCTGCCGGCATGAAGCAGTGGGCAATTGATAATGGCGCGCGCCATTATACCCATTGGTTCCATCCTCTGACCGACGGTACAGCAGAGAAGCATGACGCTTTCATTGAGCATGACGGTAAAGGGGGTGTGGTCGAACAGTTCAACGGAAAGCTGCTTGTGCAGCAGGAACCCGATGCTTCAAGCTTTCCTAACGGAGGTATCCGTAACACCTTTGAGGCTCGCGGCTACTCGGCGTGGGACATTTCGTCTCCCGCGTTTATAATGGACAAGACCCTGTGTATACCTACTATTTTTATCTCTTACACGGGTGAGTCGCTTGACTATAAGACTCCGTTGCTTAGGGCGCTTAACAGTGTTGACAAGGCAGCTACAGCTGTAGCTCAGTATTTTGACCCTGAGGTTAAGCATGTAAACTCTTATCTCGGATGGGAGCAGGAATATTTCCTTGTAGACGAGGCTTTATATTCGGCACGTCCTGACCTGGTAATGACCGGACGTACTCTGATGGGACATGAGAGTGCTAAGAACCAGCAGCTTGAAGACCATTATTTCGGTGCCATACCTTCGCGCGTAGAGGCCTTCATGCTTGATCTCGAGATTGAGTGTCATAAACTTGGCATTCCGGCAAAGACTCGCCATAATGAGGTTGCTCCTAACCAGTTTGAGCTTGCGCCCATATTTGAGGAAACCAATCTTGCCAATGACCATAATCTTCTGTTGATGTCGCTTATCGCTGAAGTTGCCCGCCGTCATAATTTCCGAGTGCTCCTTCATGAAAAGCCATTCTCGGGAATCAACGGCTCTGGCAAGCATAATAACTGGAGTCTCGGCACTGACAAGGGTGTCCTTCTCTTTGCTCCGGGCAAGACTCCTAAAGACAACCTTCAGTTCATAACATTTGTGGCAAATGTCATGGCGGCGGTTTATCGTCACAACGGATTGCTGAAGGCTTCAATTGCCTCAGCCACCAATGCTCACCGTCTTGGAGCCAACGAGGCCCCTCCTGCCATCATTTCAATTTTTGTGGGTACACAGCTTGCTGAAATTCTTGAAAATCTTGAATCGAGCGACAGCAGTGACCTTATCAATCTTGCCGGCAAAAAGGGCTTGAAACTTGATGTGGACCAGATTCCGGAGATTATTGTTGACAATACTGACCGAAACCGCACGTCTCCGTTTGCTTTCACCGGCAATCGCTTTGAGTTCCGTGCCGTAGGCTCATCTGCCAACTGTGCGTCGGCGATGATTGCTCTTAATGCGGCTGTGGCTGACCAGCTTAATGATTTTAAGAAAAAAGTTGACGCGCGCCTTGCTACCGGTGGTGACCTTACTCACGCTCTCCTTGCTGAAATCAAGGAACTTATAAAGTATTCAAAATCTATTCATTTCGACGGCAACGGCTATAGCGATGAGTGGAAGGAAGAAGCCGCACGCCGTGGTCTTGATTGCGAGACATGTGTGCCTAAGATATTTGATGCTTATCTGAGCGAGTCGTCGGTTGACATGTTTAAAGCTACCGGTGTATTTACAAAGGTCGAGCTTGAGGCACGCAACGAGGTGAAGTGGGAAATGTACACCAAGAAGATTCAGATAGAGGCGCGTGTGCTTGGCGACCTTGCTGTGAACCACGTGATTCCGGTGGCGATACGCTATCAGTCGGTACTTACTGACAATGTGTTCAAGCTAAAGACTCTTTTCCCCAACGAGAAGGGCGACAAGCTCGCTCAGCTTGACCTTGACACAATCGAGCGCATGTCGGCTCACATGGCTACCATCATGGAAGAGGTCAAGAAGATGGTTAATGCCCGCAAGTCGGCAAACCGTATCGAGAATGAGCGTGAAAAGGCTATTGCCTATCATGACACAGTAGTTCCGTGCATGGATGTCATCCGTTATCATATCGACAAGCTTGAGCTGATGATTGACGACGAGATGTGGCCATTGCCCAAGTATCGTGAACTCCTCTTTATCCGTTAAGCGATTATTATTAGATAATATTATACAAAATTACCGGCACGCGATGTCGATTTGAGATGTAACTTAACATCGTGTGCCGGTTCTGTTTTTTTTTGGAAGTTTATTACGTATGAGAAGTCCTATTCTTAAACCTGAAGGGCTCTATGACCCGCGCTTCGAGCATGATGCGTGTGGAGTGGGGCTGCTTGTAAACATAAGGGGCATAAAGTCCCACCAGCTCGTAGAGCAGGGTTTGCAAGTGCTTGAACACATGGTACACCGTGGCGCAGAAGGCGCCGACCCCAAGACCGGTGACGGTGCCGGCATAATGGTGCAGATTCCTCATGAATTTATTTTGCTGCAGGGTATAGCCGTTCCTGAAAAGGGACGTTACGGAAGTGGTCTTGTCTTTATGCCTAAAGATGAAGACACTCAGCAGATTATGCTCGACATTATAGAGCGCGAGGCTATTGAGCTTGGCCTGTCGCTTATTGCAGTGAGAGATGTCCCTACCAACAATGAACAGCTTGGTGTTGTGGCGCGAGAGGCGGAACCTGCTATCAAGCAGATTTTTGTCGCCGATGAAAAGACCAATGAAGAGATAGAACCAAGGCTGTATGTGCTTCGTCGCAGTGTAGAGAAAAAGATTGCAGCCTCGTCGCTTTTAGGGAAAGAGGCTTTTTACATCGTGTCACTGTCATCCAAGGTGATTGTGTACAAAGGCATGCTTTCAAGTCTTCAGCTGCGCTACTATTTCCCTGACTTGATGAATCCGCACTTCACAACCGGTATGGCGCTTGTACATTCGAGATTCAGTACCAATACATTCCCGACATGGTCGCTTGCCCAGCCTTTCCGTATGCTCGGTCATAATGGAGAAATAAATACTATACAGGGCAACCGCATGTGGATGAAGGCGCGTGAGTGTGTGCTTCATCCGTCAAAATTCGGTGGTGCCGACCTTACTCCGATTGTCCAGCCCGGCATGAGTGACTCCGCGTCTCTTGACAATGTGCTTGAGTTTTTTGTAATGAGCGGTATGTCGCTGCCTCATGCGCTTGCAATGCTTGTCCCTGAGTCGTTCAATGATAAGAATCCTATATCGCCTGAACTGAAAGCGTTTTACGAGTTCCATTCCATTTTGATGGAAGCCTGGGACGGTCCCGCGACATTGTTGTTCAGCGATGGAAGATATGCCGGCGGCATGCTTGACCGCAACGGTCTGCGTCCTGCGCGTTATCTTATCACCAACAATGACACAATGGTTGTTGCCTCTGAGATGGGTGTGTTGCCGTTTGAGGCTTCGGAAGTGAAGGAAAAAGGTCGTTTGCGTCCGGGAAAGATGCTGATGGTCGACATGGAAGAAGGCAAAATATATCATGATGCCGAACTTAAAGAAAAACTGGCTTCCGAATTTCCTTACCGCGACTGGCTGTCGCGCAACAGGATAATCCTTGATAAGATAAGCAGCGGACGTAAGGTATCGTATGAAGTGGATGACTTCGGGCGACTGTTGCACACATTCTTCTATCATAGGGAGGAAGTAGAGAATATTATAACGCGAATGGTGGTTGATGGAAAAGAGCCTGTCAATTCGATGGGCTGTGACACTCCTCTTGCCGTACTTTCCAAAGAGCCTCAGCTGCTTTATAATTATTTCCGTCAGCATTTTGCCCAGGTGACAAATCCCCCGATCGACCCGCTACGCGAAGAGCTCGTCATGAGCCTTGACAGTTATATCGGCGCTATTGACCTGAATCTTCTTGAGCCGAATCCTGAGTTATGTAAGATGGTTTTGCTAAAGCGTCCTATCATAACCAACCGGGAGCTTGACCTTCTCTGCAATCTTCGCTACAAGGGATTCAATACCCGCAAGCTCGATATGACATTCCCCGTGGCGGAAGGCACTGACGGTCTTGCCGAGGCTATAGACCGCTTGTGTCGTGACGCCGAGACCGCTGTTGACGAAGGCTGTAATTATATCGTGTTGAGTGACCGCAGCGTAAGTGCCGACCGTGCTCCTATACCGTCGCTGCTTGCCACCTCTGCCGTTCATCACCATCTGATAGAGTGCAAGAAACGTGTACAGACCGCGCTTGTCGTAGAGACCGCCGATGCGCGTGAGGTAATGCACTTTGCTCTCTTGTCGGGTTATGGCGCGAGTGCAATCAATCCTTATCTTGCATTTGCGGTAATCAACGACCTTGTAGAGAGAAAGGAGATACAGCTTGACTTCCACACAGCTGAAAAGAATTATATCAAGGCTATCGACAAGGGATTGCTTAAAGTGATGTCAAAGATGGGCATCTCAACGATTACAAGCTACAAGGGTGCGCAATTGTTTGAGGCGATAGGCGTATCTGACGACATGGTGAAGCGTTATTTCGGCAATACCGTAAGCAAGATTTCAGGTATCGAGCTTGACGACCTGTGTCGTGACATCCTAAAGTCTCATTCCGAGGCTTATTCAGAAGATTTCGACAGCGAGTTGCCGTTGCGTCATCTTGGACAGTATTCTTTCCGCAAGGATGGTGAGTCACACGCGTGGAACCCCCTTGCGATTACTACGCTTCAACTTGCCACTCGTCTTGGCAGTTACAAGAAATTTAAAGAATTCACATCGCTTGTCGACAATAAGCCGGAGCCTATATTTATACGTGACTTCCTTGACTTTAAGAAAGGTACACCTGTGCCTATTGATGAAGTCGAGCCGATAGAGGATATAATGCACCGTTTTGTCACCGGAGCGATGTCATTCGGCTCTATAAGTCGCGAGGCTCATGAGGCACTCGGTATAGCGATGAATGCTATCGGTGCCCGAAGCAACACCGGTGA
This sequence comes from Barnesiella sp. WM24, assembly GCF_004570975.1. Classification (GTDB taxonomy): domain Bacteria; phylum Bacteroidota; class Bacteroidia; order Bacteroidales; family Muribaculaceae; genus Muribaculum. Next base: position 261,194 of record NZ_SPPC01000003.1, read on the forward strand.
GGGCGGTGAGGATCCTGAACGATTCAAGCAGCGCGAGGATGGTTCGTCGGCGCGTTCTGCTATAAAGCAGGTTGCCTCAGGCCGTTTTGGCGTTACAGCCGAGTATCTTGTGAACGCTGATGAGATACAGATAAAGATTGCGCAAGGCGCAAAGCCGGGAGAGGGCGGTCAGCTTCCGGGATTCAAGGTTGACCAGATTATCGCTAAGACTCGTCATTCTATTCCCGGCATATCGCTTATCTCGCCGCCTCCTCACCATGACATTTATTCAATTGAGGATTTGGCGCAGCTTATATTTGACTTAAAAAATGTCAATCCCGATGCAAAAGTAAGCGTGAAGCTTGTTTCTGAAAGTGGAGTCGGCACTATTGCCGCCGGTGTGGCAAAGGCGAAGAGCGACCTTATAACCATAAGCGGAAGCGACGGCGGAACCGGTGCATCTCCTGCAAGCTCTATCCGCTATGCAGGTCTGCCCGTGGAGATTGGTCTGTCGGAGACGCAGCAGACTCTTGTATTGAATAATCTGAGAGGACAGGTGAAGCTACAGGCCGACGGTCAATTGAAGACAGCGCGTGATGTTGTTATTATGGCGATGCTCGGTGCTGAAGAATATGGATTTGCGACAAGCGCGCTGATTGTGCTTGGTTGCGTGATGATGCGTAAATGTCATCTCAACACGTGTCCTGTCGGTGTCGCCACTCAGAATGAAGAGCTGCGTAAGCGCTTTGTCGGAAGGTCGGAATATGTGATTAATTTCTTCCGTTTCCTTGCGCAGGAAATACGTGAGACTCTTGCGGAGATAGGAGTGCGTCGTCTCGATGAAATAATCGGTCGCACCGATATGCTTTTTGTGAAACCTGACCATTCCACTTACAAGACTTCACATCTTGACTTCTCAAAGATATTATACACGCCTTCTGAGGCAAAGGTTAATGCAATATTGAATGTTGTTGACCAGAAGCACGATATTGCCAATGTGCTTGACCGCAAGCTGATAAGCCGTTCATTCCCTGCAATTGAGTCAAAGATGCCTGTCGGACTCGAGTTCCCGATAGCCAATACTGACCGCTCAGTGGGCGCGATGCTGTCGGGTGTCGTTGCAAAGCGCTTCGGCGACGCGGGATTGCCCGATGACATGATTGCCTGCACTTTCCGTGGGTCGGCAGGACAGAGCTTCGGTGCATTCCTGGCTCATGGTGTTTCTTTCCGCCTTGAAGGTGATGCCAACGACTATGTGGGCAAGGGTCTTTCAGGAGGCAAGATTGTCATTGTGCCTCCGGCAGGAAGCACATTCCCGCCACAGGACAATATTATAGCCGGCAACACCATCCTTTACGGAGCCACTTCCGGTGAGATTTATATCAATGGACGTGTGGGCGAACGATTCTGTGTTAGAAATTCCGGCGCCACCGCAGTAGTGGAAGGCGTTGGCGACCATTGTTGTGAGTATATGACAGGTGGCCGTACAGTAGTGCTCGGAACGACCGGACGTAATTTTGCCGCAGGTATGAGCGGCGGTGTGGCTTATGTGTGGAATCCTGAGGGAGACTTTGACTATTTCTGCAACATGGAGATGGTAGAGTTGTCGCTTATTGAGGATATGTCTGACAATCGTGAGCTTTACCGCCTTATCGGCAACCATTATAAGCACACTCACAGCCCTCTTGCCGGTAGAATGCTTGATAACTGGCAGGAATATGTGGAGCAGTTTATAAAGGTAATCCCTATCGAGTACAAGAAGGTGCTTCATGATGAGAAGATGGCGCGTTTGCAGCAGCGTCTTGCAAACGTGGAGAGAGATTGATGACATTTAATTTTTGAACCGCTTAATATTACAATATATATTATGGGAAATCCTAAAGCGTTTCTGACCATTCCTCGTAAAGAGGCTGGTTACCGACCGGTCAGTGACCGAGTGCGTGATTACGGAGAGGTCGAACAGACACTTAATCCCGAAGACCGCCGTCTTCAGGCATCCAGGTGCATGGAGTGTGGCGTCCCGTTCTGTCACTGGAATTGTCCGCTTGGAAACCGACAGTCGGAATGGCAGGACCGTCTGTATAAGAATGATATAAAGGGCGCGTATGCCTTGTTGATTGCAACTGATGACTTTCCTGAGTTTACAGGCAGGGTATGTCCTGCCGGATGTGAGAAAGGCTGTGTGCTCAACAAGCAGCATGAGCCTGTGACAATACGAGAGAATGAAGCGGCTATCGTGGAGCGAGCCTATAATGAGGGATATGTCTATCCACGTGTGCCGAAGCGTCGCACCGGCAAGAAAGTTGCCGTAATCGGCTCCGGCCCTTCAGGACTTGCCTGCGCCAACCAATTGAATCAGAAAGGTCATTCGGTGACTGTATTTGAGAAAAATGAGAGTGTCGGCGGGCTTCTTCGGTTTGGAATCCCCGATTTCAAACTTAACAAAAGTGTGATAGACCGTCGCATCGACCTGCTTAAAGAGGAGGGCATCGAGTTTAAGACCGGTGTCCTGGTCGGTACTGATGTAAAAGCTGATGACCTGTTGCGTGACTATGATGCAGTTTGTGTGGCTATCGGAGCCGAAGTACCGCGCAACCTTAATGTCGAAGGTCGTGAGCTTGACGGCATTCATTTCGCTCTTGAATTTCTTCAGCAGCAAAACCGCGTAAATGCAGGAGTGGAAGTGCCGCGTGACGAGCGTATCTCGGCAAAAGGGAAGCATGTACTTGTGATAGGCGGCGGCGATACGGGCAGTGACTGTGTAGGAACTGCAAATCGTCAAGGCGCCCTTTCGGTCACTCAGATTGAAATCATGCCTAAGCCGCCTGTAGGGGAGAATCCCGATACCCCGTGGCCTAACATGCCTCTTATATTAAAGACATCAAGCTCTCATCTTGAGGGGTGTGAGCGCCGTTGGCTTCTTGACACCCGCAAGTTCATTGGTAAGGATGGCAAGGTTGACGAAGTTGAAATCGAGGAAGTTAATTGGGAAAAAGACCCTTCCACCGGAAAAATGAACCTTATCCGTACCGGAAAGATAGAGCGGCTGTCAGCACAGCTTGTGCTTCTTGCCATGGGCTTTACCAATCCTGTGGCGGAGGGGTTGCTTGAACAGCTCGGTGTGGAAAAGGATGCAAGAGGCAACGTTAAAGTAAATGCCTCTCAACAGAGTAGTGTCGAGAAGGTATTTGCTGCCGGTGATGCCGCTACCGGGGCGTCGCTTGTGGCTCGTTGCATCGCGTCAGGTCGCAATGCCGCAAAAGGAATTGATAAATTTCTTAAAACAAAATAATGGAACCACTAAAGCACGAGTGTGGCGTTGCGATGATACGCCTTCTCAAACCGCTTGAATATTACAAACAAAAATATGGCACCTATCTTTACGGGCTGAACAAGCTGTATCTCCTTATGGAGAAGCAGCATAACCGTGGACAAGAAGCTGCGGGTGCCGGAGTGATAAAGATGAATTCTCCCGCGGGACACGAATATGTGTTCCGCGAGAGGGCTCTCGGCTCCGGAGCCATTCAGGAGATTTTCTCAACGATAAATAGGCAGTTGGACCAGGTTCATATAAATGATCATTCCGCTGACTGGGTTGATGCCTATGCTCCGTTTGTCGGTGAGATTTACATGGGACACTTGAGGTATTCTACGACCGGTCGCAGCGGTATCAGTTATGTACACCCGTTTTTGAGGCGTAACAACTGGTGTTCGCGCTCACTCATGCTATGTGGAAATTTCAATATGACTAATGTCGACAGCATATTTCAGTCGGTTGTCGACAAAGGTCAGCACCCTCGCATATACTCTGACACAGTCATAATACTTGAACAGCTCGGTTACGCTCTCGACAAGGAAAACAACAGGCTTTATCATCAGTTTACCGAGCAGGGCCTTGACGGCATCGAGCGTGCTGTCGCTATTGAGGATAATATTGACCTTCGTCCGGTGCTGGCTTCTACGGCTCCGGGATGGGATGGGGGATATGTGATATGCGGAGCCCTCGGCTCCGGTGACATGTGGGCTTTGCGTGATCCCCATGGCATACGTCCGGCTTTTTATTATGCCGATGATGAAATTGTCGTAGTGGCTTCAGAGCGTCCGGTCATACAGACTGTCTTGAATGTCCCGCGCCGAGACGTGCATGAGCTCGCACCAGGCAGTGCAATTATCGTGACAAAGAAGGGCGATGTTGCAGTCGAAGATATACTGGGAGAGGGTAAAAACGAGCGTTGTTCCTTTGAACGCATATATTTTTCCCGTGGAAGCGATGCCGAAATCTATCAGGAGCGCAAAGCCCTCGGACGAAATCTTGTCGACAAGATACTCAAGGGGGTTGACTACGATCTGAACCATTCGGTGTTCTCGTTTATACCCAATACTGCCGAGGTCGCGTTTATCGGCATGATAGAGGGTCTTGAAAAGTATCTTGACAGGGCAAAGGCTGACCGCATATATGAGCTGTCGCAAAATGACGCTCTGTCACGTGACGCGTTATTTGACATAATGCGGACAAAGCTGCGCATAGAGAAAGTGGCAATCAAGGATATAAAACTCCGCACATTCATCGCTGAAGGTGAGTCACGTAATGATCTTGCCGCTCATGTCTATGACGTGACTTACGGTATCGTTGAAAATGACAAGGACACCTTGGTCGTGATTGACGATTCTATCGTGCGCGGCACAACTTTACGCCAGTCAATCATAAGGATGCTTGACCGGCTTCATCCTAAAAAAATTGTCATCGTCAGCTCTTCACCACAGGTCCGCTATCCCGACTATTATGGAATAGATATGTCAAGAATGGGAGAGTTCTGTGCATTCCGCGCCGCAGTGGAGCTGCTTAAAGAGAGTGGAAGGGAAGATGTGCTGAACAAGGTCTATGAGAATTGCATCTCCCTTGAGAACGCTCCCGACAGCGAGCTTGTAAACTGTGTAAAAGCTATTTACGAACCATTTTCAGAGGAGAAGATTTCTAAAAAAATAGCGCAGATGCTTACTCCTGATGACACTCATGCCGAAGTCGAGATTATATATCAGACAATTGAAGGATTGCATGAGGCGGTTCCCGGATGTCCCGGTGACTGGTATTTTTCCGGTGACTATCCTACGTCGGGTGGCATCAGGCTTGTAAATAAGGCCTATATCAATTATTATGAGGGAAATGTTGACAAGCGTTAAAATTTCCTATACAAAAATTGTGATTAATAGAATTATTTTAGTTACTTTGCATTATAGAGGTAATCATTATTGCTAACAATAAAACAGTATTCAAGATGGAAAATAATTCAAACAATTGTCCTCCTCCTTATCAGGATAGTGTATTTTCTCCGGGTCCTTCAGGAAAAAGCCGTGGAGTGGCTGCCTTGCTTGCTATATTTCTTGGCACACTTGGAATCCAGTATTTCTATGTCGGTAAGAACACTGCAGGCATAATTACGCTCATAGTGTCACTGTGTACATGTGGTATTCCTTCAATTCTCTGGCTGATTCAGGGTATATTGATGTTCACTATGTCTCAGCAGGATTTTGAACGCAAATATGTGTATTCGACTTCGACATTCCCGTTGTTCTGATTAAAAGTCAAATAAAAAAACTCCGAGGTTCAATAAGAACTCCGGAGTTTTTTTATTTGGGCATACGGGTTGATTAACCGTATTGTATTGTTCCGTCAGAGTTGCGGTAAAGGTCAAAACTCTTCTCATATTGATCCATTGCACGCAGGCTCATACCCATGTTAGAGAATCCTCCGTCGTGATAAAGATTCTGCATGGTCACCTTGCGGGTGAGGTCACTGAACATGACGATACAATAGTTGGCACACTCTTCTGCGTCAGCATTGCCGAGCGGTGACATTCTGTTTGCAAAGTCCATGAGTGAATCCATGCCTTTTACACCGCTTCCAGCCGTGGTCTGGGTGGGTGATTGCGAGATAGTGTTGATTCTCACGTGCTTTTCTCTACCGTAGATGTAGCCGAAGCTGCGGGCGATAGACTCAAGCAGAGCTTTTGCGTCAGCCATGTCGTTGTAGCCGAACATTGTGCGCTGAGCCGCGATATAGCTCAATGCGATAATGCTTCCGTAATCGTTTATGGCGTCAAGCTTCTTTGCCGCCTGAATCATCTTGTGGAATGACACAGCAGAGATGTCAAGGGTTTTATTTAGCAAGTCGTAGTCAATGTCATCATACAGACGCTTTTTACGTACATTAGGTGACATGCCTATAGAGTGAAGCACAAAATCAATCTTGCCGCCGAGAACCTCGGTAGAACGCTGGAACACCATCTCAAGGTCATCCACATTAGTTGCGTCGGCAGGGATTACTTCTGCATTAAGTTTTTCGCCAAGTTTACTTACATCACCCATTCTCACAGCAACCGGAGTATTTGAGAGAGTGATTGTCGCGCCTTCTTCAACAGCCTTTTCAGCTACCTTCCAGGCGATACTCATGTCATTGAGCGCGCCGAATATCACACCGCGCTTTCCTTTCAATAAGTTGTAACTCATTAATCTTCTATGTTATTATTCGGGGGACAAAGGTACAACAAAAAAGTGAAATATGGAAAATATAGCGTTGCTTGTTGGCTGTCACATCCTATGCTCCACGCTTTTTAAGCCATGTGTCATAAAATTTTCCGGTCTTGATGAAATGCGGTATATTTGTCAGGAAAAGTATTATTGTATGTATAACTGGATTCAATTATTGGTTTAAAAGTTTTAGGATGATGAATCATAAGATGCGACGTTTCAAGCAGCTTCTGCCTGAGAGTGATACAATGGATATATTGCGAAAAGGCAAAGTAGCGGTATGGGCTGTGGATGGAGATGAAGGTTACCCATATGCTGTGCCGATAAACTATGTGTATGATGGCAAGTGCATATATGTGCATTGTGCCAAGCAGGGTCATAAGATTGACGCAATCGCGCGTAATCCGAAATGTTCGTTATGTATTATTGACAAGGATGATGTCGTTCCGGAGAAATTTACATCATATTTCAGGAGCGTGATTGTGTTTGGAAAAGCCCGGATTGTGGATGACAGCCGGGAGCGCCTTGATGCCTTGATGATGCTGGCTGAGAAGTATTCGCCGGGGATTGACCCTCACGACGAGATTGAACGCTTTATAAAAGTGGTGTGTGTCGTGTGTATTGAAATCGATTCCATGACGGGAAAAGAGGCGATAGAGCTTACCGGTGACAGAAACCGGTAAACCCTATCGCTTTAGGTTAAGGGATAATGCACTTGGTCACATTATTACCTCGACGGACGATGTATATTCCTCCCGAGGGGTTCTCTACTTTGACTCCTTGTAGATTATAATACTCGACAGTAGAGTCATCGGTTATGGTGACTTCATTTATGCCTGCCACTTCTTTTGCGACAACAGTCTTGTCAGACCAATTGACAGTTATCGTATATGACCCCGGCGCCGACACTGTATATGCACTTGGATCTGACATCTGGTATATGGGTGACGGGGTGCCATTGTCAAGTTTTGTATCTTTTGTAGCTCCATAGCGGTTTCCGCTGTTGTTGAACGCGTTCCAGTCACCAGCCTTTCCAAGAGCCTTGGTGAAGCTGAAATAGCCTTTGACATTTACTTCTGCCACAAATTCAGCTCCTGACTTTTCCATTTTCACGCCTATTGCAGGGTCCCAGGTGTTGCCGTTGACTTCTCCTATGATATAAAACTCATCAGGCATGTCGGCGGGGGTGGGGTCGTCGTCATCACCGGGCTCAAACGGCAGGTCGGCATCATAAATCACGGCAATACCTGTTTCTCCGACACGACCGCTGATTGTCGTCGGCGTAACGGTGAATGTCGAGCCCGACACTTCATCGACATATGTACCCGAGGGAACATAGCCTCCGCCATTTGTTACCGTGACGTCACGGCTACCGCCGGCACCTACCACAATGCACGCTCCACCATCCTTTCTGGTGACACAAGCTATACCGTCGGATGAAGTGTAGTAATCGGGTCTGCCTGTCATGGCATTTTTGAAATGGTTTACTGCGGCAATTTCACGGGAAGTGAAGTGGGTGCTGCCTTTTTGTCCCATTCTTATGTTGTTGCGTTTGGTCGCTGACGGGCGGGAAAAGTAAAGAGATGTCTCTCCGTTACGGCAGGCGCCAATCGCCCACATGCGGTCGATTTTATCTTGAGCCACATTTGAACTGTTTGTCCCGTAGTCTCCGTCATTGGAATATGTGTCGTGGCTTTCTCCCCAATATACGATGCCCGTGGAGGGGACACCGTTTGCGGTCCAGCTTCCATGACCTGAGGGTACATTGCCTGAACATACCTGGTTGTATGTCCATGACGAATATTCCGAGTCGGTCACACTGATATAGTCGGTGTATTCTTTCAAAAGATTGTATTTGTCACCGCCGGGTCCATCAAGAATCTCGCCGTAGTGCCACATATCGGGCACAGAAGTCACTGCCGACCAGAATCCACATCTTTCCGAAGGAAGTCCGATATGCTTGGCTGCATCCCAGCGTATACCGGCAACGCCACATGACTTCAACTCTTCAACAAAAGCCTTGGCTCGTTGCTGTACATCCTCGCGTTCTGAATTTACATCACCGTAATCTCCAAGCTGACCATGGGTTATGCTGTAGCGGCTGTTATAATTTATGCCTCCCTGCCAACGCACGCGGTCATCGGAGTCCCACCATTTGTCATGATAGCCTGAGGCTTTGTTTACATGATTGGCGACCACATCGACCACAATCTTGATGCCATACTTTGCCGCCTCGTCGCATAACGATTTTAACTCTGTCTTAGTCGCGGCTACTCCTGAGGAGCGGAACGCGAAGTCATAGGGCATGTAGGCGTAAAACCATTCGGCGCCTGAATTGCAGTTGCCCTGTACGGGTGACAGCTGCACGGCTCCGAATCCGGCTTCTGCTATTGCCGGTAATTCTTCTTTGACCTGAGAGCAGGTCCAGTCAAAACAATGAAGGATATTGCCTTCCCGGATTTTTTCGGGTAATCCGTAATCGCCTGTCGTAGCAGCGACAATTGCCGGGGATGAGCCCAGCAACATCAATGAATAGAAAATTCCTTTTACCATTTTCAATTAATAAATAAAAAAATAAATCACAGAATTACGTATATAAGCTATAAAACATTCCAAATTTAGCAAATTATTTTAAATGGCGACAAGAAGTGTGTTGTAAAACATAAAATGAGGGATAATTGTTATTGCTATCCATTGCTATCTTTGTGACAATTTTTGTAACCTAAATATTAATGTAAAGATGAAGTACACACCGGAAAATATTACATCACTCGAAGAAGATGATATTTTTGTATTTGGGAGTAATCTTGCCGGAATGCATGCAGGAGGTGCCGCAAGGGTTGCCTATGAGCGTTTCGGTGCAATATGGGGGCAAGGGGTCGGCATACAGGGACAATCTTATGCGATACCTACCATGCAGGGTGGTGTTGACACAATAAAGCCTTATGTGGATGATTTTATCAAGCTTGCACGAGAGTGGGACCAGAATACGTTTTATGTTACCCGCATAGGTTGCGGCATAGCCGGATTTACCGACGAAGAGATTGCCCCTCTTTTTGCCGACGCGCTTGAATTGTATAATGTAAGGCTTCCCGAAAGTTTTGTCAAAATAATAGAAAGAAATAATGACGGAAAAGGATAAGATGCTTGCCGGCATGATATATGATGCCAATTATGACCCGCTGCTTATAAAAGAGCGGCTGAGATGTAAGGAGATGTGTCATGAATACAATAGCATGTCTCCGGGCGATATGCCGGCAAGGGAATCTCTTCTCAAAAGGTTGCTTGGGCATGTAAAGGGATGCTTACTTATAGAGCAGCCGTTTTATTGTGACTATGGCTATAATATAAGCGTCGGCGATAATTTCTATGCCAATGTCAATATGGTGATACTTGACGGAGGTAGAGTGACATTTGGTGACAATGTATTTGTCGCGCCAAATTGCGGCTTTTATACCGCCGGTCATCCTCTTGATCCTGAGGCGCGTAACAAAGGTCTTGAATACGCCCGACCGATAACGGTGGGAGATAATGTGTGGATTGGTGCCGGGGTATCTGTATTACCCGGTGTTACTATCGGCGATAATTGTGTTATCGGTGCGGGGAGTGTCGTAAACCGGGACATACCGTCATGGTCGCTTGCCGTCGGTAATCCATGTCGTGTGGTAAGGACTATCGAGCGAGAAAAGTAAGTTTTTCGGGATTGCTGATGCTGAATCCCTCGTACTCAAACTTAATTAGGCCAGAGATACTGTCGATTCTGTTGAGCAGTATGTAGCGTGCCATTTCGCCACGACACATCTTTGCATATATTGTGACTGTGCATTCTTTTCCTCCTTTCAGTACCTTGAAAGATGGAGTCACCACATTTACTTCTTTTTCAACGCGCTTCCAGTCAAAAAGTCCTTTCATCTCCGCACTTGCGAGATTGACAAGCGTCCCTCCCGAATCATTGACGCTCTTGATAAGGGTGTCGGTCAACAGCGGTCGCCAATACTCTGTCATTGGCCTGCCGTCGGTACAGGGAAGTTCTACATTACCTTCAAGCCTGTAAGAGCTTATTAGGTCAAGTGGACGGAGCATCCCGTAAAGAAAGGAGCAGATAGTAAGATTGTCGTTGGCATAAACAAGATCCTCGTCGTTGAAATTCTCAAGCATCAGTCTTTTGAAAACCATGCCGTTATACATGAACCCGGCAGGATGTCGGGCTGACTTGATGTCAAAATTCCGGTAGCGCATATAGTTTTCAACAGCAATGCTTCTGTTGGTTTTCAATATATGTTGCAATTCATCTACTGTGTAACCGGCAAGCTGTCGCGCTATCATTTCTGCGTTTTTTAGAAATCTTGGTTCGGTAGCGTTGATGACATGTCGGGTGGGAAACACATCGTTCATTAGTTTTGCACAGGCGAGAAGTATATGCATGGTGGTCAATCAGTGTATAAGTTCGACAAAAATAGAGTCAGACACAAGAAATGCCGCCTCATCTATGTAGACGGATGTAGGCGTATCAATTATTTTCCCCGTATTGATGAACTGACGGGACTCTTCCAATAGCGAATTGAGGGCTTTGGCGCCAAACTGATCGGAGAAGTGCTGTTTATTGATTCCTTCTGCTGTGCGCAATGCTGTGATTATATAATCATTATACAGCTCGTCGGCCGACTCTGTCTCTACGTCATAAAATGGATTGCCTGCCGAGATTGCATTTATATATGCTCCTATCCCTCGTCGGTTGGCTCGTCGGGTCGTTCCGTCGAAGCTGTGTGCCGCAGTGCCAAGTCCGAGGTATGGGGTGAAATGCCAGTATGAACTATTGTGGACCGCTCTTTTCCCCGGAAGAGCGAAATTTGAAATCTCGTAATGCTCATATCCTGCCTTCCGCAATGTTTCTGTCAGGCGAAGATACATCTCATTGACTGTTTCTTCATCGGTCTCAATTATTTTTCCTGACGATAACATTGCGTGAAGCCGCGTCCCCGGCTCGTAAGACAGTGAGTAGGCTGATATGTGTTCGACACCGCTGTCAACAAGACGGTCAAGCGATTCTTGCCATGAGCTGATTGTCTGTCCCGGAAGACCGTATATGAGGTCGCCGCTTATGTTTTTTATCCCTCCGCGACGCAGGGCGAGTAACGCTTCTTCTGCATCCTTTCCTGAATGACGGCGGTTTATCATTTTTAATTCCGTGTCGGAAAATGATTGTATGCCGATGCTGACCCGATTTATTCCAAGATTACTGATAAACCGTGTATAATCGATTGTCACGTCTTCCGGATTTGCCTCGATAGTGAACTCGGTCAAGTTGTCACATGGCAAGCTTTCAACAAGCCGCTTCAACTTCTCGGGAGGAAGTATTGACGGGGTTCCGCCACCTATGTACACAGTAGTGAAAGGTGCCGATATTTCACTTTTGCGCATGTGCCACTCCTGTATCAATGCATCCACATAGGCATCGGTGTGTTTGGTGTAGGGCATTGAATAGAAGTCACAATAGCTGCATTTTGAATGACAGAAAGGGATATGTATGTAAAGGCCTGCCATATGATGATTTATTGTGCTTGTCCACATATCTCTTTGTAATTGCAGAAATGACAATGTTCCGGGCTCGGGTCAGGTTCAAAAGGCTTATCCCGGTCAAAAAGTCCGGAAAGCCTTTCCCGTAACATCCCCATTACCTCGTCGTTCAGATTATGGTAATCAACAAGGTCGTCAGAGCCATATTTGACAGGTTGTATGCCATCGGTGCTGAATTTTTTGAAAAGATACAGAATCGGTTGCATGGGGCTGTTGTCTTTTTTTTCATAAGCAAGTCCGTTGCAATACAGGAAGAGCTGTAAAATTGCTTTTTTCTTTGAAAATATCTCATCAATATCTTTGAACGTTGAATCATCGCCACCTGTCTTATAGTCGATTATCCTCAGTGTCCTGCGGTCGGCGAGCATGTCGATGCGGTCAATCGAACCTCCGATATTGAATGCACGGTCATCATCAATCGGGATGCGTGCTTGAAATTTGTGTTCGCCCTCAATAAAATAGAAGGGGACAAGTGACTTTTCAAGATCAAACATCTTGATGATAAACTCGCGGATTACTTCTCCTATTACTTTAGCCTCACCGTGAAGCGGGGTGAGATTGATGTAGGGTTTGTCATCAGGAGCTTGTGAGGACAGATGATGGTAATGCTGATTGGTCGCGGAAGTTATGAGCTTTTCAAGCTCTGTGACCTCGCTTTTTAGACGGTCAAGAATCTCAGCGGTCACTTTCAACTCGGGCAAATTGCCTTTTAGACGATTATAAGAGTGTTCCGACACCTGATGGACTATTGTTCCGAATGTACTTTCATCCATATAATCGGTGATTTCATCTTCCGGGCGTATATGCTCGATGTAGTGGAAATAAAACTCAAGAGGGCAGTTGAGATATTTTTTTATCGCCGATGCCGACAATGACTTACGGTCACTGCCTGTTGACAGGTAACAGTTGAGCCTTGCCATGATTTCCTCATTTTTCTCAACGCTCAGACTGCTGTCGGGATTGGACGGAGGCATGTCATAATATGCGTTTCTCCTCACGATGTTTCCGCTGTCACACAGATATAGAAGCTGGTACAGGTAACGTGACATCTCACCGCCTTTAAGACCCGATGTCCGTGAGTCATATAACAGCTTCACTTTTTTTGCACGTGCTATGAGGCGGTAAAAGTAATAGGCATATATGCACTCCTGAAACTCAAGCGTGGAGAGTCCGAAACTGCGTCGAAGCACATCGGGGATGAAAGAGCGCGTATAGTGTTTACGGGGGAATATGCGCTCATTCATGGAGAGCAGAATAACGTTGTCAAAGTCAAGGGCGCGGGTTTCAAGCACTCCCATTATCTGTAGCCCTTTCAACGGTTCACCGATGAAATTGACACTTTCAGCGTTAATGGTGCGGTCGATGAGATGAAAGAATGTGTTTTCTTTCATTGTAATGCCATAACGAGATATGGCATTATGCAATAAGTCAAGAGAGATACGGTAACGGGTCAGGAAACCAAGCTCCATTGAAGTAGACCCGTTGTCATCAAGCTGTTTAAGGCGCCCGGCTATGAAATCCACAAGCCTGCACTGGTAATCAAACACGGAGTCGCCAGTGTGCTGTTCTTCCACGGGGAAAAACACGGTTGACAGCCCGTCGAAATTACTGTTTATCCAGTCAACCGGAATGGTAAACATTTTGTTAAAGTCAATCTGGTTGACAATATCCTTGCATAATTCCGGGGCTATAGCCTTGAGAAGGGGGTGAGATAACACATCCTTGACATCCTCATAGAAAAAGCTCCATATGTCGCGCACCTTTCTCGCTCTCATATGCATCATTGTGATATTGCGCATCAATGTGGCGATGGAGGTCAGCCGCAATGGGTAGCCCATCGTTATGTTGACTGAGTTTATTGATTCCGGAACTGAATGTAGCAGGTCGATGAATAAATTCTCAGACGGCAGTACAATGGCTGTGTCTATGGCATTGCCGCTATCGGCTATGTCGCCGCTTTCACTCATCTCTTCAAGCAGTTTGCCGGTGAGCTTGACCTGACCTATATTGGACGGCACACTTATAATCTCGATTTCCGGCATGTCCACCTCCGGCAGAGAAATGTCATAGAGCGACCGGAATTCTTTGACATATTTTTTCAGGAAAAATGTCGCTGACCTGTTGTCCTTGAACGCTTCCGGCAGGTCATAATCCCAATAAAAATCACCGATGCCAAGGTCACGCAATCGCTCGAATATCTTTATCTCGCTCATTGAAAGCACGTTGAAGCCTACAATGATGATGCGTTTATAGGGGAAGTCTTCAGCCTGCATTGTTTTAAAGCGCTCGGCGACTTCCTTATATTGCATGCCGGAGTAACATAATCCCCGGTCGGCAAGACTCTTGCGGTAGCCGGAATAAAGAGGGTAGAGTATCTCCCACAGCTTTACAAATGAATCGCGATTGGTTCTCGGTTCGCCTTTTTCATTAAGATGAGTCCAGAATGACTCCGGATTGCCTAACGGCAGGTCGACTCCCCAATATTGCTTGATTATTAGTTTCTGTTCATCAGTAAGGAAGTCAGTGCTTATCTCGTTATAGTCGGTGATGTTTTTGAATAGCATGGGAGCGTCTGCCATATAACGGTCAACATCGTTGAAATCAGATATAAGCATGTCGCCCCAGAATACAAAGCGGTCAAAGTCCTCGATTTCCTGCGACAGCTTTGCATATTCGTTGTACATAGTGAACAGCAGGTCGTAGCGGCTTGCCTCCACATAGTCGGAGAAATCGGCGATGAAATCACTGATAGTAGTGATTTTGGGCTCGAACACCGGCGTCGGGCCATCATTAAGCTCACTGAGAAAGTGCTGGAAAAAAGTGCCGCTTCTCTTGTTGGGAAAGATGAAGCAGTAATCGGCAAGCTTTTCTTTTTCGGCTTGAAAATATATGTCGGCAATACGTTGGAGAAATGACGTCATGATGTGTTGGTCTAAAAAATGGGTCGCTGGTATGGGCTGTCTTATTGCTTCAGAAGCAGAATCATGTGTACGGCAAGGTCAAACATCACAATTTTCCCGTTGGCGTTTCCGGCTATGTCTATAGCTGCCTTGTCAAGTTCAGCTGCAATCTGCAATACGTTGCGCTCATTGATGAATCGCGCAAAATTGCGGCTAAATGCCGCTTCATCGCGATTCAGGTAATTAAGCTCGCTTATGTTAAGATTGTAGATAAAGTTTTCGCGTATAAGCCTTTGGCAATATTCAAGAAAGCGGATTTCGCTTTCCCTGCCCATTGAGGCAACATCGCCCGCCCACTCTTTAAGTTCCTTGACGTTACGTTGATAGGCGAGGCGCATCAGAGCCATGAACCGGTCAAGATAATCGCGGTTTTCTTTGCTTAGACTCAGACTGTTGACCGCAGTTATTATGTTGCCTTCCGCGATGTGTGCTATTGCCGTTGCATCGGTGATTTCGATAGAGAAATTGTCGCTGAGATATTTTGCCACAATATTGTCGGGAAGACGCTTTAGCTGCAGCCGCTGGGTGCGCGAGTATATAGTCGGCAATATTTCCGACGGCTTATTGCTGACAAGTATAAATATTGTGTCGCTATATGGCTCTTCAATCTGTTTAAGCAGTTTGTTGGCGCCCGTGATATTGAGCCTCTCAGGAAGCCACATGATTGCAATCTTGTAGCGCGAGCTGTGGGAGGTGAAACTGAGCTTGCGTATTAATGCGTCAGCTTCGTCGGCATATATCTGAGGCTGAGTCGTGGGGGAGCCGAGAGCAATGAGCCATTTTTGAAAATCCATATAGGTATTTTCCATGAGATAGTCGCGCCACTCGCCGATGAAATCGTCGCAGTAAGAAGCCCTGTCGCTCTTCTTCTTTATAATAGGGAAGGCGAAATGGGTGTCGATGTGGTTAAACGACTGATGTTGCAGGCACGAAGGACACACCCCGCAACTGTCGCCTCCGCTACGATGTTCACAATGAATATATTGTGCCGCAGCACGGGCAAGTGCAAATTTGCCAATCCCTGCAGGACCTTCTATCAGCAAGGCATGAGGTATGCGGTCACTGTCAATCATTGACCTTAGTCGCTCTTTGGCATTATCATGATATGGTATGTCGGCAAATTTCATGGATTAAAAATTTCTGGATATATTGGTCAATAAACTGCCCTTGCCACCTGTTCAACGCTCTTTGTGGCATTCAGCGAATAGAAGTGTATGCTCGGTATGTTATGGGCAATGAGGTCGGCAGCCTGCATCTTGCACCATTCCACGCCTACTTGCTTTGCATCAGCGTCGCTCTTGCATTTCATCAGTTCGGTAGCAAGCTCCATCGGTAAGTCCACATGAAACACTTTCGGCAAAAGATTAAGCTGATTCATGGTGGTAATCGGTTTGAGTCCCGCTATTATCGGCACATTGATTCCGGCTTTGCGGCACCGGTCAACAAAGTCATAATATTTCTGGTTGTCAAAGAACATCTGTGTGACTATATATTCCGCCCCATTATCGATTTTCTGGCGGGCATATTGGATGTCAATGTCAATATTTGGCGCTTCTTCATGCTTTTCCGGATAGCCTGCGACGCCATAAGAAAACGGTTCGCCGGTCACTATGTCCATCTTGGTGCCGTCAATGAAATAACCACGGTTAAATTCATTGACCTGAATCTGTAGCTCTGTAGCATGGGAATAGCCGTTGTCGTTAGGTATAAAACGGTTTTCATGCTTTGCTTTGTCACCGCGCAGCAACAATATATTGGTGATTCCTAAGAAATTGAGGTCAATGAGAGCATATTCGGTCTCTATCCGCGAGAATCCGCTGCAGATTATATGTGGGACGGCCGGTATGCCATATTTCTGTTGTATCGCGGCTGCGACCGCCACTGTGCCCGGGCGGCTGCGTTCACTCACTTTCTGGTATAGCCCGTCGGGAGTGTTCTTATAGACCATCTCGCTGCGATGGGTGGTTATGTTGATATAGAGCGGATTAAACTCTTTCAAGACGTCAATATTGCGGAATAATTGAGATATGCCTCTTCCCTTAAGCGGAGGCAGCACTTCAAATGAGAATCCGGTTTTGCCATTGGAGGCTATTAAATCGGTG
The DNA here is from genome assembly GCF_004570975.1 of Barnesiella sp. WM24. Classification (GTDB taxonomy): domain Bacteria; phylum Bacteroidota; class Bacteroidia; order Bacteroidales; family Muribaculaceae; genus Muribaculum. The sequence goes on from NZ_SPPC01000003.1 coordinate 278,340, forward strand.
ACTTTCATTGACAGAATATATAATGTGATGTTATTTACTTAATTTTGACTTTGCAACTGTAGCCTGGAACTCTTTTAGATAAGCCGGTGTGGAGTAGGCGAGATCAAGGAAGTCTTTATTGAGATAAGCCTTGTCGGCAAGTGCCATCATATTGGCTGCGGTAGGGTGTATCTCTGTGATGAAATTAGCGTTGGGGTGACCTTCAAGGAGCTGTCTCGCCTTGTCGCTGCCGTTTCCGAAAAATATTACTGGACCGCGGTCAAGATACTCGCGGTAGCTTTCCTCATCAAGTATGAGCGGCTTGGACGCGAGTACGGGACGAAGGGCATAGTCATACACGGCAGTGAACACTTCCATGCGGCGGGCGTCAATCATCGGTGCAAACATCACGTCTTCATCAAAGAAGTCACTGAACATGACTGCGACTGTCATTATCTGAAGGGTGTCTACCCCGATTAACGGCACGTCAAGAGCATAGGCAAGCCCTTTCGCTTCCGACAGCCCTATGCGCAGTCCCGTGTAACTTCCCGGTCCTATGCTCACTGCGACAGCGTCGATTTTGAGCTTTTTCTCTTTTGCCTCCTCCAGGCAATCCTTGATATATCCGCTTAGCAAGGTGGCATGGTTGTGACCTTGATAATCTTCTCTTTGAGTGATGATATGCCCGTCATATGTCAGTGCTGTTGAGCACACATTGGTAGAAGTCTCTATGTTAAGTATTACCGCCATTTCAAGATTTTTTTATAATACAAAGATACGATTTTTTGCGTGAAACATCTGTATTATCGGGAGATTTTGTAATTTTGTAGAAAATATCTGTCCATGTTACTATCAATGACCGGATTTGGAAAATCTGTAGCACAGATTCCAAATAAGAAAATCACAGTGGAGATTAAATCGCTGAACAGCAAGCAGCTCGACATATCGTCGCGCGTGCCTGCCGCTTTCCGTGAAAAGGAACTTGAATTCCGTAATTTGATCGCTTCCCGTCTTGAAAGGGGAAAGGTCGATTTCCAGATATATGCTGAATCAGTGGGCGTAGAGACCACTGTGTCACTTAATATTCCGCTCATGGCGGCTTACAAGACACAAGTAGAGGAGATGGCAAGGCAGCTTGGACTTGCTTGGCCTGATGACTGGTACAGTGTCTTGTTGCGCTTTCCGGAGACGGTGAAAAGCGAGCTGCCGGCGTCTCTTTCAGAAGAAGATTCTGCTGTGCTTATGTCGGCTGTCGGCAATGCCATTGACGGCTTGATGCAGTTCAGGGCAAAAGAGGGCGTGAAGCTGACCGAGTTTTTTACACGACGCATTGAAAACATACGCGCTCTGCTTGATAACGTCGAGCCATTTGAGAAGGAGCGTGTCGCAAAGATTCGTGCCCGCATAGAGGAGAATCTCTCGAAGATTGACGGTGTCGCGTTTGACAAAAACCGTCTTGAGCAGGAGATGATATTCTATATCGAGAAGCTTGATGTAAACGAAGAGAAGCAGCGTCTTGCCCAGCATCTCAACTATTTCATGGAGACAATGGACGGCGCGCCGGGTCAAGGCAAAAAGCTCGGATTTATCAGCCAGGAGATGGGACGCGAGATTAACACGCTCGGTTCCAAGTCCAATCATGCTGAAATGCAGAAAATTGTCGTAAAAATGAAAGACGAGCTCGAGCAGATAAAGGAGCAGGTGCTTAACGTCATGTAATCGCTCTATGGCAGGTAAGATAATTATTGTGTCGGCGCCGTCAGGATGTGGCAAATCGACCATTATCAACGCATTGCTTGAGCGTGGTGATATAGACATGCAGTTTTCCATATCGGCGACAAGCCGCAAGCCGCGTGGCGAAGAAAAGCATGGAGTTCACTATTATTTCCTTACGGAAGAAGAGTTTCGTGAACGTATCTCGCGTGACGAGTTTGTAGAGTATGAGGAAGTCTATGCCGGACGTTTTTACGGTACTCTCAAAAGTGAGATTGACCGCATCACCGGCGACGGGCATAATGTCGTCCTTGACATAGATGTGAAAGGCGCCATGAATGTCAAGCGTATATATGGCGACATGGCTCTTGCGCTGTTTATCATGCCGCCGTCTATCGAAACGCTGCGCAGCAGGCTCGAAGGCAGGGCTACCGATGCTCCTGAGGTAATTGAAGAGAGGGTGCGTAAGGCATCATATGAAATAGGTTTTGCCCCTCGATATGACGTTACCGTTGTCAATGACGATCTTGCCACAGCAATAGCCGATACTCACAGGGTTATAACGGATTTCCTTTCAAAATGAAGGCATCGTCGGTTGTCGGTGTGTTTGGCGGCTCGTTCAATCCGGTTCATTCCGGTCACATGATGCTCGCTTCCTACATAGCTCAATTTGGGGATGTCGACTCTGTTATGTTGATGCTGTCGCCGTGCAACCCTTTGAAAAAGGGGAAGAGCATGGCATCGGATTCCGACCGGTTCAATATGCTTCTTACGGCTTGTAATGATTCCGGCTGTGTATATGCATCTGACCTGGAGTTGTCTATGCCACGTCCGTCCTACACAATAGATACGCTCCGACGGCTTGAGCATGACAACCCCGGAGTAAGATTCAAGCTTATAATAGGCAGTGACAATTGGGCGATATTCAATCAATGGCGTGCTTCAGAAGAGATTCTTGACCGTTTCGGCGTGATTGTGTATCCGCGTCGTGGTTATCCGGTCTCCGGTACAAATGATTCGCGTGTGCAGTTAATAGATGCGCCCATGATTGACATATCATCGACATTTATAAGAAACAGCATATCACTCGGAAAAGATATGAACTATTTTCTTCCTTCCGGGGTATATGATTATATATGCCAACACAATTTATATCAGTCTGAATTATGAGTGATTCGATAATTAATAATAATGCGCTCGCCTTTATGGCGCTTTGTAATGAGTATTGTCATGAGGTGGAAAGTGCCCGCGAGACAGAGCACGATGCCTTTGTCGCCGCGATGCTTCGCCTGTTACCGCGTATTTATATCTCTGCAACCGATGTAAAGACCGATTTTACTCCGGTTGAAGAGCCATATATCGCCGGGGTGCTTGAAGAGGATTATTATGAGGCGGTAAGGCGCAGCATTGAGAATCTGCTCGGCCCCGACGACACATATCTGGAAGTGTTTGAAGAAGACATGAAGTATTCCGACACTCCTATTGCGGCATCGATATCAGAAGGTCTTGCCGATATATTCCAGGTGCTATATAATTTCCTTGAGGCGGTGAAAGATGTCCCGGAAGAGCTTGTGGCAATGGGGCTCGTCGCCATAAAGGAAGATTTCGGCGCATATTGGAGCCGGATACTGTGTAATGTGCTCCGTGCGCTGAATCATGTACGCTACAACAGTGTTGCCGATTAGACGATTGTCTTGCCGAAAGGCATGAACGCAAGCCCGGCAAGCTTAAAATGCTGGACTCCAAATGGAATGCCTATTATGGTGATGCAGAACAGCAGCCCGAATCCTATGTGGGTAAGCGCAATCGGAATTCCTCCGACAAACCACCAGATTACATTCATTATCAGGTTGAGGCATCCGCTTGAGGTGGGTGACGGGAGCACTTTTGTGCCAAAAGGCACAAGCGCGACACCAGCAAGTTTAAGGGTCTGAAGTCCGAAAGGGATGCCTATAATCGTAAGCATCATTGCGAGGCTCGACACCACATATTCGACTGCCACGAAGAATCCACCGAATACAATCCAGATTATGTTGAGAAACAGATTCATATAATATTGTTGTTAATCATTAGGCTGCAAAGATAGCTAAAACTTGTCGGTACCGACAAAAAATCTTGCCTCGAAAGTTGCAAAATTCAACAATATGAATTAACTTTGTGTTATAACAATGAAGGCAAGAGAGCCGAAGATATACCACATCAAAGTTGATTGGGAAACTCATCAAATTTATATGAAATACCGAGACAAGCTTAGTCGACTGATGGCGGGCCCCGACCGCTTTTCGGAGCGGTGGCTAATAACCCAGGCGGATTACAAAGGTTGGCGAGCACTCAAATCCTGTCATTCGGAGTTTCATCGCATCCTTTGGTGTGGTCCTATAAAGAAGAGACTGTCGCGTAAATCATTTACGTTGCAGTCTCTTTCTTTTTGCATGTACGCTCGTCTATACAGGAATAAAAAAATAAGCGGCATTTTGCCGCTTATTTTATCAGTTACATTTATGGTTGTTTATTGCAGAGAGCCGTTCTCAGCCTCCTTCACCATTTCAGGACTTGCGGTGATGTAGATTTCAACTCGACGGTTCTGAGCCCTGCCTGCTGCGGTCTCGTTGGATGCAACGTAGTCAGCCATAGGAATGCCCTTTGCGGTTAAGCGGGTAGGGCTTACTCCTGAATTTACGAGGTAGGTCAACACTGCGTCAGCACGCTCGTTAGAGAGCTTTTCATTTACAGCATATGAACCTGTGTTGTCGGTAAAGCCGAGAATCTGCACGTCAGTAAGAGGATTCTGCTTCAAAGATACTGCAAACTGGCTGAGATCCTGCTGTGCCGAAGTGTTAAGTGTATATTTACCGGTCGGGAACAAGATACCTCCGTCAAATGTAACCTTGATTGCCTGCAATCCATTTTGGTCGGTGGTCTGTTCGACCTGGGCATCGGGGAGGGTGGCAGCAAGTTCTTTCTGCTGATTATCCATTTTCTTACCGATAAGCGCGCCTGCGCCCGCTCCTACGGCAGCACCGATTGCACTACCGATACCTGCGCCTTTGCCGCCTCCGATAAGAGCGCCAAGACCTGCGCCGACGGCAGCACCGCCGCCACCACCGATAAGAGCGCCCTTGCCGGTATTGGTCATTGAGCTACAACCCGAAGAGAGAAGCATACATGCAGCGAGAAGAGCCGCACCTGTTAATTTAAGAACTTTCATCGTCGTATATTTAATTAATTTAATAAAATTTAAACCACAAAGTTAATAAATGCGTTTAATATAAAAAAGCGAATCGACGCTATTATTTTTAATACAAGATAAACGGAAAAAATGTTTTTAGACTTGCAGGATTTTCAGTAAGTTTGCATACATATTCAATATATAAGGGAGATGATGGATAGAAAATTCAGCATAGGTCGAGGGACTCTCGTGTGGTTTCATCTCGGCGCATTACTGACTATAATAGCTTGGGGTGTATCATTTGTTTCAACAAAAGTCCTGCTTGAACATGGATTGCAGCCTACAGAAGTGTATGTGTACCGTACATTGCTTGCCTATATGATGGTGTTATGTGTATGTCACAAACGCATTTTTTCAAATTCACTGCGTGACGAACTTCTCTTTGTCGTATGTGGACTATGTGCAGGTTCTCTATATTTTATCGCGGAGAACACGGCTCTTGAATATACGCTTGTATCAAATGTGTCGCTTATTGTGACTCTTGCCCCTCTGCTTACCACGCTTCTTGTCGGAGCCATATATAAAAGCGAAAAACCCGGCAAGGGGGTCCTTGTCGGGTCTCTGGTGGCTTTGACCGGTGTGGGGTTTGTTATCTTCAACAGCAGTTTTGTGCTTGACGTCAAGCCTCTCGGTGATCTGTTGTCGCTTGCCGCCGCACTCTCATGGGCGGTGTACTCGCTCGTATTACGTAAGTTGAATGCATTCTATTCCGTAATGTTTATATCACGTAAGACATTTTTTTATGGAATGCTTACAGCTGTGCCGTTTTTGTTTATGCAATCAAGCCATACACCTGTTTCGGTGTTTATGGAATTTGATGTATGGTCCAATTTCATGTTCCTCGGACTATTCTGCTCGATGCTCGCTTTTATAATATGGGCATGGGTCAACAAAGGGCTTGGCGCAATCAAAGCTAACAATTATCTTTATTTCCAGCCGATTGTGACACTAATCGCATCAGCATTGCTCCTTGGCGAGAAAGTGTCGATAATCGGCTATACCGGCTGCGCGCTTATACTGCTTGGCGTGTGGGTCAGCGACCGATGGGGAACAGGCTCTAATCATTAGAGCCTGTTATAAAGTCAATCTCTTCTACAAGCGCTGAGGCGATGCCGGCGGTAAGCGGATTTTTTCGCTCCAGTTCGGCCGCTGCATATGCGCGTGTTTCCGCAAGCCTTTCGGGCAGAAGGTTAAACATCAGCCGTAAAGCCGTGTATCTGTACATTTCACGGTCGGAGAGTATAAGCTCCTCGGCAAGAGTACATGCCCACGGCATTTTTTTCAATAGCTTCAGGCATAAGATGTCAGCTACTTCAGTCGTGGCGATTGTTTCGACCCATTCACGTGCCACTGATATGTCAAACTGCTCAGGCGGATACACCATTGGCGCCAATAGCCGGCTTTCGCGTGTGGAATCGTTATGCCAAAGCTCGTCGGCTATCTGTGGCGACGGAGGTATCTCTGCCGCCAATGCTGTAAGCTGAGGCAGGTTTAGTCCGAATATAATCTTATATGGAGCGCCCATCCGGCGCATTGCATCAGCGACAGCACCGTTGCGCAGTGAGTACATGCGGTGTTTTATCTCCTGAATAGGGTTGTTAAATCGTGTCATTTGAATCAAATATTTTATCCCAGTCTTTCCATACAGCCTCGTAGCCGAGACGGCGTATTCCTCCGACAACGGCTTCCGGACTTCTGTCATCGCTGACCTCAAACTGCTCCAATGAGTCGGGCGAGACAGCATATCCTCCCGGGTCGGTCTTGCTTCCCGCGCTCATCGAGGTCACACCGAGCTTCATCATGTTCTCGCGGAATACCGGGTTTTCTCGTGTTGAATAGCTAATGTCGACATCATGGTCAAAGATACGAAATGCAAATGTCAGTTGAGCGAGCTCTTTGTCGCTCATCACTACATTGGGCTGGAAATGTCCTTCAGAAGGACGCATGCGAGGAAAATTGACCGAGAATTTTGTCTGCCAATAATTCTTTCGCAGGTATCGCAGATGGCGTGCCATCATTGTTACATCGGTACGCCAGTCTTCCAGCCCGATCAATACACCCATGCCTATTTTGTGCACGCCGGCCTGCCCCATGCGGTCGTAGCCGTTAAGTCGCCAGTCGAAGATTGATTTCATGCCTACGGGGTGATACTTCTTATAGTTTGCCTCGTTGTAAGTCTCTTGGAAGCACACTACGCCATTCAGCCCCGACTTCGTGAGCCTGTGATACTCTTCTGCTTTCATCGGCTGCACTTCGATTGACAGATTACTGAAGTAGGGACGGCAGGTGAGCAGGGCCTGTTCAAAATATTCTACTCCGGCTTTAGCAGGATTTTCTCCGCTTACAAGCAGTAGATTCTCAAACGGCCCAAGCTTGCGTATCGCCTTACATTCCTCTTCAATCTGCGGCATCGTGAGAATCGTGCGCTTGAACGGATTGTTATGGTTAAATCCGCAATATACACATGCGTTAGTACACGAATTGGTTATGTACATCGGGATGTACATGCTTATGGTGTTGCCGAATCGCTCTCTTGTGTATCGGCGGCTCAACTGAGCCATTGGCTCAAGATAGTCGGCAGCCGCCGGAGAAATCAGCGCCATAAAGTCATCGATGTCGAGATTGGTCTTTCCGAGAGCAATCTCGACATCCGCTTTCCGCTTTGACATTATGCACCGGGTAGTGTCATCCCAGTCATAATGCTTAATCTCGTCGTAAAACATGATTATTTGGAACAATTGTCGATTACTGACTGAGAAATACGCATGGCGCAGAAGTTGGGTCCACACATCGTGCAGAAATGGTCGTCATCCTTATGGCTTTCCACGTAGTAACGTCGGGCGCGCTCGGGGTCAAGCGACAGATTGAACTGGTCTTTCCAGCGGAAATCAAAGCGAGCCTTACTCATGGCGTTGTCTCTTACGACAGCTCCCGGATGTCCCTTTGCTATGTCGGCGGCGTGGGCTGCAATCTTGTAGGCGATTACTCCGTTTCTTACATCCTCAAGGTTGGGTAGGGCAAGATGCTCTTTCGGAGTGACATAGCATATCATTGCAGTTCCCATCCATGCTATCTGGGCGGCGCCTATAGCCGAGGTTATATGGTCATAACCGGGCGCGATGTCGGTGGTAAGCGGTCCGAGTGTATAGAACGGAGCCTCGTGGCAAGATGAAATCTGTCGGTCCATATTCTCCCTGATTTTTTGCATAGGCACATGTCCCGGTCCTTCTATCAGTACCTGTACATTGTGTGCCCACGCTTTCTCCGTAAGTTCGCCAAGCACGTCAAGTTCAAGGAACTGCGACCGGTCGTTGGCATCATGAATGCTTCCCGGTCTCATGCCGTCGCCGAGCGAAACTGCAACGTCGTAACGGGCAAGAATCTCGCATATTTCATCAAAGTGAGTGTAGAGGAAATTTTCCTGATTGTGCATTACCGCCCATTGGGTCATGATTGAGCCGCCACGGGAAACAATTCCGGTAAGGCGTTCGCCCACAAGATCGGCATGGGCGCGGAGCACTCCTGCATGTATGGTGAAATAGTCGACGCCTTGTTCAGCCTGCTCGATAAGTGTGTCACGATAAATTTCCCATGTAAGGCTGCCGACATCACCGTTTACCTTCTCAAGAGCCTGATATACCGGGACTGTGCCCATCGGCACAGGGCAATTACGTATAATCCATTCGCGGGTCTCGTGAATATTGTCACCTGTCGACAGGTCCATAAGTGTGTCACCGCCCCAATAGCAGCTCCACACCGCTTTGTTGACCTCTTCCTCGATGCCCGACGACAAGGCCGAGTTACCGATGTTGGTGTTCAATTTCACAAGAAATTTTGCCCCGATTATCATCGGTTCACTTTCCGGATGGTTGATATTGGCAGGCAGCACGGCGCGACCGGCGGCAATCTCATCGCGAACAAATTCGGGTGTTATGTGGCTGTCTATGCCGAGAGCCTCATTGTTCATGTTTTCGCGTATTGCCACATATTCCATTTCCGGAGTTATTATGCCTTGACGGGCAAGCGCCATCTGCGTGATTGCTTTGCCTTCCTTTGCGCGGCGCGGCGCGTGACGGTGGCTGAATCTTATAGCGTCGAGCGACTTATCGGCTTCGCGCTCTTTACCGTAATCTGATGATATACAGTCGAGTTGCTCTATATCGTCACGAAATGCTATCCATTGTTCGCGGGTACGTGGTAATCCACTGTTGATGTCAATTTTTATCTGCGGGTCAGTATAAACTCCGCTTGTGTCATAGACATATACAGGCGCGTTTTCATGAACCATGCGCTCTCCGTTGATTACTTTTACCGTGGGGGTGAGATTTATGCGGCGCATAGGCACATTTATGTCATGAATCTTACCTTTTATATAGATTTTTTCCGAGCCAGGATAAGACTGGACGTTTATATCGTTGATTTCCATTGATTGAAATGATTTTTTATCCGAGAAATGAAGTAAGAGGCGAGGTTGCTTCAGCAACATTGTTTTGAGAACCAAGACCGGCACGGTAGGCAATTCTTCCAGCCTCTACGGCAAGTTTAAATGCGCGAGCCATCTCGACCGGGTCGCCTGCCACGGCGATTGCTGTGTTGACAAGCACGGCGTCAGCACCCATCTCCATGGCATCGGCGGCATGGGATGGCGCTCCAAGTCCTGCGTCAATCACCACCGGCACACGACTTTCCGCTATGATGATTTCAAGCAGATCGCGTGTCTTGAGACCCTTGTTGGTGCCTATCGGCGCTCCGAGCGGCATTACTGCGGCAGTGCCGGCGTCTTCAAGCCTTTTGCACAATACAGGGTCGGCCTGGATATATGGAAGCACGATGAAGCCCTCTTTGGCAAGAATCTCTGTCGCCTTCAAAGTCTCGACAGGGTCGGGGAGAAGGTATTTAGGGTCGGGGTGTATCTCAAGTTTTATGAAATTAGTGTTGAAAATTTCGCGTGACAGTTTTGCCGCCAATACAGCCTCGCGGGCATCGCGCACTCCCGATGTGTTTGGCAGAAATTGTACTTTCTCGCGGTTTATGTGACGTAACATGTCATCTTCACGGGCATTATCCATGTCAATGCGCTTCATCGCCACTGTTATCATCTCGGAGCCTGACGCCAGTATTGATTCAAGCATAAGGGTGTTTGATGAAAATTTGCCTGTGCCGACAAAGAGCCGTGAGTCAAACTCACGACCTCCTATTATTAATTTGTCTTGCATGATTGGTTTATGATAGTTTATAGTGATTATTCTTGATTTTTGTATGTCATCGGGCAAGCCGCCTGAGAATATCTTCGGTGTATTCAACCGGAGAAGGCGCATTTATTATCGCGCCTGACACGGCGATACCTTGGACACCTGTAGACATGATTTCATCTACGTCGTCGATTGTTATCCCTCCTATGGCGACTATCGGTAATTGATTTCCGGCATCGCTTACAGTCTTGACGATTTGCCTGTAGCCTTCAAGCCCGATAACAGGGGCAAGGTTCTTTTTGGTGTCAGTGTGGCGGAATGGGCCGAGCCCTACATAGTCGACATCCACCCTTTTGAATGTGAGTATATCGTCAGCCGTGTTTGCTGTCACGCCTATTATGGCGTGCGGGCCGAGTATTTCCCTTGCTTTGCGCGGATCCATGTCAGTCTTGCCAAGATGAACGCCATGAACACGCAGCTCGTTGACAAGCTCCACGTTGTCATCAATGACGAGTATTACGTCGTTATCTTTGCACATAGGTATTATATCAAGAGCTGTAGCTTTTAGCTCCTCATATGACGCATCTTTCATTCGGAGCTGTACCCATTTGCAGCCTCCTTCTATAGCCATTTTCACCTCTTTGGGGATTGAATACTTTTCCGAGGGATGAGTAATGAATTGTAACATAATATATAGTAGTTGTATTAGTCAATCAGTTGTTAAATAATCCGAGCCTGAGCCTCAGGTCTTCGATAGATTTAGCCCCCGCCAGGTATCCGAGCACAGCATAGCCTTTGAAGGGTAGCAAGGCAAGTTCTGGCAGGCGGAACGGGGTGACTCCTCCGAGAGCGACTACCTTGCCTTCAGGAAGCGAGGCAAGCTCTTCTGCTGCGAATGAACCGCTGTAACCCGGCTTTGAAACACTTGGGAAGATAGGACTGAGCGTCAGATAGTCGAAATAATCTTTATATTCCTGCACTTCTTCTATGGTGTGACACGTGCGGCTCACTGACCCGTTGTATCTTGCCGGTGCATCAGGACACCGGGAATTAAGGTGTATGCCTCCGAGATTAAACTCATTAAGGAGCTCAAAGTGACCGTGCAACCGCAACCGCGAGTGATATACAGGCGGCAGGCTCTCGATAATCGCCTTCATCTCGCGAAGCGTAGCGCCGGGATGACGCAGATGGACATAATCCCATCCTGCCTCAAGAATGACCTTTATCCAAATCGGTTCATTCTCAAGCGCATCGGGTGGCGTCACTGCTATTCGTAGCGGCTGCTTATCCACCGTAAAATGGTTCGATTACTAAAACAGAATCGCCGTCATGAAGTTCTGTGGAGTCGCGGTCTACAAGTGACACGACTTCGCCGTTAAGTGCCGTGGCGATACCTTCAGGATTTATTCCCGCAAGGTCAAGTGCGCCTTGAAGTGTGGTGTGGTCAGGTACTGTCATCGGCTTGTTGTTTACTGAAATATTCATAGTCTTATTGTTTAGTTGTTATTTTCAATGGGACAGGGGCATAGAGATGGTTGACCGGACCATGTCCGTGACCGATAGTGATTCCGGCACCGGCTTTCAATGCATCTGTTATATATCGTTTTGCCCTGGATACACTTTCAACCATGTCATATCCAAGGGCAAGGCAGGAGGCTATTGCTGACGACAGGGTGCAACCTGTGCCATGATTGTTTTTTGTAATCACACGTCTTGATTCAAGCACTACCGGCTCGTCATAGCCTTCGAGGGCGAGGTAATCTACCGACATTCCGTTGGAACTGTCTCTGTCACCTCCCTTTAAAAGTACATTTTTTGCTCCGAGCTTTCGCAGCGCCTCTATCTGGCGTTTTAAATCATCAGTGCCGGTGAGGGCTATAGCTTCATTGACATTGGGGGTTATGAGCGAGGCGACAGGTATAATGCGTCTGGTAATGACATCAATCGCTTCTTCTGATATGAGCCTATCGCCCGACGTAGCCACCATTACAGGGTCAAGAACTATGTTTTTGGCGTTTCTCTCAACCAGCCTGTCGGCAACAATATTAGCGATATCCGGGGAAAACAGCATCCCTATTTTTACGGCATCGGGGTATATGTCATCAAACACCGCGTCAATCTGAGCGGCGACCGCCTCAGGCTCGATGCCGGTAACGGAACGCACTCCCGACGTGTTCTGAACGGCAATAGCTGTGATTGCCGTCATGCCATAGACACCGAGTGCCGACATGGTCTTGATGTCGGCCTGAATGCCTGCGCCGCCTGATGGGTCAGACCCGGCTATCGAAAGTGCGGTGGTGTAACAATTCATATGCCTTTTTATCTTAATAACAAAATAATAGACAAAAAGGCTCTAAAGATAATCAACAATCCCTTCGTCGGTGTTAACCGTGTCAGGTTCGGAGGGTATAATCTCAGCACGTCAAAATGACGGCACCCCTTTGTCTATGTCTGCAAATTTAGTAATATTAAATCGTCTCTCCAAATCCTGCGGCGTCAGATTATGTCAAAACGGTCAGATTCCTGCAAAACAGGGAATTTTGTCCTGAACGACACGAGGGATTCTTTAGACAGCGAAGCGGCAATTGTCTTGTCGTTTTGCTCTTCGCCTATTAGTCTGCCCTTGGCATCAACAATCACCGAACTGCCTGAGTATTTGCCATAGCTGTCTTCTCCTGTGCGGTTGCATCCTATTACGTAAGCCTGGTTTTCGATAGCACGCGCTATTAGGAGGTGTTTCCACGCGTAGGCGCGTGAGTCAGGCCAGTTTGCCATTATTATAAGAAGGTCGTAGGCTCCGTCATTGTTTCTCAGCCACGCGGGGAAGCGCACATCGAAGCAGACTGCCATTGCAATGTTCCACCCTCTGTAGCGGAATCGCGGGATGGGCGAGTCCCCCCGACGGTAGGCATTGTCTTCTCCGCTTATTGAAAAAAGATGGTGCTTGTCATAAAAATAGGTGTCTCCTGACGGCTCGATAAAAAATGCACGGTTATAGACAGCATCATTGTCGCGGGCGATGAACGAACCACATATGGCAATCTTGTAGCCGGCGGCAATCTTTTTTATTGCCGTAAGTGTCATCCCGTCGTTACTCTCGGCAAGCGATGCCGCCATGACGGGGTCGCAGATAAAGCCGGTGGTAAACATTTCCGGCAACACGGCTATGTCATAGCCTTCGGGCAATGACTTTATCAGGTTTTCCGCTTCAGCTATATTTCCCGACTTATCACCCTGGATTATGTCAAGTTGCAGCGCGGCTGTTTTAAGAATGTCACTCATCGTCGGTAATAAATTTTTCCGGATATTTTGCAGAAAATCCGCTATAGAAATTTTTTATCGCTCTTATGTCGGCATCCACATTGCCGGTTGGCGAGAATCGGGTAGCAATCTCTATATATTTGTGTTTATAATCAATGGCACCCAAAAGCAGCGGGATATTGGCTTCCATCGCAATGTGCAGAAAGCCGTGACGCCATTTTGCAGTGCCTTTGCGGGTGCCTTCCGGAGTTATAGCAAGCACCAGCCTGTCAGAATGGTTGAACTTGTCGACAATCGCCGCTGTAAGCGACGAACCCCTCTTTTTCGGCACAGGAATGCCTCCTATGGCACGGAAAAAGTAGCCGAGCGGCCATCGGAACCAGGCTTCTTTCATCAAAAAGCCTGCTCTGCGACCCACTGAAGTGTAGGCAAGCTCGCCAAGAATAAAGTCCCAGTTGCTTGTGTGCGGAGCGACGCAAATTAGGCACTTAGGATAATCGGGTGTGGTGATATTCACCTTCCACCCGATTATTTTAAGGATAAATTTCGACAGATTCATTGCCGATAAATGTCGTTGCAGTTTTTTGATTATTTCGCGGCTGCCTTATTGCGTTCCTTCTGTTCAGCCGGCAGCGCTTCATTCATAAGACCTACAATCTGGTCAACTCCTTTCTTGAAGTCGTCGATAAGTTTTTTGTATCCTTTATGGAAATATGCCTCGCGGGCTTTCTTGTATTCGTGGCGCGAAGAAAAGCTTTTCTCACTCTTGTCAAAAGAGAAAGATACATTTTCGATTGACGAGAATTGCAGGTCAGCGATGCTGAAGATTATCTCATCCATCTTTCTGGTATCTACTCCCGGCACATAGTTACGGGTCATTATGCATTCGCCAGCCATATTTCCACAAGCAGCCTTGATGGCTTTCTTTAGTTTGCGTTTATTTGCCATAATCGTTATGTTTGAAATGAATAATTCACTGCGAATATAACAATTTTTTTGTCAATAATCGCAAGTCTTGTCAAGAAAAAGCGTCAGAGACGGAAAGTGACAGGAAGTATGCAATAGACCGCGACTTTGTTGCCGTTGATGCGTCCGGCACGCCAGTTGGGCATTGACCCGAGTATTCTTACGGCTTCACGGTCGAGCGACGGCTCCACGCCGCGCAACACATTTACGTGAGTGATTTCACCGTCGGGCTGCACTATGAACGAGCATAATACACGTCCGTGAATTTTGTTCTTATATGCCTGTGCGGGATATCGGCGTGATGAATTGATATATTGGACCAGTGCATTGTTGCCTCCAGGAAACATCGGCGGCTCGTCGACCATTTCATATTCATAGGCTTCTATGATTTCGGCAGAGAAGGTCTGCTGCATTTCCCGGATGTCAGTCATGGCGAGCGACTGCTGGGTGGTGTGGGCGACGATTCGTCTCGCCTGTGCCGGAGCCGCTATTATGCCCGTTGCCGCGAGCAACGATACAATTGTTAGTCTTAGGTTCGATATATCCATTGTTTTGAGGTGAAATGTATTGCAAATATAAAGTGACTGATTTAGATTTACAATTTTAGCCTGTCTATTTTGCATTTGTTTAGCGATGTTTCAGGTTTGTTAGCAAATTAAACGGTTGTTCATGCAATATGGCGCGATGAAATACGTTTACCTTAACAGTTATGAATATTCGCAGTGTCATATCATATATAGTATTGTGTCTTGGCGGAATCGCGGCAAACGCAGCCGACGGATCCACGGCATACAATTTTCTTGACGTTACCTCTTCAAGCCACATATATGGACTTGGGGGTGTCAATATTTCCATAATTGAAGATGATATAAATGTCATAGACCAGAATCCTGCACTTTTAGGCCCTGAGATAGAAAAGCAGATGGGCGTCGACTATATGCGTTATCTCGGAGAATCTAATTTTGCAGGCGTAAGATATGGCATGGCTGCCGGTGATCATGGCGCCTGGGCTGCCGGAATCAAGTATTTTGGTTACGGGTCAATGAAAAGCGCCGATGAGACGGGTGTTGTCACAGGTACGTTCAGTCCTAAGGACATATGCTTCTCCGCTTCCTATTCTCATGACATAACCGGTTATCTGCGTGGCGGTATAACGCTGAAAGGAATTTATTCATCATATGACAAATATAGCGCGTTTGCAGTGGCAACCGACCTTGGTCTGAATTATTTTGACGACGAGCGTGATTTGTCGCTTTCTTTTGTCGTGGCAAATCTTGGCGGTCAGCTAAAGCGTTTCAATGAGACTTACGACCGGCTCCCTGTCGATGTAAGGCTCGGTTTTACTAAAGGGTTGGGCTCGATACCTTTCCGTATATCGGTAACGGCATGGAATCTTACCAAGTGGAGTCTTCCCTATGTTGATGTCGGTGACGGCACATCGGTCGCTTTTGAGAAAAAGGAGTCGTTTGCATCCAATCTTTTCAGGCATCTTGTGTTTGCGGCGGAGTATGCGCCGTCCGACCGTTTTTATGTAGGAGTCGGATATAATTACAAGATACGCACTGATATGAGTACATATTCCCGGAGTTTCCTTTCCGGCTTCTCTGCCTGTGCGGGAGTGAATGTAAGCCGTTTCGGTGTAGGGGTGGCTATTGCCCAGCCTCACACCGGCGCTACGACTTTCATGCTTAATCTAAACATGCGCCTGTACGAATTCTGATTTGTATTTGGTTGACTCGTGTAAAAACTGGTGTAAAAACTGGTTGAAATGTTTAGCATTTCAATATTAAATTGCTAAATTTGTTGCATAAATGCAATTTTGCTAAAAAATATTCAACTAAACCATATCATTCAATGATTAAAAATTTACTTCTATCTGGTGCTATTCTGTCAGCACCTGCACTGATGGTGAATGCTGAGCCAAAAGTCTACACCACCGACGATCTCGCACAAGAGATACACGTTTCATTAAACGGCAAGTATGTTGCTATGGGCGACTATGAACAGAACTTGTCTTATATATGGAATATCGACGATCCTGAGACATTTCAGGCTTTGCCGGGTGAGTCCGTGGCTTATGAAGTTGCCAATGACGGTACTGTTGTGGGATATATAAAGCAGCCCGGTGGTGTTTACCGTCCATGTGTGCTGGAAAATGGCGAGTGGACGCTTCTTCCATGCCATCCCGCCGTTGCAAACACTGCCGAGGCCAACTGTATAACTCCCGACGGCAAGATAATTGCAGGCACCCAGTTTATAAATGATCCTACGTCTGAGATAAAAGGGAGATATTATCCCTGCATATGGAAAAAGAATGATGACGGCAGATGGACTCTTATCGACTATAGTTACATTAAGCTTCCCGACCATCAGGGATTTTTGACCAAATGTCTGTATGTCAACGGTGATGACATCATAATCGGTGGCAGACTGTATTGTGGAATAGGTTCGGAAGTGCCTGCTTTGATAGTGAATGGAGAGCTCAAATTCTGGAATGAGATAAGCACATATAGTGAGCCATTGATTTATAGGGGACAATATGGTGCTTATGATGAGAATGGCAAGCAATATTTTACTGATGACCCGAACGACCCGAATATATTCTACTATGATTACTCAACTGTCGACGGCTATCGCGACGGAGAGACCGGTGAATATTTCGCAGGCGAGTTTTCAACGGTCGACGCGCAAGGTAATTTCTATGGTTACCGCACAAGGGCTTTCAATGTAAAGGAAGACGGGTCGGGTGACCTTGAAAACGGAGCGACTATATATAATTATGGTAAAGATGAATGGACCGACAATACCGGATTTACCAATTTTGCCATAGGTCTTGGAAATGCCGACATCGTATTTGCCAACGGAGGCAGTATGCTTGTAAACGGTGAAAAGAAGGAAATCACTGAGGAACTTGGCTTCACCACCGACCGCATTTTTACATTTGTGCGCAGCGTTTCGTCTGATGGCAAGGTGCTTGGAATCAATACCGCCGAGCTCAACGAGGGGACAGGAGAATATCAGTATTTCCCCGCCATAGTAGTGCTTGACGAACCTCTCGTTGCCGGCATCGACAATGTAATAGGCGCTGACGGCGTGACTATTATCGTGTCGGAAGGACGTATCGATGTCGCAGGCGCTGCATCAGTTGCTGTATATGACCTTAACGGTCGTAAGGTAAGCAGTTCCGCTACCGCTCATGTGGTTTCCGGAGTCTATGTCGTTAAGGCTGATGATGTCGTAAAGAAGGTGCTTGTTAAATAAATGAGCATGAAAGGTATTCGTTGCACATTATTATGTGGTATATTGTCGATGTCATGGTTGCCCGTGACATCGACAAATTTGTTGTACACGCTTGATATCAGTTATGGTGATTTTCCCAAGGGAGTCACAGTGGAGGATGTCGACGGGCTTGCTCTTGACGAGAAATGCTATAAGCATGGATTGACCGACAATGGATGGACTGTAGACCGGTATGGCAATAAAGGATATGTGGTAGTCAGCCCTACGCGCAGCGAAAAAGGCGGCGTTCAGAACAATCGTCTTCTGCTTCCTGAAATTACGGTGACAGGCGAAAATGTAGTGGTGAGATGGGGGGCATGCTCTGCACATCCCGATTTCCCGGAATCATATGAGGTCATAGTCGTTACGCCTGAGGGCAAGGAAGAGGTCATCTTTTCCTCTGAAGGGGAGTCATATGACTGGACTGTACATACTGTCGGGCTTGATGCCTATGACGGAAAGGAGATTAATGTAGGGTTTGTCGCGACGTCAGCCTCAGGTTATCTACTCGTGATAGATGATGTAGAGGTAGGGGAGATGACAGCACCGGCATTTCAGGTTACTGACCTCACCCGGCGTTATGCGGGGTTGTCCGATGAGAAAGTCAGTGTAAACGGCGTGATCTCAAATGTTGGCATGACGCTGGATCTTGTAAAACTTGTATGTAAGGTTGACGATGAAGTCGCCGATGAGATGCCGGTCAATGGTGCATTTGCCACAGGGAGCAAGATTGACTATATGTTTGAGATTCCGTCAGAACTCAATAAGTCTACCCACTATTATATATCTGGCATAGACAGTTCCGGAGACGAGATTGCTATACATGACGACAGTTTCTTTACCTCTTATTTCCGTCGCACATTACTTGTTGACAAGGGCACCGGAATGTGGTGTAACAATTGTCCTTCAGGAATTTTGGTGCTTGAGTCGCTGAAGTCTCGTTATGGCAATTCATTAATAGCGGTAGAGACTCATGTTGATGACGCGTTGGGGCAACGTGACATGTGGGATAAACTGGGGTTCTATGCAGCTCCATATTTCAAGTTGAATCGCAACAATTCCACAGCCAGCAGCAATGACTCAAAATTTAAAAAAGAGTATGAGGCTGAGACATCCTGGCATGTACGGTTTGCCGGTCTTGAGAAAGATGGTGAACGTCTGAACGTAAATGTGAATGTCATGTCGGCTCTTGGTGTCGATAATTCGACCGACCGCTACCGTGTAGGTTGGATGCTGACCCGTGATTACGATGAGCAGCCGGAAGGGATGATGTTTTATCAATCCAATAACATGACCGGGCCCACAGGTAAGCGATTCTATTATCTGCCTTCTTACGTTTCTGCCGACATGGTTAAATTTCATGATGTGACACTTCCGTCGGAATATGCATTTACCGGAATAGCCGGTTCAATACCCGACGCTGTGGAGCCTTACAGTGAATATAGCGCGTCATGGAGCATTCCGGTAGCCGACTGTCCCGATGACATGAAAGGCATTAATGTAATAGTATATGTGCTTGACTGTAAGACGGGATATATCGAGAATGCGGCTACGATGACACTTGACCGTTGGGCGGAAGTTGCGTCGACTGATGATATTATCGTCGATAACGACATGGATATCTATATCTCGCCCGATGGCATATGTACAGTGACTTTTGGTGCGGGATGTGATGGTGACTATCGTCTTGACTTGTTTAATGCCTCAGGCTCAAAATTATATTCTGTAAGTGACGTCATAAGCGATAGTCGGCATGAGCGACACAGGCTTTCTTTGTCTCCGGGAATTGTGATTGCGCGGCTTAATTCCGGAAACAAATATCTTGCAAGGAAATTTGTCATAAAGTAACCCTACGATATAAAGGAGCGCCAAATGGCGCTCCTTTTTTGTCGCTATTTTCCTGTGCCGAAGCGAGATGTGTCAATGTTCGTGTCTTTGGGCTTGAAGCCGTTGAATCGCCAGATAAATGTCAGTTTGAGGTTGCGGGTCATGTCGCGCACTTTCATCCGGTAATCCTGACCGGCATGGTTGATAGTCATGGTTGGCGACCATTTATTGAAAATGTCATCAGCTTTCAAATCAAGTTCACAGCATCGATTCTTTCCGAACTGCCATTTTACGCCGGCATCGACTTTCCATATACTCGATAAGTCGGCTATACCCTGCAAAGATGGCGAGATGTAGCTGAAATCAACGGTCAGTGATACCGGGCAGTTCTGACTGAACTTAAAAGAATTGCTAAATTCACCATAGAATATCCACTTGCTGTTGTCAAAGCCGATGTCATGAAAATGGTCGGCTTTCTCCCGCTGATTGAAAACATTGGCTGTGGCCGTGGCATTCCAGATATATCCTACACCAAAAGGCGCATAAAGATTAAGCCCGACAACGCGCTTATAGTTCATGTTGATGGTCTGATAGATGAGATTCATGGCATCCGGCGATTGGTAAGGAAGCTGCACCGTGGTCTTGTCGCCATATTGGAAATAGAAGGTCGCTACATATTTTTGCCTGAGGATATAGTTGAACTGGGCATCATATTGAATATAGGGTTGCAACTGGAGATTACCGACAATTGTCGAGTAGTCGTTAATGTGGCTCGTGCCGCCATGTAGTTCCCAATATGAGGGATATATGCGTTGGGTGTTGAAGTTCAGTTGAAATATGCTTTTGGGTGTTTTGTAGTAAGTCGCCCCGAACTGAGGAATGAAATTCCAGTTGTGCTGATATTTATTGTAATAATACTCACCCTTTGCCGAAAGATTGAACGACAGTCCCCAGTCGAAAGACCGTTCTGTGCCGACGTAAAAACTCGCCACATCTTCGTTGAGAATATCATCGAAATCGGGATTGTCGGACATTGCGTAGTGTTGTGAACTGTGATCTTTTGAGTGTTGATATTCCGCGCCATAGTTCAGTTGCCACTGTCCAAGCTGATGCTGTTGGTCAATATATGCATGCCAACGGTTAATATCCTGACGGTTTTCAGAGCCAAGAAGGTAGTCTGTGTCCTTAAACAATGACTGTGAGCGGTTTTCGGAATAGCGGGTGTAGTCGCCGCCTATTGTCATGCCAAATGGCGTCGTGTAGCGCAGGGCGATATTATGATAGCCGACAGGCGACAGCATATTGTAGGCATTTGTATAGTTGCCCAATGATCCCGAAGAGAGTCCCCAACTCTTTGAATCGGAGATTATCTGACCGTTGTAAGTGAGTTTGAGTGTTTTCCAAGAAGCGGAGGCAAATATGGTATTGCTCCAGTTCTGACCAATACGCCGCATGTCGTCCTCAATCATAGTTCGTCCGTCATCATAAAGATGATTCGACCATGTTTCCTCGCGGCTCCAAGACTTGGTGCGCGACAGCCCGTAATTCAAATCAAAAGTCCAGTCTTTTACAGCGTATGTGGCTGCAAGTACACCGCCATACGAACCATAGTGAGCCTGATTGTATCCGGCTCTGACCTGTCCCTGCAAGCCGTCGAGAGGCGTCGGAGTTTTCAGAACCACGTTGATTACGGCACCATTAACATGATACTTAGCCGGGGCGGAATACATAATCTCCACGTTTTTCAGCCTGTCAACCGGAGTGTTGTAGAGAAGTTGATAAAGATTCTGGAGCGGCATATTGGTAAGCTCGCCATTGAGAATAATAGTGACATTTGAAGCTCCCGTGAGCCATATCATACCGTTGTTGTTTGTGACGCCGGGCATATAGCCAAGGGCTTCAAGAATATTGTTAACCGGTTTGTCCTTGACTATTCCGGGGAGGTCGACTACCATAATTCCGTCCTTACCTTTGACTTGTGGTTTCTCTCCCTTTACAACAACCTCATCGAGCTGTCTGGTAGAAATTGTATCAGTTGCTTCCGTCTGTGCCACAGCCGATATGAACGTAATGAATGAAGCGAATAATATGCCTTTCCTCATAGCTGTTTAATTTTTGTTTGATGCAAAATTACAGGCAAATGGTCTTTGGCAGATAATTCTCAACCTTATTTAGTCTTAAATGCTCCCTTATTTAGTCTTAAATTGAAGTGTTCCTAAACAATTGTGTGACGGATTATTAGTAACTTCGCATTATGAAACGCTTTAAGACAATCTCGACTACGTTTATTGTTGTCATTGCAGTTATTTTCAGCTGCAATGTCTATTATCTCATATCCCTTTACAATTCGATCAGGACAGATGTCGAACGCGATGTAATGACTGCTTTGGCTGATGCTGATATTGACGACCTAATGTATCGGGCAGGGAGGGCGCAGGCATTGGCATCAAATGTACAAATGCAGGAAGACATTGAAGAATATAATGCCCCCAGAAAAGCAGAAGCATCAACATATAAAGATGAAAACGGTCAACTCATATCAGTCCGGACTGAAGCCGACGGAACTGTTATTGAAGAGCGCGCAATGTTATCTGAAAACTCGTCCTATTCCAATCAGATGGTTGATGCTATGAGCCGGCAATTTCACGCTATAATGGATAAATACATCCCTTACGATATGGAGGTTATGGATAGCGTCTTATATAATCAACTTTCCAATAGGTTCATATATCCGGATTTCCTATGTGTGGAAGTTGTCAACAGTAACGATTCCGTGATTTGCGGCAATCCCAAATTCAACGGAGAATCAGGATTGGATTCATTCAGCTTCAATATCAATCCTGACGAGGGAATATATTACAAGGCATATATGACACCACTAACCCGCCATATACTTTCGCAGATGTTTGGAATCATTATTACGGTATTTCTTCTGATGGTTGCATTCTCTCTGGCGTTTTGGTATCTGTTCCGCACAGTCTCGCGACTGCGCACCATTGAGGAGATGAAAGATGATTTTGTCAGCAATATGACCCATGAATTGAAAACGCCTATTGCCATAGCATATTCAGCCAATGACGCTCTGCTCAATTATGACATAACCAACGACCCCGACAAAAAGACAAAGTATCTGACGATTGCAAACAAGCAACTGAAACGACTTGGCGAACTTGTGGAAAATATCCTTGCAATGAGTATGGAACGTCGAAAAACCATGAAACTCAGACCTGAAGATATACAGTTACGCGAGTTTGCAGAAGAAATCGCCGCAGCCCAGCGTATGAGAGGAGATAAGGATATAACCATCAATGTTAATATTCCCGAAAATACCACCATTGAGGCAGACAGGGCGCACTTGGCAAATGTACTGAACAATCTGATTGACAATGCTATCAAATACTCCAGAGATAGCGTTGAGATAACGGTAACCGGCGACAGCCATGATCTTTCGGTAAGAGATAACGGCATCGGCATTCCGTCAAAATCCATTCCCTACCTGTTCAATAAGTTCTACCGCGTTCCGCATGGCAACCGTCAGGATGTCCGTGGCTATGGCATAGGACTATATTATGTAAAGAGTATTCTCGACAAAATGGGCTGGGATATTGAGGCCAAGAGTACAGAAGGTGAAGGCTCGGTGTTCACTATTAAATTCAGCAAAGATGAGCAATAAGATACTGTTTGTAGAAGATGAGGAAGACCTGACGCTGATTGTCGCCGACACTCTGCGCGGAGAAGGCTATGAGGTTGTCACTGCTGTTGATGGCGAAGACGGGCTTGAGAAATTCAAGACCGAAGCTGCCGATATAGTCGTGGCTGATGTCATGATGCCCAAAATGGATGGGTTCACTATGGCGAAGGAGATAAGGAAATTGTCGCCGACTGTACCATTGCTTTTTCTCACCGCAAAAAGCACAATAGATGATGTTGAGCAAGGTTTTGAAATCGGAGCCAACGACTATCTTAAAAAGCCCTTTGAACTCCGCGAACTGATAGTGCGGATTAAGGCGCTATTAAGAAGATATGGTGACAATCGCACCGAGGATATCCGGTTTGCAATTGGAACATACATATTTAACGTAACGACCCAGACATTGTCATTTGGCGACAAAGAGACAGAGCTGTCTCACTTTGAAGCCAAGATTCTTGAACGTCTGGCCACAAATATCGGCAAGACTGTCGATGCCTCAGAACTGATGATTGCCGTATGGCAGCGCGATGAACAAAGCAACCGCAACTCCCTGCATGGCTACATCCACAAACTACGCCGAGCCCTGCGTCACGACCCCACAATTTCTATCATCAACCAGCGTGGCTTCGGCTATATGCTTGTCGTCAAATAAAGAGGCTATAGTTAGATTGCGTTTGTTTATCATTACAATTCCTTATTAGCCGTTTATTGTTTTAGCTATTTCCTTAACCATCTCGGGGGCGTCTTTGCAGCCGAGCATATACTTCTTGCCATTGTCAAGGGTTACAAGGAAGCAGTCGGAAGCTTTACCGTAATAAGCGAAATACTTGCCAAGATCCTTCTCGCGGAACCATCCATACCAGCCAAACCATCCTCCGCTGCCACAAATACGGATTGCGCCCATAGTCGGAGGGCATAGTTTGACATCAGCAATCTTAGACAACGGTATGGATTTTACTCTCAGCGGTCTGACAATGTTAAGGCAACCGTTATCCAAGGATATGTATAGCGGCATGTAGAAAAGAGTTGACAGTAACAGCAGGATAATCACTGCTACTAAAATTCCTATTGCTAACTCGTCGTCAGGCTGTTTCAGTGCATACACAAGCACTCCACACATCAGAGCAGTTGAAAGCGCTGATATAATCAGACAATATGAACTGAGTTCTACTCGCTTTTTCATTGTTTCTTCAATTTTTCGATTTTTGCTTTTATATGTCGTTGCGCACTCCTAATACCTGGCGATAGCGCTTGATATTGCATCAAGCCAAGATGGTGTTCAAGTTCAGAAATCAATTCCGGAAAATGGCGGCACATCTTGTAAGCGGCATATGTGCTGAAACATCGGATTGAGCAAGGCTCACACTCGGAATTGATTTTCGACATGCAGTAGTCAAGGAAATCCGCTCTTATCTCGTCCACACGGTATTCTTGCTCTCTAAGGAGTTGCAAGAGCATGCGTTTCTTGCTTGTATCGGTCTCTGTCAGCAACATGTCAATCATGTCATCTCGTATTGATACCAGCCATTCCGCATCCTTTTGAGGCAGATGAGTCATCGACCATAGCGAGTTTACGCTCGTCATTCTGTCGTTTGATTGTGCTAAATTCCAAAGCATTGTTATCTTTTCCCTGGAGCCTGAAGCCCACGATGCAACACTTTTTATTTCCGGCAAATTGACACGTTGAGCCAACAGATTCTCGATGTCCATGACGTTACTGCCTTTCAGAGAAAATAAAACGCACTTTGACGCTATAGCGGCGGACGATACGGCGGAGATTCTCCATACCGGAGCCTCCGCTGTAAGCAACGTTACTGAATGTCGAATATCCCGATGGATCGCCTGTTGTTTCAATTATCTCGTAAGGGGCAATTATCTGCAGCCCTTCGTTTTCAGCTATGAACTCGGCTTTTTGTCGCGCGGCGTCAAGCGCCGACTTTAGTCCCTCCCTGTTATAATGCGCCATATCGGAGCAGTCGGTCTTGGTGATATTGAAAGCCGTGATGCCATTTCGGTCAAGACGGTCGGATATATACTCTATCTGACTGAAGTCGGAGACAGTAGCCGAGAGCCGTTTAGCCATCAGGAATGTAGCTGAAACATCACGGTCTCTGTAATTTCCCAAGTCAGAGACTATAATATGAGAATCCGGCACCCCGGCATCGCGAAGAGTTTTTCTGATGCGTTTTTCAATGTCAGCCAATTTCACGATTGTACTGTCGCCAAATGTCTTCTGTTTAAAGTATTCTTCCATGCCTATCTCGATTGAAATGCGGTCGGGGATTATATTCAATGTCGCCGAACCTGTTACCTCTATCATGTTAGGGGTGTTATTTTGCGCATCTGCAACGATGACTGACATAAGCAATGCCGTCAACGATATAAATATCTTTTTCATTCTCTGAGCCGTTTTTGTGGATGACTGTGATTTTATTTTATTTGAAACTCAACATATACCGTATCACTCTTCTGGATAGGATAGGGCGGATAACTGAATGTCTTGACAAGACGGTATGTGGCAGACTTGTCACTCAGATCATAAAGCCACGGCCTTACTGTCAATCGGAATGAACCATTGGGCTTTAGCGAGTGTCCTATGTCATTGAAACATACTTCCATTCCCTTTGCCAAGAGGTCATGATACTTTTTTGAGTAAGGAGCCGGAATCCAATTTCGCCGATTAGATTTAACGTCTATTCTATACCATTCCCCTGTAGTCATCTCCTCGTCACGACTGTTGGTAAACTCCACGACAAGTGAATCTATCGGGTTTTGTATGACCTCGGGACTTACTATTTTCATTGTCACGCCTTCAGCCGTGGCATAGCTTTTTTGCGGCATTATGTCGGTAATCTCAATCTTTTCCCCAAGGAAATGAGGCTGTTTGCCAAACCAAAGGTCAAGTATCATCTTGTCGCGGGCAAGCCATTCGCGCAAGGCAAGGCGGCTGCGCACCAATCTTCCGGCTCGCAGCGGAGCAGCTATTGCAACCGCTTTTATCCCGTTGGCATCAGCAATATACAGCGCTCTTGCATCATGATCGGACTGGGATATGATAGTAATCGAATCGCAACCGAATACCTCCTTTGCCCTTACGACAGAATCAAGAGTCCTGAATCCGGCGAAATCAAGAATAATCCTACATTCCGGCACTCCATGAGCTATCAGAGAGTCTCTCATAGCTGTTGCTTCGTCATATTTCTTTGTGTGGTTGTCACCACTCGCGATGATAAAATCGACCTTCCCGGCATGATACAGCTCTGCTGCCGTATTTATGCGAGTGGTAAAGTAGGAATTGGGGCGCCCAAGCTTATTCAGCGGATTTGTTCCAAGCAACAGAGCCACTTTATTGCGGGGAAACGAGTCCGCAGAAAAATATATGCGGCTCTCTGCGGCATTTTCTACCTTGACGTTTGCATAAACTGTAAATGCCACAATCAGAAGTAGAAATGCGCAAAGACTTAGCGCAATCCTTCTTATCAGAATTTTGAATTTCGCAGCCATGGTCATTTTTTATTATATGAAATTTCATCAAGACGTTTTGAAAACCATCTATATATGAAATAATAGCCAAGAAACATGAACGCACTGAGCATAAATTTTGTAGATTTGGTCAGCATTTCATTTTCACGCAGATATTGATTGCACAAGGCTATAATTGCCCCGTACACCACTGCCATAAGCAATAAAACTATGAATGCAAAAAGTGCTTTCTTTACCGTAGGTCTGATTTTCATTGTCAGTAATGTTATTGGTTTAAATGTATGGATTAGACAAACCACTCCGGTTCAAGCCGGCGGCTGTTGTCTTTGACAAATTTCCATCCGGCAATCTTGTAAAGCATGCCGCCAAGATAGCGTGCTTCATTGGGACATACATTGATGCACCTACAGCACATCATACATTTCTTGCCGTCTGTGAGCGTGGGATTTTTTAAATCAATGGCACGGGTAGGACACTGCGTGGCACATTTGCCACAACTGTTGCATTTCTGTTTATCAACATTGGGGTGAAGGGGCACTCCCGCTGCCTTTTTGTATGGTCGGTTTCCCTTTATTGCATTAAGGTCAAGCAAGCCTTCACCGGCAATTTTCTGTGAGACACTATCGGCAAATGCCGATAGTATTTTCTCGTCATCAGCATCAGGACGTCCTGTCGCCACCTTGGGAAAAATGCAGTGTTGGGCTATAAACGTGCCTGCGGCAATCACTTTAAATCCTCGCGCAGCAACGATGTCGCCAAGTTCCACCAGCGCGTCATCATAGTCGCGATTACCATACACGACAATCACGACCGCTTTCTGCCCGTTACCGGTTACAGTCTGGAGGCGTTTGGCGGCAAGGGCAGGAATCCTTCCGGCATAAACCGGCATGGCGAATACAGCCACATCGGATTCAGCGCTGAGATTAATGTTTCCCGATTCTTCTAATGTGAGGTCATGTGTCTTGGTTTCTGCTCCAAGATAATTTATAAATATTTTTGCTACCTTTGCGGTTGTCCCTGACGGGCTGAAAATAAAGGCGTGTATCATTGCAAGCTGATGTGTCTATTAACGTTCGATAACTGCAAATATAGTAAATTATTTAATAACGCTTCGCTTTCAATACAATACATTTTTCATTGCTGTCGTTCTAATTTCAAGTAAATGAAAACTGCCTGCCTTCAATCCGGGTTGAACTTAAATTATGATTTTCCGTTTTTGAAAAAAAGAAAATAAATATGGATATACTTGACGCTATAAAATCACGCCGCTCGGTAAGAAGCTTTAATGGAGAGGCACTCTTCGGGAGCAACCGCAAGATATTGATGGATGCAGTAGAACAATCTTCAAGCCCTTTTGGCGGCAATGTCACTATCCGTCTTAAAGAATTTGACATAAAAGATGGATATAAACCAAGCACTTACGGCATGATAAAGGGTGCCGTCGATTTCTTTCTGCTTGGCATAGGCGATGACGAGGCATCAGCGCTCACTGCCGGATTTCGTTTTGAACAGGTAGTTCTGAAGGCATGGCAACTCGGACTCGGCACCTGCTGGATTGCCGCCACGTTCAAGGGATCGACATTTGATGACGGGCTGACATGGAGCGATGGCGAGAAACTAAAAGTCATTTGTCCTGTGGGGGTTCCGGCAAAACAGAGTATGATGGAGAGAATCACACGTCTGTCGCTCGGAAGTAAAAATCGTAAACCGTTTGGAGAATTGTTTTATGATGAAGACTTTAAGCACCCGCTATCCGTAGAAAGTCGGTTTGGTGTTGCTCTTGAGATGATGCGTCTTGCTCCGTCGTCAACCAATTCGCAGCCGTGGAGAGCGCTTGTCGCCGGTGATACCGTACATTTTTATTATAAACCTCAAAGTGACGCTTCTGTGCTTGACTGCGGAATAGGTATGTGTCATTTTTATGAAGCAGAAAAATACAGGTCACATGATGGCAAGTTCTTCAAAGCAGCTGAAATCCCGGTTTCTCATGAATCGTGGAAATATCTATATTCTTACAAGTCAAATCTTTAGCACAAGACACCAAACTAATCTTGTAGAAAATATAAGTTCCGGATTTACAGATGCCATATCCTGTTGCGATATGCCTTGAGTTCCTCTTCTGGAAACTCGGCTATCGCATTGTCAAATTCATGGAGCAACACCGCCTTGTCGTAGGGTAACGCCCCCGTTACAGGTACAGTGTTGGAAACATGGTGTCCAAGTAGGTTGACCTTTATTTTCAGTCGGTCAATCAGTGTGCGTATCTCGATTAGTCTTTCGATTTCCGGCTCTTCCACATAAGTCCCGTTTATGACCTCCTGATATAGTTGTGATTCGGGAAATATCGTGAGTGATACGATGTTGATGATACACGGATGGAGCCGGTTAAGGACATCAGCTGTCGCTACGGCACTTTCCACTCCTTTCCCTTTTCCTCCGAGTCCGTTAAGATAGAATACGTTGTAACGGATTCCTGCCTCGTCGAGTTTCGACAGCTGCTCAAGAATGTCCGATGCGCGGTAACCCTTGTTCATTCTTGTAAGGGTCTCGTCGTGGGCTGTCTCAATGCCGATGTTGATACTGTCGAGCTTCATGTGACGGAGATTTTTAAGTTCCTCTACCGACTTTGGCGCGATGTCTGTCACGCGGGCAAACATTCCGAACGACACCATGTGAGGGAGGTATTTCCTCAGCAGAAGTGCCACATCCATAAGCCGGCTGTAGCTCAATGCAAAAGGGTTTGCCCCGGTGAGATAGACACGCCGGGCACGTGGCTGCCACTGACTGATGACTTTCAAGTCTTCCTCCACCTCTGACAGCGGTGACATACGGAACGGTGTGCCGTGATAAAGACTACAGAATTTGCACTTGTGCCATGTACAGCCTGACGTAATCTGAAGAAGCTGGGAACTCGCCTCGTATGGCGGACGCCATACCTGCCCTGTGAAATGTAGTTGCGGATATATCATATCTCGATTATTTTTTGTAACTTCGTAGTGCAAAATTAGATGATTATAAGCGTGGAATCAATGACTTACCTAAGAGTTTGACCCTTACCGAAAAGTTTGCATTGCTCTTAATCAGTCTTTTTGCAACTCCTGTTATGGCTAAAAAACTTGACTACGAATATTGCAAGGCTGCTCCGATGCTCGAATGGCTGGGCAACAAGTGGGCACTGGTGGTTCTCGTAAAGATTTCAGAGAACGAGCCGGTGCGCTTCAACGAGCTGTACCGCAATATCCCGTCGGTCTCGGAGAAAGTGCTTTCGCAGGTGCTTCGTCAGCTTACAACCGACGGCATTATCCGCCGTGAGTTATTCCCGGATGTGCCTCCCCGCACAGAATACTCAGTGACGGAGTTCGGCAGAACGCTTCTGCCTCATGTCGAGGCCCTGCTCAACTGGGGACGCGAGAATTTTGAACAGATAATGTCAAACCGCCAAAAGTCTCATAACTAAAGATGCCTTACATATCAATCGAGAGCGGCAAACTGACCGCTGAACAGAAGAAGCAGTTGATTGAACGACTCACTGCAACGGCCTCCGAGATAACCCATATCCCGGAGCAGTTCTTCACCGTTACCATCAAAGAACTGCCCGATGAAAACTTCGGTATCGGCGGCAAATCAATCGACGAGGTAAAATGCAATTACAAGCCATGAAGGTAATCGGTATTAACGGAAGTGCCCGAAAAGGCGGCAACACAGCCCTGATTATCAGCAAGGTCTTTGATGAACTCAATAAGGAGGGTATCGAAACTGAGCTGATACAATTGGCTGAATATGAAATACAGCCGTGTCGCGGATGCTTTGCTTGTAAAGGCAGAGGCAACTGTGTGTTTGCGAATGATGGATTTGCAGAGATATTCAGCCGTATGGCAGATGCGGACGGCATAGTTCTCGGATCTCCGGTATATTCCGCGGATGTATCTGCAAAGATGAAAGCCTTTCTGGAGCGTGGGGGTGTTGTCGTTGCAACCAATCCGGGAATTCTTCGCCATAAGATAGGGGCGTCGGTTGCCGCAGTGCGTCGCGGTGGCGCAATGACAACGGTCGACACCATGAATCATTTCATGCTCAACAAGGAAATGATTGTCGTAGGCTCCACCTATTGGAATATGGTCTATGGCAAGAACATCGGTGATGTACTCAACGATGAGGAAGGGATGGCGAATATGCGTAACCTCGGCGAGAATATGGCATGGACGATAAAGAAACTAATTCCCAATGCAAGATAAGCGGTTGCAGGATATGACACTTGAGGAACTATGGGAGTTGTTTCCGATAGTTCTGACTCCGCATAACCCTCTATGGTCAATTTGGGGCGAGGAGGAAATACGATGGCTGTCGTCAGCTCTTTCCGAATATAGTCCAATAATCAACCATATCGGCAGTACTGCGATTCCCGACATTCAGGCTAAACCGATAGTGGATATTCTTGTAGAGGTTTCTCCGGGAATCGAATGGCTACCGATAATAGAAATATTGGAACGCAATGGCTATATCTATATGTCAGAATCTGGAAGTCACATCAGTTTCAATAAAGGTTACACACCTTCCGGATATGCCGATAAAGTGTTTCATGTCCACGTGCACAGGACCGGTGATAATGATGAAATCCTATTTCGCGACTATCTGATAGCGCACCCGGAATCTGCCAAAGAGTATGAAACGTTGAAGCTGTCGCTACTACCTGAATACAGGAACAATCGTGATGGATACACTGAAGCAAAAACTGAGTTTGTTAAAAAGATAGTCAGTCAGTTGACTTGAATAGTAGAGACGATAGGACTGTTTGCGGAAGAATTAGCAACATTTTAACGAAAAAAATTAATGAAAAAAGAAATTTCTTATTTAATAGATGAATTTATTAGTCTGTCTGATGAATTAAGACCGGGTTATTCCTTGAGTATTGCTAAGGATAAAGAGTCGTCTTTAATTCTCCCGGAATCATTAAATATATTGTACTCTAAAGTAAGTGGTACATACTATGAAATTGAAGATCAACGATTGATGGATTTCTTACCCGGTTATCTTCTCATTAGGGATGCTGAATACGAAAGTTTTACGCAGTCTGTAAAGGAAATGATTCCTAATGGAGAAGATAAGTATTATCCAATCCTTGTGAATTATTCATCAGATTTTTATGCGTTGAAAGTATCGGAAGGTAAAGAAAACGGAATTTTCCTGGTAGAACACGATGGCGA
>NZ_SPPC01000040.1 GCF_004570975.1 Barnesiella sp. WM24
TGGATGATATTCCGATAAAGGATGTGACCTCCGGCATAATTGACGACTTCGAGCATTTTCTGCGCATGAGAAAAGGATGTGCCAACAATGCCGCTGTCCGCTATGTGCGCTGTGTAAAGAATGTGATGCAGTATGCTCTCGCCCACAAGTGGATAGACCATGACCCGTTTATAGGCAAGAAATACCAGCGAACCCACACTGAGCGACAATACCTGACTGAAAC
>NZ_SPPC01000004.1 GCF_004570975.1 Barnesiella sp. WM24
CACGCCTTATTCCATGCCTGCGGAGGGTGTTCAGCCCCTCGGTGCTTATATAAAGTTACGAAAATTTCTCGGCAATTACAAACAGCGAGAAAAAATTGAAGCGAAAATCCGATGCTTTATGCCGGATTTGGAGAAGCAATGACTGGCTATGGAGAAGAAATTTCACCATAAAATGTTAAATTTTCGTCCAAAATTTTGGACATAGCCGGACATACAAGGACATAATCGAACAAACATCTAATCCATAGTAAATTGGCTGATTTTTCGATTTGACAATTTGTAAAATTATTTGTTTATTTGGGTAGAGATTGGTTCTTAAGTTCGCCTTCAAGGAAGTCAAACCATTTGCTACATTACACACTGTCCATGTGAACTGCAAGCCTACAAACCAATCTACCGAGAATATTCCCGACCATCAGGTTTCATAATTAGATAACAGTCTGCTCAGTGTCCTTCCGAACAATCTAAAATGTTGATTTAGTAGAGAGATTCGTTCCTGAATGACAATATCACGACCCAGCTATATAAATATGAAACCTTTTGGGAAAGAATATGACAAGTAAGCTACCTACCTGTGGCTCTATGGCTCTATGACCCTATGGCTGAAGCCGAAGGCCGCCATTATTTCCATCCCAATTAGGAATTGGCATGACTGACAAATACATCCGTTCCAGACTCGTGTGGTCGATGCCGAAAGCGAGTATCGGCAGAAATATATATCGAACCTCGCGTATATGCGCTCTAAACTGCGTTTTCTGATGGTCAAAAGATAATATTAATTTTAGCGACTGGAAATATAAGTATAGATAGTTGTGGACATGTATCTATCATAGGCTATACTATAATTGAAAGCATCTTACATTTTCTTTGTGTAGCTGATTTATGGAATGCCAATGATTAGATCTTTTAGTGGGACATTATGGCTGAATTTAACGCAACCACAGTAAGTTGCTTGTATCGTAAGCATCAATTTAGCAATAGTGCGATGTAAAATAATATTAGGGTAATGTACGTTCTCTATATATTACTTCATATTTGAGTGTTATAATAAGGCAAGACGGATAGACATTAGAAATCTCAATCATAAAATATGAATTTTGAACTAATAATGATTGGTACCGGAAGCGCGTTCCCCAAACATTCATACAATAGCTGCTATGTCATTAAGAGTCATGGTGGACTTATGCTTGTGGATGCCGGAGGTGGTAATGGTATATTCAATACCATTAATGAATCGGGTATCAAATTATCTGAGATACATCATATTTTCATTACTCATACACATACAGACCATATTCTTGGAGCTGTATGGCTTATCAGGGGTATTATCAATATGAGTAAAGATGGAGAAAGCTGTGGGAGCTTACATATATATGGGAATAGTTCCGTCTGCAATGCGTTGCGGCTTATATGTCAGTTGACTTTTCTTGCTTTAGATTATGAACTTTTTACAAAAAACGTCGAATTAGTGGAAATTTCTGATGAATCTTCATTGGCTATAAACGACACTCTTATAGAATGTTTCGATGTCTGTTCCAAAAATGTCGTTCAGACCGGATTTAGGATGACTTTTGGCTGCGGAGAAAAACTGGTTTGTTTGGGTGATGAATCTTTGACCGAGGATAATCTCAGAAAAATTCAAGGTTGTGACACCCTAATCTGCGGCGCTTTCTGCCGGTATGAAGATAAGGATACATACAAGCCATACGAGAAACATCATCATACGGTGCGTGATGTGGCTATTTTAGCAGAAAAGGCAAAGGTGAAAAATTTGGTTCTGGTACATTCCGAGGATGATAATTTGGAAAAACGACAAGGGCTTTACAAGACTGAGGCTTCAAAATATTATAGTGGTAATGTTTTCATCCCTGTTGATGGCGAAAGGTTAGTTTTCTGAAATTATTGTTTATTTCCTTTGGCAAGATTGGCTCTTATTCGGCTCAGGCTTACTTGTGTTATACCCAAATATGAGGCAATACACCCCAAAGGCAGTCGCTGTAATAGTTCCGACTGGGTATCCACAAAGTCTTGATAACGCTCTGTCGCAGTTGCAAGTAACAGGGTTATAACTCGAATTTCAGCATCAAGAAGTTCAGTCTCGGCAAATCTGCGTCCCCAATTGGCAATGTTTATATCCTCCAGGTAAAGTTTTGACAACACATCCCTTTTGATGACATAAAGGGTGGAGTCCTCCATCAGTTCCATAGTCTCATAGCCTGGTTCATTCCTCACATACCCCATCATTGATACAATAGTTGCACCCTCCTTGCCAACCCAAAATGTCACTTCCTTGCCGTCAACAAGTGTGAATGCCCGCACTATGCCTTTGGCTATAAAGTAAACATCCCGCTCGATCTTACCTATTTCAAGGACATGATGGCCTTTGGGATAATGAACAAGTTCCATTGACCGACAAAGAAGAGCCAATGATTCATCGGGGAGTATATGTCTGCGGTCAATAATTTCTTTTATATCCATACTGACTGCAAAGTTAACAATAATCCTATAAGCAGACATTATTTATCAAATGTAAAATTTTAGATAATCCCAAGTTAGTAACTTTGCACTCAAAATATTGAGTTATGATGACACGATTGATAAATATCTTACTTCCTGATTCAGCCGGGAACCGAAGATTTGACATTTCCTTGCTTTTGTCGAGGCTCTTATTCGGGTTGCTTTTTATTATGCACGGACTGACCAAGATTAACGATTTCGGGCAAATGGCACTGGCATTTCCTGATCCATTGGATGTCGGCAGCGAAATCTCCTTAATACTTGCAATATTTGGTGAAGTGTTTTGTTCGGTCTTGTTGATATTTGGATTACTGACACGTCTGGCGCTCATCCCTATGATATTCACGATGTGCATTGCATTTTTTGTGATTCATGCCGGAGACCCGTTTTCAGCAAAAGAGCTGTCTTTTATTTATTTGGCAACATTTATCATAATATGGGTATCCGGTGCCGGAAAATATTCGTTGGACTATATGATAAGGGTCAAACTGATAAAATCTTTAAACCAAAATAAAAAATGAATTGGATATTGCTGTTTCTTGCCGGATTGTTTGAGGTTAGCCTCGCATTCTGTCTTGGAAAAACCAAGGCAACAACCGGAACAGAGTTTTATTTATGGGGTACTGGTTTTCTTTTGTCCACAGTGCTTAGCATGTACCTACTTGCGAAGGCCATTCAAACCTTGCCGATAGGTACGGCATACGCGGTATGGACAGGAATCGGTGCAGTCGGTACGGTAATTATAGGCATCTTGGTTTTCAAAGAGCCGGCCACCCCTTTGCGGTTGTTTTTTATCTTTACTCTTATTGCATCAATTATCGGACTAAAGCTCGTGACAAACTAAGAAAAGATGCCTTGTGTTTTGAAAGAAAATGAAGGAATACCAAAACTCCTTCTTATTATTATGGCATTGGCTACTGGCTTCTCGGTAGCCAATTGTTATTACAACCAATCGCTATTGGGCAGTATTGTTTCCGACTTCCACGCTTCTGAGTATGATGGAAGCATAATCAGCGCGCTTACTCAATTCGGATACGTCGTAGGATTATGTATAGTCATTCCTCTTGGCAATACTCTATCAAAAAAGCGTATCATAACAATTGATTATTTTTGCTGTTCTATGGCTCTTCTATCAGTCGCTATAACGAAAGACTTGTTTATCATAAAATTATCATCTTTCATAATAGGGATCAGTTCTGTAATGCCTCAATTTTTTATACCGATGGCGGCTCTTTATTCCGAGCCTAAAAACAAGGCTCTGAACATAGGTATAATTCAGTCTTGTTTATTGATTGGCATTTTAGGCTCCCGATTTCTAAGCGGAATCATATCAGAAGCCATTTCCTGGCGTTACGTTTATTTCTTTGCATCCGTTGTGATGCTTTTATGCCTGATAGCAATAGCGATAACTTTACCCGGCGATAAGACGTTGCCAACGTCCAACTACAGAGGGACTCTAAAATCAATGATCAGTCTATTGCGGCATAACAAAACGCTGCATACTTCAGCAGCAAGATCTGCAACCGCCTACGCATCTTTCTTCGCCCTGTGGAGTTGTATATCATATCGGATGAAAGCCTCCCCGTTTTTTGCCTCAGATGATGTAATCGGCAGTCTTGGGCTCTGCGGTATAGCAGGTGCTTCATGTGTGATAATACTAAGCAAGCACACCCAAACTTGGGGAAGTAGGAGATGTTCGATTGCCGGTGCGTTATCAATGTTATTCGCTTGGTTTACAGCACTTGCATTTGATGGATATTTCGTAAGCATAGTTATCACAGTCCTGATTATTGATGCCGGTATGCAATGCATACATCTCTCCAATCAGACAAAAGTAGTAACAAGCAGCAATGTCAATGCAAATTTCCTAAACACATTGTATATGATACTATATTTCGTCGGGGGAACCATAGGAACACTTATAGCGGGCATATTGTGGACAAAATATCAATGGATTGGGACTATTATTATTGGAATATTATTTACACTGATTTCATTATTCATAAGCATATTAACTACCGATTGAATTATAATGACACTATAATCAACGTAACATGAACAGGATCCTCATTGTAGATGCCTCCGAATCAGACCGTCGGCTTATGGCGGGCTTGCTTGTCAAGTCCGGCTATGAGCCGATTGCCGTCGAGGCAATCGAGGCTGCAAAGGACGAGGTGGCGTTATCGCCTTGGCGCTCTCAGCGAAGCGTAGAGAGAAACTGCCACCGGGCGCAGTTATCGTTGCGGCGATGACATTCGTCCGTGGCACAGCACAGGAGTTAATCAACTGGCAGAAGACTGAGGGCTACGGATTTCCCGTAGCCGCCATAACACTCATTCAAAAAGGGATTATTTTGCAAACTCATATATAATAATTAACTTTGTGGAACAAATCGAAAATACAGCACAGTTCAACAATATGAAATGGCAGTTGTGCATATAGCTACGCTCAACGAATAGCACTCTCAACTAATGCTATTCAGCAATAGGTAGGCTTATCGAAGCCTGCCCTTTATTGCTTTGCCATATATTCCCATTTTACAATTTCATTTTACATTAAGCAGCGTTACACCGCATTATGTGGTGTGGCTTACTGTATCTTATCATATTGATTTGAACAAGTGAATTATAGCTATAAACAAATATGGCTCATCGCATATCCTGTGATGATGAGCTTTCTTATTGAACAGCTGATAAATATAACCGATGCCTTGTTCTTGGGGCATGTCGGTGAAATCGAACTTGGCGCATCCGCACTTGCCGGAATATGGTTTTTGGCAATCTATATGCTTGGCTTAGGATTCAGTGTAGGGCTGCAAGTTGTAATTGCACGACGCAACGGAGAACAAAAATACGAAGAAACTGGAAAAACGTTTTTTCAAGGCTTGTGTTTCTTACTGATACTTGCGTCATTACTTTGTCTGTTATCAAAGTTCTTTTCTCCACAACTATTAAAGTATCTGATTACCTCTGCCGAAGTTTATAATGCAGTTGTCAAGTATCTGGATTGGCGTATAATAGGATTGCTCTTCTCTTTCCCGTTTCTTGCCATCCGCTCATTTTTAGTCGGCATTACAGAAACAAGACCTCTGAATTTAGCTGCTTTAACTGCCGTATTGATGAACATTCCTCTCAATTGGCTTTTGATTTTCAGATATGATATGGGTATATCAGGAGCCGCTATCGGCTCTTCATTTGCAGAGTTGTGCTCATTGTTGATATTGGTAGCTTATATGTTTCTTTGCGTAAGAAAACACAAGTATGGTTTATCTTGGCGTATAGACATAAAAATACTAAGAGAGGTGTTTTCTGTCTCTGTCTGGAGTATGCTCCAGTTTTTTACAAGCGTAGCCATCTGGTTCTTGTTTTTTATCGCTATTGAGAGATTGGGAGAAATCGAATTGGCGGTATCTAATATTGTAAGAAGTGTTTCCGCTTTATTCTCTGTTATAGTAACTGCATTGGCGGCTGTCACAAGCTCTTTGGTAAGCAATTCAATTGGCGCAGGTGAGAGAAATACTGTTTTTCCGCTTTGTCATAAGGTAATCCGATTGGGGCTTTATATCGGTACCCCATTGATTATTATTGCGTTGTCACTTCATCCATTAATTATCGGGGCATATACTGAAAATCCGGTTGTTAAGCAAATCGCATGGCAACCATATGTGGTTATGCTTCTGAATTACTTCTTCGCACTGCCGGGTTATATTTATCTTAATGCGGTGACAGGTACCGGTGCGACAAAGACCGTATTCTTTTTTCAAGTAATCACTACTATCGCCTATTTATTCTGTTTATGGGGATTGAGTAATCTCAATGTCCGATTGGCAACTTATTGGAGCGTAGAATATCTATATGTGATAATGCTCGGTATTCAATCTTTTATTTATCTGAAATTATACAATTCAAAAAACAATAGGATATGATGAATAAAATATATCCCCGTAAGGGTGACACACAAACCGTTTATCTGAACGCAGTGGTTAAAGACCCGTCGATTGAGGTAGGTGATTACACGATTTACAATGATTTTATCTCAGACCCTCGTCAGTTCGAGCAGAATAATGTGCTGTATCATTACCCTATTAATCATGAGCGACTGATAATTGGCAAGTTTTGTTCCATTGACTGTGGTGTAAAGTTTCTGTTTAACTGTGCCAACCATACACTAAAATCTTTGTCAACCTATACATTCCCTCTGTTTTATGAAGATTGGGAATTGGAAAAGTCAAATGTAGCCTCTGCTTGGGACAACAAAGGTGACATCGTGATAGGCAATGATGTATGGATTGGTTTTGAGGCAGTTATTCTTGCTTGTGTAAAGGTCGGAGATGGTGCCATCATAGGAACAAGAGCAGTCGTAACTAATCTCGTAATCATAGAAAAACATTCTCGAATGCACGAAAGAGTATATCAAAAGCTATATCCTCTAAACTCCTTATCTCCATGATTTTGATAGCTTTCAATCAGAGTTTCGCCTGATATACCTTCGTACTCTCACCCCAGGGATGATGGCAATCGCCAATGTAAGAGAATCCAAACTTTTCGTAATAACCTACATGGTCGGTACACAGATTCAGCGTTTTAAACCCCATCTGCCGGGCATCATTTTTAGCCTTGTCAATAAAAAGATGTCCAAGATTACTGCCTCGGTAGGATTCTTCTATATACAATGCCGCCAGCCACGGATATAAATCCATACGCGAATTGAAATCATTAGTAATCAATCCCGCACAACCTACTATTTCTTCGCCATCAAGCAAAAGATACCATTGAGGCAATGGATTGTCGGCAACAATACATTTGCGCAAACAATCGTCATAAACCATCATTGACTCAGGAGTCGCCCATTTGTCCTGAAAATAGCGGATTGCCCGTTCAAGATAGTTCAGGTTGCGTCCTGATTGAAATAATTCCTAATGAATGTCTCATACCGCAAATTTAACGATTTTCCATGGGATTTCAGTGCGATTATGCAGCTGTATATTTTCACCATGCCTCCCCTACTGCTGCCTGACGGCTGACACATTAGCCAATCGAAGCTGCCGCCACGAAGTGCAGGACAACCAAACAAAAGCCAACAACTAACAAAAGGACAGCGCAATTTCCCTTTATTAATTTAGTCGCTCCAGTTGGTAATATCCTCTTCGAGGATTTTGAATAATTAGTCAATCATATCCAAACAGACAGTCAACTTAT
The DNA here is from genome assembly GCF_004570975.1 of Barnesiella sp. WM24. Lineage (GTDB taxonomy): Bacteria > Bacteroidota > Bacteroidia > Bacteroidales > Muribaculaceae > Muribaculum. The sequence goes on from NZ_SPPC01000004.1 coordinate 7,716, forward strand.
CATATTAGTTTTACGATTCTCGGGTTTTCGGGATAAAATTTACAACTTATATGTCAGCACCAGGTGAAAGCCGAGTTGTTTGCTGCATACAATAGGGCTGCTTATTGTAGTATTACCCGCGTGGATTGTCATAGCTGTATATTCTGTTCTTCTTGAATAGTAGTCAATACCACCGGTGAGGTAAAGCCGTTTCCACAATCGGTAATTGACCGATGCTTCAAGATGATTGAATGATGAATGTGATGCGTCTCCTTGAACATCCACAGGCTTTCCTTCGGGGGTCAAGGACCAGTCATAATTGGCGTCATAGCCATTCCATGTATATATTTTATAAAACTGATTTGCGAGTCTGACGGATAACCTGTCGTTTGATAAAGCCCAGTTTACCCCTGCCTTAACAGAAAATCCCGAGCCCCAATTATAATTACGATGATAATCACGATAGAAGTCGGTCAGCACTCCTGCAAGGATAATGCCATTAAGATGCACATAGCCGTCTAATGACATCAATTTTGAGGGAGTGTATTTTATCATGACCCCGCCTCCGACTGAAGCCGGCGTTCCCATTTTATATGGTACAGAACAAGGGAAATACATGGCATTTCGTTCCGGTCTTATAGTGTCCGAGTCGAAATAATCAAAATGTTGATATAGCCCTACATTAAGATTGACATTCTTTCTTTCAAGAATTTCTTTTGACAGAAGTCGTCCGGTAATCTCCACCCTGCTTAACAGTGGCTGTGACTTGATGCCTTGCAGTTCCATAAGAAACGAGAAGTAATCGTAAGGAGCTTTCGTTGTTTCCGCAAATCTGTCGCCATATTCGATATTGATTTCAGCGACCGCCCCACCCCGGCTTCCTTCATCGTTTTCAATAAGAGACAGGAATCTGCCGCCTAACGACAGTTCTACACTGATCGGCGGTATTCCAAATCTGCGACCTGGTGTCGTTCGTTTTTTCCACGCTGCCCCGGTAACTATTCGGTTTATCCCTTTCATTGGGTCAACAAGAAAAGCGGCAAGCTCACGTCCGAAACGTTCACCACCTGTACTTCGGTCGTCAAGGATGAGGTCGGAAGTACGGTAAAGCACCTCGCCGAGTGCCGCACCACCTATCGGAGTGGCAATAATGTCATTGGTAGAAGGATATTCCCTTTCCATAAACATTTCCCACATGGCACTTCCGCCGATTGCGAAAAGTTCGGATTGCCAGAAATTGAAACCATTGGAACGCCCGGCATTGAAAAATATCGATCCATTGTAAGGGTGGTCAAACATATTGGTGTGCAGATGATCATCGTCCCATTCAAAACCATGTCTGAAATTCTCCTTGATTGTATTCCATGAAATGTAGGCATAAGGTCCTTTCAACACATATCTGTCAAAAGCCCAGAGACCGATATTAAACCCCACAGTCTCCGCACCCGCCCGCCAAAATGCTTTATGCCCGTGGAGACAAACATCTGCACTGTCAGGCAAAACCGGAGTCGAAACGATATGTCGATACGGTGCATATTTATGTGTACATTCAGTTCTATTTTCTTCGGAAATGATATTGCCGTAAACAGGATTTTTACTATCCGTCACAACCGACATTTGCGAATAAGCTGATAATGCCGATAATGTAACCATAATTATTGATAGTATAATCTTGATATTTTGTATCATGGAATAATCTGTTATATGACTTTTTGTCAACCGGTTTAGCAGGCTAAATTAATGCAAAGCAAGCAACAGAAAAAGGAAAAGAGCATAACAATTGTTAAATTCAAAAAATAATATCGGGAAACGCCCGCAGAGGATGTCACGATACCTTGACCTTGTGTTTTCTGACGGACTTATTGAGATTACCGTTTTGCAGACAGCCGAGGATTTCTACAACGAGGGCGAGGCAATGCACCACTGCTTTTATACAAACGCCTATTATGCAAAAGACAACTCACTTGTGATGTCAGCGCACATCGGTGAAAAGCGTATCGAAACAGTTGAGATAGACCTTCAACACATGAGCATATCGCAGGCGCACGGCTCTCACAACAAAAACTCCGAGTATCACGACCGGATAGTGTCACTTGTACAAAGAAACCTCCCCGCGATTGCAAGGACACCAAGCCAGAAATCCAAGAACGCTGATGTAATATCGGCATAAAGTCTAACCCGACCACCGCCTGAAATATGGCGGTGGCCACAAATTCCAAACAAGATGAACGTGACATTTGAACATCCGACTATCATTTTTGATGATAGGATTGCCGAAATCATCATAGAATTTGTGAACCACATTCTATATGCCGACAGCGAGGAAACCCTGCGGCAGATAGTAGCCGATTTTGCCGACAAGTACGACCTTGACCGATACTTCGTAGTGGGCTATGGCGGCCACCATATGTGGGTTAAACAAAGAAAGATAACCAACCCCGATATAACTTTTGATATCGGATACTGATTGTAGAATACTAAAACGCAGAACTATGGCAACAAAACTCACCGCCCACGGAGTAAGCACTACCACCACTCCCGGCACAGAACAATTCGAGGTGTTTTACACAGGCCACCGTAAAGGACGTAAAAAATATTACCAATACGATTACCGCCACACAGATGGAACATTGTTCTCATGTGTATGTTCCACACTCAAGGAGTGCAGACAACGTCGTGACGGGTGGCTCGACAAAAAATAACAACATTAGCCAAGTCGTAATATAGACAGAGCGAAGCGACCTCGTGATGAAGCCGCTTCGCTTGATTTTTTGAGAATTTCGGCCGCCACAGGCGGCAAGAATCATCATCGTCATTATCGCTATGTGGCGGAGCTGTTTATCCATTTCAGTATGTAAAAGATTAAGAATCCTCCTGATGTCCCGCTTGTCAGAAATGCCATTATCACAATGTAAAAAGGATAGAAGTAATATTTTCGTCGGGGATAGCGGCGAAAATATGCCTGCTCCCGTTCCGGTGTGAAACGGTGTTTTTTTAATAACCATTTTGAATACAAGACAATCGCAAGCGCACAGGCGGCTAAAATGGCTGTTCTGAGTAGAGCTGTGTTGACTGTTTGCTCTCCGACCATTACAATCATGCAAAGCGACAGTAATACAAGTGGCGTTAAGATGAAAAAGCCCTCGATGTAAAACCACAGACCCCATTGTGGCGGACCACCTTTGCCTGTATAATACAGGTAATCCAGCCAGTTGAACTTATATTTACGCTGAAATGCCATTGCTTAGAGTGTTTAATTTTAGCCGTCGCCTTATCTCAACAAATATATCAGAAACCATAATATCGCAATGTTGCCCAGCAATATTGTGATAGGACGCCAAGGCATCACTTTCAGACTAAGCTGCCTCCTTTGTGGATAGCGGCGGAAATATGCCTGCTCCCGTTCCGGTGTGAAACGGTATTTTCCCAGTGGCCACTGATAAAACAGAATAGCGGCAATCCAAAAGGTCATACAAATGATTTTCTGCTCATCGCTTTTAGCCCAGAATATGATACAAAACATCAACGGCCACAGAAGTATCGAGAATATCACCATATAGAAGGGCGTAAGCAACGTCCATTTATATGGCAATTTATCACAGCCATGGCGGCCCGACAGTTGAAAGCCGACACAAGACTTCGCACCGTGGATGCTATCAGCTCTCCTACTGTTGAAGGGCAGCAGTCCAGTTCGATGGCAACCGGCTCGATGCCTGCCGCCTTTCTGCCGGGCTTCTTCTGTTCGAATAGTATCTTCATGGCGTATGGTGTATAAAACTTGGTTAATCTGAAGAACTATATTGCTTTGTCACTTTTCATTACTCTGTGTCGACCGAAGAAGAGTCGGCTTCTGTCAGTCGGGTCAGTCCGGCGTGTTGTCTGAAGTCCGACAGATAAAACGAGAGTTTCGGGTATTGCGCCAATAATGGTTTTACTACATGGATAAAAGTAATGAGATCATATACTATCAGGTCGATATAGCTGTTATGTGTTCCGGTAGCACCGCCTATGACTTGACCGAGATTCATCGGTTCAAGTATCTTGTCGGATATTATGTCTTCGATGTCATGGCGAAGATTCAGGATATCATTGCCATCAGTGTCATCAGGATTCGGGAAAGCGATAAACACGACCTGCGCTCCAAAGCTGTTTACATGGTCGAAAATATCTGTTGAATCATTATAGTAGTCGGCGACAATGGAATCAATACAGGTAGAGCCGATTATTACGTCGTAGCGCAGTTGGTCGCTTTCCTGCGGATTCAACTTGTAGGTGCTGTAAATATCTTTGGGATTGTCAAAGAACTTGCGGTCATGCGCCTCTAAAGTCTCCTTGATGTGTTTACGTAGTTCTGGCAACGGAATCATGCCGTCCTTCGGCTTGGCTGCCGGCTCGATACTGTCGATATACTTGAACGAAACGCCCTCGCCGAGAGTGTTCTCCAGTATAACCCACATTGCACCATCGCTTTCATTCACAGGCAGTGCATTGAGACCCTTTTCGTGGTAAGAAATCTGGAAGCTTCCGGTTTTCTCGATATAAGAAGCCCGCACCTTTATCTTGGCTGTATCTATGTCGGTGCCATACATTCTGAAACCGAAGGCTGCGTCAGTACCCCGGTTGAAGGGGTTGAATTTCCATTTCGCTTTCAGACTCTCGGGCATATGCGAGATGATATAGGGATAAAGGATGAAAAGATCCGGCCAACCCTCTACCGAAAAAGTGAACTCGTAGTCACCTCCTAAATTATAATTCATGTTCTCCGATATCAGAGCGGTACCTTCGTGAATAAATTCCATGAACTCATCGGCATCTTCCTGCGTCTTCGGATGGATCATTTCCGACAACTTTGCCTCATTGTCCACAAACCAATTCCAGAATCTTTCGACGCGTCCGGCAAGCGGTACATAGATATTACATTGGCGGATAAAGTACAGCGTATCTTCATCTTCAGGATTAAGCTCATAGGCTTTGTTGAAGTATCTGAGAGCTTCTGTGTTGTTGTCAAGATAGTATAGCGAATAGCCCATCCTGAAATTCCAGAGGGCATCCTCTTCGCCTTCCTCCCTTATGGATTCAAGCAGCTCTGCTGCTTTGGCACATCCGCCGTCAATATTGTTGTAGGCTCTTGCCAGAATGCCGATGGTATCATAGTCACGCTCTGCTACAGGAATCCGCTCCAATACATCAATGATTTCCTGATGATTGCCTGACTCGTGCCATTCCTCTATCTGTTTCTTTATATCTTCATTCATATTCTCAATCTATATTGTTGTGGTGTTATTCTTCGGGATAAGCAATTTTCAATGACTCTCCGCTAAGAGCGATACCCTTGCCGAGGGTGATAGGCAGTTTCTGGTCTTCAGAGAAACCTATTGTTTCTCCGTCATTTAATGTAACATTGTACTCAAGTATATAGGCTACTATATCCAATACAAAATCCCTGATATCTCCAAGTGGTGCAGTGGCATAAACCTCGATTTCCTCTTTGCCGAATTTTCGCAGACCGTAGGTGTAAATTCCGGGAAGATCGCCGTTACGGTAAATGCCGAACCATACCCAATCAAGAATCGGCAATTCATCATCACGGAGGCTCTGCGCAACCATGTGGTAGAATTGTGGCTCATACACCGCTCCGTCTGCGTAGACTGCAACGGCGTTTTTTTGCTTCAGGCAGGCGTCTATGATTTTTGTTGTAACCTTAGCCTTTTCAATCAAATTGTTATCAGAGCCTATTACTGCAACAAGTATCTGTGCCTTATGGGATTTCGTCACAGATTCCGCTTCTGGCCACATATAATTTGCGCCGGCATAGTCTTCGGCCTCTCCGTTAGGAATAGGGGCAGGTATGAATGACACCGCGAGAAATCCTTCGCCAAACTTTTCTACTAATGTGTCTGTTGAATCTGCATCCTCTTCTGTCGAAAAGTCGAGATTCCATTCATCCTTCAGGTCTTTTACAAACTGGTGGGAATCCCAGATTGGCTCTGACAGAAGAACGAATGATACAAAATTGCCGAGTTCTTTATTCTTTTCGCTCATATCCTGTGGTGTGAAATTTTACTTTGACTGGTTTTCCCACGCATATCTGCCCCAAGGCGATTCGGCCTTTGCAAGCAAATCCTGAGCAAGTCCGCTCATATTGCAGTCCCCGTTCCATAGAGTACGTCCCAACATATAGCTGTTGGCAAAGTCTTTCCATGAATTGAATCCTGCCGACTGAGCCATAGCATAGGCATGGTTAACACATTCAAGACATTCTTCATCTGATATATATCCTTTCTGAAGGGATGCTCTGGCCACTAAATTAAGCCTTCCGGCATCCCATGCAATGACACCAAGGTCTCTTATATCTTCATCAGATGATATGATCCCATCACTCACTAGTTCCTTAATCTGTCCTTTAAGATTGTCTGACTGGGTTCTGACTTTTTCAGCAATACTTCGGAATGCTTCCTCCGCATCCTCATATTGACTGGCGTAATCCATAATCATCTTTGACACCTCGTCCTTGTCTGACGTTTTATACGCAGCATATACAAATGGGAGTATCTGTTGTGTCGGAGCGTTGCATAGATAGTTCAAAGTCTCAATGGCGTCTTCGCGGCTATCTATTCCCCACCATTTTGTCAGCAATGTGTTCAGCCGTGATTCTTCAATATCCGGATACATCACATCTGTGTATCCACCCTGTTGGTAGGCATATAAAGCACCGACAGCTATGGCGCGAACCGAATCTGCTGACAAAGATGCATCCTCCTTTGTGCGTACGCCAAGCCTGATATGTCTAATTGCCTTAACTGATTTCCTGACAATGCGTACAACGAGGCATATAACATATACCACGATTACAATCGGGACAATAAAAGTCATGACCCTCACATATACCGGTAATTGTGTCGGGTCCATTCCAAATAGCCGGGTGAAATAATCGAAAAACTCCATGTTGAGGCTATGTTTACGTTGATTCGCAAATATAATAAAATCTCGGCAGAAATGGCACGGGATGAAGAGGTTTTCTTGCGCATAATCGCCCGATTGTCAGCGAAAATCGCTAAATTAGCTTCTGGTTTGTTTATTGACACACGATGACATCTCTCAGTTTTGAGATTGCTAATATTCTTTTTTCGCCATAGCCTTATTATACCATGTAGTCACCAAAAACTCATATCTCAGGTTAAGTCATAATACTATTGATATGAGCCATCCGCCCTATTAATGCTCTCTTTAACTCTAACTCATCTTCATTTTTAGGATTAATGTTTGCCATATACTCAATCACGGAGGAAAGCTCTATAAAACTATCATTCGGTAGCCGAGGCAGAAGATGCTTTACATCTTAGTTACACCGGAGGCTGTGTCAGAAACTATAATTCCGACACAGTCTCCGGTGTTTTACGGCGACATGGGGGCGGAGTGGATGTGATTTTGGCGGTAATTGCTCGGCATAACGGGATTATTTTGTAACTTTGCAGAATTAAACAGCAATCAACTGACATGAAATTTCATAGCAAGCTAAATATCTTACCTTTAGGCGTTGCTTTGCTGGCGGCGTCAGCCAATGCGGCAAATTTACCCACCCGCATGGTAAACGGTCAGGAGTGTTACTATTATGAAGTGCAGCCCAAGGAAACAGTCTATGGACTGTGCAAAGAGTTTGGCATAACAAAATCTCAGCTCGTTTTACACAACCCATCCGTAGCCGATGGATTACGCGCCGGAGCGATATTGTATTTTCCGGTAGCTGAATTCCCCGGACTTGGTGCTTCTGACAATACCGTTGATAAGACCTCTACCGCCGATAAGAAATCAAAAGTATATATCGCGTCGGAAAACACATCAGAACGCTCTTTCCGGAAAGCCGCCGTACATCATGTGGCTAAGGGAGAGACGGTATATGGCATATGCAAGCGTTACGGAATCTCCGAGGCTCAACTGCTTGAGCTGAATCCATCGCTAAGCGCCGGTCTTAAACACGGCACCCTCATTATGCTGCCCGATTCATGTCAGGAGCCTGAGGCTGAGACTGTAATCGCACCTGTCGTAACGGAAAAGGATGAGCCGGCAAGCCACAAACCGTCGGAGCCGGCAACACCCGTTATTGCACCCGCTGTGCCGGAGCTTGCCCCGGAATCTATGTCTACGACCGGTGGCGATGATTACATGACTGACAGCGACTCAATTGTGACAACGGCTGAAAATGGCACTACTAACATTGCTGTAATTCTGCCATTTATGCTTCAAAATGCCAATCAGGACAAGCAGACTCAGCTTTACACCGAGTTTTACAAGGGAATGTTGCTTGCAGCCGACTCTCTCCGCCACAGCGACCGGAAAATCGTGATCCGCGCCTACGACTCGGCAGGTAGCCTTGACTCTGTGGTAAATATTCTTGGTAATCCTGAGCTTGAGGATGTAAATGTCATAATCACTCCTGATGACAATGATCAGCTTGACGCTATCTCACGGTTTGCCCGCGAGCGTAATGCAGCCGTATTCAACATTTTCGCTGTCAAAAATACAGAATACCTCAAAAATCCCGACATACTTCAGGCAAACATCACCCACTCTGCCGTATATCCCAAGGCAATCAATGAGTTTATAAGGCTATATCCACAATACACGCCCGTATTCCTCAGCTCACGCGACGGTAAGACTGATAAAAAGGACTTTACATCACAGCTTCGCGAGGAACTCACACATCGTGGACGGGATTATGTAGACATATCCTATATCAGCTATCTTAAAGAAAGCGACCTCGCGTCGTTGAATCATGACGGGTCATACATGTTTATACCTGAATCAGGCACTTCGTCAGAGTTCAGCCACATAGCCGGCGCCTTGAAAACCCTCAGAGAGAACAGTAGCGACCAGAATCGAATAAGGGTATTCGGTTATCCGGAATGGATTACTTTCCGAGGTAACTCGCTTGAAAATCTGCACTTCCTTGACGCAACTGTCTATTCCCGTTTCTTCAACGACGACAACAGCTACCGCAGCAAGGATATAGCCAACAGATATAAAGACTGGTATGGCACATCCATGATACAGGCTGTGCCCGTACAGGGAATCCTCGGATTTGACGCAGGATTCTACCTTATCAAGTCAATCAACGAGACCGGAGGAAACATTCTTGACTCCAAATATTACTACGACGGAGTGCAAAGCGGATTCCATTTCACCGGCAGCGGAGAAGGGTCAGGCAAAGTCAATGACACCCTCTACTTCATAGAGTTCCGCCCGTCAGGACTTATTGACAAACACTCGGTGGAATGAAAGCAATCAAGTCGTTAATCGCGGCATTTTGCATGCTTGCCGCAGTTCCATATGCCCACTCCCAGGCTCACTATGTCTCGAAGGTGTCAATCGGCGCCAAAGGGGGCATCACCATGTCAAAGATGTCATTTACACCGAGTACAAAACAGTCGCTTGTACTTGGAAAGACGGCAGGTGTAACGTTCAAATACTGGGAGGAGCGAAATTTCGGTTTGATAGCCGAGATTAATTACGAACAACGAGGATGGAAAGAAAATTTTGAAGACGCGCCCTATGAGTACGAGCGTCATCTTGACTACATCCAGATACCATTGCTGACAAGTATATTTTTCGGCAACAACACGGTAAAAGGATTTGTCAACCTCGGTCCCGAAGTGGGATATATGATCGGCTCAAGCTACACAGCCAACTTTGACGTAACAAACATAGGGGCATATCCCGATTTCCCGCAATTGCGCATGACCGACCAGCTATGGATGGAGCCTACCAAGAAATTTGACTATGGTATATCGGGCGGTGCCGGAATCGAATTTATCATCAAGCGCCGCAACATAATCAACCTTGAGGCGCGTTATTATTTCGGTATCGGCAATATATTCCCTGATGACCGCCGCGACACATTCTCCGCATCTCGTGGCATGTCCATAATGGTTACCGTTGGCTACTCCTATCGACTTCGCTAACGACCGGACTAAATCTTGCCCGGGGCGGTCAGAATGTGAAACACAAGGTCATTAAGTATGTCATAGGGATCCATGCGTGAATCCACGCCCTTGCTTTTAGCGTCGGCAACTCTAATGGCACGTATTATCTCTATAAGCTTCCAGGCATTGTAGTTACGCATACCCTCCTTATAGTCGGCAGGTAGCCACGTCCCCTTTCTTCCCAATGCGGCACAAAGCCCCGCGTCACTCTTGTCCTTCGTATATAGCAGGACGAGCAGACTTGAGAAATAATTCCATATACTGCCGATTGTGACAACAAAAGGATTACGCTTCGGGTCACGCCTGAAATGATTGATTATCGTGAACGCGCGTTTCGAGTTTTTAGTGGCAAGAGCGCTAATAAGCTCAAAGTTATTATAATCCTTGCTGATGCCTATAAGATTTTCTATGACCTCCGGTGTCACTGTCGCCCCCGACGGCAAAGCCACTGCAAGTTTATCAATCTCTTTATGTAGCCGCGAGAGGTCAGTGCCCACGTAGTCACGCAACATGCCGAGACCCTTAGCCTCGATATTAAGTCCCTTTTTCTTTATATACGCGCTTATCGTCCTGCCGACCTCGGCATCCTTCAGCGACTGCGATTCAAAGACAACTCCCCCGTGGGCTCCTGCCTCGGCAAGAAGCTCCTTGGACTTGCACTTGTCACCACGACACGCGACCACGAGCACGGTAGACGGCGAAGGCTGTGATGCATACAGATGCAGCCGGTCAAGTTGTGTTGACTTTATCGACTGTGCCTCCTTCAGAATTACCACCTGCACGTCAGACATCATCGGATAGCGGCGACACACGTCCATCACCGTGTCCATCTCAACCTCCGGCGCATACATCGTATACAGGTTAAAATCACGGTCACTTTCCGGGACAATCGCCTCAAATCGCTTGAGTAGCTCATCGATATAATATCCTTCAGTGCCATGCAGTATATAGACCGGCGCATAGTTGCGCGCATTAATCTGCATGACTATCTCGTCAAATGTCATCGACTTGGGTGCAGCCGCCATAGTTTAAAGTCAGTTTACAGTCATCCTTTTTATAAGTAACCGTCTTTTACAGGTCACTTACAGTTTTATTTTTGTAAATTTACAGAAATTTTCCGTCTCCGACAAATTTAAGCATCGATGAAACTAAACCTGCCCCACTACGACTACAAATTACGCCGCGACAGCGACGGCGTGAAAATTTTCGACCGTCTGCGCATGAAATATGTGGCTGTCACCCCCGAAGAGTGGGTAAGACAACATTTCATCGAGTATCTTATCACAGCCAAAGGCTATCCCGCCTCCCTGATGGCAAACGAAGTAGGCATCACCCTCAACGGCACGCGCCGCCGCTGCGACAGCATTGTCGTGGACCATTCAGGCAAAGTGATTATGATAATTGAATACAAATCACCGGAGGTCACCGTTTCACAATCGACATTTGACCAGATTGTACGCTATAACATGGTGCTTCGCGCGCGTTATCTCATTGTCTCAAACGGTCTCACCCACTATTGTTGTGTCATAGACTATGACAACGGCACTTATCGGTTCATACCCGACATTCCGGCATATGATACCATATAAAAAGAGCCGCGACAAAGGCGGCTCCGGTATATGATAATGATGGATGATGTCAGAAAAGATACACTACACGCACGTTAAGTGTACGGTTTTTTGCGCTGAAATCGTCAAGAAGCTTTGTCTTTTCCGCATATACTATACCCCAGGTATAACTGCACTGAACCTGCCAGTTGCGGAACAGTTCCAGACCACCGCCGACAGTCATGCCCACATCGCCTCCGGCATATTCCAATGCCTTGACACTGCTGTGTCCCATAAGAATGCTAAACGATGGACCACCGAACACAAACGGAGCTATATAGTCTTCAAGACCATTCATTCTCGTCCACTTAAAGCGCAGATGCAGGGGAATCTCAAGATAATGTAAATAAGACCTCTCTCTGCCATAGCCTTGTGATGCCCACACTTCCCTCTGACCGAGATTCAAAGTGGCACCACGCTGCTCGTAAAAGAGTCCGGCATCGACACCGAAACCGATTCCCGGAAACATCAATTCAGTTGCCACACCGGCAGAAAAGCCGACACTTTTATCAACCGAAATAAGATCCTGTTTAAATTTGAGGTCGGTTACAGTCAACCCGACCATAGGACCATAACGGAACTGAGCCGAGGCTCTAAAACCCGAAAGAGCCGCAGCAGCAAGTGCAAGGCATATTATAAATTTTCGCATCAATTAGTAAGTAACGATTAATATTACGAAGCAAAGGTAATAAATGTTTGTCACCTATGCAAACAGCCTTTCGATGTCGCCCGTAGTAATCACACTCAGCACAAGTTTTCCATCAGGAGTATAGTTGGGCGACGTAAGCTTGAAAAGATCGCTCAGCATGTGATCCATCTCAGCCGTGGCAAGCTGCTGTCCCGGCTTTACCGCCGCCGACTTTGCCATTGACAGAGCTATACGGTCACGCATGCTGTCGCCTATCGATTCACCGGTGTCCATCACCGTCTCCAGTATCGACATCATTAGCTCACGCGGATTTACATCATCAAGCACCGAGGGCAGACCATTGACCGTCCAGCTGTTGTCACCAAGATATGACAGGTCAAATCCAAGTTGCGACAACTCGTCGACCAGTCCTTCAAGAAACACTGACTGGGAGGGAGACAGTTCGAGCACCTCGGGAAATATCACCCGCTGCGAGCTAAGCGCCTGTAACTGCGCGAGGTCTATATACCGGTCATATAGAATCTTGACATGGGCACGATGCTGGTCCACCACTATCAAGCCCGATTTTGAAGGAGAAAGTATATATCTGCCTTTCAACTGCATGACAGCCGGGGAGCCCGGGTCAAGATCAACAGGAAAATCTATATCCGGCACCTCTTCCTCCACTATATCATCAAGCGACAGAGAGTTTAACGCGCTTGCCTTGACTCCTGCCAATTCCTCGTCACGCTTGCGTTCAAAATCCCTGTACAACTGATCCCAATCCTGGTTCATGGTCACAGCCGACTGCCTGCACACAGTGGACCCCCCCCCCACATCCCTTTTCGGAGCCGATGAGGCAAAAGGATTGTAAGACGTATCAAGGTCAAGCCCGTGAGATGCCGCAGCATCAGGCTTAAACACAGGAATCTCAGGAGCATCGTCAAGGTCAAAATCAATGGACGGAACAGCATTGAAACGACCGAGACCCTCCTTTATCGCAGCCACGAGTATCTGCCATATAGGCTGCTCGTTTTCAAAGCGTATTTCACTCTTGGTAGGATGTATATTCACGTCAATCGTGTCAGGATCGACTGTAAAATTAATGAAGTAGCACGGCTGCTCATCGGCAGGTATCAGCTGCTCATAACAGTGCATCACCGCCTTATGAAAGTAAGGATGACGCATGTTTCTTCCGTTTACCATCAGGTATTGCAGTGCCCCGCGTTTACGGGCATTTTCCGGACGGCTCACAAATCCGTTGATCTTAACGAGCGAAGTCACCGTGTCGACAGGCACAAGCTGCTTGTCTATCGACTTACCGAAAAGGTCCACTATCCTCTGCTTGAACGAGCTGCCGAGAAGCTGATGAAGCACAGCGTCATTATGTACAAGCTGAAACTCGATATTAGGATTGACAAGAGCCATGCGTTCAAACTCACGCATGATATGATTCATCTCTACATGGTCGCTCTTTAGAAATTTCCTGCGGACAGGCACGTTATAAAACAGATTCTTCACCATGAAATTGCACCCCGGAGCGCATACCTCAGGCTCCTGGCTGACAACATTAGACCCCTCGATGATAACACACGTGCCAACAGAGTCCTCCTTGCGCGTTGTACGCAGCTCCACTTGGGCTATGGCGCATATTGTGGCAAGAGCCTCGCCACGGAATCCCATTGTATGAAGGTCATACAAGTCAGCGGCATTGCTGATTTTAGAGGTAGCATGACGCTCGAAGGCAAGACGCGCGTCAGTGGGCGACATGCCACAACCGTTGTCGACCACCTGAATCAGTGTACGTCCGGCATCCTTTATAATTATCTTTATGATTGTGGCGCCGGCATCGACAGCATTCTCAACAAGTTCCTTGACCACTGCGGCGGGGCGCTCTATCACCTCTCCTGCAGCAATCTGGTTGGCAACCGAGTCCGGCAACAATCTAATTACATCACTCATAGTATCATTGCAATTATAATCAACACAAAGTTACTATAACCTCACGTTTTATCCTAATCAGCTATCAACAACTTATCGATAATGATATGTTGATAACTTTTACCACAGTTACACATACCCCGCCACAACCTCTTCACGACGGGCATAACAACCACAACAGCGACATGTTAAACAATGCAAAAAGCGGTGACAGCTATAAAAAACCGTCACCGCATCATCTTTAAACTATTTATAGCGTATCAGAAAAGACTCCATGACACAGTCAAGCCTGCCATCACGATGGCAACCATCGACATCAGCTTGATAAGAATATTAAGGCTGGGGCCGGAAGTGTCCTTGAATGGGTCACCCACAGTGTCACCTACCACAGTCGCCTTATGGACCGCGCCACCCTTGCCTCCGAAGTTGCCTTCCTCAACATATTTTTTCGCATTGTCCCACGCTCCGCCTGAATTTGCCATGAATATCGCAAGCACAAAACCTGCCGAAAGACCACCAACAAGCAGACCTATCACACCCGGGACTCCAAAAACAAGACCTGTGACAATAGGAGTCACAATAGCCAGCAATGAAGGAAACACCATCTCTTTCTGGGCTCCCTTTGTGGAAATCTGCACACAACGCGCATAATCAGGCTCTGCATCACCTGTAAGGATACCTTTTATCTCACGGAACTGCCTGCGCACTTCCTCGACCATATGAGCCGCCGCACGACCTACCGCGTTCATCGTCAGCCCACAGAAAAGAAATGCCATCATGCTACCGATAAACATGCCCGACAGCACCTTGGGATTCATCAATGTCACATCATAATAAGTCATGAAATCGGTAAACGAAGCCTCATGCACCGGCTTGGTCATGTCTCCGAGATTTATAGCCGTAGTGCCGAGACGCGACAGACCTATACGTATCTCCTCTATATAAGATGCAAGCAAGGCGAGCCCGGTAAGCGCGGCTGAGCCGATAGCAAAACCCTTTCCGGTCGCCGCAGTCGTGTTGCCGAGTGAGTCAAGGGCGTCAGTGCGTTTGCGCACCTCTTCGCCAAGACCGCTCATCTCCGCATTTCCACCGGCGTTATCTGCTATAGGTCCGTAAGCGTCAGTGGCAAGCGTGATGCCAAGAGTCGACAGCATACCGACTGCGGCAATACCGATACCATATAGTCCCATTCCGACATTAGCAAAGTCAAAACCGGAGGCAAGCCAGTAAGAGAGGATTATGCCGACTACAACAGCGATTACAGGAACAGCGGTAGACACCATTCCGAGACCTATTCCCGAGATAATCACAGTGGCGGGACCGGTCGTGCCGCTTTCGGCAAGCTTGCGTGTAGGTCGGTAAGACTGTGAGGTATAATACTCTGTCGAACGCCCGATAACCACGCCCACAAGCAATCCAATCACGACAGCAAACGATATATTGACCCAATTATTAAGGTTAAGCAACCACAGGATAAGGAATGTGGCTCCGATAATCAGCACAGAGCTTAGGTTAGTGCCGAATGAAAGAGAGTTCAACAGGTCCTTCATTCCGGCGTCCTCCTTTGTGCGCACCGAGAAAATACCAATAATCGACAGCACGATGCCTACTGCGGCTATGAGCATAGGCGCGATTACCGCCTTAAACTGCATTGTGACATCACCGCTTGTCATATAGGCAGCCGCACCAAGAGCTGCTGTCGCAAGTATAGAGCCGCAGTAAGACTCATAAAGGTCAGCGCCCATTCCTGCGACGTCGCCTACATTATCACCTACATTATCAGCTATTGTGGCAGGATTGCGAGGGTCATCCTCCGGGATACCCGCCTCCACTTTTCCGACAAGGTCAGCGCCGACATCGGCGGCCTTGGTGTAGATACCTCCGCCTACACGGGCAAAAAGCGCCTGTGTACTTGCTCCCATTCCGAAAGTCAGCATCGTAGTGGTAATCATACACAGTTTAGCCGTAGGAGTAACCGGGTCATCGGGGACAAACCAGTCAAGTATAAGATACCAGAATGAAATGTCAAGCAATCCGAGTCCGACAACGACAAGCCCCATCACCGCGCCACTACGGAAAGCCACGCGCAGGCCTCCATTCAACGACTTGCGTGCCGCATTGGCAGTGCGCGCCGAAGCATGTGTGGCTGTCTTCATGCCGAGATAGCCTGACAATCCGGAGAAAAAGCCGCCTGTGAGGAATGCCACAGGAACCCACGGATTCTGCAAATCAAAACCATATGCCATTATAGAAAACAACACGACAAGAGCCAAAAATACAATGCTTACTATTTTGTATTGCTGCTTCAGGTAAGACATCGCGCCCTTGCGCACATACAAGGCGATTTTCTGCATCACAGGAGTGCCCTCGCTCTCCTTCATCATCTGGCGGTAGAAATACCATGCAAGCAGCAGTGCGAGCAAAGCCGCCACAGGCACTCCCCAAAAAAGTAATTTTTCCATTTAGTAAAATTTGAGGTTAAGAATTATGATTATGGTAAATAGTGTCCAATTTATCATCAAAGCGTTATCTTGTCATTCAGTCTTATATCGGTTGACGACGCCCCTACCCTTATCAGCGCCTCCGAGCCCTTACCTACTGAATAATCGCGTGTTGTCTCATTCCAGTCGCCAATTTCGGAAAGCGGCATGGAAAATGTAATCTTCCTACATTCACCGGCAGCGACAGCCACACGACAAAACGACTTCAACTTAAACGTGGCGCCATTGTCAAGCGACAGGTAAAGCTGCGGCACCTCCTCTCCGTCTCTGCCGCCGGTGTTGGTTATCTGAAATTCCACTACAAGATTTCCATCTGACTTCCTTGTCAAAATGCCGGCATAAGAAAAATCAGTATAGCTGAGTCCGTGACCAAAACTATACAACGGCTCCTTTTTATTATAAATATATGTGTGACCGTTGCGTATGTCATAATCCATCATAGGCGGAAGGTCAAGAATATCCTTTACCCATGTCTGGGTGGTGCGTCCCGCAGGATTCACGTCACCGAAAATCACATCAGCCACACCGTTGCCTTGCTCCTGTGAACAGTGAGTGACATGCAATATAGCCGGAATATTGTCGTTGCTCCAGTTTATAGCATAAGGGAAACTGCTGACTAACAGAAGGGCCGTGTTGGGATTTACAGCATATATCTGACGCAGCATATCCTCGTCGGGAAGCATAAGCGAGCGGCGGTCAACCGCCTCTCTGCCATCGGAAGGGACAGGGCAGAAAAACCAGTCACGCTTTGTTCCGTAAGGATGATTTCCCACACAGACAATCACTATGTCAGCTTCCGCCGCAAGTTTTTGGGCAATATCCATACGATTGTCGGGGGCATATGACACCTCGACGCCCAGCCCCTCGACAGCCCGGCTTATTCCATCCAATACAGTGACCTCATAGGGAGGTATGCCACTGTACCAATCCTGCACGATATTGTCGGCATAGGGTCCGACAACCGCTATTTTCTTTACCGCCGTCCTGTCAACGGGCAGCAACGGAGCACCGCCAACGGAATCAGAATTTTTCAGCAACACGACCGACTTAGCAACAGCCTCTCGTGCGAGAGCCTTAGCATAATCAGTCAAAAACGGAGGCACAGTGTCGACTACTCTGCCTATTGAAAGATACGGATTGGCTGAGCCGTCACCATCAAGAAGTCCAAGCTTCAGAGCCACTTTAAGATTACCACGTATAGCCTTGTCTATATCTTGTTCGGTAATGATTCCGGAAGCAATGGCTTCACGTATATCGTCTTCATACCGGTCAAGAAACTGACCGGTGGTAGCCTTGACAATAGCAGCCGCACCTTCGGCACGCGTAGGAAATGTCTTATGAGCCGACACGAGCAAGCCGAGCGCACCACCGTCGGTGCATATTATGCCATCATTGCCCCATTCACGGCGGGTGATGCTGTCAAGACAGGGATGCATAGCCATTGGAATACCGTTCCAGCTATTGTAGGCAGCCATAAATGCTCGCGACCCGCCATCGGTCACTCCTTTATAAAACGGATAGGCATAGTAATCACGAAACAGAGAGCTGTCAAAGTCAGACGACGTGCTGTCACGGCCAAACTCATTACTGTTGGCAAGAAAATGCTTCATAAGAGCCGCCGTCATCCAATAACGCGGGTGGTCGCCCTGAAGCCCCTTGATTTTTGCGACAGTCATAGCCGCAGTCAGGCAGGGATCCTCCCCAAAGCTCTCTTCAGTTCGCCCCCAGCGAGGGTCACGGGCGAGATCGGCATTGGGAGCCCGAATTACAAGTATGTTTCTTGAATCGGAATCACGCTGCGAGTAATACCGCGTCTCATATGCCACTTGCGAGGCGATGCGGCGGATAAGATCCGTGTCCCATGTTTCGCCAAGCCCGTATGCCTGAGGAAAAATCGTTGTCGGAAGCGTGTCACGGTTCTCCTTTCCGGGACCGCTCAGCGACAGCCCGTGGAGACCCTCGACCTGCCAGCAATGCGGGATTCCAAGTCTCGGCACCCCAAGATCGGTTGACAACAACGACACTTTTTCATCGAGAGTCAACTCTTTCATAAGCATTGACACCCTCTCGTCGTCGGAGAGCGTCGTGTCTTGAAAAGCAAAATCGGCGGCTGCAATCCCGGAAGCGGCAAATGCAGCCGACAGCAATGTGAAGAATTTCTTAATGTGCATAATCATGGATATTATCTACAAATATACGGTTTATTTGAGAAAAGTGATTATCTTTGCACTGAAATTTGGAAAAGTAATTTTACATTTCATTCAACAAGTAATTAAAAATTCGATATAATCATTTATGGCAACAACTGCAGATTTTAAAAACGGAATGTGCCTCGATATTGACGGCAACTACTTTTTTATCGTAGAGTTTCTTCATGTAAAACCGGGTAAGGGTCCGGCTTTCGTAAGAACAAAACTTAAAAACGTAAAGACAGGTCGTATACTCGACAAGACCTGGAACTCAGGTGTAAAGGTGGAAGAAGTGCGTATCGAGCGTCGTCCCTACCAGTATCTTTACAAGGATGACATGGGCTACAACTTCATGCATACCGAAACATTTGAGCAGGTTGCAATTCCCGGTGAAAGCATCGACGGCGTGCAGTTCCTCAAGGAAGGCGACATCTGCGAAGCGATGGTACACGCAGCGTCTGACACAATCCTTACCTGCGAGATGCCTACAAGCGTTGTGCTTGAAATCACCTATACCGAGCCCGGCATCAAAGGTGACACCGCTACCAACACCCTCAAGCCCGCAACCGTTGAAACAGGTGCTGAAGTACGTGTTCCCCTTTTCTGCGAGACCGGCGACAAGGTACGTATCGACACCCGCGACGGTTCTTATGTAGAACGTGTTGAACGCGCCAAATCCTGATTTTCCTAAAGGAATCAAAACTTATAGCCGTTTCCTCCCATTTCGGAAACGGCTTTTTTTAGTTATCACTCCACTGAACATTCATATATTAAAAGTGATTATATAATTATTATTGTCAGAATTATGAATATAAAAGAAATAGTCGAGGGCATATACTATGTAGGAGTAAACGACCGCAAGACCCACCGTTTTGAAGCCTTATGGCCTATACCTCACGGAGTCAGCTACAATTCTTATATAGTAAAAGGAGAAAACAAGACAGCCCTCATTGATGGCGTAGAGATTGGTGAATGTGACAAACTGCGCGAAAACATAGAATCAATACTCGGACAAGGCACCGCCCCAGACTATCTTGTCATAAACCACATGGAGCCCGATCACTCAGGCTCTATCAAAGTGTTAAGAAGCTTCTTCCCCGACATGATTATTGTCGGCAATGCCAAGACCCTTGAAATGGTAAAAGGCTTTTACGGCGTTGACGACAACATCATGAAAATCGCCGACGGAGACACACTCGACCTCGGTGGAATGAGCCTTTCATTCAAGCTTACCCCTATGGTCCACTGGCCTGAGACAATGATGACCTATGTGGAAGAGAAGGCGGTACTGTTTTCAGGTGACGCATTTGGATGTTTTGGCGCGCTCAACGGAGGCATCATTGACACAGAGACCGATATAGAGCCCTTTATTCCGGAAATGTACCGATACTATTCCAACATAGTGGGCAAATATGGAATCTTCGTGCAAAAAGCCATTGCCAAACTGTCGCCATTGAACATAAAATACATATGCAGCACCCATGGTCCCGTATGGCATGAGCACAGGGGCAAAGTAGGCGCTATATACGACAGCCTGAGCAAGTATGAAGGAGAGCGCGGAGTCACAATTGTCTACGGCTCGATGTATGGCAACACGGAAGAGATGGCAGAGGCAATAGCGTCACGACTTGCCGAGCGTGGCATCAAAACGATAAAGATGCACAATGTCACCAAGTCACATCTCTCCTATATAATAAGTGACATATTCCGCTACAAAGGGCTTATAATTGGTGCGCCTACCTACTCAAACACCCTTTTCCCTCCTGTCGAAACTGTGTTGAACGCCATCAAGACCCGTGAGCTGAAGAACCGTGTCACAGCCACGTTCGGCTCCTACACATGGGCACCACAGGCGGTAAAGCGCATAAACCAGCTTCTTGAAGACGCAAAATTATACAATGCCGATATTGCCTCGGTCGAGACAAAGCAGGCTCCCACAGCGACTACACTCTCCGACTGCCGCGCACTTGCCGACGCTGTAGCCGACCAACTATAAGACTATGATTCCCCTCGAGTATCATCCATTTGAGCCGTATGTTCCGGCTAATGCAAAAATCCTGATTATGGGCACATTCCCGCCGAAACGGGAAAGGTGGTCAATGGACTTCTACTACCCTAACCGCATAAATGACTTCTGGCGGATTATGGGCGTAATATTTTATGGAGACAAGGATTACCTGTATGATGCCGGCAAACGCACATTCAAGCTCCCCCTTATAAAAGCGTTGCTTGATGAAAAAGGTATAGCGCTGAACGATACGGGACACGCGGTAAGGCGCCTTAAAGACAATGCGTCTGACAAATTTCTCGAAATCGTAGAGCCTATACCGCTCATGGATGTGTTGTCAAAGGCGCCGTCATGTCACGCCCTTGCGACAACCGGAGAAAAAGCGGGCGAGACTCTTGCCGCAATCACCGGCACGACCGTCCCCAAAATAGGAGAATCCGTTTCAGCGACACTCAGTGACAGAAGGCATGTCGACATATTCAGGATGCCGTCGACATCGCGCGCCTACCCTCTCCCGCTGGAAAAGAAAGTGAGATATTATGCTGAAATGTTGCAACAAATAGGGATATTTTAGGGTTTTCTTGATAAAAAAATTGTTTTTTAAGAGTTTAATTATTAATTTTGACTAATAAAAATTTTGCCGTAAAAAGCATATGTTTGACTTGATTACACTCGCGATATTTGATCCCGCCGGTATAATGGAACAATTCCTGAATGCCAACGGAACAACCGTGTATCTTCTCGTATTCGCATTTATGATAATCGAGAGTTCGTTTATACCCTTCCCTTCCGAAGTAATTGTTCCCCCCGCTGCCTACCTTGCTTACACAAAGGGCGATGTAAATATCGTGGCTGTCGTGCTTATTGCCACAGCCGGAGCCATTGTTGGCGCCCTCATAAACTATTATCTTTCAGTATGGATAGGTCGTCCTGTAGTATATAAGTTCGCCAACAGCCGTTTCGGGCACGCCTGCCTTATTGACGAGGCAAAGGTAAGGAACGCCGAAGAGTATTTTGACCGTCACGGTGCAATCTCCACGTTTATCGGGCGGTTGATTCCTGCGGTAAGACAGCTTATATCCATACCTGCCGGCCTTGCAAAGATGAACGTTGGCAAATTCATAGTCTTCACCGGGCTTGGCGCAATGGTGTGGAACTGTGTGCTTGCCGGTCTCGGCTACTGGCTCGGAAAGGCAGTACCGCAAGAACAGCTTTTTGCAAAGGTAGAAGAATACAACGATTATCTCACATACATAGGGCTTGGCATAGGACTATTGTGCCTGTTGTACATACTATACAACTTTTTCAAGCCTAAAAAGAACGAGAATCCATTAATTTAATAACCAATCCACACATTATACCATCATGCTCGTAGCACCATCACTTCTTTCGTCCGACTTCGGAAACCTTCAGAATGAGATTGAAATGCTCAATTCAAGTGACGCAGATTATCTGCATCTTGATGTAATGGACGGTGTTTTCGTCCCCAACATCACTTTTGGTTTTCCTGTCATAAAGGCTATCAACGCAGTGTCGACAATTCCAATCGATGCCCACCTTATGATTGTGGAGCCTCAGAAATACATTTCTCAGCTGAGAGACTGCGGAGTTGTGTTCACCACTGTACACGCTGAGGCATGCACCCACATCTACCGTGTCGTTCAGCTTATACGCCAGGCAGGTATGAAGGTCGGTATAGCAATAAACCCCGGCACTCCTGTCACAACGCTTGAAGATGTAATAACCGACATAGACCTTGTGCTTATGATGTCGGTAAATCCCGGATTCGGCGGACAGTCATTCATCAAGAACACGCTTTCCAAAGTGGCTCGTCTGAAACGCTTGATTACCGAGTCGGATTCTCACGCAATGATTTCGGTCGACGGCGGTATCAATGCCCACACTGGCGCACTGCTGGCGCAATATGGCATCGACATGCTTGTTGCGGGAAGCTATGTGTTCAATGCCCCCGACCCGCACCACGCCATCCGCACACTGAAGGCTCTTTAACGATTATTCACCAAGCTATATAATCCTGGGTCTTGAAAAAGACCTTGGGTTGTCGTATCTTTGTAGTTACATTTCAACAATGTAACTACAATCATTTTGATACATATTCATTAGCAAGCATATAAAACATGTCAGATAACTTTGATCCCGATGCCCTTGACCGGGAATATGCCCGACGACAGGCAGAGAGAATGAAGACCGAAACCCGAAACGAGGCTCCCAAACCACGTAGCGAGGCTCCTAAAAACAAGCCTAAAAAGGAAAGACGTCCAATAGCACCGGTCAGATTTTTCAAAGACAGGCGCACAAAAATGTTTGCCGGAATCGCACTCGTGTTGTGGTCGGCATATCTTCTTGTATCAGCTGTATCTTATTTTGCAATCGGGAGCGACGACCAGAGCATAGTCATCAGCAATACGGTAAGCAAAATGGCTGAAAATCCGGAAGATGTACAGAATTTCGGCGGTGCGTTCGGTGCCTACCTGTCGCAAAATTTCATATCAAACGGACTTGGCATAGGTGCGTTTGCACTCATTTACTACTTCTTTGCGGTGGGCATGTCTCTTCTCAACCGAAATAAAAAGCAGTCATTCTGGTTTCTCACCATGAGATGCCTCATACTTGCCATCACCCTCTCGGTCGTAACCGGGCTTATCACCTTCAAGGCCGATTCTTGGTTTTTCTGGGGAGGCATCCACGGATATGAGATAAACCGATTCTTGATTTCCCACACAGGCGTGTTTGGCGCAATGTTGGTGAGCATCCTGCTCATAGGGCTTGTCATGTCCATCTACCTCAATGAGCTACGCAAAGTCTATGTAGCCTATCGCCGGCGCGTAAACAAGCACCGAGCAAAAGTTGCGGCCGAACGCGCCGCCAAAGAGGAAGAGCGCAGACGCATTGAGCAGACATTGAGAGAGTCGGCGGAAATGGTTGACGGAAAGAATGATGAGGACAATCAGGAGCAGGACAATGTGCGTGAGACACCTCCTGCCCGAATATTTGTCGACGACTCGCTTGATGCCCTGATGGACGGTGAAGAACCGGAAAGAAGAAGCCCTGACGATTATCGCAGACATGACTCGGTCATTACTCCGGAAGCGCAACCCGAGGTCAAGCATGACGACAGGACGGGCTATGGATTAATGGAAGCGACAACCATGCCGCAGTCGACAGAAAGCGTAGCGACTGTGGCAGAGACAGTCAAAGAAGAAATTGCGGAGCCGGCAGAGACAGAGCAGGAAGCCGTAGGGCTCACTGTAAATGTAAATACGGTCGAAAAAGCCGAGTCAATCGAAACCAATGTATATGACCCGACTGCAGAGCTGCCTCGTTTCCACTTCCCTCCCATAGAGCTGCTGTCGGAAATGAAAAACGACAATGTAAGTGTCGACGAGCAGGAGATGGAGGAAAACAAGCAGCGCATCACCGCGACTCTCGCCAACTATGGCATCTCGATTAATTCGATAGAAGCCACAGTAGGACCGACTGTGACCCTGTACAAGATAATCCCGACAGAAGGAACGAGAATTTCAAAGATCAAAGGTCTTGAAGATGACATAGCGCTCAACCTTGCAGCACTCGGCATACGAATCATCGCGCCCATACCGGGCGAAGGGGCAATCGGTATAGAAGTGCCCAACAAAGACCCACAGATGGTGCCGATGCGCTCTATAATCACGTCAAAGAAATTTCAGGAGTGTCGCCACGAACTGCCTATGGCTATGGGTCTGACGATTTCAAAAGATGTGCTTATCGCCGACCTTGCAAAAATGCCCCACGTGCTTGTCGCCGGTGCAACCGGTCAAGGTAAATCTGTAGGACTTAACGCCATAATCACCTCACTGCTCTACAAAAAGCATCCTTCAGAACTGAAATTTGTGCTTGTCGACCCCAAAAAGGTAGAGTTCAGCCTATATGCACGTCTTGAACGTCACTATCTTGCAAAGTTGCCTGAAGAGGAGGAGCCTATCATCACCGACACGTCAAAGGTCGTGGCTACTCTCAACTCTCTCTGTGTCGAGATGGACAACCGCTACGCCCTACTTAAAGAAGCAAACGTTAGAAACATAAAAGAATACAACGCCAAATTTATACAGCGCAGGCTTAACCCGGAGAAAGGTCACCGCTTTCTCCCCTATATCGTAATAATAATCGACGAGTTCGGTGACCTGATGATAACCGCCGGAAAGGAAGTCGAGACACCGATTACCCGTATCGCCCAGCTCGCGCGTGCTGTGGGTATGCACATGATTCTCGCCACACAGCGTCCGTCGACCAATGTCATCACTGGTATTATCAAAGCCAACTTCCCGGGGCGTATAGCCTTCAGGGTGTCACAGATGGTCGACAGCCGCACAATCCTTGACCGTCCGGGCGCCAACCAGCTTATCGGAAAAGGCGACATGCTTTTCTCCCATAATGGCGAGATGGACCGAGTGCAGTGTGCATTTATCAGCACAGAAGAAGCGGAAGCAATATGCGACTCGATTGACGAACAGGTAGGATACCCCTCGGCTTACTATCTCCCCGACTATATACCGGAAAATGACGGCGGAGGGGCTATAGGCTCGATAAATGACCTTGACCCGCTGTTCAAGGAGGCGGCACAATTTGTGGTAAGCAGCAACACCGCATCCACCTCGTCGCTTCAGCGCCGTTACTCGATCGGCTATAACCGCGCGGGAAAAATCATGGACCAGCTTGAGGCAAAAGGTATAGTAGGACCGGCGTCGGGCGCCAAACCCCGCAATGTGCTTGTGGATCCGCTTATGCTTGAACGCATGCTTGAGAATGAACAATAACCGTTGACGCGACATTTTAAAATAGATATGAAGCGAATATTATTTTTCATCGTGCTTGCCGCCATATCGGCGAGCATCTACGGACAACAGGCAAAGAGCGCATCACAGGTCATGGACTCGGCTGCAAAGAAGATTCAGTCGATAAAGTCGCTGTCGGCGACCTACGACATGGTCGCTGACGGAGAACACATGTCAGGGACACTGGTCATGAGCGGTGACAAATTTCATCTTAGCTCCGACCAGATTATGGCATGGTATGACGGCAAGACCCAATGGAGCTATTCAGCCGACACCAACGAGGTAAACGTGATAGAGCCCACGCCCGAAGAGCTGGTGGCTATAAATCCGTTTGTCATAATAAGCAGTTTCAAAAAGGCTTATACTCCTTCCCTCCTCCACTCGGCAGCCGGGACTTATAAAATTCACCTTGTGCCCAAGACAAAGAAAGGCTCTCCGATTACCGATGCGGTGCTTACTTTGAGCACAAAGAGCTATCTACCGTCAAATATATCTCTCACTCTTGACACCGGGAGCAAGCTTGACATAAGAATCAAATCGATAAAAAGCGGAACCAACTATCCCCACTCTACTTTTGTCTTTAACAAGAAGCAGCTGCCCGGTGCAGTAATAGTAGACCTGAGATAGGAAATCGCATATCAATTATTAATAACCAAAATCAAAAAGACTATATGGCGACAGAAAACACCAAATGCGTAATAATCGGCTCCGGACCCGCCGGATATACCGCAGCGATTTATGCTTCAAGAGCAAATATATCACCTATTCTATACGAAGGCATCCAGCCCGGAGGTCAGCTCACTACGACATCGGAAGTAGAGAATTTTCCCGGCTATCCGGAAGGGGTCATGGGCTCGCAGCTCATGGAGGACCTGCGCCGACAGGCATTGAGATTTGGCGCTGACATACGCAACGGCATAATCAAGGATGTGGATTTCTCAGAGCGTCCGTTCAAGGTAACAGCCGATGACAACACAGTAATCCTTGCCGATACGGTAATCGTGGCTACAGGCGCGTCGGCGCGTTATCTCGGATTGCCCGACGAGCAGCGTTTTGCAGGATTGGGAGTGTCGGCATGTGCCACATGTGACGGATTTTTCTATCGCGGTAAAACTGTCGCTGTCGTAGGCGGCGGCGACACTGCATGTGAAGAGTCGCTCTACCTGAGCGGTCTTGCAAAACAGGTATATCTGATTGTCCGCAAAGACTTCCTTCGCGCGTCAAAGGTCATGCAGAAGCGCGTGATGGACAAAGAGAACATAACCGTACTCTTCAACACAAACACTCTCGGTCTATTCGGAGAGGAATTTCTTGAGGGGGCACATCTTGTAGAATTTGCCGGAACTGACAAGGAGCACAAGTTTGACATTAACATTGACGGATTCTTCCTTGCAATAGGACACAAGCCAAACACCGACATATTCCGTGGCAAGCTTGAACTTGACGACCAGGGCTACATCGTTCTGCCCGGAAAAAGCCAGGCGACGAGCGTTGAAGGCGTGTTTGCAGCAGGTGACGTAGCCGATTCCCACTATCAGCAGGCTATAACAGCAGCCGGCACAGGATGTCGTGCAGCACTTGATGCCGAGCATTTCCTCATGGAACATCAGCAGTAAGAGTCACAATATCTATAAAATAACAAGGCGCCCAAGTCATAGTAGACCGGGGCGCCTTATTTGTTGTTCACGCGTTACTTATTTCTCTTTGGCAAGAATGAGTGCAGAGCGTGGCTCCACTGTGATTTTACCACCCTTTATGCGGTCGAAACCATCGGCAACAAGTTTGCCGTCGCGGGCAATCACAAGCCATTCGCCTCCGGCTATTTTAACGGTTTTGGACTCATTGCCTCCATTAAACACGACCTTGATTTCTTTCCATTCATCGCCATTGGCATGATTCTTTAGCGAGTAAGAAATAAGATTAGACTCATTAACGTTGTCAAAAACCAGATTACGAGCCACATCTTCTGCAGTCGTCATGCGGAATGCCGGATGGCTCTTGCGCAGCTTTATAAGTTCTCGATAATAGTTGAACAGTTCCGCGTTGTCATGCTTCAACGTCCAGTCAATCGCATTGATAGAATCGGGCGACTTGTATGAGTTATGCACGCCCTTCTTATCGCGGAATATCTCTTCTCCGGCAAACATGAACGGAGTGCCTTGGGAAGTAAACACTATTGTCTCGGCAAGTTTATGGGCACGCTGACGGTCGGCGACACTCTCGTCAGGAAGTGATTTGGCAAGCTTGTCGGTAAGCATCAAGTCATCATGACACGACACATAGTTAATCACCTGTGCAGGAGAAAGAGCATAAGGCTTCTTTGAATTATTGCCTTTGGAATAATCAACCTGAGGATGAGCGGTCGCACCGACGATTCCTATTTTCACCGTCTCTTCAAGTCCGGGCTTTCCGGTAGCGAAACCACGGTCTTTTTCATCAGTATAATGACCTTTTACAGCATCGCGCAGATCATCGCTGAATACAGCCACCTGAGGCATCGCAGATACATTTTCTTTTAAAGCTCTTCGCTCGACAGGAAGAGGCGAGTCACCTGCCGTCCATCCTTCGCCATACACAAATATGTCAGGATTAATCTTTTTCAGTTCGGCGACGACTTGATTCATGGTCTCTGTGTCGTGGATAGCCATGAGGTCAAAGCGAAATCCGTCAATATGATATTCCTTTGCCCAATACTTAACCGAATTTACGATGAAGTCGCGCATCTGCCTGCGCTCGGAGGCTGTCTCGTTGCCACACCCCGACGCATCGCTGTAAGTGCCGTCAGGACGGTGGCGGTAGAAGTAGCCGGGAGCAGTCAATGAGAAATTGGAGTCATCGTTTTGTGCCGTGTGATTGTAGACCACATCCATAACTACACCGATTCCTGCATCGTGCAACGCCTTGACCATCTCCTTCATCTCTCGGATTCTGACAAGCGGGTCAACCGGATTGGTCGAATAGCTTCCCTCGGGTGCATTATAATTAAGCGGGTCATATCCCCAGTTATAGCCGTTTTCCGACAGGCGGGTCTCGTCAACGCTGTTATAGTCATAAGAAGGCAGGATATGGACGTGGGTCACACCAAGCTCTTTAAGATGCTCGATACCGGTCTTGTCGCCAAGCGACGAAACGGCATCATGCTCTGTAAGGGCTAAAAACTTGCCCTTGTTAACAATGCCCGACGACGGATGCATGGAAAAATCCCTGTGATGCATCTCGTAAATCACAGCATCATTTATATTAGTGATTGCCGGGCCATGATCCGAATCCCAGCCTTCAGGATTGGTTTCGGCAAAATTGATTACAGCCCCGCGCTCTCCGTTTACACCGACAGCCTTCGCCCAGATACCCGGGGTCTCCTGCAGCCATTTCCCTCTATGTTTTATAGAAAATGTATAGAACTTACCGTAAAGAGGCTTTTCAACTTCGGCTCGCCACACTCCGTGGCTGCCACGTTTCATCACGAGCGAATCTTCAGCAGCCGAATTGCGTCCGGTAGGATAGATATAGACTTTCACAGCCTCTGCTTCAGGCGACCAAAGAGCAAATTTTGTAGTTTCGGGAGTAACCGTCAATTCAAGATCATCTCCGTCGTAAGTGTCAAATGTAGAATACACGGTATCAATATCGGCTGCAAAGGCACAAGTGCCATAAACAAATGACGCCGCGGCAACAGCCGTTTTTGCACACAGCTTCATAGCATAAAACTTCATTAAAATGATTAATAGAGAAATTTAAAATATAAGACAACATAAACACAAAAGCACACCAATCACCGACATAAGCAGGAGACTATAGCCCCTCCTTACGCCAGAATCAGCGCACTACTATCTTCTTAGACCAGTCCTTACACTTGACAATGTAGTAGCCTTGCGGCAAGTCAACCGTAACTGACTCGGCGACATCTATCGACTTAACCATCTGCCCGGTTATAGAGTAGATGTTGAAATGATGGACTTCTCCGTCAGTAACAGTAAGTTCAATACCCTGCGGCACTGCTTTCATCAAGGGAGCGGAAGTGGTCACGGAAGATGCAAAGTCATCATCGACGGGCTGCGCGAAAGGAATCGCCGGCATTACCAATGCCATGCAAGCCACAATAGCCAATGTCATGATTTTTTTCTTCATATCCACAATTCCGGTATTAACTATCTACAAAGATAAAACTTTTTTATTAAATCAGCAAATCTTACACAATAATTCTTCAATTTATCAGTTGCAGATAATTGTGTAAAAGGGAGGAAACAATCCGAAGCTTTCATCAATATCCCTGCCGGTCGGTTGCGACATCAGCCTTATGATTTCCTCGCGTGTATGGTAGACATTGTTTATCTCCATTGTTATCCGCAAGGCTTCCTGGCTGAGAGAGTGCATTTTCTCATGAACAGGACTCCCGGCAGGGATAAGCCTGCCGGAGTCCATAGTCCTGATAAATTCTTATGTTGTCATAGCTCAATCGTTTTTCGGCATCTGTGTATTGAAAAATGCTGCAATCTGATTCATCGGGATTTTTTCAAGATTATCATAGAGGTCACAATGGGTTGCATCGGCGACAATCAGAAGCTCCTTATTGTCACCATGCAACAGCTTGAATGTATCCTCCCCGAAATATCGCGAGTGAGCATTCTCTCCATGCACAATCATCACCGCATTGTCAAGTTCGCCGGCATATTCAAAAAACCGGAAATTCATAAACGGCAATGCTGATGTCACATTCCATCCATCGGTGGAATTGCCGGAACGCTCATGATAACCACGCGGTGTCTTATAATAGGCATGGTAATCCTTTACAAACCGGGGTGCATCGTCGGGAAGCGGGTCAACGACACCTCCGGCACGCTGATACCTGCCATTCCGGTAATCCTCGGTGCGCTGTGCAGCCAGAGCGGCACGAGAGGCATTGCGCTTCTCCTTTGAATTATCGGCATCAAAATAACCGTTTGCAGTAACACGGGTCATATCATACATAGTGGAGGCGACAGTAGCCTTTATCCTCGGGTCATTGATTGCAGCCTGGATAGCGATACCACCCCACCCGCATATACCCAAGATGCCGATGCGGTCGGCATCAACCTGCGGATGAACCGACAGGAAATCCACTGCGGCTGAAAAATCCTCGACATTAATGTCGGGCGATGCTACACGGCGCGGCTCACCCCCGCTCTCCCCCGTGAAAGACGGGTCGAAGGCTATCGTAAGAAAACCGCGTTCTGCAAGCTGCTGGGCATACAGACCCGAGCTTTGCTCCTTGACAGCGCCAAAAGGTCCGCTGACAGCAATCGCGGGCAGCTTGCCTTCCGCCCCTGCAGGCACATACATGTCAGCAACAAGAGTTATGCCATAGCGGTTGACAAAAGTCACCTTGCCATGATTCACTTTGTCACTTTTAGGAAAAGTCTTGTCCCACTCCTGCCCGAGGGCAAGTTTTTCAATCGGGGCAACAGTTGTGTTTGTGTTCAAATTATTCATATCCTGAGATTTTGTTATTAGTATTCCTAAGACTAATAGTGTAATTAAACCGGCATATCTTTTCATATTGTCAATTTTTCTTCGGATGCAAAGTTAACCGGTTCACCGTCCAATCTCATACCTCAATTAAGGTAATACAAACCATAATTGCGGAGATGTATATATATGCCTCAAATTTTTCTTATTTTTGCAACATGAAACATGACACCATAACAGTAAAGCTCGACTCCATAGATGCTTACAACAAGCTTTATGGACTGAAAACCCTTCACCCTTTGGTGACAGTGATAAACCTTACCGAGGCAACCCGTATAGTAAATCATATTCAGGTGGATTACGGTGTGTATGCCCTGTTTCTTAAAAATGGAGTAAGCTGCTCCTTGAAATATGGCAGACAGACCTATGATTATCAGGAAGGAACTGTGGTAAGTTTTTCTCCGGGACAAATCATAGGTGTGGAAAACGAAACCGACGAACTGGCACCTGATGTCATCGGTCTGATGTTTCATCCCGACCTCATCTATAAGACGGCACTTGCCGCAAAAATCAAAAATTACGGCTTCTTTGACTATTCTCAACGCGAGGCGTTACACCTGTCAGCCGATGAAAGGGCGCTGTTTATAGAGTGTCTTGACCATATAAAGGCAGAGATTGAGCATCCGGTGGACAAGCACACAGCGGAGATTGTGGCAAGCCATATCCAGGTACTCCTCGATTACATGACTCGCTTCTATGAACGACAGTTCATAACACGCCGCAAAGTCAATTCCGACATGCTGACCAAATTTGAGAAAGCGCTAAAGGAATATTATGTTGCGGGACATGGCAAAAATGGCATACCGACAGTAAACCACTTTGCAGAAACAGTCAATCTCACCCCGGGATATTTCGGCGACCTTGTAAAGAAAGAGACCGGCAAAACCGCCCAGGAGATTATCTCGCTCCGGATAATAGAGTTTGCCAAAGAGCGACTGTCCAACAGCAATGACGACATTAACCTCATCGCCTATGACCTCGGATTTCAATATCCGCAACATTTCTCCCGCATGTTCAAGCGCATCACCGGTGTAAGCCCTTCCCAATACAGGGCGGGACAAAACCCGCCTGCCATGTAATACCCCGTTACACAACAATCGTAAACGCGGTTTATTGAATGAATCGGGCGTTTGGCTGAATATTTTATTTACGGAAAGTGTTTTTTTGCTATTTTTGTCATTATTCATAAAAACCTAAAGTCTGATGGCAAAAAATCGCAGCCGCACAACCGAAACGACAGTCTATCTTGTATTATGGCTCATAGCCATAGGCATGTATCTGCTTGATGCCATGCGCAATAGGGCTCAACTGTCAGAGCCTCTCGTAGACATTAATGTAATCAGGGCAATACTGCACACATTCGTGCCCTTTCTTTTGTTGTTCCTTATCAACAACAATATACTGATACCACGACTGTTGCTTAGAAACAAGATACTACCCTACTTTCTCTGCACGGCAGTCACAATAATATGTATATGGGTCTACCAGTTTTTCGACTTCACCCATGCAGTAGAGACCATGCCCAAAGGGATGCATCCACAGCCTCATCCCCACATGCGCCCGCTTCTGCCGCTTCCTTTGCTGATGGACTTCACCTACGCATTGCTTGTCGTAGGGTGCAATCTGTCTATCGCACTGATGTTCCAGCGATTTGACGACAAGCTGGAGAAAGAGAGCCTCATGAAAGCAAATGCCGAAAACCAGCTCGCATATCTGAAAGCACAGATCAATCCTCATTTCTACATGAACATGCTCAACAACATCCACGGGATGATTGAGATAAACCCGGAAAAAGCGCAGTCGATGGTAATAGACCTCTCCCATCTTATGCGCTACATGCTCTACGAGAGTTCCAAGCCCGAGATTCCCCTCTCGGAAGAAATCGCATTTCTCAGCAATTACATGAACCTCATGAGACTGCGTTTCCCGGAAAATCTTGTGACAGTGACCGCTGAATTTCCTGACAGTCAAGAAATATCGGGCATAAACTTGCCGCCACTTCTTTTCCTTGTATTCATCGAAAACGCTTTCAAGCATGGCATAAGCTATCAGGAAGCATCATTCATAGCCGTCAACATCAGTGTTACCGCCGACTCGATTCACTTCAGCTGCATGAACAGCAACCATGCCAAAACGACAGAGAATATCGAACATATCGGAATCGGGCTTAAAAATGTAAGACAGCGTCTTTCCATAATATATGGCGACAGCTCGTCGCTTGAACTAAACGAGACAGCATCCACATATACAATCAATCTCACAATCCCCACACAATGTCACTCAAAACACTCATAATCGACGACGAACCGATAGCTCTTGAAAAGCTGAAAAGCTACGTGGAGAAGACCCCGTCGCTGCTGCTTGCCGGAGCATGTGGCAACGGTATCGAAGCTGCCGCCTTTCTCTCTGCCGATAAGCCCGATCTCATAATCACCGACATCAACATGCCCGACCTTAACGGAATGGACTTTGTTAAAACTCTGTCAGACGCTCCGATGATAATATTTACCACCGCCTATCCGCAATACGCGGTGGAAAGCTACAAAGTGTCGGCTGTCGACTATATCCTGAAGCCATACGGATATGTCGAGTTCACGAAAGCTGTCAACAAGGCACTGGAGCTACATGCCGCCAAAAATGCATGCCGTCCACAGGCGTCACATCCCGAATTGTCCGACTCCCTGTTTGTAAAGACCGACTACCGCTATGTACGTGTGTCGCTATCCGACATCCGATTCATAAAAGGCTATGGCGAGTATCTGCAAATTTACACCACCGACAAGAGCACCCCTATAGTGACACTGAGTTCATTTGCGGCAATAAAGGAGCGTCTTCCCGAAAACTTCCTCCAAGTCCACCGCTCTTACATCATTAACATGAACCAAGTGGAGCAGATTGAGCGTAACCGAGTGGTGATGGATGCGGAAAACTATATACCTGTAGGCGACAGTTATAAGCTGACATTCCTTGACTACCTTAATTCCCATGCAGTAGGCAAAGCCGCCAAATAGACGGGAGCGTGCAGATTCGTTGAACGATAAGGGTGATTGGTTGAAGTTATTTCATCAATCACCTTTTATTATTTAATATTGCACCATGATTAACAACCCGAAATTATTTGCAATGAAGAATTACGTAATTCCCTTGATGCTTTGTCTTGTCCCGACAGTGGGTGTCTCACAGACATGGACCTACTCCGACTGCGTGGAATATGCACGGGAACATAACATCTCACTTCAGAAATCACGATTGAACGAGGAGACTGCGGAGTACAATCTCGAGGAGGCAAAAGCTCAGTGGCAGCCATCACTTGACTTTGCCACATCCCATTCATTTTCCAATTATCCCTGGAACGAGGGAACCAACAATTCCTACAACAGTTCCTACGGTCTTAACGCGGGATGGACAGTATGGAACGGCGGTCAACGTGAAAACAGCATAAAGCAAAACAAGCTCATCACTGAAATAAACCGCCTGACTACAGGCGAACTCATGCGCAGCCTTGAAACCGACCTCCTGCAAGTGTACATGAACATCCTTTATGCCAAGGAGGCAATAGCCATTTATGAGGAGGCAGTAAAGGTAAGTCAGGCACAGAGTGACCGCGCAAGACAGCTTATGGATGCCGGTAAACTGTCGAGAGTAGACTATGCCCAGCTAAACGCACAATATGAACAAGACCGTTACTCGCTGGTAAATGCACAAAGCACATACGACACCAGGCGCATGGAGCTAAAACAGTTGCTTGAACTCGGAATTGACTCCGACATCACCCTCGCCGATGTCGAATGGACCACCGAGCAAGTGCTCGCATCACTTCCGCCGCTTGCCGAAAGCTATCAGCTCGCACTTGACACCGACCTGCGCCTGCAGGCACTCGAAATCGGCAAGGAATCATCGGAACTCGATGTAGCCATCGCCAAAGCGGGACGCTTGCCCAAAATATCGCTCAACGCAGGCGTCGGCACCGGCTATATCGCACCCGGGAAGGCATTTGGCACTTCAATGAAACAAAGCTGGAACGAATCAATCGGACTCACTCTGTCAATACCTATCGCCGACAATAAAAAGACAAAGACGGCTGTGGCAAGAGCACGTGTCGCACAACTCGACGCCCAGCTTGACATCAACCAGCGCCACTCCGACATAGCCACGCTCATTGAAAACTGGTATATCGACACCCGCTCGGCACAATCCAGATTTTCAGCCGCACAGACACAGCTCGAATCAGCACAGTTAAGCGACGAACTTACCAACGAACGCTTCAATCTCGGCTACGTGAACACAGTCGAGCTGATGACTTCCCACAAGGCATACATCGAGGCACGCCACTCCTTGCTTCAATCCAAATACATGGCGATGCTCGGACTGAAAATGATTGAATTTTACCGTAATTCAACCGTGGCTCTTCCGTAGACAAATTAAATAATAACCACATCTCACACAGATATGACAAAAAGTATAATTCACGTTTTTGCCGCGTCATCCTTATTGATATTGGCGGCATGTGACAAAAAGCCTGTGACAACTCTTGACACCGCCAAGGCTGAACCCGGAGAACTTACTGAAACAGTGACAGCTACCGGCACAATCGAATCAGTAACGCAGGTCGATGTCGGCACCCAGGTCACCGGCATAATCGACAAGCTCTATGCCGACTATAATTCAGTCGTCACTAAAGGTCAGCTGATTGCGGAAATAGAGAAGACGCTCCTGGAGAGTGACCTTAAAAGCGCGGAAGCCAATGTAGAATCGGCACGTCTCACCTACGAGTACAACCTTACCAACTACAACAGAGACAAGGCTCTTCATGACAAGAAACTGATAAGTGACTACGAGTTCCAGACCACGACCAAAGATCTTGAAGTGTCGAAAACCGCCTACGACAAGGCAAAAGCCGACAAGGTGCGCGCGGCAAAAAATCTCAATTATGCCGAAATTTATTCGCCTATCGACGGCATCGTGATCTCACGTGAAGTAGAGGTAGGACAGACAGTCGTGTCCAACATGAATGTAGCCAACCTTTATACTATCGCCGACCTTGACAACATGCAGGTGATAGGCAACGTAGATGAAGCTGATATAGGTCAGGTAAAAGTAGGTCAGTCTGTCACATTCTCAGTAGACGCCTATTCCGACGAGCTGTTTGAAGGACACGTGACCCAGGTGCGTCTAAACCCGACGACTGAAAGCAACGTGGTCACATATGAAGTAGTCGTTGCCGCACCCAATCCTGAACACAAGCTCATTCCCGGACTCACGGCAAATCTCACAATATATGTATTGAGAGAAGAAAATGTATTGTTGCTCCCTACCAAGGCATTCACTTTCGAGCCTATGCCGACCGACGACGACAAACTGCCTCAACCGCAGGGTTCGGCTGACAATCTAACCCTTGGGAAAGACCAGAAATGCGTCTGGGTTGTCAACAATGGCAAACTCATCCCTACCGTAGTAACCACAGGAGCATCCAACGGCATCAAGACCCGGATAACAGGAGGGCTTGCCGCAGGTGCGACCGTCGCTCTTGATTACACCACAACCATGCCTGCCGACAACAACAGTCAGCAAGGCGAACAAAGCCCGTTTGCCCCACAGCCTCCCGGTCGAAACAAAAAGAAGTAACAGTGATGTCAGAGAAGAAAGAAATTATACGCATAGAGAATCTCCGCCGCGAATTTATAGTGGGCGGAGAAAAGGTAAAGGCATTGCGCGGAGTCTCGTTTACTATCCGTGAAGGTGAATTTGTGACCATAATGGGTACATCAGGCTCCGGCAAGTCAACCCTGCTCAATCTTCTTGGATGTCTCGACACTCCTACGTCAGGGGAATATCTGCTTGACGGAATGTCGGTGCAGTCAATGTCAAAAAACCGCAGAGCCATGACCCGAAACCGCAAAATCGGTTTTGTCTTCCAGAATTATAACCTGCTGCCCAAAACCACGGCAATAGAAAATGTCGAACTGCCATTGCTCTATAACCCCGAAGTCAATGCCGCCGAGCGCCGCAAGCGCGCCATTGACGCGCTAAACGCGGTAGGTCTCGGCGAGCGGCTTAACCACAAGAGCAATCAGATGTCGGGCGGTCAGCAACAGCGTGTGGCTATAGCCAGAGCGCTTGTCAACGACCCGGTGATAATACTCGCCGATGAAGCGACAGGCAACCTTGACACACGCACATCGTTCAGCATATTGATGCTCTTTCAGGAGCTCCATGCCAAAGGCCGCACAATTATATTCGTGACCCATAATCCGGAACTTGCCGAATATTCATCGCGCAACATTGTGCTCCGCGACGGCAAGATTATATCTGACACGATTAATGAATCGCCCGCGTCGGCACGTGAGGCTTTTGAAAATCTACCCAAAGACAACGATTGACGATGAATGTAACCAACCTCCTTAAAATAGCGCTGAAGGCACTAAACAACAATAAGCTGCGCTGCTTCTTGACTATGCTCGGCATCATAATCGGAGTAGCATCAGTCATAACGATGCTTGCCATAGGACA
This sequence comes from Barnesiella sp. WM24, assembly GCF_004570975.1. Taxonomy (GTDB): domain Bacteria; phylum Bacteroidota; class Bacteroidia; order Bacteroidales; family Muribaculaceae; genus Muribaculum. The sequence goes on from NZ_SPPC01000004.1 coordinate 45,396, forward strand.
GGGGTCCAAAAACAGTATCAAGGAGCAGATTTCAGAGATGGGCTCCAACATGATAATGATCCATCCCGGCAACATGCAGCGCGGCGGTGTGCGCCAAAGTGCCGATGACATGCAGACTCTTGAAGTAGCCGATTACGAGGCTCTGAAGGAATTGCCCGGAGTAGCTGCAGTATCGCCATCGGTCAATTCGGGCGGACAGCTTGTGAACGGCAACAACAACTATCCCTCGTCGATTTATGGCGTTACGCCCGAGTATCTTGACATCCGCAAATTCAAGGTCAAGGACGGCACAATGTTTACCGACCATGACATCAAATCGGCGGCAAAAGTGTGTATACTCGGAAAGACGGTTGTTGAAAATCTTTTTCCAAATGGCGAAGACCCGGTAGGCAGGGTAATCCGGTTCGGAAAAATTCCACTTACTGTCATTGGGGTCCTTGAATCAAAGGGCACCAACTCTATGGGACAGGACCAGGACGATGTGGTAATAGCCCCCTACACCACCGTCATGAAGCGTATTCTTGCCATAGATTACATACAGGGGATTTTCGCAAGTGCGACTGACGAGGCCCATACCGAAGAAACAATCGAGGCGATAACCGACGTGCTGCGCACACGCCACAAGATAAAGGATGATGCCGACAATGACTTCGAGATACGCTCCCAGCAGGAACTGAGCGAGATGATGAACTCTACAAGCGACATGATGACAGTCCTGCTTGCCTGCATAGCCGGAATCTCACTCCTCGTAGGCGGAATCGGCATCATGAACATCATGTATGTTTCGGTCACTGAACGCACTCGGGAAATCGGTCTGCGCATGTCAATCGGAGCCAGAGGCATAGATATACTGTCACAGTTTCTAATCGAGGCCGTAATCATCAGCGTCAGCGGTGGTGTAATCGGTATACTGCTTGGAGTAATTGCCTCATGGCTTGTCAATATAATAGCCCACTGGCCTGTGTACATACAATTGTATTCAGTGATTCTGTCATTTGCCGTGTGTACGATAACCGGAGTATTCTTCGGCTGGTATCCGGCAAAGAAAGCGGCGGGGCTTGACCCTATCGAGGCAATACGCTACGAATAACCGGCTCTCATGTGATTTGATAATAACGCGCCGGCGACTGGAGATTTTACAGTCGCCGGCGTCATTTTTGTCATAATGATTCCTTACAACAGTGATTCACGCTCGGTAATCTCCGCATCGGTCATTGTATAGCTCCCGAGACTGCCCTCCTTAGCCTGGATGCACAGATAGGTCATCGGCTTTTCCGAAGTGCATTTCAGATTGCGGTCACAATTAGTGGAAACTCTTATCACCGACCCTTCCGCTACTTCAAACACGTCGTTGTCGACCTGAAAAAGTCCGCTTCCGGAAAGTATGACATAGTTTTCTTCATTCTCCTTGTGACTGTGAAAAAACGGCACGGCAGCACCCTTTGGAAGCGAGCCAAATGATATTTCACACGATGTGGCGCCGGATGCATCCTTTACAAACTGTTTCCCTTCAAAACCGCAAAGACCACCTACTGAAACATGGGCGAATTTTTCACCCTTCTCAAGAATTTTAATGTCATTCATATCTGCTTGTTTTTTATTTTATATTAACTTTGCAATTGAAAGCCGCTTTCATTTTGATAGCGCAAAATTAAGTCATTTATTTCTCTCTGACAATACGTTACAAAAACGTAAGACACTTACCTTCAAGTAACTATTTTTGATTATGAACAGTTTACCGCTAAAAGAAAATCTAAAAAAATATACAGGCATAGACGCGTGCCCTATCAGAAACATCATTTCACGTTTCTCAGGCAAGTGGTCAATGCTGATACTGTGTGTGCTGGCGGAGAATGAGGCTACCCGATTTAACGAAATCGGTAAAGCCATTCCCGATATATCGCCCAAAGTCCTTACTGAGACTTTGAAAAATCTTGAAGCTGCAGGACTGCTGTCAAGAAGGCTCTATGCCGAAGTGCCGCCACGCGTCGAATACTCATTGACCGACCTTGGTAAAAGCCTTATGCCTCTACTCGGCGCTCTCATTGAATGGGCTATCGAAAACCGCCACTCCATGTCGCCGGAAGAAAAGGAAATATAAACAGATAAGCCGCCTTTTACGCGAAGTCAGTGAGACAGGATAAAGCGTGATGACCGCTCGACCGATTCACGAAATGCCGATGGCTGCCCCGGAACCGTTATAAACAGGTGTACTGTAGACGGGATGACACGATACTCGACTTCGACAGCAAGCTCCTTTAACCGCATGACAAACTCATTGCCCTGGCATTTTAATATGTCATGGTCGGCGGAAATCATCAACACCGGCGGCAACATTGAAAGCAGGTGATCGGCAGCACAAGCCGGCGACACAAGAGGATTATGGACATCGGTCGTATAGGCATCATTAAAGGCAAGCATCAACCCGCTGTCAAGACCGTAACCGCTGCCATATTTCTCCCAACCCGGAGAATTGTCGGCAAACGCCTTGGTCACAGGATAAAACAGCACAATACTGCTGAATGTATCTGCCGGAAAACTCATTGCCGTGGCTATGGCAAGGTTGCCGCCCGAACTGTCACCACCCAATGCCACACTGCTGCAATTCCACTTGCCAAGGCTGTCGATAGCCACTTTGGCGGCATAGATGCAATCGTCAAGACCGGCAGGGAAACCATGCTCTGGAGCAAGACGGTAATTCACGGCAAGCACGGTGACTCCTGAAGAGGCAACTGCGGCACAATAGCGCGAGCAACTGTTTATACTTCCAAAAGTCCATCCTCCTCCATGAAAATAGACAAGCAGAGGCGTGACGACATCCTTATAGCGTGAATCGCGAAACAGCGCAAGAGTGTCATTGATATCAATACGCGACACTCCATCGGGCAGCTCCGGTGGGACGTTTCGTGAATTTCTCACTGCATCAAGCGCCTTGCAGTCACCGGCGATAGCCCTCCTCACCGCCTCTGTCTGAATATTTTGCAGATTCTCAGGCATTGAAGACAAAAAACGTTTCGCCTCATCCCTATATATACTATCATCAACAGCATGTAGTCTTATAAAAAAGCTGAATAGCAAGGATATAATTATAATAGATCGGTTCATGTTACGAATATTCAGTTAAAAGGCAATACCATCACCGGAGATGTCACTGCGACGCGCAACAAAATTAATGAAAATCACCCGATTTTATCTATCTTTGTAACAGGATTAGGACAATAACGACCAAAACAATAAAAATGATACAGATAGGTAAATATAAAATGGGATTTGCGGCTTTTTCAACGCTTATTATTTTTATAGTGCTAAGCCTGTGTGCAATCGTGGCTGCTTTTCACAAAGCGGCACCGGATTACGCGTTACCGCTGCGCGACATCATCTTGATCAACGAGGGTATGGCACTGCTTGCCACTCTGATATATGGCATATTTGCCCACTTCGCCATAGTAATCATCGACAAGATCAGACGCAATAGAATTAATGACAAACAGTCTTAAACGATGAAAGCCCTCACTTATACAGCCCCAGGAAAATTTGAGCTTATAGAAAAACCGATACCCGAGATTGTTGATCCCCGTGACGCGATAGTCAGGGTCTCGCTTTCAAGCATATGCTCGTCAGACCTACATATACTGCACGGTTCCGTTCCGCGTGCCAAGCCTGGGATAACAGTGGGTCACGAAATGACCGGCATCGTAATAAACACCGGCTCAATGGTAAAAGGTGTTGTGCCGGGCGAACGTGTCGCAATAAACGTGGAGACATATTGTGGCAAATGCTTCTTCTGCCGCAACGGATGGGTCAACAACTGTACCGACCCTGACGGTGGCTGGGCGCTCGGATGCCGCATCGACGGCGGTCAAGCTGAGTATGTGCGTGTGCCATATGCCGACAACGGACTTACGCCGATACCTGACAACGTGACCGACGAGCAGTCTCTCTTTGCAGGCGACATTCTCGCTACAGGTTATTGGGCGGCAAAAATATCGGAAATATCGACCGACGACACGGTATTGATTATCGGTGCCGGACCTACAGGGCTATGCACCCTGCAATGTGTCATGCTGTACTCCCCCAAGCATATTGTCGTGTGTGAAACTGACACTGACCGGCGCAGCCTGGTAAAGAATCTTTATCCCGACGTGACAGTAGTCACACCTGACGAATGTAAAGACAAGCTTTACAGCCTCACCGACCGTGGAGGAGCCGACCGCGTTATAGAAGTGGCAGGAAGCGACATCACCTTTGAAATGGCATGGCGACTGGCACGTCCCAACGCAATTGTAACCGTGGTGGCACTCTACGACAGACCTCAGATACTGCCGCTACCGGAAATGTATGGCAAAAACCTCACTTTCAAGACAGGCGGCGTAGACGGGTGTGACTGCCGCGAGATACTCGACCTGATTGCCAAAGGCAAGATAGACACAACGCCGCTGATAACTCATCGCTTCCCTCTTAGCGAAGTCCTGAAAGCCTATGACATGTTCAGCCAAAGACAGGACCACATAATCAAAGCGGCAATATATCCTGACTAAGCACCGGTTTTACTGAGCCGATTAAACTTTCTCTCCATATTTTATGTCTATTATATAATCGGAGCCCTAACAGGAAGCCGACAATAACAAAAAAAGACAACATTATGCGTAAGTTTTTTCTGACAACCGCCTTTGTGGCGATAATCACCGCGACTACGGCAACAACAGCACCAGCAGCAAATGCCTCATTCACTACAGCTGTAGCCATAGCTTCGCCTCACCACCATTGCGAGCCGCCACACCGACATCACGGTTCAAAGGAGTATCGACACCTTATGCGCAAAGCCGAAGAGTGCCGACGGAAAGCGGCATCCTATCGCAGGGAGGCTGAAGAAAAGCTATATAAAGCGGAACACTACAGACACAAGGCAAAAGAATATGTCCACTGGCGTGACTACAAGCGCGCCCACTCAGCCAATGAAAAGGCAGGAAAAGCTATGCACAAATATCATAAGCTTATGCAAAAGGCGGCAGAACAAGACTGCAAAGCAGCGCATTATGAACGAAAAGCCAATTACCGACATTAACCACCGACATCACCCGCAACCAAAACATCACCAAATCGAAGTCCCCGCTCACCGCCTGGGATAATGGCAACGATTGGAAGAAGTTGCGCGCCGATAAGGAGACGAAATGATGCCCCGGTTGTCGCATGTCATCAGTCAATTGTCTGGAGATAAGCCAAGTTTTTTATGCCATTTTCATACGAGGGTGTTGCAGGGTGTTGCAGGGTGTTGCAGGGCTCCACGTTAGGCTATCCTTTCCTTACAAAATATTTTGAAATATCAAAATTTAGTGATAAATTTAAACTAAACGAAACATTATTGATATGACTCCGATGTTAATCATACATTCCGACCCGGATGTGGTGCTGTTTCTGATAGAGACAGTGTTGCTTGTTGTTGCATTTAAGATTCTAATATATGTAGGTTGTGGAATATATTTGATGATTAAATCGTTCCTTAAATCAACATGCAGCTGCATGACAGATCTGTATCAGTGGAGAGAAGAAAGGAGCAGGCTAAAAACACGACTTCGTATAGAATAAGGCAGTCCATCCGGCTGTCTTTTCCCTTACAAAATATTTGGATTTTTCACATAAAAGTGTTAAATTTGAACTGAACATAAATATTATCGACATGACACCCTTGATGACAACATTGCATTACGTGTTCCAATCCGACGGCACTCTGTTGTGGATTATAATACTTATGGGGGCAGCTATATTTGCATTTGCCGCAGTCATAATATGTGTGCGTGCAGTCAAATATATGATTATTGAACTATATGAAGGTATAAAATTCACTATAGAATATTGGCGCGATAAGGATGGTAGGGAAAATGGCATGTATAATTAATAAGCCTATGAACGAAACATATTAATCCTGTTTTAATGAGATTGAAATTAGTATGATTAGTTGTACTAATTAATGTAGCCAGTAGACAATTGAGGCAGACAGACATCTGTGTTTCCCATTGCCATAATAAGATGCAGTGGCAAGACCAAGATCATATTCTGCTTTTAGTCCAAAATGATGCCATTTTGCGTTGATTGCGAATGATAGACCGCCGTCAACCCTATTGCATGGACGATACGAATCACCATTTGCACCGCTGAATGTACGGACTCTTTTCTCATATGGCTGATTAAAAGGGTCCAATCCTGTAACATATGTTACCGGCACACCTTAAATTTGGTCTTCTTTCCGTTAATCCGAAGTGTAACTTTCGGATTAGAGAATTGGGTGACGTGGGGAAAGACGAGTGTTACAGTGGCAACACCATTCTTTACGGTAGCCTTAACCGAAGTCGCCTGATACTCTTGTCCTCCCCATCTTGGAATGAGCTTTACATCGGAAACAGTATATTGCTCTCCGGCTTTGTCGTCTGTAAAGACAATAGTCACCTTGTCATCGTAGTTGTTGAACCCCTGACAGTGTGGCTTGGCATTAGTTGCCAAAGCCATGACAGTCAGAAAGAATACGGTTATCAGAATTCTCATAAGATTAAAATGCCTCGTAGTATTTTGTGGCTTTTGTCTCATTCGTAATACGAAGATTGCCGGGTATGGCATTCTTGACCCAAATCTGATTGTCCCAACTTCCCTGTGTAAATTTGAATTCCGCAGGTAATTTGAGGCAGATATCGATACTGTATGTCGAATCATTCATTTGTGTCATTTTTATTCCCTTTGGATTCCAGTTTGCAAGAGTCTCCTGATTGCCGGTTATATACACATCTCCATTTAGGGCTGTCCCCGAAAGTTCAATATGTGCCTGATAGGATGCACTATCGGTTGGCTGACTGTCATAAGTAAGTCGATAGGCTGCATAACTCTTTAGTGCGTCGATAAGCACAGGTTGGTAACTCCCATTGTGGGAATATTCCGGATACTCTTTTATCACCATCTTGACATATTCCGGAAGGTTGGCGGATTCAAAATGAGTCTTCACTTTGTCCCACGCTGACCGCCATTCGTCAGGCCACCCGGTATCCACACATTCATTAGCCATCGTCATAAAAATGAAACATGGCTTCTTATTGTTGAAATCATAATTTACGAGTTCTTTTCCCCATAGCTGGTCATCCCATGCCAGATTGGGAGATAGGGCGATATAGTCATCAAACATATACTCGGAAGTCAATGATTCAAGAATGAAAGACGCGCTTAGGGAATGTCCTACTGCAAGCGCACGTCCGGTTGTGCGATACTCTGAATTGATATATGGTATCAGTTCTTCTTTTATGAATTTTTTGAATAGTGGTGCACATCCATAATCATCCGGCATATTTTCCGGTTTCTGTATATTAACGGGCATTGAATAGAAATCCCTGTTTCTATCATAATTGTAATCAGGCAGATAGGGAGAAGTAATACCCACGACAATGAATGGACGAGTATCTTCATTTTCAGGTTGACAACCATAATGCATAAGGCTATGTACCAAATCAAATCTTGAACGCCATTGAGAATCGAATACATATATCACATCGTATTCCGATTGGGTAGCCTCCTCATACTCATTAGGTGTGAATATAAGTACCTGGCGTTTGAAAGGGAAAAATTTTGAGTCAAGATTCTTGACCTCAACTCTTGCAGTCTCCTGTGCCAATGCTCCTGATATAGAGACCAACACCATAAAAAAGATTGTGAGTATTCTTATCATTTTTTGTAATTTTGATTTCTGATGCAAAATTACAGCCATTAAGAATCCCTTGCCATACCCAAAAGTAGACAAATGAAGCTCGGAGTGAAAAACATACACTTTTGTGTATGCGCCATGTAGATGGCTGTGAATGGTTGCGAGATTCATTATCCGACATCAGAAATGTCTACAATCTGTCTACGTCAAAAACATCAAATCCCCGCAACTCATTGAATTGCAGGGATTTCAATTGCCTTTGGCGGAGAGGACGAGAGCGAGAGATGAGTTCCTGCCAAAAATATATATCTGATTATATGGACCGTACTCCTTTGTTTTCGATTGATAATGTCTATTTTTCGTCTCTATTTGCTTGATTTTTCTCCAGACCCTTTTAGCATTGCCACAAGATCCTCGAGCACTGCGATTCTTTTATCTTTTTCCTCAAGTAGAGATCTAAGATTCTTTTCTCGTTCATGGATGACCATCAGTGCATTTCCGTCATCAACTCCACTATATGCGGGTGTCTGATTAGGCTCTGTTTGCACTGTTCTATCAAAAAAAGCATCTATGGGGACGCCGAGGAAATCTGCCATCTTCTCTAATTTTGAAGCGCGGACGTCCCCACTGATAGCTTGAGTGAGCCCTACCTTTTCATTGTACTTCATAAAAGAAATCAATTGCTTTTTCTTTAAGCCTCTTTCATTGAGTAAATCAATGACTCTTTGTGGATTATACATATTGCTTTATTGTTTATATTGATTAACTTATAGCTTTCAATAGAATTTATTTTAAAAATAAATCAAATTTCATTTGAAAATATCAATTGTATTTAATAGATTTGCAGTACTAATTTAGCACCATTTATCAAATTTACCTAATTTTTATGGATGAAAATACAAATTTGGCTATTTCTGACCATTACAAATCTTTGACTCTTGCAAAGAAGAAACTGGTGATTCGCACTGTCGTTTCAGCTAAGATTATGTCGCGAACCTCCTTATTCAAGAAACTAAGGGAACACAGTTTCACAATCCTTGAATCTAAATACATGACTGAACTCCTAAAGTCCATTGACCATGCTAAGCCGGATTGAATTTTACACATGCCCCGACGGTTCTGTGAACATGAAACCGGGAAGTAGCCCTGTATGCAGTTATGACATTTCATGCAAGGAGGTGACTCAGGAGATGCTTGTGTACATAAAGGACATATATCCGGGGGCTTTCAATGCCTTGTCTGACTTGTATTCAAGGTCGGAGAAGAATAAGGACTTCTTTGAGTTCAAGATGGTACACCGCTTTATAAGGTGTAATTTCGGGGAATACGATGCTCTGTCAATGGACATCTCCGCTGACGGAAATTTCAATTTTGAGCATGTCTCCTGCCCGCTCAGGGGCGAATGTATACACGAGGGGGTAATCTGCATGCCAAAGAAATCAACCAAGCTTTCTGCAAGGGAGGAAGAAGTGGCTCGCCTGCTGGGTCAGGGTCTCGACCGTGTTCAGATTGCCGATGAGTTATGTATTTCTCCGTTCACCGTCTCTCGACATATAGCCAACATAAAATCACGTCTCGGAATAAGCAAGACATCTGTAATAGCCCTGAAATTCCGGGAATAAATGGGGGGTAATTCTAATGATTTCAAACAAAGACAAAGAGTTGATTTTAGACCGTTCACGGATCGAGGATGTGGTCGGCGAGTTCTTGACCTTGGAACGTTCAGGCTCACGGTTCCGCTGCTGCTGCCCTGTCCATAGCGAACGGTCACCCTCCTTCATCGTAGACCCTTCACGCAACACCTATCACTGTTTCGGATGTGGCGCACATGGTAACGCAATCTCATTCCTTACCGACATACAGGGCATGTCATTCCCCGAGGCTTGCCGTCATCTTGCAAAAAAATACCATGTCGACATTGACGAGGAGTGGGCGCCCAAGACTGACGAGGAGAAGAGAATCCAGTCAATCAAAGACTCCATGTATGCAGCCAATAAGGAGGCTACACTGTTTTTTGCAGCATGCCTACGGGCTGACAACGATAAAGCCAGGTTTGCGCTTAACTATGCAACCAAGCGCTGGGGCAAGGATTTCATCTCATCTGAAGACATAGGGTTCGCCCCCGGGAACGGCGCACTTCTGGCTCACATGCAAAGCAAATGCTTCAGCCTTGAGCTGCTGGTCGACATGGGGCTTGTCGGACGTTCGGAGAAAGGCAGGATATATGACGCGTTCTGGGACAGGATTGTCATTCCGATCCGTGACCGCTACCGTAAGGTAATCGGATTCACGGCTCGACGCCTCGATGATGAGAAACCGAAGTATCTCAATTCCCCCGAAAGCGCCATCTACTCAAAAGGCAAGAGCCTTTTTGGAATACATAACATCCACCGCCAGGCTTCTAAGGAAGAGGTAATCTATCTTGTGGAAGGCGGTCCCGATGTCATGAAGCTGCAGTCGCTCGGTGTCAACAACACCGTGGCGGCACTCGGGACGGCCTGGACTTCAAGCCAGTTTGAACTGCTCCGACGATACGGCGCCCGGCTATGCTTCATCCCTGATTCAGACCCCGCACCTGAAGACCAGACTTTCGGCGCCGGTATCCAGGCTGTAATCAAAAACGGTATCTCCGCAATCAAAGAGGGGTTCAATGTGACCGTCAAGGAGATTCCGCCCGGCGACAAGGGGAAGAAAGCTGACCCCGACTCGTTCATCTCTTCCAAGGCGGTGCTTGCTTCGCTTCCGGAAGAGGATTTCATCCCCTGGTACGCCGCAAAGCTGTCACGCGAGGACGACACGGCGACCCAGAAAGCGGTGGCGGTGAAAAAGGTGGCAGAGATTCTCGCCCTTGTCGATGACAGGCTGCGTATGAAAATGTATGTAAGCCAAGTGGCAAAGATATTCTCCGTGCCGGCGAGCATCCTGCAGGGTTCAGTCAATGAGGTCACAAAAGGCAACACCGAGAAAAAGAAAAAGACCGGTGAAAAGATGATTGACAAGGAGCTGTATCAGAAATACGGCTTCTACGAACGCGGCAACAGGTATATGTCTATCGGAAAGAACGCCGAGGATGACGAGTGGAGCAACTTTGTCATGATTCCGCTGTTGCATGTGAAAGACCCCATTTCATCGAAACGACTGTACAAGCTCATCAACGACTGCGGTCACACGGCGGTGGTCGAGATGAAGCAGGAAGACCTCGTGTCGCTGCAGCGCTTCAAGCTGCGCACCGAAAACGAGGGCAACTTCAGGTGGATTGCAAAGGAGGAGCAGCTGAATAAACTGAAGGGGCTGCTGTATGAGGCGGTGGAGCCTGCACAGGAAATAACTCAGCTCGGTTGGCAAAGGGAGGAGTTCTTTGCATTCGGCAATGGTGTGTTTGACCGGGGAAGGTGGATTGAGGCCGACCAGTACGGCATCATCCGTCTTGAAGAAAAGGGCTGCTTCTATCTGCCCTCCGCATCTATTCTGTATGCCAAGGAAAAGGGATTGTTCCAGTTTGAACGCAAATTCGTACACAATGACACGTCTGAAATCACCCTGCGGCAATATTCAGACCTGCTTGTAAAGGTGTTTGGAGACAACGCTAAAGTGGGCATATGCTTTTATCTCGCCACCCTGTTTAAGGATATTGTAGTGGGTGTCACCGAAAAGTTCCCGATACTGAACCTGTTCGGTGAGAAAGGCTCCGGTAAATCTTCGTTCGGTGAGTTCATGATGTCGTTTTTTGTACCACGTAACAAAGGCACGAACCTGACCCAGGCAACCATCGCCGGACTTGCGGCGGTTCTCGCCCAGGTGTCAAACGCCCTGGTACATATAGACGAGTATAAAAACGACATCGACAAGGAACGCCGGGAGATTCTGAAGATGCTGTATGACGGCGTGGGTCGTTCCCGCATGAACATGGACCGCGACAAGAAAAAGGAGGTTACAGCCGTCGACTGCGGCGTGATGCTATCCGGACAGGAGATGCCTACCATCGACATCGCCATATTCGCCAGGACCATTTTCCTGACATTCAACAAGACCGTGTTCACTTCCGAGGAGCAACGCGGGTTCAACGAGCTGTCCGGGCTGCGTGACGCGGGATGCACCCACATCACACTGCAGTTGCTTCGCCACCGGAAGAAATTTGAAGAGGAGTTCAAGGGTTGCTATGCGAGCGCATGGAGCGACGTGCTCAATGCCATTGCCGGCAATCAGGTCGAGGACAGGATCGCCCGCAACTGGACTATCCTGCTCGCCGCATTCCGTACTCTTGAGGGCGTCATCGATGTGGGCTTTGATTACAGGGAGATGCTGTCGCTCTGTTCAAAGGGCATCCTGAGACAAAACGGCGAATGTCGGGCATCCAATGAGATGGCGGGATTCTGGAACACCGTCGACTTCATGCACCAGAACGGGGACATATTCAATGAGGCGGATTACCGTATCCGTCATGAAGTGGAGTTCAAGGGCAAGGGCATGAGGGAGGCGATTGTGTTCAACGGCTCCCGGAGGGTGCTCTACCTGTGTACTAAAAGGGTGTTCATGCTATACAAGATCAAGGGGAAGATGATTGGCGACAACACCCTGCCGGTTAGTTCCCTCCGCCATTATCTTGAACACTGCCCGGAATTTCTCGGAGTGAAAAGCGCTGTAAGGTTCAAGAATATGTCCAACGACCAGGAGTCATATGCACAGGTTACATCGCCGTCAGGCGTGAAGTCGGTGCAGAAGACATCCCGCGTCGACTGGGCGCTGTGTTTTGACTATGACGCGCTTTCCAAAAATTTTGAGATTAACCTGGAGGTCAACGCCGACCCCATCGACGAGCCTGACCCCATCGATATAGACACAACGGATAAAGAGACTCCTTACTGACATGAATGCACGACAGTTCTTTGACCTCGTGGTCGTGATGCGCGACCTGCAGCGCGAATATTCCCGCACAGGATGCCGCGACCGTAAGACTCTCCTTCTTGCCAAGGATGCGGAGCGGAAGGTTGACGAGGAGATTAAGCGCGTCAGGATCATCGAGAATGAGCGACGCGCTCCAAGGCTCGATATATGACCCATTGAAGACTACTATTTAGCATTAACCATAAAACCGAATCAAAAAATGAAACAGCAATCAATTACCCGAATCAACGGTGTCGACATCGTGACCGTTGAAGAGAATGGCGCAATCCTTGTGCCTATCAAGCCGATCTGCACAGCACTTGGCATCAACGCAAAGGCGCAAAGAGACAAGATCCATCAGGATGAAACTTTAGAGTCAGTTGGGGTGCTCAGCACCCCAACTGGAGCTGACGGAAAGCAGTATGAGATGTTCTGTTTGCCGTTGAAATACATTTTCGGATGGCTGTTTACCATACAGCCCGACCGCGTTGCACCTGATGCCCGTGAGGCTGTCATAAATTACCGCAGGGAATGCTATGACGTGCTTTATGATTATTTCTCCGGAGGCGCCAGGCGCCAGCAGGAGATGAACCTCATGGAGCAGGAACTGCTTGGAAGAAAGGAGTCACTGTTTTGTGAAATCAAGGATCATAAGGGGGCAATAGGGGCATGCAATAAGGCGATTGACAAAATTGACATTCAGCTTCGTCAACTGCAATCGGAAAGGCTGAATCCCCAGCCGTCTCTCTTTAATTGAGCATACTTAATACTAAAAAAATTGACATGGATAATTCAGATAAAATCAAGAGTGTAATAATAAGCGACGGCATGGAACAATACGCCGAGCATCTAAGCAATGAGCTGAAGGAAATGGATGGTTTCGTATTTATAGGAAGGCGAAAGGATGACAATCCCAAAGGGCGTTGGATGACTTCTTCCACAATGGCATGGGGACCCCAATTGGCTGAAGCTTTCGCTAATTTCATGTGTCTGTGCCCGCAATTTGCTCAGTCTGTCATTTTTGCCGTTCACAAATATCGCTCTATTCACAACTTAGGAGAAGTAACACTAAAGGGAGAGCGGAAGAAAGCGTATATTTCTTTGCCGATTACCGGCTACGACATAGAGGAGCGTAAGGCGGTTGCTGAAGCAGCCCGGCAGTTCATGAAAGAGGTAGGAGCCGAGGCTGTAACGCCCTTTGACATCTGCGACGACCCAAAACTGAACTATGCTCACTGCATGGGGCGAGACATAGAGGCATTGCTTGGATGCAAGTTTGCGGTGTTCCTGCCCGACTGGAGACAGTCGCGAGGGTGCCGTCTGGAGCACTATGCCGCCAAAATCTACGGCATAGCCACCATGGGCATCAATGACTACAGACTTATTAACCGTTTTTTTACCCGACAAATACAAGAAATCATGAAAGTAGACATCACAATCCAGTTGATTTGTTTTGTAATCAACATTGCCTTGGCAACGGGCGCTCTGATCTTTTTTCGCAAGGCTACAAAGCTAAAAGCACACGCTGAAAGACTTGCGTCAAGAATAAGCGAGCAGTTCAATGCTCTTTTCACGCTGCACGAGCGCACGGAGCGAATCCGGACTTTAAGACTTAGGAGAACGAGTCCCATACCGGAGTGCATTAAATTCGATTCAATTGAAAGGGCGCGTTTTATTGAAGCTGAGGAAATGGGCATGGTAAAGGAGCTCGTATTGGGTATGCGTAACTACGGACTAATAAAAATAGATTCAATCTCCGAAAAGGAAGATCCCTTTAGCAAACGAACCGTGTTAGATATGGAGATTTCAGTACAGGTGTTGCCTCCGGGATCAACATAACTTAATAGACTGCTTAACATAAGGAAACGAATATGAACCGCGAACAAAGACTTCAAAAGCTTATAGAATTAGTACAAGACGCCGTAGCTGAATATGTATATGAAACAAGCGACAGCGAGTTTTCAGCATTGATTTCAGTAAGTGCTTCATCGGGATGGACAAGCAGGCCCGAAATCAAAGAGTATGAAACCTATACAGAAGACAATGAAGAAGAAGAATAGATTAGCCATCATCGCAGCCGTCCTCTGCGCCGTGTGCCTGAGCGGATTTACCTACTCAAATAAAGAAGGCGGCAACATACCGACTGATTCAGAGCAGATGAGAATACTCCACTTTCATGGACACCGGTATGTCTGTTATCGCTTCTACGAAAAAGAAACACATTTTGCGGTAGTAAAGGGACATACTGCGATTGGCGGAGCTTCCATCACCCACGACCCCGACTGCCCGTGCCATAAGGAAGGAGGTGAGAGATGAGAACAATCAAATTCAGAGGCAAACGCATTGACAACGGTGAGTGGGTATATGGCTCACTCGCTGAAACCCACGGCAAACTGTTCATCGGCATTCCTACCGACCCCGGGATGGATTGGCGCAAAGTAGATTCTAAGACAGTAGGCCAATTCACAGGACTGCTCGACAAGAACGGCAAGGAGATCTACGAGGGGGATATTATTACAGCTGACCGCTATCCATTCTTCTCTGACGGCAAGCCTAACTATGTTGCAGTTGTAGAATGGAATGATTGTGGCTACGCAGCATTTTTCGAGTTACACAAAGATAGCGACGCACGAGGTATCAGCGTTGGTTGCCCTGTTATGGATTTTGATAGCGACAATGCTGCTGAATTTGAAATCATCGGCAACATCCACGACAACTCCGAACTGCTAAACGAGAAATAATATGGAAAAAAGAATTTGCTACTTCGGCACAAGAGGTAGAGCCGGACATTTCGCTTACCCGATAGTGGGGAGTTTCACGAGAGAGGAACTCAAATCTATTGACAAAATAGACAACCCGATGTACCATGAAGCGATGAAAGAAGACGGCTTCATTTACGGAACGCTTGATAACTTTATGTACTACGCAATTCCATGTAGTAAAGATGACAAGCGACCTGGGTGTATTTCTGCAATATTCGTAGAATTTGCAACAAGCTCAAACGACATTAGAGAAGCTATATTGAGTGATTGTGAACTCAGATGGCGGTTTGATAAAAGATACCCAAAAGAAGACGAGATATGAAAACCCCGACTGACCGACCGCAGAAAGCGAGGGAGTGTGAGGAGTGCAAGTACTATAAACACTCCGACAAATGCGGACTACATGCAGTGATAAAGGAATACAAGCATTCGTATGGACTTGCCCCTGCCCGATGCCGACTATTCCATGGCTATCATTGCCCCGACTTCACCCCGAAAACAAAAGAGAAATGACGGCATTATGAAAGCTAAACGAAAATCAGACGGCAAGATGATTGAGGTAGTCGAGGTTGACCTGATGGCTACCTATAGTGGAAAATTACTCTATTGGGATTATGAAAACGATGGCTTCTATTCCCCCTCCGAGCTCGACTTCAACGTTGACGAGGAAGAGACCATTGACGGATGGGTGGCGAGAAATAAGAATGGTGATTTATTCATATATACACACAAGCCTGAACGAAATTTCATTAAGTCTTATTGGATGGGCGAAATATCTGATATGACCCCCGACAACAATGTGTTCCCCTCCCTTACATGGGAGTCCGAACCTCTCGAAGTCACCATAACCATTAAACCGAAGAAGAAATGAAACACCTAATAACCATCCTTGCAGCCGTCCTCTGCGCCGTGTGCATGAGCGGATGCGAGGAACAAAGGACACAAGAACGGATTGATGCTGATATGGCATCACATATAACTGAGTTCAACTACAAAGGACATCGGTATATTCGCTATATCAGCGACGGAGTGAATAGTGCGGTTGGTGGCATCACCCACGACTCCGACTGCCCGTGCCATAAAAGGGACTGACGCATGGACAAGACTAAGATTTGCAAGGGATGCGGACAGGAGTTGCCGCTGGACGCTTTTTATTACAAGGGCTATGGGATATATTTCCCGCGCTGTAAGGAGTGCGAGAAAGCGAGACTCAGCAAATATTCCGGAGTAAAGAAGAAACGGAGGCAGGAACCGGAAAGGGAACTGGGATCTGCCTGCATCCGGGGGTATGTCCGCGGCAGCCTCCACCACCTTTACGAGGCGGCAATCATCAAATCCGGAAAACGATGACCGCCCCTGACAAGATACTGACTGCCGTGACCTGTGCCTTCGGTGTCGCCACTGCCGAGATTTCCGGGAAGAGTCGCCTCCGCCACATCACGGAGGCGCGGCAGGCGGCAATGCTGCTCATGCGCGATTTTGCCGGCATGACCCTGATGGAGATTGCCGCAGCGATGAACCGCACCCACCCTACGGTAATACACGGCATCGCCAATGCCCGGTTTCTTATCGGCATTGACATTCCGTTCACTGTTTGTTTCCATAAAGCGAGATGCTTGCTTGTATCCACTAATAAACTGCTTCATGAAAAAGAGATTTAGACTCAAGACCGTTGCCGGCGCATCACCGGTCTATATAGTGCAGGTGCGCCTCTTTTGGTTCTGGGTAGATGTCAAGCCATTCTATGACCCATGGGATCCGGACTATGCCGCCCTTTGTGCCACAGAGTTGCTTGACTTGCTCAGAGAGTAGATATTGTTGTTTCATTTTGACCGGGCGTGGTAGACCTTTCAGTCTGCCGCGCCTGCTTTTTTTGCCCGGAAACAGGGCATTTTTTTTGTTTTTCCGAAATTGCGGTGTTTTTAGAATGGGACATATTTTTAATCTACATTGTCTACATTATCAACATTCTTAATAATCAATAGGTTAAAGTGTAGTTTTGCTGTATACAAAAATCTACACTTGACTACACTTGCCCGGTTTCGGCAAAAAAATCTACAAAACTACTACAAAATCTACGCTATTTCTACACTTTTTCAATAAGTGTAGTTTTGTAAGTGTTTGAAAATCAAGCGTATTTTAAAAGTGTAGTCAGTGTAGACCATGTAGACGCCCACATGTGTGTCAACTTTTCGGAACAGAAAATATTTTTTTTACTGTCCGAAATGGCTAATTTTGTGTATAATCAATTATATATGAGTGACTTTGTTATATACGTGCCTCTTGAAAAGCACATCCGCCAATGGCTGACAGCCACTCTCGGCGACCCCGTCATGTTCCCGGCTTACTCCAATGAGAACGCCGTGATACGCTCTTTCACCATAAAGACACCCCCGGGAGTCACCCCTGTCGACAACCGCTCCGGTATGGTAGCCATCAGGCTCCCTGACTCCAGCTCGAAGCCGCCGGAGACCTACAATCATCTCGGTAAAAAGGGACAGATAGCCTTGCGCGAGGCTATCAAAGACCTTTTCATGCGCGCTCTCTGGAGCGACATCACGCCGCTCTGCGAGTCAAAGGTCGGGGTCAACAAGCTCATCGCTGCATGGTGTGAGTCCAAGGGCATTGACATTGATTCGGTCGAGACCGTGAGACAATGTTTCTATCGCCTCCGTAAACAATATGCCCAAAACGGTATAAACATAAAAAAGTTCAAATAAAAACAACCACAACCCCCTGTCTGATAACGGAATGACAACCAAGACGACACAGACAGACACAACCGCAAACAAATGAAACAGATTTTGCATAACATCATCCGTCTTGAGGCTGTCAGCCCTGATTCGCTGTCATCGGTGGTAATCGTGCCGTCGCGCGCTGCATTTGTGACTTCTGATGCAATACAAGGGACAGAACTCGACCTGGCGCGTCCGGCTTCTATCAGCCACACCACAAAGACAGTCGACCGTACAAAGGTACACTCCGTGAAGCTGTCAGCCTCTCTTACCGAGCATGTCGATGTGGACGGTCACCCGTCATGTTATATCGCCACTTCCGCCGACGGCTCGCAGTGGCTTATCGGCAACGCCTCCATGCCTTACCCGGTAAGCGACATCGAGGATGTCATGCCGTCACGCTACTCCGAGGCATCTGTGTGCAACCTCACTGTGGAGTGGACAGGCACCGTAGGGTTACTGCCTCTTGTATTCAATGGAGAAATCAAGCATATTATTTAGAAATCTATAGTATATATTTGGACTTATCCGATTTTTCACTATATTTGCACTGGTATTGAGCAAAACGCACTACGTAATTTCATCCGTGCATTTTGTAAAATGGTCTATTTTAGTTTAAAGGTGGTGCGCGTGCCGGCGCATCACTTTTTATAAAATCAGGATATTAGGATTATACATATGGCTTTATTGCAAATTATGGAGGCTGCTTGCCGTGAGGCAGGCAGCTCTTGTGTTTTTGTGCAATTTTTCTCCTGATAAATTTGCATATATGGAGCAAAAATGCTACCTTTGTACTGTTGTTAACAACAAGAGAACATTTATTTTTTTATGAAGTATTCTGAATTGGAGGCTGAATTGACAGCCGCAGGATGCAAGGTCGTCAGGAAGGGTGGAAATCACCTTATATGGCTTTCGCCGATAACGGGTAAAAAATTTCCACTTGGACATCACGGTGCTAAAGAAGTGCCGCCCTCGACCGTCAGAAGTGTCCGCCGACTTGCCGGGATTAAGAAGTCCTGACAGTCGCAACCAAGGAGATGAGCCGGGGGATTATCCCCCGCTCATTACTTCATAACTAAACCATGTGTCGATTGTTGTTAAGAATAAAGGAGGATTGCAAGCCTCCTTTTAACAAGACATTAATAATTTCATGACGATGAAAGCAAACATAATTTTCGAGATGGCTAAAGATGGCGGGTGCTCGTGTTTCATGCAGGAGGATGTTCCTGATTTCGGATTGACCGGATACGGGACAACCCCGCAGGAGGCGAAAGTCGACATGCTTCAGGCCTATGAGGAGATTAAAAGTATGCTCAGAGAAGAAGGTAAAACGCCGGTTGAGCTGGAGTTTGTTTATCATTACGACATGAAATCATTCTTCGAGTACTTTGATTTCCTTAATGTGTCCAAGGTTGCGCAACGCGCCGGAATCAATCCATCGCTTATGCGTAAATACACATCCGGAGTCGCCAATGCCGGCGAGGGTCAGTATCTGAAGCTTCAGAAGGCAATTCATTCAATGGCGCAGGAACTTGCTGCTGCAAACTTTTAAGCAAACCCGGCCCGTGAGGGTCTACTTCATAAAATAAATGTTCTGCCGTGTCCCTTGAGGCACGGCTTTTTTTTGCACCGATATATTGCACAATCAAAATCTTTGACGTAGCTTTGCAGTGCGAAAATCATATAAGCGCATGTCGCTTCCGTCGGGCATCGGTCAATTGTCCGGACATAAGTCAGGGCATTTTTTATGCCCTTTCCATACACAGCCATAGCGGCTGTCATATCCTTTACAATTATTTGTCCTTCGGGGCGATGCTTGTATGGTTTTCGCGAACGGGATATGACAGCCGTTTTTCTGTCTGATAACGCGAAAATCATACAAGCAATGAAACAGACGATTTCATTAAAGGCACCGGGCAGAGCCTTAAATCTCCCGAAAGTGACAGTCAGTGGCGCCACCCTGCGCCGGGTATCAACATTCGCAGCCACAGCCGGAACCGCCGGGGCATGGATATGCGCCATCGCCGACCGGCCCGTCGCCACATGTCTCTGCGCACTGCTCGTGACTGTGTGTGCAGCCGTCAATCACTCAAGCAAGGAAGGAGGCGAGATATGAAACTCACAGCGACTACATATCTTGAGCGCATAAACGAGATAGAGGACATGGTCAACGAAGGCAAGCTGCCGGCTCAAATGGGAATCCTTGCCGCCTCTCTCACAAACCACCGGCCCGACCCTAATCCGGAACCCGACAGCGAGAAGCTTTCGTCAGCCGACATTCGCGACCGTCTCGCACTGGTGTGCGACCTCACTCTCAATGAAATCGCGGAGGTCATGACCGCCCTCGGCTACAGGGTATATGTCGACCCCATCTCCGGAGCTGAGTGGGCTGTCAGGGAAAATGCCGGATAACTCTTTTCCAGGGACACATTTTTTTACATTTTTTTATATCACAGGACAGCCGCGCGCGATGCGTGGCTGTCTTTTTTTTGCCGTTTCATGCGCGATAATTTAGCGGTAATCTTAACGAAACGCAATGGATTACCAGCTTATTATCGACTATATGATTGGGCGTTGGGGCTACTCTAAGCAGTTTGTCCGCAACAATCTCGCGCCATTCAAAGGCAAGCACGTCGATGTCTTGATCTCTTCACCGGGAGGTGACCTCGACCATGCCCTCGACATCCGCCAGCAGTTCGCCGACCATGGCGACGTGACTGTACACATCACCGGCTTCACCGCATCTGCAGCTACAGTGATAGCGATGGGCGCGAAGCGTGTGTGCATGTCAAGATATGCGATGTTCAAGGTACACAAGTGTTCCAATTTCATTGACGTCTGGGGCAACTACAACGCCGATGAGATGCAGAAGCTTATCGAGGACCTCACCGAAAACAAGAAGGAAAATGACAAAATCGATGTCGTGCTCGCCAATCTCTATGCCACCCGCTGCAAAAAGAAGGTGTCTGACATCCTCGACATCCTTAAAGCCGACCGATGGCTCACAGCCCAAGAGGCGCTTGACCTCGGCTTTATCGATGAAATCAGGGAAGCCGACGCCAATGAGGTGACCTGGACCTCCTGCAGCGCCGACACCGCGCGAAAGCTTAACGCGCTCGGTCTCGGCGTCGAGGGGATCCCTTCAGCCGCAGTCACCGATGAAGAGAAGGCGTCACTGTGGGAGAAACTGAAGAAGTCGCTTTTCCATAGCGAGGGCAGCAAGGAAAACACAGCCGATAATCAGCAGGGACAATCCGAAACCCTAACCAACACTACCACTGAGATGAAGACAATCAAGCTCACAGCCGCAATGGCTGCCGTTCTTGCCGTGGAATCCATCGAGGCTGACGACAAGGGGACTGTCACCCTTTCCGAGGCTCAGGTCAATGACATCGCCTCAAAGCTTGAGGCCTTGACCGCCGATGTCACCGCAAAGGAAAATTCCATCAAGGAACTTCAAGAAAAAGTGGCTTCCCTGGAGAAGCTTCCCGCTGACAGCACCGATGACGTAAAGGATGACGGCTCGGAAGAAAAGCTTAACGCATCCGACATGTACAATTCCATAAAAGACATTCTCTGATTATGCCGCCTATCAACTGTACCGACCAGGATTTTCTCACCAGTGCGAGAAAATACCGCAAGGAGCTGCTCCGCCTGCCGGTTCTACGACTCCTTGATGTCCTTAAAAACAACTTTACGCTCCGTGCCGGTATCCGATTCGAGGAGAAGCTTTACTCGGTTGACGCCGACATGCAGTTCGGTCCCTACGACCCGAAACGCACCGAGGAACTCGGCGTTGACATCGCGGCCCGCACATTGAAGACTTTCTTCGGATCCGTGCGCCGCGAGTTCGACCCCAACCAGTTCTATAAGACCGTGCTCGGGTCCTCGATCACCAAGGGAGAGGCCCTGAAAAACGTGGAGGTGGCGCGACTTGTGCTGTCTATCCTCTCCGGCAAGCTCGGCGACCACATCGCGCGCGAGATGTTCACTGCGGTGCGCAAGGATGACGGCACAACCACCCATGACCTGTTCAACGGCTTTGACACCATCACCGCCACAGAGATAACCGATGGTAACCTCGCTGTGGAAAAGGGCAACCTTTTTGAGTTTACCGACGCCATCGACTCGACCAATGCGGTGGACCTTGTCAAGGCTTTCCTCCGCTCCGGCGACGACTTCCTGATGTCGCAGGAGGGTCTCAAGCTTTACATGCCGTATAAGGTATGGTATGACTACATGGACGACTACAAGATCACCACCGGAGCCATCTCCTACAACCAGTCTTACCGCCAGATCCATCCCGAGGGCTTTGAGAATGTCACTTTCGTGCCGATGTTCCAGAAGAAGGGCAGCGAGTTCCTTCAGCTCACCGACAAAAACAACATGCTTATCGGTGTCAACCAGACCGGCGAGGAGGAAAGCATCGTGGTCGAAAAGCATGACGTGGTGCTGCTCACTTTCTTCGCCACCATTTTCTTTGGCTGCGACTACGAGTCGATCGACCCCACTCGCCTGCTCGTAGGAAAGCTCAAACAAGTTGAACCCTAAAACACGGACCCGCAATGAAAAAGACTGACTGCTCCGCAAAGAGCCTGTATGAGTCGCTTCGATTCTGCCCCGGCGAGAACACCCTGCCAGGTCTTCGTCCCGAGGCTTACGCGATACCGAAGTCTCAGATACTGAAGTTCCCGAAGCGCAAGACCCCCGCCGATGCCGGTGCAAGCCTCGGCTCGCTCGTGACCTATGACGGTGATTTCACCCTCGCGGCCGACGCCAAGTTCTTTGCCGTCGACATTGTGACCACTGCCTCCAATCTGAAGGCGGAGTCACAGGGCGAATATCCCTCAAGCTCATTCCTCGTCTCCGTCACCCTCAAGTATGCGGGTGTCGATGAAGAGGCGACCGGATTCTGCATGATGGCTAACACTGACGACCTCGTGTATGTCGTGCGTCAGAAAAACGGCAAGTACCGCGTCATCGGCAACGATTTCGAGCGCACCACCACCAAGCCCTCCCAGGACTCCGGCATGGCTGTGACCGACGCCTCCGGAACCAACCTCGAGGTGTCGGTGACCGACAAGTCGCCCGCCCCGTTCTACACCGGAAAGCTCGTGACCGAAGACGGTGTCATCGACTGCTCGACAGGGCTTATCGAGGAAGCCGCCGGTGCCTGACCCTTATTTGACTGATAGTATTAATGTGAATCCGCGCGGCTGGCTGCATCTGACCATGTATGCCGCCGCGCTTTCTTCTTAAAAATGAATTTTATGGCTAATATTGACCAAAAACTCACAGCGGCTATACAGGAATGGCTCAACACGCCGCAGGAGTCGCGCGACATGGCTGCAGGCGCGGAGATGCTGCTGAAGCTTAACCGCAACATGGCGATGTACAACTCGGCAATGAGACGCCCGGAGAAATATGGTGACAAGGTCGCTTACGAGCTCAGGAAGTATCTCAACATACGTCTGCGCGGTATGGCTGTCAGCGACGTGGTGGACCTTGAGCGCCGCGTGATGCCACGCGTGGCTGAGACCCTTGCGGAACCTGCCCCGGACACTGTGCTGCCTGTCGACGCGGAACACCCCGAGGCTAAGGTGGCGCGCGGCAGACGCGCCGACCATGACTCGCTGCCCGCGGAGATACAGGCTCTTTACACCGACAACCTTGACCGTCGCCGTCGCGTCGACCTCCTGTTTAACGAAATCAAGGCTATGAGCCACATGCAGCCGTGTGACCGCTTTGAGAAGCTGCACATGCTCGACGAGACCGAGAGCGAATACCGCAAGGCGTGGGCGGCCTACGACTCTTATGTTGCCGGGGAACCTGTGCCGGTTCCGGACGCGGAGGTGAAAAAGCGCCTTTCGGCGGCACGTAAGACAATATCAAAATATCGCTCCGTTTATGAGAAGAGCGCCGGTGACCGCCGTGAAGCTGCAGTAGCCAAGGTGCGTGACGCGGCGATGACGGTGCTGCAGCTCGGCGGCGACTTCTCTGACGAGACCAGGTTTGCACTCAAGGAGATGGGTGTCTCGCTGTGATGGAGCGCGCCGGTGCCGTGGCGGCGTTGCTCAGACCGCTGTCTTCTGCCGCCTGTCAGACTTATTTCTGCGACTCCCTGCAGCTTGCCGACATCATCGAGTGGACTGTCATGCAGTGCGGGGTCTCAACGCTGTCTGTCTCCTCTTTCTCTGCCGGGGAGGAGTTCCTGCGGCGGCTGTGGCGGCTCCGTGACTCGGGGATGGTCGATGGCTGCACGCTCATCCTCGACGCAAGGGCGATGAAAAAGACCGGGCTGCTCTCTGCCTTTCTGGATGAAGTGACCGACCGCGTCTATGTCGCGCGCAATCACTCCAAGGTGGTGCTTGTCGAGGGCTCGCTGATGTCAGCGGCGATCGTGACCTCGCAGAACCTTACCAGA
Organism: Barnesiella sp. WM24; assembly: GCF_004570975.1. Lineage (GTDB taxonomy): Bacteria > Bacteroidota > Bacteroidia > Bacteroidales > Muribaculaceae > Muribaculum. The sequence goes on from NZ_SPPC01000004.1 coordinate 69,882, forward strand.
GGCAACCGCACGGAGGCGGGTATGGTCATTTCTGACCATGACGCCGTAGACGGGATCAGACGCGGCATGACCGAATTAATCAATAAATCAACTCTTATCAATGGAACTAACTCAGGAACAGATTGACCGGATACGTGAATACGCGTCAGACCTTACCCCGGTGCGAGACATCGCCGCGCTCATGGAGCTTGACGAAGACTCGCTGCGCGCCGAAATTGATTTTCCCGGCTCTGAGGTCGGGAAGGTGTATCGCAAGGCTGTGGCTGCTACAGCACTTGCCATACGCCGTCAGGAGATTCAGTTTGCCCGCATGGGGGCGCCGGCGGCGGTGCAGTCGGCTTCTGCCTATGTGGCTTCATTGCTTACCGATGTCTGAGTCATGGCACTGCCGAGAATCGCCGATGTCGCCCTCTCCCACCTGTTCACCCCCTACGAACGCATGCTGCAGGAAGGGGTGCCGGAGGTTACTGCCAACAGGATAATGAGGCTGCGCGCCGCCTATGACCACTGGCTCGCATTTCCGAAGAAGCGTGACCGCGAGATTATCGCGTTTCTCACTTCCCGCTACGGCGTGGCTTCTTCGACTGCCTATGAGGATCTTGCCATAGTCAAGAACCTGCTCGGCAATCTTCAGAAGTCATCCAAGGATTATAACCGTTACCTGGTGATACAGCGCCTTAACACGGCTTATGACCTCGCCTATGCCAAGGGGGACATTAAAAATATGATACTCGCCACCGACCGCCTCGCCAAATACACGCAGCTTGACAAGGAGGACGAGAGGGATGCCGACTGGGATGCAATCGTGCCGCAGCGTTTTATTTTCACCGACAACCCCGAGGTGCTCGGCTTCCGCCGCATGTCAAACGTCAAGGAGCGTAAGGCCGCGCTCATGAAGAAGTATTTCACCGAGGATGTGAAAGAAGTCGATTTTGAGGAGATTGACTTTGACCAGGAGTCCCTGTTTAAGCCTAACCATGTCAATGCCGATGGAACAGCCAAAGACCGACCAGCAGGTATATCTTAACGATGTGCAGCGCGACATCACCACTGTCGTACAGGCGAAAGACACCATACTCGTTGCCGGTCGCGCCTTCGGCAAGGGTCCCGTGCATGCTCTGTGGAACCTTCGCAACTTCCAGCGCATGCCTGGCTCTATCACCGGTATCGTGTCGGCTAACATCAAACGTGCGCTCACCAACACCCTCCCGTCGATGCTCGTGCACTGGGAGAGGTGGGGCTACAAGCGCAACCGCCACTGGTGTATCGGCATCAAGCCCCCTAAGGCTTGGGGATGGGGAAAGCCCATATTTCCGGTGCAGAACTTTGAGAATGTACTGTCGTTTTATAACGGCTCGGTCGGGTATATCATTTCCCAGGACCGGTCCGGCACATCCAATTCCCAAAGCTATGACGCCCTCGACTGCGACGAGGCAAAGTTTATTGACTTCGAGCAGTTCAAGGATGAGACGCTGCCGGCGCTGCGTGGCAACCGCCAGTATTTCGGCAAGCACTTCTTCCATCACTCGATGCTGATCACCTCCGACATGCCGGTGACCCGCAAGGGATCCTGGTTCCTGGACTACCGCGAGAAGTGTGACCCGGAGGTCATAGAGATGATAAGGACGCTCGCCTATGATATAGCACAGATGGAAAGGCGGTGCCGCGAGCTGCGTGCCAAGGGAGTGGAGCCATCCCGCTGCATCAAGGGTGAGCTACGCCGCATGCACCGCGAGCTGTGCCAGTTCCGCTCTGTGGCGGTGGACTACCGGGAGGTGTCATCGATTGAAAACCTGGAGGTGCTGGGCGAGGCGTTTATCAAGCAGCTCAAGCGTGACCTGCCCCCGCTGACGTTCCAGACTTCGGTGCTGTGCAAGCGCATCGGTCTGTCGCGCGACGGGTTCTATTCGTCTATGACCGAGAGCCATAAGTATTCCGCCACCAACTTCTCTTATCTCGACTCCCTGGAATATCAGTTTGACAAGATCAAGGAGCCGTCGTCGCTCATGGACGCCGATGTCGACCCGGCTCAGCCCTTGTGTGTCGCCTTCGACTTCAACGCCAATATCAACTGGCTGGTGACCGGACAGCCGCGCGGCAGGAAACTGCTCGTGCTGAAATCATTCTATGTCAAGTATGAGAGGAAGCTGCGTGAGCTCGTGGCTGACTTCTGCCAGTATTACCGCCACCACAAGAACAAGCGCGTGATTTTCTACTTCGACGCCACGGCAAAGCAGGGTAGCTATGCCGTCGACAACACTACCTTCATGACGGTTATAGCGTCGGCTTTCAGGCTTAACGGCTGGTCGGTGACCCTCAAGGACATCGGAAAGCCCATGATGCAGCCGGTGAAACACCTGCTCATCAACCGCATGTTTGCCGGGCAGGGCAAGCTCATGCCGATGATAAACCGCGAGAACAACGAAGACCTTATACTGTCCATACAGACAGCCGGTATATATAACGGGGGAAAGGACAAACGTGCCGAGAAGCTCGCCGAGTCCGACGAGTCTCCGCTGGAGCTCCGCACTGACGGTAGTGACGCCTTCGACACACTGTGCATCGGGTGTGAGAAGTACCCGGTGTCTAACTCTATGGTGTCGGTGGTCTCTTCTTTCTGACCCCGGAATTTTTATTACTGCCTTTTTTTGATTTGTTTTATTGGTTTATTAAGGTAAGGGGCATCTGCTGTGAAGCATGTGCCCTTTTGTTTTTCGGCAAAATCTTGAATACTCCTTTTTCAGGGCGACTTTTTTTAAAGAGAAAGCCCCTGCATGGCTCGTTATGCAGGGGCGGTGTAATCAAAACTAACGCCTTAATAAGACAGGCGGGTCGAGCCTATTATCCTTGACATGTCGGCAAGGGCATGATTGAATGTCTCAAGCTCTGCTTCGGTAAATCTTGCCTGCTTCCCGTTGACATCATTGCCGTTGATGCGCTGCGACAACCATGCGCGCGACTTATTGAAATAAGTGCGAGCTATATAACTGAGGTTTACCATCTCACATATAGAGCCGAGCTGCAGCTTCAATGTCTCCTCGTGCAGGTCGCTTATCTCGCCGCTTAGCCGCTCGATATTACTTGAGATAAACCTGTCAATGGCAGCGCTGTCTGCTTCAGTAGTTGCTTGTGCTTTTATGTCAGCCATCATCCTGTAGGCTTCCGGAGTTATGCCTTTGTCGATTAATGTCTGTAGTTCGTCAAGTCTCTGCATTATATCCATAGTGGTACTGTTTTATGCCCCGGTCGCCCGGGGCTTGATTAGTATTCATTCCTTTTCGAGTTCATTCAATATGCGCTCTATCTCGTTGATTCTGTCAAGCAGCTTGTCAAGCTCTCTTTGGTGTCTTACCGGCGAGGCTATCTTGAAAAATTCAAGTCTCGCCTTGGCTTCCATCTTCTTGTGGATGAGCATCTGAATTAATTCTCTTTTGTCCATAACGTTAGTTTTTGATTACAATACAAAGATAATAAACATTTCGTTATTGCGCAAGTTTTTGTCTGACTATTTTTGCATCGGGCTTATTTTTTTCTTGCACAATCAAAATCTTTGATGTAGATTTGCAGTGCTAAAACATCAACGGTGTTAGTCACCGCCGAGAGCATCGGTTAACTGCTCGACATAAGTCAGGGCTTTTTTTTATGCCCCTTTACATACGCAGCCTTATCGGCTGTCATATCCACAACTTTATCACGCTCCGGCGTGACCACTGTTGATGTTTTAGCGGACGGGATATGACAGCCGTTTTTCTGTCTAATAACATCTAATTAATCACGCTAAAACATCAACAGTATGAAACAGACGATTTCATTAAAGGCACCGGGCAGAGCCTTCAATCTCCCGAAAGTGACAGTCAGTGGCGCCACCCTGCGCCGGGTATCAACATTCGCAGCCGTAGCCGGAACTGCCGGGGCATGGATATGCGCCATCGCCGACCGACCCGTCGCCACATGTCTCTGCGCACTGCTCGTGACAGTGTGTGCAGCAGTAAATCACTCAAGCAAGGAAGGAGGCGAGATATGAAACTCACAGCGACCACATATCTTGAGCGCATAAACGAGATAGAGGACATGGTCAACGAAGGCAAGCTGCCGGCTCAAATGGGAATCCTTGCCGCCTCTCTCACAAACCATCGACCCGACCCTAATCCGGAACCCGACAGCGAGAAGCTTTCGTCAGCCGACATTCGCGACCGTCTCGCCCTGGTGTGCGACCTCAGCCTCAATGAAATCGCGGAGGTCATGACCGCCCTCGGCTACAGGGTATATGTCGACCCCATCTCCGGAGCTGAGTGGGCAGTCAGGGAAAATGCCGGATAACTCTTTTCCACGGACACATTTTTTTACATTTTTTTTATATCGTAGGACAGCCGCGCGCGATGCGTGGCTGTCTCCCTCTCACACTCACCCTCCATTACCACCTGGGCGGCTCGGATTACCGAGCCGCTTTTTTTTTGTGTCCACCTGTCGATGATGTTGACCGTGGGGCTGTCATATACCGCCTTTTTCGGGGTGGTAATCGGCGGTAATGCGTAGGGCGCCGTGGGGCTGTGCTTCGTCACATTCGGGCTTCGCCCGAAAATTTCGCCGGCTAAATGACTTATTCACAAGCCATTTAGCCGGAATGGAGCGGAAAAGCGTCGGAAAATGCCGCTTTTTGCCCGTAAAAACACAGGCGACATTCTTGTGCATCAGGTTTTTACGGGTCCCGGTGCCTGTTGTCTTTTTTCTCGGCTTCCCGCATGCCTAACTTCGGGCTATCTAATTGAATGATATGGCAACTACGCTCGTGACTAACATTGACAGCCTTGTTTTCCTCTCTGACCTGGAGGTGATACAGATGTCGTCCAACGAGACATCGGTCGCAGTGACCGTGTGTGACTCCCGACGACAGGCACTGTTCAGCACTGTGCTCTATCCCCACTCCAACGGGTCGGTGTCGCTGTTTGACATAGACAGGATTATTAAGAACTCACTGCGTGACTCAGCGACCGGCTCTTTCTCTATATGGGTCAACGGGGAGGCGATATGCTTCATGACCGTAATCCGCTCCGACGTGAAACTGTCACTCCCGGCTACGGAATGGGCACGGCGGAGATTCCTGACTGCGATGACAGGCGAACGTGACACCGCAGTCGGGCGGCTGGAGACGCTTTCCTGCTATAATCCGGACAGGCTGCCGTGTCGCGCCGACTGCCTGTACCTGTCGCCCGCCGGCAGGATTGTCGCCCGACAGGTAGCCATCGGCGCCACGGAGACCACAGGCGACGTGACCGAGTATGACGTGTCGCCGCGCCGATTTGTGCGCGACGGCTACGAGCTGGTGCACTTCACGGTGAGGGTCGGCGACATGGCGCAGGCATACCGCGTGATTGTGTCGCCTCCGCCACTTACCGGCGCTTTCCTTTTCCGGAACAACTTCAACTGCTGGGAGACCCTGCACTGTCATGGAGAGGTCACCGCCGACCCTCAGTATTCAAGGGTGACGGCTATGGTCAACGGCAGTTTTGAGGCTTACGACATCGGCGAGACCGACAAGCACGTGGCTTCGACAGGGGTCATGAGGTTCGGGGCGGAGTCGATAGCCCGCGACCTCGCGCGCTCCGGCTCGGTCTACCTGCTAAACCCCGACGGGACTCCGGGCGAGAGGGTCATCATCACCGACTGTTCTGTCGCCGACAGCAACGCCTATGACTTCACGCCGAGCTTCTCTTTCACCTACCGTCTCGCCCGCCGTGGCGCGTCGGACCTTGACGGTTTCAGGATATTTGACCACACTTTTGACCCGACATATGAATAAGAGACCCATAAAAATGATGCACTGGCTTGACGCCCTCGCCCTGCTGGAGTCGGGCGAGCCATGCGACCTGAAGGTGTGGAAGCTGTCGACCGGCGACATCATCGAATACCGCAGGGCGGTGTGCATCGGCTGGTCGTTCCGCCGCGGCACACACCGCATATTGACCTCGGCAAGCAACCTGCCGAGGGAGTTCCGTGACATAACACTTTTTGAGATAAATGGATACGAAATCATCAGGTAGCGCCGCATCAGGGCGCAGACAGGTCGAGACCGTGATTCTCGACTTCAAGGTAAATGACGCATCTGCCGGCGTGACCGACACCGCCGACGTGTTTGAGGAGGATTACCTGGTCCCGGAGGGGAAGGTGGTGCCCGGCTATCCGTCATTCAGGTACGTGCCTTTTGGAGGCTCCGACGACCTGCCCCACGAGATTCTAAGGCACATCGGCATGGACGAGGTGCTTTCCCAGAACCTCCTGTTTAACGTGCTGACAGCCTACGGCTCCGGCGTGGAATATACCGACCCGGAGACCAATCGTCCGACTAAAGACCCGGAGATATGCGGATTCATGCGAGCCAACTCGCTCAAGAGGTTTTATCTTGAGCAATGCACCGACATGAAGCACTTCTTTTTCTCGGTAGCCGTGATTGTCCTGAACAGGAAACGTGACCGGATTGTGCAGGTAAGGCACAAGGATGCCTGCTTCTGCCGCTTTGAGAAGGCTAACTCGTCGGGGAAGGTGTGCCACCTTTTCTATGCCAACTGGAACAGGACGAGGTCGCTCGGCAAGAAGGACGTGGAGATGCTTGAGTTGCTTGACGAGCGAGACCCGCTGGGCGACCTGCGCGTGAAGCTCGGGCTGGACTACGGTATTGACGGTGTCAGGAAGGTCAGGACGTCGGCTTACAAGTTTGCTGTGGTGATGCGGTTTCCCACACCCGGCAACCGCTATTACCCGATGCCCTACTATACGTCGCTGTTCCGGGGCGACTGGTTTGACATAAAGAGGCTTATCGGGAAGGGTAAAAAGGCGAAGATTCGCAACCATGCCGCCATAAGATACCAGGTGGAGGTGCATGCCGACTACTGGGAGCATATATGCGAGCGTGAGAATATAACCGACCCGGTGGAGAAGGAGGCGCGCATCAAGAAGGAGCAGGAGAACATACGCGACTTCGTGACCGGCATCCACAACTCGGGGAAGGTATGGATAACGGGGTATTATGTCGACGCCTACGGTCATGAGATTCATATGGTGAAAATCAGCGTCATCGACACCGGCAAGGAGGGCGGCGACTGGAGCGAGGACACCCAGGAGGCGTCAAACATGCTCTGCTACGGCACCAACATACATCCTAACCTCGTGGGCGCGGTGCCCGGAAAGTCGCAGAGCAACAACTCGGGTTCCGACAAGCGCGAGCTGTTCACGCTCAAACAGTCGCTTGAGACCGCCTTCCGCGACATGCTGCTCGGCGTGCATGAGCTTATAATATGGTTTAACGGGTGGCAGGATAAAGCGGCGCCGACTGTGCCCATGGTGCTGCTGACCACCCTTGACAAGGGCACTGACGCCAAGAGTGTCAATCCTAAGATTTCTTGAGTATGGATATTTCAATTGATTTTTTTCACAAGGTCTGTCCTGCGGCTGTCGAGCCGTCGGGCAAGATATTCAGGGCTGTCGCCGGCTTTTTTGAGGAGACATCCCGCCGGTGGCTCTCTATGGTGGGCCCGGGGCTGATGGCTGACATCATGTCACAGGAAGAGTATGGGGAGGTCGCAGACCTGATGAAGCGCTTTGTTTGCCTCCATTCGCTGTACCGCGCGGTGCCGCAGCTTGACCTGGTGCTGACCCCTACGGGCTTCGGGGTGGTCAGCAGCGACTCGATGGCGCCTGCAAGCGCGGAGCGTGTGCGCGCACTGAGGGATTCTCTCGCCCTCGAGGCGGGGATGGCGTTTGACGCCACGCTTGAGGCGCTGAGCCGCATCGAGAGGTGGAGGGCCTCCGAAACGGCACAACGCATGGTCTGGACGATGTTCCCCGGATGCCGTGACATCGCCGATATATCAGGCAAGCCGGTAAACATCGCCCTGAGGGGCGAGTGGATGCCGGAGATCAACGGCGCGGAGCGCGCTCTTGCCTGCCGCCTTTCTCCGGAGCTTATGCAGCGCCTCCGCGACGGGGTGAGGTGCGGTGACCTTTCCGATGCCGAGGCGGAGCTGCGGGGAATGATAAAGGGCTTTGTCCGCGCATGGGTGCGCCATGACGGGTCGGCAGACCGGATGGACTACAGGATCCTGGAATTTGTGGAATCGAGAATCGGGGAGTTTCCTGCCTATGCGGGCTCGCAGACTTTCCGGGCTAATCATTTTGAACGGTATGAGAACAAAAAAGATGACTCGTGTTTCTTTTTCGGACGGTGAGGTGCGCATCTCCCTGCCCCGCTGCTGGGAGGAGCTTACGCAGAGTGAGCTGGCGGCTGTGTACCGCGTCAAGGCTGCATGCTCGGAGACCGGGAGTGAGTCGGTGACGGCTCTCGCCTTCGCTGCGATTTCCGGAATGAAGGTGCTTTTCCGCCGTGACGGGAGATTTGCATGCAGGTTCCGGAGCGGCCGCCGCCGTGTCGACATATGGGTCTCGCCGGATCTGCTCGCCGAGCAGCTTGACCCGCTCGAGTTTATCAACGAGCCGGGGGCGGTGCCCGTGAGGCTCGACCGCATGCAGGGACGCGACGCAATCGACGCCCGGCTGCTCGGTGTGACATTTGGCTCCTATCTCAGGCTTGAGAACCTTTATCAGGGCTTCCTCGCCTCAAGGGATGCCGGGGTGCTTGCCGAGATTGCAGCCCTGCTCTACCCCGGAGGGGGATTTGACAGGCTTGAGGGCTACGAGCAGGTGAACGTGCTTAACTGGATGGTGCAGGTCAAAAACATGTTTGCCGCCGAGTTCCGTAACTTCTTCCGTCCCGCCGCCGGCTCTTCCGAGGTGTCGATGCTCGACGTGATGAACTGCGAGATACGCGCCCTCACCGGCGGGGATGTCACCAAGGAGGACATGATCCTGGAGATTGAATGTCGCCGCGCCCTGACGGAGCTTGACTTCCTCGCCCGTGAGGCGGAGGAACGGAAACGCGATCTTAAACGGAGCTGAACATGGACGCAAAAAACTATTTTGACGCGGAGACCTATTTCAGGGAGATGTGCGAGAGCAACCGTCTCGCCTCCGACTCCGGCTTTACCTTCTGTACCTGCTCGGGGCTGACGGCCCTGCAGGGCATGCTCGACGAGTTCCGCACGTCGAAGGCGTTTTTCTGCCTTGACGACACCAACGACGGCAACCTTTTCAGGGGACGCTCCGGCGGATGGTTCAAGAAGCGCACCTTCACGGTGTTTATCATGCACCTGTATGACTACAGCGACATGAGGTCCTATGCCTCGGCGCTGGGACTGTGCCGGACATTGTTCTCTCAGGTGATGTCGCGCCTTATCGTCGACGCCGACGACCCCGCCAACGAGCTCGTCTACCTCCACACGGAGAATGTGCTGTGTCGCGAGCTGGGGAAACATTCGCTTAACGGCTGCACGGGGCTATATTTCATGATAGATGTCTCGGAGCCTGTGGACCTGACTTATGACCGCTCGCTATGGCAGAAAAAGCCCTGATCACCGACCTCCACGCTTATTCGGAGGCGTGGACCGACAAGATGATAGAGATATGGCTGGAGAAGATCGAGCGCCGACGTATCGTCGACACCGGCGCGCTGCATGAGTCGTTCAGCTCTCAGGTGGGCTACCTGTCTACCGGGGCCACTATCGAGATGAAGTTTCTTGAGTACGGGCTGGCGCAGGAGTTCGGTGTCGGCAACGGGTACACCCGTGGCAACGGCGGCGACCTGCAGATACTCGACCCGGACTATCGCGAGGCCCACGGTCTTGACCGCAAGCGCCGCGCCGGGGCACGCTCCCATCCTAACATGACATCGGGAAAGCCGCGCTCCCGCCGCCCGTGGTTTAACGCAAAGTATCTCGCCTCTGTCAGAGCCATGGTCGAGGCTCTCGCCCGTATAGGGGGCGAGCACGCCGCAGCCTCCATCGCCGACTCGCTGTCGTCATCAATCGGGTCAGGCGACCTTTGATGTCTTTTTTCTGATGACTGTCTTTACCGATATTCGCTACTGTTATGGACAAGAATACTTTATACGCAAAGGCACGCAAAATCCGTGACGCGAGCCTGCTGAGAGAGAACACGGCAAGCCGTGTCGGCTCTATGTTTGTGGAAATCATTGACAACATCCCGGAGGTCGACCCCGCTGATGTCGCAGGGAAAGCCGACAAGGCGACGACGCTTGAGGGCTACGGCATCACTGACGCATACACGATGGAGGAGACGGAGATGCTGCTGAGCCTGGAAAGTCGCAGGTTAAGCGACGGACTCTCACCGGGCCTGGTGATGGAGTTTCACGGCTTCATGACCAGGGCGGAGCTGATGGCTGCCACTGCCGGCAAGCTTGACAGCTCCTTGAAATGGGACTTCTCGAAGGATTCAAGGATGAGAGTCTACTGGGTGGCTGACGCGCTTGACTACAGCGCGTCCTATCAGGAGGGCGGACAGTGGGCGCTCCACGACACGGTGAAAGACCTGTGGAACTACGGCAGTATCGGCACATACTGGCATTGCCGCTCCTCAAACCCGTGGACTTACATGCACGGCCCCGACTTCTACCGTCTTGAGAATCTTACCGAGGGGGCTGTCGGTGCCAACCACCGCCATGAGCTAAGATACATCGGCTCGCTTACATCAGGCTCGGGGGTGACGGCGTTTGCAGGGGTGGTGGAATATGACCACCTGTATTATCCCGACACGGAGACTGTCATCTCCGACCCTGACCGTATAATCTTTGTAAAGGACAATCCCGACCCTGACTATGACCCGATGGAGTTTAACGGCGGGTTCCTGGCTGAGAAAGACGGGGCGTGGTACACGCTCTGGGAAGACGCGGGACACGTCGGTGAGGCACAAAACGGGGTGTACCGCCCGGTGCAGGGACGGATTTATCTCGACACGTCGACATGCCGCCTGTATGTCGGTGACAGCGAATCAGGGCTGACGGCGGCTGACGCTTTCGCCCATGACGGGGTCGTGGAGCTGAAGCCCGTGGTCGCGGCAATCCGCTCGAGGGTGATAAACCACGAGCCGTCGCTGCTGCCGCCTGTGGCGGGAATCATGGACACTGTGCCTGACATTACGGAGGGTGAACCCCCGGTCTACGCCGCTATGTCGCCGCCGGAGGTGTGGGTCGTGCGCCCGACTGTGGATGTCAACGGCTATCAGACTGTCGGAACCAAGCCGCCCATGAACAAGATGCTCGCGGTCAAGTATCGCGGCATCAAGATAGGCGACACGGATGAAAAATGGGTCACCGGCGAGGAATGGCTGCGCGAGCGTGGCTACCTTAATGCCGAACGCTATATCATCAACGACTCGGTGTATGTCGTGAGGGCGACAACTGTGTCGGGCGACTCCGGGCTTGGCACGCTCGCAAAGACCCGCTATACATGGACGCTGCTCGGCAGCCTCTATCTTCCCGACGGGGGCGCCGTGGCGGCCCACAGGCTCGCGCCCGATGACTTCGAGACGGCTTTGCGCACTGCGCTCGCCTATGCCAAGGCTAACGGGCTGTCAACGGTGGACTGCACATGGTTCACCGGCGAGTGGCGCTGCAAGGAGCGGTTTATTGTGGATTTTCCGGTCAACATTCGTCTCGGAAACGTGACCGTGACGATGGAGGACACTCTGTTTTTCGACATCCGGAGCAACAACGTGAAGATACAGGGCGTGAACCGACAGACCGACAGGACAGTCAACGACAGCAACGCCACTGTGCTGGTGCTTGAGGGCGTCTCAAACCTTAGCACGGAGGGCTACCATATATATTCGCGTGGCAACAAGAACTGCCAGTACCGGGACATGGTGCTGAGAGGGACGCAGACCTCGTCGGGGCGGCAGTGTAACAACGCGTCATACCCTATCGACGGGACGGGCGGAATTTATATCGAGAAGGGGAATCCCGGCACTACAAGCTCCGGAAACACCATTAACGCCACCATCCTCGACAACCTGCTTATCGACGGGACCAAGGCTCATGCCATATATCTTGACACGCCTATCCTGTCGATGATACGCGACGTGCGTATCTCCTATGCCGGAGGGCACGGGGTGTTTATCTCCGGAGGCACATCGACCACGCTTGAATCGGTCTATGTGGCTTCGGCTCGTTATGCCGGGTTCTGCCTGCAGGGCATCACCTATTGCACCGTGTTCAACTCCGTGGCTGAGAACTGCGGCTGCGGATGGTGGCTGCGCTCGGTATTCAACACCTCGCTTTTCTCGCCGGGCGTCGAGACCACCTACAACTATGGTCTGAACCCCTGGGCTGGCGCCTACCGCGTGTCGAAACGCTACGGGCTCGCCGTGGACACCACCGCTGCCGACGGCACACCGGTTAGGATTACCGACGTGCCCGACGACAGCTGGGCGATGGGGTCGCGCAGCATCCACGCCCGCTCGCTCTTCTGCGGCTACGCATTTGTCATCACAGGAGGACGTAACGTGGACATATACTCGCCCTACTGTATCTCGATCGCAAACGAGCTGAGCCCGGCAAGCCCGCTGCTTGACGCGGTGAAAGACCAGCTCTGCCTGATGATGATACTCGGCAACAGCCGCGCGGTGAAGGTGTCAAACGCAATGTTTCAGGAGCGCAACACCTCGCCGATACCGGCGGCTATACGCCACGAGATAGAAATCGCCGCGGAGGCTTCGGGCATGGACCTGTCGTATAACCCCGACAGCTCGATGATGCCGTCATGGACGGCGATGAGCCCGGTGACCGACGACGAGACCAAGACCGCGCCGGTGCTGTGCCTGTCAAAGTCGGCGCTGGTGCATTGCGGCAACCGCTTTTACACCAACGTCCAGTTTCTGGGTAACATCGAGATTGGCGGGGCGGCGCAGATTGCCGGGCAGATTGTGACCGACACGGGCATCATCACGAAGGGTCCGATAATCAACTATGACGAGGCGGCGCTGAATCTTCAGTATGTCATAAGCCCCGACAGCTCCGAGATTGACTACTCCTACAACGGCACGGAGTTCCGCGTGGTGCCGAAAGCCACGTTTGCGCTCGACAACGTGACAGCCGACACAAGATTCTCCCTGCTTGTCGACGGCGTGGAGCTCGCTTCCACCACCGGCGGAAACGAGATGTCGTTCAAGCTGTCGAGCCCGGGCGCTCACAGTATCGTGCTGCATGCCGCTTACGGTGACAAGACAGCCGATACCGAGCCGCGCATTGTGACCGTCAGGGAACCGGCAAACCTGCCCATCGAGTTCCGGTCCACCACGATGCTGAAAGCGGAGGACAAGGCGGTCACGCTGCATATCACATACCGGGGCACATACCAGGTGACCGAGGCGGGTATCGCGTATTCAAGCAACAACCAGTCGCCCACGACTTCGCAGAACTCGCAGAAGCTCGCGTCGCTCGACCTCATTCAGGATTCGACCGACGGGCTGCTGCATAAATATACTATCGACCTGCCGAGAACCAACGCTTCGACAGTGCGGTACGTGCGCGGCTATGTGAGGGCGAAGGAGGATGCCGACGCGACATCCGCCTATGCCTACTACGACACCGCCGTCTACAAGGTGGTGGGTGACACGATAGAGAAGTTATAACCTTAGACTATACGGTTTATGAGACATTTAAAACAGGAATTTGACAAACTCACCTTTAAGGAGGTGCTTGTCTACACTATGGCTATAGTGTCAATGACGGCGGGGCTTGTGATGCTGTTTCTCTGCGTCTACATCCCGCCCGAGGGGCTGATTCATGAGTCGATTCTGACGGCGTTTGGCATCATATGCGTGTTCTCGGCTTCGCTGCTGGGAATTTCGATGCACTACGCCAGCGAGCTTGATCGGTTTAAAGAACAGGTGGGGCGGCAGATTGCCGAGCTCGCCACAGGGAAAGGAGGTGAACAATGAAGTATTTCTCTTTTCAGGAATTTGAGCGGAGCGAGACAGCCTACCGCCACGGCATCGACAACACGGCGCCGGAGAGCGCACGCAGGAACATCGCGGCGCTTGTCGACATGGTGCTTGACCCTCTGCGCGAGGCGTGGGGCAAGCCGATAACCGTGACATCGGGCTACCGGTGTCCGGAACTGAACAGGAGAGTCGGCGGAGTGTCCGGGTCGATGCACCTTACAGGATGTGCCGCCGACATATCCACCGGAAACGCGGTCGACAACCGCCGCCTGTATCAGCTCGTGCAAGACTTGAACCTGCCATACTTTGAGCTCATCGGCAAGAAGTATGATTTCAGATGGCTGCACATAAGCTACAACCCCGAAAGGGCTAAACGTAATCCGTCATGACGCGGTGCATATTGTTTGCCGCGCTGCTGGCGGCTGTGATATGCGGATGCACCCGCACGGTGTATGAGCCGGTGGAGACTGTCAGGACGGAGAAAGACGTGGTGACGCGATGGCTCACCGACACGGTGATACAGAATGACACCCGTTTTATCTTTGTCAAGGGAGACACGGTGATTGACTGGCGTGACCGATGGCGCGAGCGCACCAAAGAGGTGCATGACACTGTGTACGTCGAGCGCACTGACTCGGTGCCGGTACCCTATCCGGTGGAGCGTGAGCTGTCGCGATGGGAGCGCGTCAAGGTGGATTATGGCGGCTTCGCCCTGGGGCTTGTAGGCTCGGTGCTTGCCGTAGCAGTGATTTGGCTCGCGAAAAAATTTCGCAGATAAAAATTTTACGCCTATCTTTGCTGTCAAGGAGAGAAGGTTGCCCCGGTTGTCGCATGTGAGTGCGTCGCCGGGGCTTTTTCTTTACTGCCATCATTTTTTTGAAAAATAATCGCTTGTTTATTTGCTCACTACGAAAATTCGTAGTATATTTGTATTGTCAAATTAAACAAAGCAATACAATGAAACGACGAAGAAAAGAAAGAATTAGACTCTCTCAAAAAGAAGAAGAGCTGATAAGAGCAATCAGAAATTACCGACTCAGTTATCCCAACGGTTATCCGCAACTGCTCTACTTCATTCAGCAACTGGTCGACGAACTGACCGACCTGCCCTAAAAAATCACCAACCCTCCCTTGAAAAAGGGAGGGTACAAAACAATAAAAGTATGGAAACAATCATGCAAAACAAGACACTCGTCACAGATATGAGACAGAAGATGTCAGATATATTAATCGACATATCTTGGCGTGAAATCGCCCGTAACTATTTCGGAAAGTCAAGCTCATGGCTATACCATAAGCTTGATGGAATCGATGGCAACGGCGGTGTCGGGGGCTTTTCTCCTGAGGAGGCGCAACAGCTCAAAGGGGCGTTGTGCGACCTGTCAGCCCGTATCCGCAAGGCTGCCGACTCAATCTGATATGCCTTGTTTAATTTGACACTGTCCGCATCAAGGCGGCGGACACCGCTCACCCTCGCCATCTCGGCGGGGGTGACTTTTTATGTGTGATTCCGGTTGTCGCATGTGAGTGCGTCGCCGGTTTTTTATGGGCTGTGACATAAAAAATATTTTCCTATCATGTTTTTTGTGTAAATTATTTTGCTAAATAAAAATTTAGCATTATCTTTGTATCGTAAATCAAACGAGAGAACAATGAAATATAAAGAATTGCACAAATTACTCCGCAAGGCAGGATGCCGGGACACGGGTCGACAACGAGGCGGACATCCGCTGTGGTACTCCCCGATTACCGGAAACTACTTCAAGACAAGCAACCACGGCTCGGAAGAAGTCAAGTCAGGCACTTTGAAATCAATTCTCCGCGATGCCGGGATTAAGTAAACGGGAGGGGGTTTAGCCCCTCCCTTCCTGACAGGAAGAGACCAAATTTGTTTAACAATTCAGAGTATAGAGTATATTATATAGTATGAAAACAGTGAGAGTATTTATTGAAAGAGGCAAGGATGGCACTTATGGTGCATACATGCCCGATGACAATCATCTTGGCTGGGGCGTCCACGGCGACGGTGCTACTGCCAGTGACGCTATTGCAGAATTTAAAACCGAGTATGAGGACATGAAGTCTTTCTTCAAGGAAGAGGGAAAGCCTTTTGAAGAAGTGGAGTTTGCTTTCTCCTACGACCTTCCTTCATTCCTTGTCTATTACGCGGATTTAATCTCGTACAAAGGTCTTGCAAAACTCACGGGAATTTCTGCAGCACAGCTCTCGCAGTACATCTCCGGCTACCGTACACCGTCGGCCAGGACAACGGAAAAAATTCAGAATGCACTTCACGCATTCGGTAAAGAGCTAAGCCAGTTGCAGCTTGTTTGATTTACACTTTTACATTGTTCGCACTGGTTACACCCTCGCCATCACGGTGAGGGTGACTTTTTTTATAAAGAGAACGCCCGGCATCGGGGTGATGTCGGGCGTTCTCGGCGTCTTAAACTTAATGAGTTAAATTAATTGAGGTTTGGTGGATGATATTGCTTATCTCCTGAAGGGAGTCGGATAATATCCTGAGTTCTGAGTCGGTGAACGCCACCGGCTTGCCGTTGACCTTAGCCTGATTGATGCGCTGATAGAGCCATGTACGATCTTTGTCGAAATATTGTTTGGCAATCTGGGCGAGGTTAAGATAGGGTGCTGCATCGCCGAGTATAGACTTCACATCCACGTCGTGACGCTTACGTCTACGCAGCCCGTCTCGCAGCCGGGTCATCGCTTCCTTCTTCTCTTCCGGCGTATCTGCGAGGGCAAATGCCTTGTTCATGAGCGTGTCGGTCTCCTCTGCCGAGAGTGTCGGCTGGGCGATAATCTTATCGATGGCGTCTTGCAGTTCCTGTTTCATATCTTGTCGTTTTATATCATCAAAAAAAATGTCTTAATCGTTAGAGTACTTTAAGGAGTCCCGTGTTACCGGGACTCCAAAGCTGTCACTTCTCGGTTAACAGTAACGCGGCATACTCTCTGATGATTTCCTCCACGGTTTCCAAGAAGTCCGACTCGGTCATCCACCCCTCTTCAAGGAGTCTTTGCTCGTTTCGGAGATAGAACCTCAATTGGTTGAGTAATTCTATCCGGTCATTTAAACCTGTTAAAGTACTCATGTCGTTTAAGACAATGCAAATTTAATACTCTTTTGATTATTATGCAAGTTTTTCGACAATAAAAATTCGCTTTTGATTATTTTTTTTGTGCTGCTCTTGCACAATCCGATTCTTTGACGTAGATTTGCAGTGCTAAACTTAAACGAGCGTATATCGCTTCCGTCGGGCATCGGTCAATTGTCCGGACATAAGTCAGGGCTTTTTTTATGCCCTATACATACACAGCCATTACGGCTGTCATATCCAATAACATCTTTGTCCTTCGGGGCGACGCTTGTTTGAGTTTAGCGACGGGATATGACAGCCGTTTTTCTGTCTACAACGCTAAACTCAAACAAGCAATGAAAGCGATTTCATTAAAGGCACCGGGCAGAGCCTTAAATCTCCCGAAAGTGACAGTCAGTGGCGCCACCCTGCGCCGGGTATCAACATTCGCAGCCGCAGCCGGAACCGCCGGGGCATGGATATGCGCCATCGCCGACCGACCCGTCGCCACTTGCCTCTGCGCACTGCTCGTGACTGTGTGTGCAGCAGTCAATCACTCAAGCAAGGAAGGAGGCGAGATATGAAATATTTTGTGACCCTGAATATCCTGAAGTCGACCACCAAGCTCGGGCAGTTGCTTACCGACATCGTGGTCAAGCGCTATGACAACGCCCTAATTCTTGACGAAGAGGCTTCGTCAATCCCCCAATTCCTGGAGGAAAAGATTAAGGAATTGTGTGCCGCAAACCCGCGTCTGAAACCGATGGTGGTGCATGCCACCGGATTTACTGCCGATAAGCGTATGCTGCACCGCTGGGCTTCAGCACAAATTTTTGTATGCACTAAAGACGGGGACAAGGCATGGACCGACAACCGCCCTTTCACCATACAGCTTACCCCTGTATCGCATGACCGAACATCCTCCAAGGGCAACCGCCCCGGTGACTGCGGGGCGGAGGAACCATCATTATATCAATCCTCCGGAAGCGATGTATCGAAGAAGTAATCTATCATTAACACTACTGACACTTTTAAAATATGGAACTTAAAGCAACAACATATACAGAGAGAATCAACGAAATAGTCAATCTTGTCAACGAGGGGAAGCTGCCTGTGCAGATGGGAGTGCTTGCCGCCTCTCTTGTCAACGATCGACCCGACCCTAATCCCGATCCAGACAGTGAAAACCTCTCTTCCGCCGAGCTTCGCAACCGCGTGGGCGAGATGTGTGACATCTCTCTTAATGAAGTAGCCGAGGTGATGATGGCGCTCGGATACAGCCTCTTTATCGACCCTATATCCGGGCCGCTATGGGCGATTACCGGGGAACAAGCCGACTGATAAGCAAAGGACACATTTTTTTTACATTTTTATATCGAGGACAGCCGCGCGCGATGCGTGGCTGTCTTTTCCCTTACAAAATATTTGGATTTTTCACATAAAAGTGTTAAATTTGAACTGAACATAAATATTATCGACATGACACCCTTGATGACAACATTGCATTACGTGTTCCAATCCGACGGCACTCTGTTGTGGATTATAATACTTATGGGGGCAGCTATATTTGCATTTGCCGCAGTCATAATATGTGTGCGTGCAGTCAAATATATGATTATTGAACTATATGAAGGTATAAAATTCACTATAGAATATTGGCGCGATAAGGATGGAAGAAAAAGAGGGATGTATGATTAGCCACATGCACTAAATAGTTAACTTCAGTTTAATTATATTTAAGACAGTCGTGTGACTGTCTTTTTTTGTTTTTAACCGACCGGTAATTTAGCGATGATAAATTATCGTAACCATGTCACAGACAACACAAAGGAGAGCCGAGGTGACCATCGACCTCGACACCTCAGGCTCGGAAAGCAAGATTGACAAGCTGAAGGCGAAGGCGACCGAGCTGCGCAAGGCATTCGCCGACGCGACAAAGGCAGGCGACACCAAGGAGGTGAGCCGGCTTACCCGCGAGATAAACAAGACCAATTCGGAGATACGCCGTCTGCAGACCAATGCCGAACGCGTACGCGACGCCATGGTGTCGCTTGACAAGGCGACGCCGAAGCAGCTCCGGAACACAATCAAGATGATTAACGCGGAGCTTAACTCCGGACGCGTGGCGCGAGGCTCGCGCGAGTGGAACAACTACGTGAAGCAGCTGCAGCGCGCTCAGGCGGAGCTAAAGAAGGTAAATATCGAGATGGGAACAGTGTCCAAGTCGCAAGGGGGCATGCTTTCAAGCGTTGCCGGGGTGTTCACCAAATGGTGGGGAACCTATACAATATTGTCCGATACTATCAATCGCGTCAATACTAAACTTGCCGACCTGAAGAAAAGCTACACCGAGAAAGATGCCTCACAAAAAAATCTCAAGGCATTGACCGGCCTTGATGACGCAGATATCGACTGGCTCACGAAACAGGCTGAAAGGCTTTCCGTCGCCATGGACGAGACCGGGCTTCGTGTCACCCAATCGAGCAAGGAGATACTTGAGGCATACATGCTCGTCGGCTCAAACAAGCCGGAATTGCTCACCGACAAAGAGGCTCTTAACGCCGTCACAGTGGAGACCATGCGCCTGTCATCAGCGGCACAGATGGGGCTCAAACAGGCAGTTGACGCTACAACAACCGCACTTAATCAATATAGTGCCGGAGCCGACCAGGCGGCGAAATATGTGAATGTACTTGCCGCCGGCTCGAAATTCGGAGCTGCTAATGTGGAGCAACAAGCGGCGGCAATTCTTAAATCCGGTACTGCAGCGGCTTCCGCGGATGTGCCTATCGAGGAACTCGTCGGCTCTATAGAGACTCTTGGTGAGTTTGGCGTAAAGGGTGAGATTGCCGGCACGGGATTAAAGAAATTTTTCCTGACGCTCCAGACAGGAGCCGCCGACACCAACCCAAAGGTAGTGGGGCTCATGACCGCAGTCGACAACCTGAAAAAGAAAGTCGACGAGGCGGAGAGCAAGAGTGTCGGAGGGGGCGCGGCATTCCTTAAGAAAATGTTTGGCGAGGAGGGATTTTCCATCGCCTCCATCATCACGGCCAACACTGAGAAGCTGCGTGACTATACCGAGGCGGTGACCGGCACTTCCGTCGCGATGGAACAGGCGGCAATCAACTCCGACTCTCTCGCGGCAAAAAAAGCTCAGCTGAAAAACAAGATGGAGGAAGCAGGGAATGTGCTTATTGAGAAACTCAATCCCGCGCTGGAGATGCTCGTAAGCTGGCAGTCAAAGCTAATCGGGTCTTTGCCCGATGTCATTGATTTCATTGAAAAGAATAAGCGTGCATTGCTGACTTTGGCGGCAGCATATGCAGGCTATATCATCTATGTCAAGGGAGCGGCAGCCGCACATAGTTTACTCAACGGCATCACTAAAATTACCACAGCCCTAACCGCAACAGGGACTGCAGTAGTGAATCTTGCATCGTTTGCATGGAACACCTTTACAGGAAATACAATAAAGGCATCAATAGCAATGAAGGCGTTTAATGCCGCATGTGCATCAAACCCCGTAGGCGCGGTCATCGCGGTATTGACGACAGCTGCTATCGCTTTCGGAATGTATAAAGAGTCAGTCGACAAGACTACAAAAGAGCAGGAAGAACTGCGCCGGAAACAGGGGGAATACCGGCAGTCACTCCGTAAAGTCGCCGAAGACCACGAAAAGGCGGCACGCAAGGAAATCAAGAATATTGATGCTCTTGTCAATGCCGCCAAAGATGAAAACCGGTCTCGCAAGGAAAGGCTTGAAGCTGTCGAGTCCTTGAAAAGGCAGTACCACGACTATTTCGGGAAGCTGTCGACTGAGCAAATTATGGTCGGAGACACCAAGGACGCTTACGACAAGCTCGTGACCTCGATTCTTCAGGCTGCGAGGGTACGAGCCTATGCCGACAAAATCATAGAGAATGAAGATGCCGAATATGACCTCGACAAGAAAATCGCCGAAGCTGAAGCCCGCAGGGAAGAAATCAGGGAGCAGTCCCAGGCGTGGTATAAGACCCTGCAAGACTTGGAGTCTCAGGTAGATTGGGAAGGGTCGAGCATATCGAAAGAGGTGGCAAAAAAACAGGTCGAGGAACTTTCTAAACAAGAAAAGCAGATTCGACAAGAGATATCCGACCTCTATGACCAGCGCGCAGAAATTACCAAGGCTAACGAGGAGTTGAAGGAGCGCGGCGGTCTGTCTGACAAAGCTCTTGAGGACTCTCGCAAAACCAGTCTGACCGCCACGCCGACCGTGACCCCGCAGCTCGGCGAGACTGACAAGCAGCGCAAGGCGCGCGAGAAGGCTGAGCGCGAGGCCGAGCGGAAACGGAAGGAAGAACTAAAGAAGGCTCTCGATGAAGAGAAAGCCATCTATCAGAAGTCGGTGGCAGAGACCACGGCTCTTTACTCCACCGCCGGCATCGACTACCGCGAGTATCTTACACGCATGGCTGCTGCTGATGACGAGTATCTGAAAGGGCGCAAAAAGGTCTACACAGACCGCCATCAGGAAGAGAGTGCCGAATACGCATCACTTCTCCGGGAAGAGGAAGAGACAAAGAGGAAGCATGTCGAGTCGATGCGCAAGCTTGACATAAAGACTCTTGACCGCAACAGGGCTACCGCCGCCGACAACGCCACTTCCGATTTTTTCGACCCGCGCTCTGCGGCGTTTCAAAATCAGAAGGCACTTGACAAGCGTCTGCTCGATGCCGATGTCGAGTATCTTCAGGCAAAACTGAAGCTTTATGAAGAGGGGTCGGAGGAGTATCTGTCGGTAGAGGCGGAGCTTGAAAAACGACTTGCCGATGACCGTAACGCAAAGCGGAGGGAGACCGCCGAGGCTTACATGCAGTTTATCGAGCGTTTCGGCAAGTCGTCGGGGTCATTTCGCGAACAGGCCGAGATCGCCATCCTTGAAGAGCTACATAAACAAGGTCTTATCAGCGAGGAGCAATATCAGAAGGCGCTCGCGGAGATAAAGAAGAAGTATCGGAAGGAGGACAGGGAAAAGGCACGTGCCGAGGCATTTGACGCCAAGCGCAGCGACAAATGGGAGGAACTGCTTGACGGGGCATACACAAGCACCGGGGAGTTTGACCGTATCATCATGGATCTGTATCAGTCGTTTCACGACCTGTTTGACAATGTGACCTATGACAATGATTCTTTCTGGGAGCGTTTCCAAGGTGCCGCCACGTCATCGCTTGCCGCAGTGTCGGCGGGATTGAGCATGGCGACCTCCTACATGCAGGCATGTCAGGACGCGGAACTGGCGAAGATAGAGAGCCGCTATGACCGTGAGATAGAGGCGGCGGGCAACAACACCAGGAAGACCGCGAAACTGGAACGCCAGAAGGAGGAGGAGATTGCCCGAATAAAGAAAAGATACAATGACCGAGCCATGAAGATGGAGCTTGCCCAGGCTATCGCACAGACAGCGACCAATGCCCTCGGGGCTTACGGGGCTATGGTGGAGATCCCGGTAGTGGGGCCCGCACTGGCTGCCGCCGCCGCTGCCATGGCGATTGCCGCCGGAATGGTGCAGGTTGCCACCATCAAGAAGCAGCATGAGGCTCAGGCGGCAGGCTATTTCGCCGGAGGCTTCACCTCGCGTGACCCTGACAACCGCAGGGAGGTGGGCGTTGTGCATGCCAACGAGTTTGTAGCCAATCACAAGGCTGTGGCTAACCCCGCTATAGCGCCTGTGCTGCGGCTCATCGACCGCGCCCAGAGAAGTAACACTGTGGGCTCGCTTACAGCCGATGACGTGAGCCATGCCCTCGGCAGAAGCCCGGGGGTGAGCGCGAGAGGGGGCGGCTCTTCTCCCTCAGAGTCCGGGAATATGGGCGAGGCGCTCTCTAATCTATATGGCGTGACGGCAGCATCAAGGAAAGCTATCGACCGCCTGGCTGACCTGATCAGCGAAGGACTCCCCGCCTACATGGTGATGGATGGCGAGAATGGATTTGACCGCAAATACAGGAATTTTCAAAAGACAATCAAAAGGACAAAGGTATGACAGAACTTTCTATCAACGGGAAGCCGGTGGCGCTTAAAGAGGGACTTTCATTAAAGATTACGGTAGCCAACCCGTTTTTCACCGACTCCGACAGTTTCTCCTATGACTTTGAGATCCCGGTGACCGACGCCCGTAACTCCGACATCTTCGGGCAGCTCAACAGGATGGACTCAAACAAGGAGCCTGACGAATATGCGGCGCGGCTGACTGTGGACAATGTGGTGCTGCTCGACGGCAGCGCCGTTGTCACGGCTGTGACCGACTCTTCGGTCAAGGTGCAGCTGCTTGGCGACCGCACTGCCTATAACTACGAGTCGGCGACCGACGGTATATATGTCGACGAGCTCAGCCTGGGGGCAATACGCACGGAGGATGTCACCGCACCCGGGGCGGGCGGTTCCGGAGGAAACGGGTCATGGGGGTCGACCTCGGGTGACCGTAACCCGGGGTCGACCGGAGACACGGGCACAGACACGGCGCCGGAGGGTGTCACATATCATGACCCCGAGGGCAGATGGGTGCGCTATCCGGTGATGAACACCAACACCGACAGGATTGCCAACGACTACCTGTTTTATCAGGACAAGAGCGGCACGGTGCATTACGGCATGGTCAACGTCAGACCTGACCCGGCAGCTCACGAGACCGACTCCCGCATGTCATACAGGACTATTCAGCCTAAGCTGTGGTGGATATGCCAGCTCGTGGCGGAGGCCACGGGATGCACCCTGAGCAAGGAGGACAACGGGATGTACACCGACACGTTTTTACGCAAGATATTCATAGCAAACACCGTCCCTAACTGCCCCGTAGCATATGTCCTGCCTCACTGGACGGTAGCCGAGTTCTGGCAGTATGTGCGCGAGGCTTTCGGGGTGGTCGCGCATAAGTCGGGCGACACAATGAAGCTCGTGCCGCGGTCGGCATTTTATGCGGATGACTCCACCATCCAGTCCATAGGAAGGGTGATCGACGAGTATTCATGCGACATGGATGACGAGGAGGCTGCAGATGTGTCGACAAGCAATGTCGCTTTCGCCTCGTTCGAGCATGACCCCTGTGACCTGCTTGACAGCTCTGTGACAGAGGTCGCGAATATCGACGAGTCACACGCAAGCCTCATGGAGCTTCGCTTCTGGTGGAGCACGTTGTCAGACCAACAGAAAGCGGGATATAAAGGCACAATATTCAAATGCAGGGACGGAAGGGAATATATCTATTTCTCCGAACGGTTTGAACGCCCCGCCCTCGTGCAGGTCAACCAGTTTGCACCGCGTGTGACCGACTCCGGGCGCGATGCCTCCGAAATATCCCTGAAGTTCGTGCCATGCTCCTACCACGAACATCAGATCGATGTCGCCTGTTATGTCGACCAAAGGGGCGGAGGGTATTACGTATACGCCTCCGAAAAAGCGCCCGGCACTCACGACATCCTCGCGAGACCCGACCGGGACCAGTACAGGTATGTAGCCCCGAGCCTTGAGGACATCATCGACGGCGAGGACAGCGGACCGGAGACAAAGGACGATGTAGCCTACATCGCCCTCGAGGGCGGGATGGTGGCTGCCGTTGCCAAGGCGGGGGATGCCCCGGGGGAATGGCTGACGGTAGACTACCCGGACCCGTCGCTCCGCGAGCGGTGGATATGCTATGAAGGCGGGGATGTGAGCTGCGAACACCGGGGCGACTCACTGGGGCTGCTGCTGCACAAGGGCTCGCATAACCTCGGGGAAAACGCATTGGGAGGGCGTGTCTCCATTTACACCAAGGCGAAGATGTGCGTGAGGTTCATACAGGACACGATACCGGATCCTACGCATCTTTTCAATATCCGCAACAGGCTTTATGCGTGCGAGAGACTGGAGGTCACTGTCGATTCAGAGGGCAGACAGCCGGTGATTACAGGCTACTTCTTCCCGGCGTTCCTATAAGTCGCCGTGAAAGGTCTTGGTCTCTTCGCGTACCGGAAGGTCGCGCCCCTGGAGGTAATGATTTGTCGTGGAGATGTCGGAGTGGCGCGCCTGATCGCGGGCGACGACGATGCCGGCACTGTTGGCGAGGTCTCTGATGCCGGAGTCCTTCAGTGAGTAGAACTGATACTCGTCGCCCCATTTCAGCGCCTTTCGTATCTTCAGCCACCGGCGCCGGAACTGCTCGCTGCTGCCCTTGGTGGGACAGGTGCGCATCTGGTCGCCGAAGAGATACCAATCTCCGGGCTTGGTAAGCACACCAAGGTCGACCATGAGCCTGACGAGGTCGGCATTGAGCCCCACCTTACCGTCTCGCTTGTTCTTGCTGTTGGCGGCGGGGATGAAGACGGTCTGCTCCTTGACAGAGATGTCTTTAATCTTGACCGACACAAGTTCCTGGGGACGGATGAATGTGTAATATTCCATCCTGCACGCGAGCAGCATCATGGGGTCATTTTTCTCAAGATATTCACTCAGCCTCCGGAGCATGCGGCCGTCGAGCGGCTGCCGCTTCTTCGGGTCTTCCGGAATCGGCTTGATTTTCTCGACAGGGTTGCTGCTGCAATAGTCGCGCTCCATGAAGAACGCCATCAGCGATGAACACCATATGCGGTAGTTATTCCTGGTCCTTGCCGAGACCTCCTTGTCATAATAGAGAAAATCAAGGAACTCGGCGAAGAATCCCACGTCCATCTGATAGATGTATTTGGGCTTCAGTAAAAGCCCGTCCATATAGGACATCAGCTGATTAAGAAAAGATGTATAGCTTTTTTGTGTGCTGTATTTGGGGATTTTTTCAAGATATTTCCTGTATCTTTCAACTGCCCGCTCGATGGGGATATAGTTCCTGCTATCGTTTTCACCCACCCATGGCGACCATCCCTGGCGCAGCATCAACGTTATCCGCTCGATTAATTCAGAGGCGCGTCGCCGGCGGTCGGTAATCTTCTTTATGCCGTCAAGGTGATACTTCTTTCGCTTCATCCTACCCTCCGCAGGGTCATAGGAATTAAAATCAACATACCATTTTTTGCCGGTATGGAGCCTCGGGTAAGTGAACGGGAGAACCTCACTTCTAAAAGTCTTTTGTCTGTGTGCCGGGCACATTTTTTTTACATTCTTTAGCTACAAAGAATGTCGGTTCATACTATGCGGCAGCTCGCATTATGTCTACAATCTGTCTACGTCAAAAACATCAAATCCCCGCAACTCGATGAGCTACAGGGACTTGCGTTGTTTTGAGCGGAGAGGACGAGATTCGAACTCGTGGTAGGATTGCTCCTACGTCAGTTTAGCAAACTGGTGGTTTCAGCCACTCACCCACCTCTCCTTCAGCGTGGGTCATTTCTGACTTAGCGGTGCAAAGTTAGACATTACTTTTGATATTTGCAAACTTTTTTGAAACTTTTCTTTTGCAACATATTTTATGTCGGTGTCACGGAATAGGCAGCAACGCTGCGCATGAAGTCATGCAGAATTTACACATGCATGATACTGAATATTTTATATGCAGTTTTGTTTGATTTCAGTTGTGTTTATATACATTTTTCGTAACTTTACGTCATAACTCAAAATTCATCATCATATGCGTGACTATATTCTTATCGAGGACCTTGCCGCCGATGACCGACCGCGTGAAAAGGCGCTCCACAACGGCATCGGGTCGTTAAGCAACGCGGAGCTTATCGCCATTATTTTCGGGAATGGCATGAAGGGGAAGTCGGTACTTACCATGAGCCAGGAACTGATAGCACGCAATAACGGCAGGCTCTCCGACATAGCGCGCAAAAGTATCAGGGAAATCGTGAAAGAGAATCAAGGCATCGGTCCTGCAAAAGCGATATCTCTTGCGGCTGCAATAGAACTCGGGATGCGTTGTCAGGCGGAGCAACCGCCGGAGCGTACACGCATCACCGGAAGCAGCTCTGTCTACGACCTTATGAGAGCCAAGCTACAGCTGCTCAACCATGAGGAGTTCTGGATTGTGTTGCTATCGCGCTCAAATCTTGTCATTGACACTGTAAGGCTCAGTCAGGGCGGAAGTTCCGGCACAGTTGTCGACAACAAGCTGCTGTTCAAGAGGGTCCTTGAACAGGGCGACGTGGTGTCAGGGATAATCCTCGTACACAATCACCCGTCGGGCAACCTGCGTCCAAGCGTTGAGGATGACGCTTTGACCCGACGCATAAAAAGCGGTGGCGAGCTACTCGACATCAGAGTGCTCGACCACCTTATCATAAGCCCTACATCATATTACTCCTACAATGACGAAGGCAGGCTATAGTTCAACACAACACAGGCGCTTGCCATAGTCTTTTTGCGGTATCCATTATCAGTCCGATCTTGTCCCACTGATAATTCTCGGCAAGCGCAGTCATCTCGTCGCTGTGAAATCCACACCGCGGGCCAACACCGATTCTGTCTATATCGACATAATTAGCAGCGGCATAAACGCTTTCAACGAGTTTCTCAAGATTTTCCATCTGAGGATGATGAGAAGCGACAAGCCCGAGCACAACCTCGACACCTTCAGGCAGATACCTGAGCGGAGAGAAGTCATTGTCAAGAGTGATGTCAAACTCCAGTAAAAGCCGGTCAACATGGACGCCTGCAAACAAAAAAGGTGCTATCAGGTTGTAATCACCCGCGGGAACCCACGGGGAATGATGATTGCCACGACAAATATGGGCGGCGACAAACATGTCGCCGGGCAGACTGTCAATGACCCTGTTGTTTATATCAATCAGTCCTGCAATCTCGCTTTCTACATCAATACCGCTTATTATCTTGCGGTCAATGTAGTCGGGGTCGCAAAAGCGCCCCAAGGAATTGTCATCAAACTGCACATGACGACACCCGATGTCATACAGCGTCTTTACTGTCGCCACATAGGCATCCACTATATCGGCAGCCAATTCACTGTCAGATCCGTAATAATGGATTACATTCCCGTTATGAGACTTCAAGGTCACAAACAATTGCGACGGTGAAGGGAGTGTCTGCTTTACTGCTGCACCATGTGCCACTTCTTTCAAAAATCGGAAATGACTAAAAAACGGATGCGCGGGATTATACTTGACCTTACCCGATAAAAGCACTATATCGGTCAACACTTCCTGCGACTGATAAAGATGCCCTCCTCTGATATTTACCTTATCAATTCCGGCTAAACCGCAAAAGAAATCATTTGCCCAGTGCATGCGCCGGTATTCACCGTCAGTCACCACCGAGAGTCCCGCCTTTTTCTGACGGGCTACAAGTTCTGTCACACACTCATTTTCTACGGCACTCAGCTGTTGAGAATCTATTATCCCGGAGGCATGCCGTGCCCGTGCCTCCTTTAATCGTTCAGGCAGAATGAAACTGCCCACTACTTCGGCATGACTTGATGCCGACATGAATTTATGAAAAGCTTTTTCCATGACAAATATATGTGTTTGCCAATTGAAAAATATTTTCGCATCGCGTGCCTAACCCACGAGTTCACGCGACCTTTAAGAGAAGGCAGGTCTTCTGACTTATTCCGGAGCGGCAAACCCTTCCCAAATTGTCAATTCAGTGGATATGTATCACCGTCCTTTGATAGAACTTACAGCAGCGGGACTGTCCGGGATTTTCACCCGATTCCCTATTAATGCCTGTCGGGGCAACCTTTTCTGAGTGCAAAATTATACATTATGACAGAATGCCGAGCCTACAGACTGTAAAATTTAGTTAATGAAGCTTTAGGACTATTTGCCCGACAGGCGATAACAACATAGCCACAGGGGACGACGATCAGCCATCACCCCCTCTGTGACACAATATTACCGGCACGCAGCCGCGGCCGAATGAAGTATTTCAGATAGCGACGGATGGGCATGAATAGCCGAAGCCACATTATCGACAGTGACACCTGCCGACATGGCAAGCGCCGCCTCCTGAACAAGATCGGCGGCATGGCAGCCACATACATGACATCCGAGTATAAGCCGGCTGTCAACATCTACGATGAGCTTCAGCAAGCCGTCAGTGTCGCCCATCGCCTGCGCCTTGCCATTTGCCCGAAACAACGACTTGACAGCCTTATAGTTTAATCCCGACTCCTTGCAACGCTCTTCAGTAAGACCGACCATCGCACATTCAGGCAAAGTAAACGCGACAGCCGGCACAACCGACAGATTTATGTCATCGCCCATAACGGCGGCAGCCTGAGCCGAAGCCACATGGGCAAGCATCATGCGGGCATTCACATCACCGATTGCATAGATACCGGGGACAGTCGTAGCAAAAGTCTCATCAGTGACAATCGCTCCACGCTCCACGTTTATTCCGGCCGCCTCCACCCCTTCAGGTATAACAGGCCGGCGTCCGACAGCCATAAGCACCTCGGCGGCCTCTACCGTCGCAGCATTGCCTTTGACAGTATATTCCACCTTCTTGCCCGGAGCTATAGAAGTCACCTGCGCCCCGGTAATTATCTTCACTCCAAGACGCGACAAGGAACTGCGCAGACGCTTCGCTATGTCTTTGTCAAAGCCCGGCAATATCTCCTTGCAATACTCAATAACTGTCACATCAACTCCAAATGCCGACAGGATGCAGGCAAATTCCATGCCTATCACCCCACCCCCTATTATCACTATCGAAGCGGGAAGCTCCTTTAACTCAAGAATCGCGTCACTGTCTATGGCAAGATCGGCTCCGGGGATGTCAAGTGAGGCCGGAGACGAGCCGGTGGCTATAACGATACGCGGAGCGGCATAGACCTCCCCGTTTACCTCCACATGTCGTGAGTCGGTGAAGCGTGCCTCCCCTTCGACAATATGCGCCTTTGACAGCATCATCGCCACATTATCACGCAGCCCGTTAACAACCTGCTCTTTACGGTCTAAAACACGGTTATAGTCCAGCGAAAACGAACTCACATCAACCCCGAGGTCAGAGGCCGAACCTATAGCGCGCATAAGTGAGGCAGAGCTGCATAAAGCCTTTGTCGGTATGCAGCCACGGTTCAGGCATGTTCCTCCAAGGCGCTCCCGCTCAATAAGAGTGACCGAGAGACCGCGGCGCAGAGCCCCGGCGGCAACCTCCATGCCGCCGGGTCCGCTGCCTATCACTATTATATCACTGTTGTACATTATCAATCAACTCTTTATATGTCACTACCGGATGTAATGCCGCATTAGTGTCATCGGGATGACCTACCGGCGTATTGTGCGGCGCACTTTTCACCACGTCAGGCGACTCCGCAGCTTCACGCGCGATATCGTGCATCACTCTGATAAAATCGTCAAGCGTCTCCTTGCTCTCCGTTTCGGTCGGCTCAATCATGAGCGATTCATGAAACAGCAACGGGAAATATATAGTCGGCGCATGATAGCCGTGGTCAAGCAACCGCTTGGCTACATTCAACGTTGTCACTCCGCCGGACTTGTCGATAAGACCGTCAAACACAAATTCATGCTTGCACACTCCATCAACAGGAAGCAGATAGGCATCGCGCAATGACTCCTTGACATAATTGGCATTCAGCGTTGCGAGACGCCCCACCATGTCCAGTCCATCGCAGCCAAGCGAAAGAATATAGCTCAAAGCACGCACAGCCACTGCAAAATTGCCAAGCGTGCCCGTAACCTGACCGAGAGAACAATCGGAATAGCTGATGTCAAATGTCCCGTCATCTTTCTTGACCACTCGCGGATTTGGAAGCAGATGTTCAAGACCCTTCCTGACACCCACGGGACCGGCACCGGGACCGCCTCCGCCATGAGGCGTGGAGAAGGTCTTATGCAGATTTATATGCATCACGTCAAATCCCATGTCGCCCGGACGCGCCACGCCCACAAGCGGATTAAGATTGGCTCCGTCATAATACAGCAAAGCCCCTGCTTCATGCACAAGCGATGCAATCTCGGGTATATTGCGCTCAAAAATGCCAAGTGTGTTGGGATTGGTCATCATGACCGCAGCCACCGTATCGTCAAGCAAAGGGCGCAGGTCTTCGACATCGACAGTCCCGTCTTCACGGCTTTTCACCTCCACCACCTTCAGCCCGGCGACAGCCGCACTTGCCGGATTTGTGCCGTGGGCGGAATCAGGTACAATCACCTTCACACGCCGGTCATCGCCACGTCCGGCATGATAGGCACGTATCACCATCAGTCCCGTCAATTCACCATGAGCACCCGCGTAAGTATTCAGCGTAAACTCGCTCATGCCGCCAATCTCCGAAAGCGTCTGCTGAAGAGTATAATACAATTCCAGCACGCCCTGTACCGTAGCCGAAGGCTGATAAGGATGCAGCGAAGCGATTGTCTCGTCGGCAGCCATCTCCTCGTTAATCTTCGGATTATATTTCATCGTGCATGATCCGAGAGGATAAAAACCGGTGTCAACGCCAAAATTATTGGTACTCATGTTATTGTAATGCCTCACCACTGTAGGCTCGTCTACCTCGGGAAGTTCCGGTGCGGTCCGGCGCAACAGCACCTCCGGCAACTCATCGACCGAAGGAGTGCAGCCATTGGATGGCAAGCGGTAGCCTCCGCGTCCTTTTCGCGAAAGCTCAAATATCAATTTGCCGTAACATTCTCTATTCATAACAACCAGTTTACAATGATGACACAATCTCGATATAACGGTCAATATCACGGCGCGACTGCATCTCGGTCACCGCAATCATTATCTCATGTTCGCCAAGCTTCACCCCGGGGAGTATCCCTTCTGCCACGCAAGCCGCCATCACATCGTCAACCTTGTCGACGGTAGTCATGACAAACTCATTGAGATAAGGAGCGTCAGGATAACTTAGCGACATCTTGCCTGTAGCCTCAAGCTCTTTAGCAAGATAATGGGCGCCGGCATATCCCACCCTGTTTACCTCATCAAGCCCGCGCGCACCGAGCAAAGAGAGATAGACACTCACAAAGAGCGCCATCAGCCCCTGGTTGGAACAGATGTTGCTCGTCGCTTTCTCGCGCCTGATATGCTGTTCGCGCGCCTGCAGGGTCAGGACAAAGACTCTCTGTCCGCGGTCGTCGACGGTAGCGCCGACAATACGTCCCGGCATCTTGCGCATCAATGCCTTTGTCGCACACAGATAGCCCAGATAAGGACCTCCGAAATCAAGAGGCATTCCGAGCGACTGTGCATCGCCGGCTGCGATGTCGGCACCCCACTCTCCCGGCGATTTTATCGAGCCCAGAGCCGATGCAGGGGCGTTCATCACAAGAAGAGCCTTTGACTTGTGGACAGTGTCGGCAAGACCGGTGTAGTCTTCAAGAATACCGAGACGGTTTGGCGTGGCGACAATCACCCCTGCCACATCGCCTTCGGCAAGCATACGGTCAAGATGGTCACGCGATGTCACCCCGCCCGCCTCCGGCACCACGTCAAGGCGAATGCCGTGGTAACGCGCATAGGTGGCAAGCACAGCTTTCACCTGAGGAAGCACTGTGTCGGAGACAAGCACCCTGTCACGCTTGCGCGACGCAGCGACACACATGAGCATAGCCTCGGCTGTCGCCGTGGCACCGTCATACATTGACGCGTTTGAGACGTCAAGTCCGGTCAGCGATGTCATCATTGACTGGTATTCAAAGATATATTGCAGTGTCCCCTGAGAAATCTCCGGCTGATAAGGAGTGTAGGCGGTGAGAAATTCCGACCTTGACAATACGGATTTCACCACCGCCGGCGTATAATGGTCATAATATCCGGCTCCGGCAAAACATATCAGACGGCGATTGTTGTCGCTCAACGACTTGAAAAAGTCGCGCACCTCTTTCTCACTCATCTGCTCCGGAAGCTCATACCTGCGCTTGAGCAGCAATTCATCGGGGACATCAGCACACAGCTCGTCAAGCGACTTCAAGCCGCAAGCAGCGAGCATCTCCGCTATATCCTCCGGTGTATGGGGCAAATAACGATGTAGCATAGGCTGTCAGAATAAAGCGTTTATCCCTCACCTATCAATGACACAGCTCGCTGTAAGCGGCTTCATCAAGCAGGGCGTCAAGCTCGGCGGGGTCATCAATGCTCACCTTGATAATCCAGTTGACCATAGGATCCTTGTTCACAAGCCCTGGCTCGTCGACAAGCGCGGAGTTGACCTCTTCCACCTTTCCGGTCACAGGCGAGATAAGGTCGCTCGCCGCCTTCACGCTCTCGATTGCTCCGAAATCCTCACCTGCCGCCACATCGTCATCGACCTCGGGCATGTCAACATATACTACATTTCCAAGCTGTTTCTGGGCATACTCGGTGATGCCTATATAGCCTGATGTTCCTTCTACTCTTATATATTCGTGACTGGGAGAATAATAAATCTTGCTCATAGTTTAATATGAATTTAGGTTATTAATATTTTTTTACGCAGTTAACCGCGCATTAGTTTTTATAGCTCTTCTTATAGAATTTTTTATTCACGACGACGGCAGGAAACGTCTTGCGGCGTATTCTCACCAACAATGGAGTCCCGACAGCCGCATGTCCGGCGTCAATCAGGGCAAGCGCAAGGCTCTTGTCGATGGAAATCGCATGATAGCCCGTAGTGACGACCCCTACAGCCTCACCCGATTCATCGAGCACTTCATAGCCGTGGCGCGGAATCGCACGGTCAAGCAACTCTATACCGACAAGCTTACGGCTTACACCGGCAGCCTTCAGTGACTCGGTGGCATCCTTGCCTATAAACTCCTCTTTGTCAAGTTTCACAAAAACACCGAGTCCTGACTCAAGCGGCGAAATGTCATCGGCAAGCTCATTGCCATAAAGCGGCAATCCCACCTCAAATCGAAGAGTGTCACGACAACCAAGCCCACACGGCTCCACCTTTCCGCTGTCAATAAGCTTGTCCCAAAGACGGTTGATCAGGTCATGGGAGGCATATACCTCAAAACCGTCCTCACCCGTGTAACCGGTGCGGCTGACGATAACGCTCTCTCCGTCGATGTCAATAGTCTTAAACGTGTAAAACGCCAGTTCCCCGCAGTCGATGCCGAGTACTTCCGTCATCACCTCTTCTGACAGCGGACCCTGCACGGCAATCTCTCCGAGACAGTCGCTCATGTCGTCAATCATCACGTCGTAGCCTGCAGCGCAATCCTTTATCCACGCCACATCCTTGTCAATGTTGGAGGCATTGATCACGAGAAAGAAATCATCGTCATCGCGCTTGTAGACAAGAAGGTCGTCGACCACCCCGCCTACAGGATTGAGCATCATTCCATAAAAGCACTTTCCGGGAGCGCCTGTCGTGACATCATTTGTAAATATGTGATTGACAAACTTCTCCGCATCGGCTCCGGTCACCGAGACCTCACCCATGTGAGACACATCAAACACTCCGCAGGCATTGCGCACGGCATTATGCTCTTCTACAATCCCTTTATACTGTATCGGCATGACAAATCCGCCGAAAGGACTCATCTGTGCGCCGAGAGCCACATGCTTGTCATAGAGACATGTCCTTTTCTCATTATCCATTGTTATCAGGTATTATTAGGTTTATAAGTTGGTCACGGTCAATCGAGGCTATTACTTCAGGAGGATTGATGTCGCCAAGCGCCTCGTCAACTGCGTCGCGCGAATATCTAACTCCACGCAACGGCTCTATTATCTTCAGGTCGATATCGCCTACCGGGAAATAATCGCCGGCTATGTTAAGGTCAAGTATGCAGTCGCCTTTAAGCTCAATCTCAACAAGAAACTCACCGACACCCTCAAGCCTCACCGCGTGACGGCGTGAGTAGCGGGGATTCTTGCCATAAATCCAGCGGTCAGTATAATATTGCCTCGACATCTCCTCTATCCGCTCCACGTCATCGGCGCCGAGCGCGATTTCTCCGTCACATAATGTAGCCCTCACATATTGTTTGAACTCATCTATCGACATGTCGGTATATTCACGCAACACTGTTATATGGCTTTTCACCGAGTCCACTCCCTTCGACCTCAGTTTTGCACCCGACGGCGAGATTGCCGCCGACATGTGGGCAATATCCGTGTCATAAAGCATGGTACCGTGGACGATACTACGTCCCGGTATGTGGTAAAAAGCGTTTCCCGACACTTTACGTCCGCCAATGGTGACATCATTCCTGCCGCTGCTTCGGGCGTCAATTCCAAGTCCGCGAAGCATCTCCGCCACCCTGCCGGTATAGTCAGAGAAAGTAGTCACCACGTCATCGCCCGACACTATATAGCTGAACATTATATTATCCATGTCGGCATAGACACACCCGCCACCGCTCTTACGCCGGTAAAACTCTATACCGTGGTCGCGGCAGTATGACAGGTTCACTTCATTATCGATAAGCTGGTTTCGTCCAAAAATCACAGTGGGATTCACCTGCCACATGAAAAAAATCTCATCAGAGAAACGGCGGGCAACATATTCCTCCATCGTAAGATAAAACGGAAGAGGACGCACGTCATTATCCGGTAAGGAAACGTACTTCATTGAATCGTGTTTTCGTGGTTAATGTTAACTTTCCAAAGTTATATAATGTTTTTGACATTTTCAATTTTATCCGCCTGATTTTTCACCTCGATTTCAGCCGGCGCTTACTTAATGTTTTCATCGGTGACGGAATCTCTATATCCACCGATTTCATCGGCATCGGTAACGATTACGCCAAAAGTAACCATCAGGTGTCTTTTCAATTATTCAACCCATGATGTTATCGGCTCTGGTCGCCTTATAAATTTACCGTCTTCTTTCACATACCATATTACATCGCCGGTCCACCAGCTTGTCCTTCTCATTACTGCGATTAAATTGTCAGCATAGTGAATATTGGTAATAATCGGAAACGAGGTAAACCACCAATAACCACCCCAATGACCATAATCCACCGGAATATACTTCTTTAGTTTATTGACATTCTTCTTATTGATATTTCCTATCTTATCACCATTCTTTAATCCGCCTGCAAATGACGACAGTTTCTTGTTTATGTCCGGTGTCAGATACAGACCTCGCCACGGCAGAACAGGCGTCACGCTGTCAACATCATATTGTTCGTCTCTCAAATCTTCTATAAATTCCGGAAAACCATGGCAAAGTTTCGCCATCACGGTATCGACATCGAGGTAATACCTTTCAATTTCAATTGTCCGGGGTATTTATTCAGATTAGATGGCTTATTTATTATCAGTCAGTTTCATTTCTTTTTTGTGCTTCAACAAATTCCTGTTTGCCTGGAAAAGTCTGTGCTCCTAATACTCCGGGACTAAACTCGAAGACAGTTGAGTCATTATATACTATCAGGCATGGATCGGCGTTTATGCTGTCCTGCTGGTCATACGAGAGAGGGTGATTATAAAGACGATATGAGTACATTCCCATATTCATACGTCGGAATCGGATAGTTGAATACTCTGAATTGGGATAATTGTTGACATCTATCCCTATACAACCTAAGTAGTCCAAACGTTCTTTTAGTTTCTTCATTTCAAACTCGCCTAAAATATCGGATTGTGACACTTCGTCGTTATCAAATTCAAAAACCAGTCGTGTGCTGTCAGGCAGCATGTCGCGATAACGATCTACTGTATTCCACATCCAGAAAACAGGCTCTCCGTTGTAACATTCAGCCATAATGAAAGCATCGCATTTCATAGGTGGTCTATTAAGTAGATAAACTATACCCCCAAGCAGTAACAAATCGGCGATATGGAACCATAAAAGAATCTTGTCTGTTTTTGTGCGTCGCCTTACGGCCTTGACAAAAGAGTAAATCCAAAATCCGATAAGAGGAACTGTTACAAGGAATACGAAAATCAAGAACACAATGACACCGACCGCCCGAAAATCTTCTTTATCGGCAGATGCAATCAAAAACGCAAGCAACCAAACCGTGACAACTGCCACTGAAAGATACCGCATAAATCGGATGAATCGTTGTCGTTTATTTATCGGCTTACTTATTTCTTTATTCTCCATACTCAATGTTGCGGTTTAATGCGTATTCTTTGGCTTTCTCTTTATCAAACGAATCGTCAAGGGGGAGTATTGCCACGCCATCCTCTGTTGTTCCGCCATTATAGAAATCTCCGTAAATCACAATCGCCCCGATTGAGTCCAACGGGGTGAAGGATTTTGGATGAACAAACTTATATCGCTGTTTCTCTACTTCAAGCAGACCCTTCTTTTCATAAAGAATGGCACTGTCAAAGCCTATTATCTCTGACGGCTCCTTCATGATATATTTATCCGTTTCGCAATACACTTTATCAAATGTCAGGAATGTAAAGATTAAGCCTGCAACCGAGAGAAGCACCCAACCAATAGCATATATCCGAGAAATAGTATTATACATTGATTTGCCACTCCGCATGAAATATATCGCAATGCCCGACAGAGCGGTTATCCAAAACAGCACATAGCCTAACCGCCAACGCAACTGCAAACTGTTCAACACCACAAAGAGGAACAGAGCCAGCATCATGTCATGAAAAGCCACCAACAATATCTTATGCCACTTATTCATAACACCTGTGTTTCATCTGTTCAGTACGAATTTTTTCGGCAACCATAATGCTGTCTTTTTCCCGGGCTGAAAGCGGACCAACATATTTATCTCCATAACTCAACCGATTATCAACTGCTGTGACTATCCACCAATAATCATTGTTTTGCTCAATGATTATTGTAGAATCATTCCACCATACTTGTCGGACATTTGCAATGAATGGCGGTGCATCTTTATAACCGAGTTTTGAAACGAATACAGGGTAATCTTCCTCACTTTCTCCATATAATCCTTCACCATAAGTGAATACAGAGTAATTCTCAGTCAGGTCATGACGATTGTTGCAGGACAAGAGTGCGAATAGTACAAACAAACCAATAGCGAATAGGATTATCCTGCCGAGATACATGTTTTGTGCATGTGATGATTGGCTATCATAAACTTCTGAGCCGCCGAATTGCTCAATGGCGTTGATGACATTTTTGTTGCGACAGTACATCCCGGATAGTCTGACCGAAATTCCATTGGCATCAATTCTAAGGTAGTCACGACCGAATCGGGAATATTTGAAGACATACACCAATGTGAATATTCCGAAAAACGATGTACCAACGATTGCTCCAACAGGCCAAACGTCAGAGCAAACACAATAGATGTTGAATGCCAAACAGACAAGGCATAAAAGAGGAAACGTAAACGCCTCTTTCGCCGTATAGCAATAATATCGTTTCTTTCGTAAAAGCAACCACCATAAAGCGGCGAGTCCGAGAATGAACATGGCTGAAAATAATATTTTCACATCAAATTTCTTCAAATCAATAATATCTGTAACATCAGCCAAAATCATTACAAAACCGATTATCCCCAAAATCGGACATAGGACACTGAACACAGCTAACAGAGGAACGAAGAATCCATCCTGTTCCTGTCGCATCTGTAACCAATAATATTGGTAGAATAAGGTCCTTAGCCGTTTCATGTGAGTCTATTATCTGTAATATCGCAAATATAAGAAGAATAATCGACATTGGATGTGACAGATGTCACAAATGTGCGTGAAAATCAGCATTTAAACGGCATTTTTTATGATTTGTCAAATTTAGGTGTCGGCAAAGGCATTTCTGGCACTCATTTCGTCATAAATGTTCGGAAGTATATCCATGAGATGATAAGAAAAGGTATAAATGAAGCAATTAATAACATAAATCCAAACAATAAGATATATCCCTGTATAGCAGCTTGTTTGCCAATGGACAAAAGAAGTAACCCTCCGGTAAGTATAATGTTGTAACTTAACCAGACAGCAAAGGACATTTTTAATACTGATGTGTGTCCTATTTTGAAGCCTATAAGTCCGCTCATTGCACCGGAAATTAGAAATGTTGCGATAAGCTCAACATCTTCTCCCCATATCCAGATTCCTAAAAGGCAGGATATAATCGCTATAAGCAATTCAAAAATCCAAAATCGTTTATCGTTCAGTTTCATTTTCAATTTCAAGTCTATTGCCCATTTTGTCAATCCAATACCAGTTGTCGCTCACCCAGTAATGATATTCTCCGTCACTGCCTTTTACTTCTTCAAGATGCCCGCTGTCGGTCACTTTTGCACGCCCATTCTTAAACGGAAATCCAAATGCAAAGCGAGGCGATATTATCACCGCATTGTTTGCTGTGGCATATCCTATTTTACCATCGCAATCTACAATTCTATAGCGACCGTCGGACACGTAATCATCGCCATTATCATATTGATATGGTTTGAATCCCGCTCTTGACACTGATGGATAATGTCGGTCGGTGGTGACGACAAGCATTTTTTTTGCTTTTCCGCATGAAGTAGGTAAGATTTTCTCGCGGTCAAGTGCGACGGCATCTATTACACTGTCAATCCGTAGTGTATTAGAGGCATAGTTTATTGCTCCGTCTTTCCCTGCAAACAGTCCGGGACGTTCTGTTATGATACCGCGATTTTCACCATCAACTATTACCTGCACGGTGGTCGGTTTTGTATCTACCCGACATAATCCGGTGTATAGAATGTTGCCAAAGCAAATGGTTGAGTCTATAAAATCTACTTTTTCGATATCATATTCTCGCAACACAGGCATCGCTTCACAGACTAATGATTCCAATGTGACATCACCAAATGGCGATTGATACCATATATCCGGGTAATTCACGTCAGCGATTAAACTGTCTACAATCCACAATGGATTTTTCCACTCTCCACCATCTGCCAGCTCAATTAGTAGGTTTGACTTTGCGAGAGCAAATGTATCCTTGTAACCCATATATTGAAATCGTAATAGCTTATTCTCCGGAACTGACACCGTGAACAATCCCACAGTATCCGCTACTGCCATTAGACTGTCTTTTTTATCGGTATAAGCGGCATATACGCAAGCCCCTATCAGCGGCTCGCCATTATATTTGTCAACCACACGTCCGCAGACACTGACATTACGGGCATAAATACCTATACACACCGACAGCATCACCCCACAGATAATCACATATTTTGTATCAGTCAGTTTCATAGTTCATTGGTCCTTATGTAGATGAATGAATCAAGTTTATCAAGTTCCGATATTGGAACATTTGAGAACTCGCAAATCTCTGTTGTTCTCGGAATCTTATCAGGAGGGCAATCTGATATTATCTCTCCGGCAATATCGCTCAACAGTTCTTTATCCTGTTCGGATGGGAAAGAATCAAGATAGCATTTCAGCGTGAGGCGATTATATCTATAACCTATGGCAATGGCTCTGACATTCGACTGGAGATTTCCTTGTATTGCTCTGCTTGCGGAATCAACAATCCACCCATGTCCTTGATTATCTTTTATAATCCATCGCTTTGAAAGATACGATGTAAATACTACCGGAATAATGAGTGACATCGCCCATCCGACACAAATGATAACAGCAAATTCATTATCTGTAAAGAATGTGCCTTCATCAATAGGTATATTTTCCGGTCGCATATTTGCAGTAGCCGGATTCCAGTCATACATGAATGTCATTATTGGCGCAATCACCAACAAAGAGGAAATAAAATACAAATATCCGGCAAGTTTCATCCATGAACCTCCGTTATATAGCAGCCAAGTAGGAATGCCACAGATCGCAAAGTAAAGCAGAAAAATTGGGAATAGCAGTATTAGAATTATGCCACTGCCCGAATCAATTTCCGCACCGTTACATATAAGAGCACTGCATAACAGGCAGAACAACAATACTCCGCAGAGTAGCATCATTGCCTCGAATTTCCAAAATCGTCTATGGGTCAGCTTCATAGTTGTTGAGGAGTTTTGGGGTTATATTTCATTATCATAATGGCTGACACCGTGAACACAATCACAGCACCGATAACGGCACAAAGACTTGCAACAGCCATAGTTTCTAAATCACCGGACTTA
Source organism: Barnesiella sp. WM24 (assembly GCF_004570975.1). Classification (GTDB taxonomy): domain Bacteria; phylum Bacteroidota; class Bacteroidia; order Bacteroidales; family Muribaculaceae; genus Muribaculum. Next base: position 110,701 of record NZ_SPPC01000004.1, read on the forward strand.
TTACGGAACCATAGGAAACCTTGATATTGATTAGCCCATATAGTCGAAAACATCAGATTTGAGCAGCCAGTAAATAAAGAAACAATGTCGTTGGAATACCTAAATATCGCATATCCCAATATCAGTTGGAATATTGGCAAAGTCATACAGACGGAGGCTCCCCAGCTATAGAAGGCTGCACAATACAGAATTTGAATATATGTAGCGACACAAACTATGAAGATTGGAATTATAGCCTTATAATTGCCTTGGTTGCCTTTTACCAACAATGCCAAACTTACAAGTATGGCTAAAAATAACGCGATTACCAACGATATTTTCATATTGATTTCATCAGCATTGGCTTTGGGAACTGCGTATAGCATTATTATTGCTTCTATAAGAAACAATCCGACCATATATAGGTTAATTTGCCACCGCTTCATATTACTTTCTATAAAACTGTGAATTTATAAATATCTGAATCAAATAAACTAATAAGAAAACCAAAACTACATCAAAAATGGCTATGACGTAAATCTCTCCTGCTCCACTAAATAGATACAGTGAAATAAAATATGGTATAAAGTTTATGGGATTCTCTGTATGGAACATCACATACAATAAGAAAGGGTAAAGAAAGAGAGTCAACGAAGAATATATCTTATAAGCAATAGGACGAGTTCTGATAGCTTTATAATAAAATATCAGTATCATTATCGCAAAAATAATCCGACCATTGAAATAGGAAATATGAAGAACATTATGAGATATATCATCAATACCCGCATCCGGCAGTATTGGGGATAGAAAAAGCATCAATAAAAATACCACTACGATTAAGTATGGCATATATTTGAGTATATCGGAGCAATTGTTCATAAATGAAATATTTTTAGACTTTTACCTATCATTTAATTGGCTATTAAAATCAGAAAAATCGCAAAAACAAGAAAGCCGAGAAAGCCATTTGCAAGGTTGTTGTCGGCATGGTCTATGTTGCTGAAATCGTCCGAACCATAACGTATTTGCTTGTATGATACTTTACGCCCTCGACGGAACAGTCGCAGACATCCATACCGAAGCCCGGCTCCGATATGCAGAATTGCCGCTCCGAACCATGAACGGATAAACATCGCTATAAATTCCATCATAAGTTCCATTATTTCAATCCATGTTGTGACTTGAAGACTTCCTCCTCGATAAAATTTTCAAGCAAGGCTCGGCAAGCATCATTCTCGGTAAGATGATTGCTTAAAGTTTTGCCGGCACCTCTATCATCTATATAGATCAGTTTGTAACGGTCGCCATCGCGCATCACCACCATACAATCCGGTTTACTTGTCGTATCGAAGTCAAAACACCATGGTTCGATACCCATCGTCAAGAGATACTTTGTTACAAACGCTCTGTTCAATGGCTGTGATAACATTGGTTGTGACCAAAATTTTTCTAACCGCTCGTTGAGCATATCACACACTTTTCCGACAGGGACAAGAGTATTCACTATCCCTGTATTTTTACTGACTCCGGTCAGGTAGTCGGCTCTTATGAGTTTTGCGCCCACTTTTACTGTCACAAACATTTCGACATATAGAAACGGAATAATCTCATACTTCATTTTTGCCGGTATCAGATATTCGAGCCTGTTGTCATATATCCTTGCAAGCGGCTTTCGCATTGCGCTCAATATCAGCCAGACAAATCCAATAATAACAACTAACGAAAAGAAGACAATTCCGAAATAGCCGATGAGTTTATCTATACCTGCACGAGGATGTATAGTCCTGAGATAACAACCCACGACAAACAATGAGCCGGCAAGTATAATGCCAATTATTCGCCAGATACTCGGATATATGTCAATTCGATTTTTCATTCAAAACCAGTTGTTAATGCGTTAACCGTATAATTCCAACATGACATATAGTTTCATCGCTTGCCTCCTTTCAGTTGAGATATGAATTGTTGGACTTGGGTCGGTGACATATGGGGTACGGAATCGTTATGTAATCTGATTTCTTTCCATTGGGGATGATAGAAGATAACAGATACGCTATCCGGTTGACCATACTCAATCTTACATGATATCGAGTCGGTCAGCAGAACATTGCCATGAGTATAGTCTATACGTGTGAAACATTCGGGAAGAATAAACGTAGCCTCATCATTGTCAATCCATTCTCCATGCGTGAAATAAAGACTGTCAATCAAATGATAGACATATTCCTTGTTTTTTGCATATTTCCCGTAATGAACCGGAACCACCCATGTTCGCGAGCCATTTTGACGGATATTATATATCTTAGACCCGTAAAATACTCCTCTTTCATTATCTATTCGATAGTCGCTATCTTTCAGTCGCCTCCCCTCATAAGGAGATAAATCATAGATTGTTTCCATCAATAATCCTGATTTACGCGCAAGATAAGCGCTTCTGTTTGCCACAATACCATCAGAGTGATAAATGATGTATTCATCATTCTCTGCAATAGTGGCAGGAATAAATGCCGAAAAGAAATAAAGTACAGGCAGCATCAAGATTACAGTGAACGTAAAGTCGACACGTAGCCACCATTTAAGCAGTCGCGGTTTGTCAAGATCTCCACCAAGAGGAAGCGCCACGACTCCAAGCATAAAACCTGCTATGAAAACCCATGCGTCAATTCCCCATCGCCACGACTGACTATGGCTGACAAGATATACCATACATAACCATACCGGCAGCAGTGCAATCTGCACCCATACCGACCCGAGCAGTATTTTATATCGGAGAGAATCTGACATTGCGGTTTAAGTTAGGGTTAGCTGTACTGTCGTTCCGTTCAAATTTCTCTAATATACGAATAATAATTGAATTTCAGTAGAACGACATCATAAACTGCCATTAAAATGTCATAAGAAAGACGTTTCAATCATAGTCAAAAATTATAGGATAGCGACAGATAGGCTCCCTGCATAAATGGTTTACGAGGATAAAAGTCTCTGAAGGAAATTCCATTATAGGATAAATGCCGATATTGGCTATATACATCATGGTTAGACATCAAATATCCGGCACTTACACCGCAAGGTCCACACTCAAGGCTTACACCTACGCGCAAATCCCAAGCAAGCCATTGACCTTGTGATGTGCTGACGTAATCATATTCTACATAAGGAAAATTTGATGTTGATTCAATGCCGACACGCTGATAGAGAATATTCAACATGACTCCTGACTCCGCGAAAAGCGACCATGAGCAACCACTGTAATTCAAGGCGGGCGTTTTTAAAATGACCGACGGACGGATATAAAAATTACACGGCTTGTTGTCATCCTCGTCTATATTCCAGTTTTTGCCGGATGCCCAACCTTCTTCATACCAGACTTTCCATGAACCGACAGAGCCGCCCAAACCAATGTAGTCGTTGAACATATAATGATAAGAGAACTCAAGCAGCCAGGAATAGGAAGAGGTCAACGCTCCGTTGAACCCCACCCTATGGTGTGTCTTATTTTCATCATTATCAGCAGGAAGTATCAACGGATTGACAAGTAAAACCAATAATAGCAATTTTCTCATGACACATTACGATGAGTGACTGACAGATTATTTCATGATGGCTGAATTTGCGCCGGATTGTACGCCAACTTCATTGCCGCGCTGTACTTTTTTACCGTAGTCAAATGTATAAGTCACAGATAAATTTATGCGCGGATGATAGTAATTGCCATAGTTGGTCCGCACTTCGGAGTATAGAGGTGTAGCGAGCTCCCACGTGGAAGTCTCCCAACCTTTGTTAAGCACATTATATGCCGAAATGCTTATATTCCAGTCTGAGTTTGACCACCCGGCAGTGAGGCTGTAAAAATTCCGGTTCTTATATAAAGTATTGCTATTGTAGCGTACTCCCTTTTGCGGAGTTTCGTAATATGCTTTGAAATAGAACTGTCTTAGGAAATAGACAGCCTGTATAATAAGCGCAAAAGGATTATAGCTCAACGGACAAGAACCTGTTATCTTGTTGAATCTCATTTCCGGATTTGCATAGAATTGCAAATCCCCATTCAGTAGTTTCCAGTTGAAAGCCAAGCCCGCCGACCCTGACAGATAATCGCCATCGTTTACCCAGTTTCTTATCAAAGCCGTCCCTCCGTTATAAAGAGAGTAAGTACGGAACATCCGGTCATACAGTCCAAAGAACTGTCCATAAGCACTCAATCCAAAACTATTTGAAGGCATCCATGTATAGGCAAGATTAAAGGTAGTATGACGGCTGTTCTTCAGGTTTGGATTACCCGATATATACATCAGCTCATTTTCCTGAAAAATATCTGACGCTTTCTCCATAATTCCGGCAGTGTTGCTTGCATATTGAAAATATACGGAAAACATATTTTTGTTGTCAAGTGAATACCTCACGTTGATGTGGGTAAACGGATACCAGTCATCATTCTTTAATCCATTGATATCACTGTTTTCCCAGGCAATTCCGCCATCGACATTGACTGCTATTTTCTGTGTTCGGTAATTGTAGCCCACCAGTCCTGCGGCAAAAGCATTGCTGAATTTGTCGTGATACGTATTGGAGCCTGTATAATGAAGGTTATTGCTCCATTGACCTCCGTTGACTCCCGCCATGAATGAATGATTTTGACCGACCTGCTTCCTAAGATAACCGTCTATCCGGTAATTGTAAGCATCTTCCCGTGCCTTGCGAATGATATTGATGGAATTACCTGCCGAGTAGTCAGTGACGGCATTCGTATGTGTGTAATTGAAAACCGGTGAAACATCAAAAGAGAAGTTTCGGGGAAAGGAGAAGAAGAATGAGCCTGAATATGACGCCGAGTTGTTACACTGTGGAGCATTCTGCTCGTAAGAGTAGTTGCCTGATGACTCTGATCCGTAGTCAAGCCTGCCGCTTCTGTAAATCTGCGGATTGGCAATGTGCTGAAACGAGACAGTGTTGCGAATCTGTATCTTATCAGAGCTATAGGTTGCGCGCAAAGTCACGGGATATTGATTCTGCTTGAATTTCGAGCTTTCGAGAATCTCGTTTCTATCCAGATTGTAAGGCTCGCCGTCCTTGATTAAAGAGCAAATGCTTTTGGTTGTGCCGCCATCGTGATTATGCTTCCAATTATTGGCGGCAACGTAGAAGTCGTAGGTCATCCTCTTATCTGACAACCTGGAATATACATTTGCCTGACTTGACAATCCTAAAAGAAAGTTTTCATCAACTGACATTTTAGTATATCCTCCATACAAATATTCCTGCACAATAATGTTCACCACTTTCTGCTGACCGCGAAAACGGGGATCTGTGGGAAACTCAAGATATTCCACTTTTCTGACGTCGGCGGTACGCAACCCATCCATTTCCTCCTTTGATGCCTGAAGGTAGTTGATGAATATGGCGACATCACCTCCAAAGTTATCAATGACTTTCTCCTCTATAGGATCAATCCTGAGCTGAGGTATTGCCATTACTTGCAGAAGGCTTATGACATTATTGGCGGCACTCTTCTGCTTTCCTGTCGGTATAAAGGAAGTAGAAACCGTTGAAAGCTGTTGCATCTGAGCTTCCACCACCACCTCGTTTAGCTCCTGAGTCTTGATGGAATCCGGCTCGGCTGATTGCGCCGTTGCAATCAATGGCATAACGGCGAGAGCCGGAAGCAGAATAATGTACTTTACTATTCCCATATCGAGTATAATTTAGCTGTCTCTATTATCTATAATTAGCCTCGACAAGAAGGTAATATCCCTCAGGCGCAGTTTCTGACGGCAATTCGTGAAGCAATGCAATCCTTGTTGTCTTGTTTTCCCAGACCAGTTCAGCCTCTATTCCTTCCGGAATACACTTGAACACATCCGTTTTTCCTTGAGCCGACATGCCATCTCCTATGTTTTCTTTCATCAGTTTTATAAGCGCCTCCTTTGAAAATGAAAGAAAGTTATCGTCAGACAGATATTTATGATTCCAGACATGAATCTCACAATATCGTGTGTCGTTAATTTCCTGAACATCTACAACATTATATTCACGTCTCTTATCAAGCAAGCAATAAATCCCGGTCGTGTAAGGATTTATCAGCGCGACACTTCCCCGCGCCCAGTCGAAGCAAAGAAAATCACGTTCATAAGTGTAAATCCTCAACGAATCGGAATATATCACCTTGCCCTCACTGTAACCTTTGGCATAACTCATCAGCCCGCTGCCTGAAGTGAAAAAATGCGTTGACCACCGAGATGTAAACTTCTCCTCCAGGCTATTTTCATCGGAATTCCGCTCATAGATACGGTATGTATCGGGCATCCCTTTGGCGCTCCAAACTATGGAATCATAGGGTTCCACAAACTCCGGAATTCCTAACGGGCTATATCGGTCAAGATAATCAAGTAATCTGAACGACAGATTGTCAAATGGTGCCGGGACCTGGAAATCATCATTCATAAATGGCATGAACCCGGCTTTTGCAAGTCTGAACCGATATTTGTCGGGAATACCTTCAAGCTTGTCGGTCGAGAGTTCGCCAAACGACCGCGTTACCCACAGGAGTGTATTGCACACTGCCGGTTTGCCGTCTGCATTGGTTACTGTAATAAGGTCGGTTTCTTCCGGTTTTCCGGAAGCATTCTCATCAAAATGGACCCTGAGAGTGTTATTGTCCACCATTGAGATTGCGAAACCCATATCAGGATTGGTGTAAGAATCGTTAGCACCTGCTAAAAGTCGGCTGATCGGATGGTTTACACAACGAAGTTCAATATCGCCGGATTTGTAGCCGGCATGCACCCGAATGTTGGCGGATGATGAAAAACTGTCATCCGTGTCAATAGATACTACTATCATATCGGCATCCGAGTTGGAAACGAGTTCCCACACCACATTACCATTCTCTTCCTCATCGTTACAACCGCTGAAAGCAAGTGCAATCAAAGTGAATAATGCTATTACCGGATATTTTTTCATGTCAATTACTATATTTTATTGAGTTACATATTTTGAGTAACCAAGCTATGTAATAGCGATTTATGAAGAAGCCCGCTCTCTATCGGCAGTTGACGGTCAGCTTCATTGACAACATAGCCCCAAAGCACTCGATAAGCATAACGTTTCTTACTATTTCATACGCATTTGCAAACCTTTGGCTTGCAATGGCGAAGTTATCAATTATTTCGGAATTACATACACATGAATCCAAAAAATATGCAATTTCAACACTTATCTCATGGGCTTTGGTCAATATTGAGAACCCCAAATGACGGCAGGTAAAGGTGGCTCAGGGATAAAATAAAATCCGGATACGCTCGCGCGCCGCCGGATTTCAAACCTATGATTCACTTATTTGTTGTTGCTTTGTATTCTCAGTTAAATATCACTTTTCCAGTCGCCGTCAGGTAACTGTTAAAACTTCGTTAATGTTAAATAGAAAGTCTTTCTCCAGTATCTGATAGGCATTGGCAAATATAGCCTTTGTGAGCAAACAATGCAAACACAAAGGCTATATTTAATAAATTTTAACTAAATATTTATTTAGTACCCAGCTCTTTTATCGCACCTGTGACAGGATTGAGAAGCAGATAGGCAGGCGACTTCTTGTCGGTAAACATCTTCGGGTCGAGACCGAAAGTTATGCCATACTGCGAGGCATCAATGCTGCCCTCCCAATATGTCTTGCCATTATAGTCAATCTCCAGCGATGCTGTGCCGGGAATACAATAAGCCACCCCACCCTTGGGAAACGCCTTCTCTTCTCCTTTTTCATTTACAGGTATCTCTCCGCGCGAAGTCACTTTAAGAGTCAGCATAACCGGGTCGCCTGAAAGATCAGACGCGTCAACAATGCCGTCAAACGCGGATATTCTGGCAATGACATGATTCTTCACGGCATCACCGGGAACATAGGTAAACGTGCGCACAGCCGTCGAATGTTGCTCCGTGCCGACAAACATCGCGGTAAGCGCTGCCTCCTGGGCGGCAATCTGGTCCATCACAAGCTGCATGGCGGCACCGTCGGGCGGCATCTGGTCAGCCTGACCAGTGATAAGGTCGTTACGGCTCTGACGCAGCTCGTAGATGCGCTGCGCGGCAAGTTCCGCACGCTTTGCCGATGACTGGCTCTGCAACATCTCTTCGCTCACGACCTGACGCGCAGCCGAAGTCTCAAGCGGAGTTGGCGCAGCCTTTACCGGCTCGGGAAGCACAGGCGAATCAGGCACCTCCACATCCTCATAGTTTATGGCAAGCGGGAGATTATTCTCATCCATTATAAGGAAAGGCGAAAAGCCTCCCTTGAATTCCATCAGATAGCGATTGTCATTGTCAGCGACGCCACGCGCGTTTACTATCACCTGCTTTACCGACCATGACTCCGACGGCTCCGCGACAGGATTGTCGACATTAAGATATTTTTTGGCATATTTATAAAATTCGCCCGGCTTCTTCACCACTCGCTCAGCCTCGACCGTGATGTCGAGCACAGTGACCGGAAGCGAATACACGAGTCCGTAGTCATTAGCCTTTGTGGCGGTGAACTTCTGAGTGGTCTGCGCCGACAGTCCACCGGCGATACCCACAGAGCAAGCAAGCGCAATTACAGTCTTCTTCATAATCTCATATTTATTATTGCTGTATTATTGTTAATGTTACCTTCATCTCATTATATCACGTATCGCTGTCCCGACATAATCGGCAATATCCGAGGCAAGCACCCCATACTCCCCATGTTCCTCAGCGGCAAGAGTCCCGGCATAACCGTGGATATAAGCGCCGAGCGTCGCGGCAAGGTCGGGCGAATAGCCCTGGGCAAGCAATCCGGCTATAACACCGGTCAGCACGTCGCCGCTTCCGGGAGTGGCAAGTGCCGGAGAGCCGCTTGCCGTAAAAAAGATGCGATGATCGGGTCTCACGATAGTAGTGTAATGACCTTTCAGCAGAATCACGATATTGTAAGTCTGAGCTTTCTGCATTGCTGTCATTATACGTGCCTCGTCAGACATATGCTCGCCGAAAAGACGGTCAAACTCGCCTGCGTGGGGAGTGATGACCGACATAGGTGGTATCGTGTCGAGTATCATCGGTCGCTGCGCTATACAGTTGAGTCCGTCGGCATCAATAAGAAGCGGCTTGGTAGAGTGGTTTATGAAAGTCTCGACGGCGCGCACTGTAAGGTCATGTGTTCCCATGCCGGGACCCATGGCTATCGCGTCATATTCATGACGCAGGTTAATCTCCGTTATACCGCTGTCATTATGGTCGACCTGCACCATAGCCTCCGGTACAGCTGTCTGCATTACGGTAAATCCACATCGCGGCACATGCACCGTAAGCTTCCCTACTCCGGCGCGCAAGGCACCGCGGGCGGCAAGCTGCGCAGCTCCGAGCATGCCGAAACTTCCGCCTACGATAAGCGCCGACCCGTAGTCGGCTTTGGATGAGAACTCGCCGCGCTGATGAAGCACCCTGCGGGCGTCATGCTTTTCAAGCAGGAAAAACTGCGTGGTCGTATTTTTTATCTCAGTCGAGCTAAGCCCTATGTCAAGCACCTTCCACTCGCCCAGAAATTCAGCGTTGTCGGAGATGAAAAACGACAACCGTGGAAACTGGATGGCAAGCGTGAGATCGGCATGTATAATGTTTCGCCGCAGGTTATCCTCATTCCACTCGGCAAAAAGTCCGGAAGGCACATCGATTGACACAATCTTAGCCTTTGAATTGTTGATATAGTCGACAAGCGAGCGGAACCCGCCGGTAAGCGATTCCCTGAGTCCGGAGCCAAACAGCCCGTCAATCACAACGGCACCCTGAGTAATCACCGGTGGAGTGAAGTCGCCCGTAACCTCGATAAAATTGGCGGCACCCGACTCAAGCAGACGCTTGCGGGCATAGGCACATCCTTCGCTCAAGCGATTGAACACATTGAAGAGAAGCACCTCCACCTCATATCCCTGCTCGATAAGCAGACGCGCCACGACAAGGGCGTCGGCGCCATTATTACCGTGTCCGGCAAACACCCACACTTTCTTATCGACACCCCACCGAGCCACAATCTCCGCGGTTATCGCAGAAGCCGCACGCTCGATCAGCGCAATAGATGACACACCCTCTTTCTCTATAGTATATTGCTCGATAGCTCTTATCTGTTCGTTAGTAAATATTTTCATCTTTGATAAAGAATATTTATACGCCTCACATGAAGGCAGCCACAAATTTACAAAAATATATGGCGAGAAATGACAAAAAATGCGTAAATTTGCGCAAACAAAAAGAACAATGGATAAAGTGACCTACAACGGCTTGACTTTCGAGCCATATATCACTCATGAAACTATACAAAGCCGCATCAGCGAGATAGCGGCTCAGATTGACAAAGACTACGCAGGCAAGCAGCCTCTGTTTCTGTGTGTGCTTACCGGTGCATTCCCGTTTGCCGCCGACCTTTTCAGGGCGGTTGACATTGACGCCGAGATTTCCTTCATACGCCTGAAAAGCTATGAGGGCACGTCCACTTCAGGAAAGGTAAAGGAAGTGATGGGGCTGACAGAAGACCTTACCGGCAGGGACATAATCATTGTCGAGGACATAATCGACACAGGAGCCACAATCAAAAAGCTTGTCGAAGACCTCGAAAAGAAAAATCCCGCATCGGTCAAGGTAGCGACACTGCTGTTGAAGCCGGAATCGCTCCAACACAAGCTTAACCCCGACTATGTAGGCTTCACCATCGACCCCAGATTCATAATCGGATTCGGACTTGACCTCGACGGACTCGCACGCAACCTGCGCGACATCTATCAACTGAAACAGGAATCATAAGAATTCCCTGACAAATAAAAAAACCTATGTTTTCTCAATAAATGACATTGAGATTATCTATTCAATATATTTTAAATTCTTGTCATGTTTAATATTGTTATTTTCGGTGCCCCCGGGAGTGGAAAAGGCACCCAAAGTGAGCGCCTGATTGATGAGTACGGGCTATATCACATTTCAACAGGAGAAGTGCTCCGCGACCATATCGCACGCGGCACCGACCTCGGAAAAGTTGCGGAAACCTATATTTCACAGGGTCAGCTCATACCCGACGACCTAATGGTTGACATCCTCGCTCATGTGCTTGACAACAACCCCGAGACATCCAAGGGAGTGATTTTTGACGGATTTCCCCGCACGATTCCTCAGGCAAAAGCCCTGAAAAAGATGCTTGCCGACCGTAATTCAAAGGTGCATGCGGTAGTAGGACTTGAGGTTGACGACAAAGAACTTGTAGACCGTCTTATAAAGCGCGGTCAGGAGTCAGGCCGCAGCGACGACAATCTTGACACAATCAACCGCCGCCTTGAAGTGTACCACAACCAGACCTCGCCTTTGCGCGAATACTACCAGGGCGAAGGAAAATATCACGCCATCCCCGGCAGCGGAAAGGTCGACGAGATTTTTGAGACCATCAAGGATTCATTGAAGAAAGTACAGGAATAACCACCAATCAATCATGGAAGAAAGCCCTATCAACAACGCGATATCAGATATTTATTCCGCCCTGTCAGGCAACAGCCTTGTCGAGGCGTCGATGCTCGCTGAAGAGGTGTTGGGCGACATCTTCCGTCAATGGCAAAAGCATAAGGGCGACAACGAGGCGTGTGAACTCGTTGCCGCCACTTGTGCCTATGTCGCTGTCATGACAGCCATGCAACGCCAGCAGGAAGCATATGCCGCGTGCATGACCGCATTTGCCTACACTGTTCCTTATAAAGTAGACCCCGCCGGGCTGCTGTCGTTAAGCCTGATGACATGGAACATACTTGAACAGACACTCAACGCTACACAACCTGCCGACAGCACAGCGGCACGCGAGCATGTAGCGGCAATCACCTCGGCGATCGGCAGCCTGATGTATAAATATTACTATGCCACCGGAAATGACAATCCCGATGACCCTGCGCTTTCCGATGCCTATCAGGCACTGCGCTTAATCACCGGGCTTGTCGACATAAATCCATCGCTTGCCGACACAAAAAGCACCATAAGCGACCTGTTGCGTCACAGCGAAGCGATAGGACTTATTCAATAACAGCTCTATTTTTTCAGATTATCCATTATCCACCGGTAGTGGCCGCGCTCGGTCTCTTCCGATGTCCAGTGTTCATTAACCGGAGTCAGCAGCGACTCTTTGGGCGACGATATAAGATTATACACGATATAGCTCGTCGAGGGAGGGCATGTATTGTCATTGAATCCCCACGTCATCCTTACGGGACACTTGAGATTGCGCGCAAAATTGACCACATCATAATAGCTGTACGTGCGCAACAGTTCCGGAGTGGCAAGCGAAGGGTCTTTCCTTATATGGTGAGGATAGCCGCCACCCTTACCGTCAACATAGCGTGACATGTCGGACAAAGCGGGATGATTTGCCACACAGCCGGTCACGCGCGGGTCAAGCATGGCTGTGGTAATCGCGAGCGCACCGCCCTGACTACCTCCCTGCGTAAACAGATTCTGCCCGTCCCAGCAAGGCAACGACGTTAGCAAGTCAAGAAAACGACGGCATCCGAGATACACATCCTTCATATAATAAGTGTCACGGTCATCAACGCCGGTCAGCATGTATTCGCCGATCTCTTTGCGATGGGCGGCAAACTGCCCTTCAGTCAATCCGGGATGAAGCCCGTGAATCTCTATCTCAAGGCGTATCACCCCACCCTCGCCATAGTAACGGTGACGCATCGGATCCTTGATGGTCTTTACTCCGGCACCGGGAGGTGTAAGCACGGCAGGGTATCTGCCATCGCCCTTGGGAACAAACAGATAGCCATACATGGCACGTCCCTCCGGATTGAGTTGAAGCTTCACGAGGCTACACGACATCTTGTCGGTCGAATATTCCTCTACCGGCTCTGAGGTGTAAGTGAGAGGAAACTCCTTGTCCTTTTCCACGGCAGCCCGCCAATAGTCAAGGAAGTCGTCAGGCTGACGCGTATAAGGCTCCAGCAATTCAGGAGAAAACCCCACCTTGACGTGATGAGAGCTCTTTACGCCGTCAATCATCGCAGTAAGACGCAAGTCACGGAAACCGGGCTCATCCATTGTCCCCATGTCAACAGTGGCGCGCCCGTTTCTTATCAGGAGCTTCCCTTCTGTATCGGAAGGCATCTCGTCATCACCTACAGCGTAGTCTACGACAAGCGAGTCAACAGGCATCCCGTAATGATACAACTGAACGTCAACGACTGCATTTTCCCCGGTCTTGTAAAGCCAGTCGGCATGGTCGGGCACAGTGACCCAAAGCATGTCGTCACGATAAGGATAATTTTCAGCCACCGCACCCACAGAGACAGTCACGGCAGCAGAGATTAAAATACACTTGGTTAGATTCATGGTTAAAAGACGATAAAAAAACAGATGAGGACACTTCAACCTAATGAGTGTCCTCATGCTTATAACACAATTATACGGTTTTAAAACAGATAAGCGGCTGTAATGGTCCAGAAACGGTCCTTACCCTTTACATCGGTAGTAGTGACGCCTGAATCTACATATTTTACAGCATTGTTGATTCCGAAGCCATAGCTTGCAGCAACCTGCACATGCTTCAGAAGCTCTACACCAAGACCGAAGTTCCATGAAACATCACATTTCTTGCGCTTCATGTCTTCTATCGTCTGCTTGCTGCAAAGGAAATCAAACTCAGGACCGGTTGTCAGGAACGGGGTCACGATATGACCGACGGCTGGAATACCGATTTTCCACTTCAAGTTGATAGGCACACCGATATAGTTACGGTTATTCTTATCAACGATAACTTCTCCGGCCTCAACATACTTGTTGACGCCTTCACGACGCACATACATCACCGACGCATCAAGACCGATACCAATGATGGGCACTGTAAATTCAGCCATAAGACCGCCTGTAAAGCCGGTGCGGTTTTCAGCGTCAAACACCTTGTCGTTCAAATGCAGCTGGTTGACTGTGATACCTACACGCGGACCGATGTGGAACTGAGCGGCAGCCGGAACTGAAAAACCTGCTACCATAACGATAGCCAATAAAAGAGTTTTAATAGTCTTCATAATTTAATTATATTAATGATTATGATAAGTGTCACTTTTAAACAATGACACGACCGCCCACTTTTACGAGAGCGATCGCGCAATGATAAGTCAAAACGATTTCCAACGACCCACTTGCAGGTCACTCACAATTAGTTGAGCTTATTGGAAATCTCGGCACCCGGCTTAAATTTAACGACCTTGCGGGCAGGAATGTCGATAGTTTCTTTTGTACGGGGATTGATACCTGTACGGGCAGCTTTTTCTGTTACAGAGAATGTTCCAAATCCGATAAGTGCCACCTTGTCATTATTTTCCAACGCACCGGTAATAGCTTCAAGGCATGCGTCAAGAGCGTTTTTTGCATCTACTTTGGTCAGGTTTGCCTTTTCAGCAATCGCATTGACGAGGTCTGTTTTATTCATAACTGTGTTTTTAAAATAGATTTACGTTGTGTTATTTGTCACAAATATAGATGTAAAATTTTAAATAAAAGTATTTTTCTTAAAAAAAATGCGAAAATTCTTTTCAAAATTGGTCAAAATGAAGCATCGAGGTCAAAAAACGGGATATTTTGCCTAAATTTGCAGCCAATAAATAACCAAACAGGATAGTTAAATGATACGAAACAGCGGCTCATTTTTCAGCGCGATTCCGCCGGTGACAAAAAATCTCATCATTATCAATTTCATCATATGGTTGGCAATGATGCTCATCCCCGGCACTATCGGAGCCAATTTCACGGAATACGGCGGTCTGCACTATATAGGCGCATCGGATTTCAACATCGCACAGATTGTAACCTACATGTTCATCCACTCGACAGGCGGCATAGCCCACTTGTTTTTCAACATGTTCACCCTGTTCATGTTTGGAATCACCCTCGAGCGTGTACTTGGCGGCAAGCGCTTTTTGTTCTATTACCTGTCATGTGGCATCGGAGCGGCGATAATCCAGGAAGCCACATGGGCGCTCATGATTGACTCCTTTGTAAACAACAATCTTGAGATGACCATTGCCAATTTCGCCCATGCCAACCACCTCAGCATGGAACAGGCTTATCAATATGTCACCCCCTCACAGCTTGCCACATTGCGCGCCTCTATCGAAAACGCGCTTGTCACCGTAGGAGCCTCGGGAGCGATTTACGGTGTGCTTCTTGCATTCGGCATGATTTTCCCCAATCGCCCGCTTTACCTGATGTTTGTACCGGTGCCAATCAAGGCAAAATGGATGGTGCTCGGCTATGGTCTTATCGAGCTTGCTCTCGGTCTTGGCGCGGCAAAAGACGGCGTGGCTCATTTCGCTCATCTTGGCGGAATGATATTTGGAGTATTCATGATTCTTTACTGGAAGCACAAAGGCATAATAAGCAAAAATGGGTATTATTGATCAGTTAAAATACCGATGGACAACAGGCTCGATGCTGGTGAAGCTTATCTTCATCAACATCGCCGTGTTTATAATCCTACATCTCATCACCCTCATCCTCTTGCTCGCAGGCATAAGCGCCGACACTGTACTTGCAGAAGTCGAACTCCCCTCCCGGATTGACTTGATGCTGACACGTCCGTGGACGCTTTTCACATACATGTTTGCCCAGTATGACCTGTTCCACATTCTGTTCAACATGCTGTGGCTATACTGGTTTGGAGTGATTTTCCTGCTTGCCGACACGTCCAAGCGCATGCTTGCCCTCTACATCTATTGCGGACTTGGCGGCGCCCTACTCTTCATGGCCTATTACAACGCCATGGACATGTATGGACTGCTTATCGGATCGTCGGCATCGGTAATCGGCATAGTTACCGCAACTGCGATAAGGCATCCCGACTACAAGATGGGGCTCATGTTCATAGGCGAGATTTCATTGAAATGGCTCGCCGTGATCACAATTGCAATCGACATGTTCAGCATAGGCGGAAGTAACGCCGGAGGACATGTGGCTCACATAGGTGGTGCCATAACCGGTGCGCTTTACGCTGTCTCGCAGAAAAAGGGCGTGGACATCACGCGTCCGTTCAGCGCGTGTGTCGACGGGTGTGTCAACATATGGCGACGCATCACCACCCCCCGCAAGAAGTCGGCTGAACGTAACCCATCGGCAGGACAGGCAAAACATGCTACGGGCAAAGACATGGAGTCTTCTCTCGACGAGATACTTGACAAAGTTAAAAAGTCAGGCTATGGCGCCTTGACAAAAGAGGAAAAGCAAAGACTGTTTGACGTTAGCAAAAGGATTAAATAATGAACAAGGTGGTTCACATCGGCAAAAAGACGTTCAAGAGCCTCTGGATGTCGGGCAACGTGGTTTTGGCGGTCATCACCGTCTTCTCAGCCTATTGCGGTTACATAAATCCCGACTCTTTTGCACTTGCCCAGGCTATAAACATGCTTTATCCCGGATTTGTGGCGCTGTCAGTGTTGATGATTATCGCCGACATTTTGCTTTACCGCAAGAGCGCATTGGTAGCGGCGGCGGGCATAATTGCAGGTACAGGACCGCTGCTTGACATATTCCCGCTCAACATAAAAAGCGGAAAACTGACGCCGGCAGAGGAAGAACGCTCTTTCACCGTAATGACCTACAACGCTTATAATTTCGTTGACAATCAAGGGATAAAACCAGAATGGGGCAACCGCACCTTATCCAATATACTTGCAAGCGACGCCGACATAGTGTGCATCCAGGAAGGAGCCGACATAACAGGACGACGCCACGGCGCAGGCTCCCGCGAACAGCGTGACTCCATACGCCAACGCTATCCCTATATAATAAACACCCCGGAGCTTGCAAGCGAGATATTGCTGTCCAAATTTCCGGCAAAACAGATACCGACTCCACAGCCCGACTGGGGCACAGGGAAATATGCCGCCTATATGCTTGACGTCGAAGGAAACGAACTGCTTGTAATAAATTGCCATCTGCAGTCTATAGGCCTGAGTCCCGGCGACAAAGAGACCTATCGGGATCTTACCGACAAAGAGCTTCGTCCAACCCGCAAGGAACTGTCGCAGGTAAAAAGCGACCTGATGCCAAAGCTACTGAGCGCATTCCGCATCCGTGCCCAGCAGGCTCGCCACATAAAGGCGTTCATCGACAGCATGAACGTAAAAAACGTGGTGCTTACAGGCGATTTCAACGACGTTGCAGGGAGCTATGCCTACCGCACCATAAGACGTTGCGGACTGAAAGACGCATATGCGCAATCGGCGTTCGGACCGACTATCACATACAATACAAGCCGCTTTTACTTCCACATCGACCAGATATTTTACCGAGGCGACCTGCGCTCGGTATCGGTTAAAGTCGGGAAGTCACGCAGCTCCGACCATTACCCGGTGTTTGCCACATTTCTATGGGAAAAGCCGGGTCCCGGATAAATGCCAATCAATTTAATCACATCACAATATCTTAAACCTCAATGAACCATCATTTTCTAAAAATCGCTGCTGCCGCGTTGCTTATTACCGGCACGACAGCAATCCAGTCTTGCAAAATGGAAAAAGAGCATCAGAACCCATTTGTCAGCGAGTATGACACCCCGTATGGCATACCGCCGTTTGACAAAATTACTTACGATGACTACATCCCCGCGTTGAAAGCGGGTATCGAGCAGCAGAAAGAAGCTGTTGAAGCAATCGTCAACAACCCTGCCGCACCGACTCTCGAAAACACAATCGTGGCGCTCGACCACAGCGCCCCGATTCTTGAAAAGGTGTGCAATGTATTTTTCAATCTCGATGAGTCCAACTCCACTCCGGAGATGACTAAAATCGGAGAAGAGTTTTATCCCCTATACTCGGCTCATGTCGATGAAATCTCCATGAATCCGAAGCTTTTCGAGCGAGTAAAGTCACTCTATGACAACCGCGAGAATATGCAGTACACCACAGCGCAGCGCCTTATGATTGAGAAATCATATGAAAGCTTTGTGCGCAACGGTGCGCTTCTTGACGACACGAAAAAAGAGGAACTTAAAAACATAAACGGCAAGCTCGCCGACCTCTATCAGAAATTCAACAAAAACCTTCTTAACGCCACTAACGCTTTTGAGCTCGTGGTCGACGACAAGTCACAGCTTTCAGGCCTACCCGCTACAAGCATTGCCGTCGCTGCTGAAGAGGCTAAAAACCGTGGCAAGGAAGGCAAATGGGTGTTCACGCTTCATGCGCCGAGCCGTCTGCCGCTGCTACAGTATGCCGACAACCGCGACCTCCGCGAGAAAATGTACAAAGGCTATACAACACTTGCCTCATCGGGCGAATACAACAACTACCCCGTAATCGCCGAAATCCTTAAAGCAAGGGTCGAGAAAGCCAAGCTTCTCGGATATGACAACTATGCAGCCTACATGACTGCCAATGTAATGGCGAAAAACGTAGACAACGCAGAAGAACTGCTCATGCAGATATGGAAGCCGGCAATCAACCGTGTCGGTGAAGAGGTCGCAGAGATGCAGGCTCTCAGCAACAAGGAAGGCAACTCATTCACTATCGAGCCCTGGGACTATTATTACTATGCCGAAAAGGTGCGCAAAGACAAGTACAACCTTGACGAAGACGAGGTGCGCCAGTATTTCCATGTCGACAGCGTACGCAACGGAGTGTTTGAGATGGCTCGCCGTCTGTATGGCGTCACTTTCACCGAAATGCCCGACGCGCCCAAATATGACCCGGAAGTGACTGTTTATGATGTCAAAGACGAGACCGGCAATCATGTTGCTGTATTCATGACCGACTACTTTACCCGCGCAAGCAAGCGTCAGGGCGCATGGATGAGCGAATTCAAGGGCTCCGGCTCCGATTATGAGAAAGTAGAGCGTCCGGTGATATTCAACGTTTGCAATTTCACCCACCCCACTCCCGACAGCCCGTCGCTGCTCAGCCTTGATGAAGTGGAGACAATGTTCCACGAGTTCGGTCACGGTCTTCACGGTATGCTCAGCCGCGCCAAGTACAAGAGCCAGGCAGGCACTAATGTGGACCGCGACTTCGTAGAACTTCCGTCGCAGATTCACGAACACTGGGCCATGGAGCCGGAAATGCTCAAAATGTTTGCCCATCACTACAAGACCGGCGAGGCGATGCCCGACTCTCTTATAGCAAAACTTCAGGCGGCATCAACCCATAATCAAGGTTTCACCACCACCGAACTTGTAGGCGCGGCGTTGCTTGACCTTCAGTGGGGACAGCTTACCGACACCACCGACATCGATGTGGAAAAATTTGAGAAAGCCGTTGCTGCAAAGCTTAACATGCCCAAGGAAGTGCAGTACCGCTATCGCAGCCCCTACTTCAAGCACATATTCGGAAGTGACGGTTACGCATCAGGTTATTATACCTATCTATGGGCTGAAGTGCTTGATGCCGACGGATTTGAGCTGTTCAAGGAGAAAGGAATCTTTGACCCCGCCACTGCAAAATCATTCAAGGAGAATGTACTTGAAATGGGTGGCAGCGATGACCCGATGGAGCTTTACGTAAAGTTCCGTGGCAGAAAACCGACACCCGAAGCTCTGCTCCGTAACCGCGGACTTATCAACCAGCCTGCAAAACCGGGAAAAATCAATACTCCCGAGAGCATCTGAAACTTCGGCTTATGACTGCACAACAACCTGAACGCTATCTCCGACAGATTATGCTGCCGGAGATAGCCGGCGAGGGACAGAAAAAAATCAGCGAGGGAAAAGTCCTCGTAATCGGGACCGGGGGGCTTGGCTCCCCGGCTCTGTTATACCTCGCCGCCGCTGGCATAGGCTCTATCGGGCTTATCGACGACGACACAGTCAGTGAGAGCAACCTCAACAGGCAGATTCTGCACTTCACTCCCGACCTTGGCAGAAAGAAGACTGAATCGGCGGCTGAGAAGCTTGGTCGACTGAACCCGGAAATCTCATTGACCACCTACCCCTTCAGGCTCACTGCCGAAAACGGGGAAAGCATACTGGCTCAGTATGACTTCATAATCGATGCAACCGATAATACACGTACAAAATATCTGATCAATGACCTTTGTGTCAAGACAGGTAAAGCTTACTCCCACGGGGCGGTACGTGGCATGCAAGGGCACACCTTCACCTATACTCCGGGCAATCCGTGTTGCCGATGCCTGTTTGGATTTGACATGGAAATTCCCGACATTCCGGCCAACACTCCGGTAGGTGTCATCGGTAGCATCGCCGGCATTATCGGGACTATTCAGGCGACTGAAGCAATAAAGTACATTACAGGCGCAGGAAATCTTCTGACCGGCCGACTGCTCCAGTTCAACGCCCTGACAATGGAGAGCTGCGTTACAAGATTCGCCACGCTGTCCACTTGCCGATGTGCCGCGAGCGAGAAGTAGAACTGTTATCCACTAACGACAAGAGGCGGACCACTCGATATAGTCCGCCTCTTGTCGTATCATAAAATTAACCTACTTTTTCACGGGAGTCTCCAGCATAACAAGATATGGAGTGCCTTCCACGGAAACCGTGTCGGCATCTGCATATGCAGAATAAGTCACTTCAGGTGTGTCCACCGTTTTTAAAGCATCAAGTGCGTTTGTGTGTGCGAGCACAGCCAACACCCCGGGGAGCATATAAACCAGGCTCACCAAAACAATAGAAATTCTTTTCATAAAGATATCGGTTGATTATTTTTCACCAGTTAAATAAATGTTTGAGAGATTTTGCTATTGAACCACAACAAAACATCAACGAATATATAAACATCCATAAGACATAAATTGTTCGCTGACCAAGTCAGGCATCACTAAAAAATACTTAGCCTCTGCCTTGTGATAATTCAATAACTCCATATCCGTATATAATAATTAGTGTGTGTATAATGCGTGTGTGTCCGACTGTCTTTCCCATTAAATGAAATGGCAGTCGTTGCAAATTTAAGTTTTTTTGGTGAAAGTACAAAAAAATCGATGGCATAATAAAAAATAATTAAATATTATGCCATCGACTAAGATCTCAGTCTGCAATCATATTGAGGCAGTGTCAATTTATGGTCACTTCTGCGCGTCGGTCAAGCGCGTCGGAAGCGAAAGCGTGGGTTGCGCCCTTGCCTATAGTGGTTACATTTTCAGCCGGTACACCGTGGGCAATCATGTAATCACCTACCGCCTTGGCACGCTCTTCGCTAAGACGTTGGTTGTAAGCGTCGCTTCCTTTACTGTCAGTGTATGCCACGACAGTAACGTCACTGTCATTCTTCTTTGCCTTGTCGGCAAGACGGTTCATAGGAGCATTGTCACGCACTCCCTCGCTGTCAAAATTGAAGAGATATATAACCTTGTTGACCGGATCAACTACCGCAAGTGTACCGGCAGCCGATGAAACCGGAGCCACTGCTGTCTCGCCTACAGAGGCGTTTACGTCACCTGCATTATTTGCCACAACCGATGCAGGGTCACGTCCCGGAGCACCTGCGTCAGCGTCAAGCGTAACGGCATCAGGCATCATACCGGCAAGACGCACGGGAGATACGACAGTTGCACTTCCATCGGGAGAAGTAGTCACTATACGATAGCCGGCAGCATCATAGACAGTGTGAGGTTTTTCGTTATTATATGCAGTCAACGATGTCGCCTTGTCAGAATCATGCCTGCCCCATATAAAGAAGCCGGCAAATACCAATGCTATACCAAGCAGAGCCGCAAGCAGTCCCCAGCGGAATGAACCTGTAGCCTCATCAGCGTCAGCCGTAGTCACAGTCGCGGCAGGAGGCACAGCTGCTGACGCAGCCGCTGTAGCCTTCCTCGATATAGCCGCCCTTACCTTGTGGGCGGGGAGTTCCAACGGTTCCTTGTGAGCCGGGAGCTCTTTCTGAGTCAAATCATACTTAGCCATAGTCTTAAAATTTATGGTTGCTATCTGATATAATAACCACAGGTCAGCTTTTTAAGTTTCAGAACTATCGTTAAGAATCACGTTTAAATTACTAATTAAAACTAACGAGGGGACTGTCTCGCAAGACAGTCCCCTCGTATATCAGGACTCTACCTAAAGGCAGATTATTCAGCGTATTTCTTTACGATAATGCTCGCGTTGTGACCGCCGAAACCAAATGTATTGGAAAGAGCGGCGTTGACAGTGCGCTTCTGAGCCTTATCAAATGTAAAGTTAAGATTATAGTCAATCTCTTCGTCCATGTCTTCAGGGTCGTGATTGATTGTAGGAGGCACGATGTCATCCTGCACTGCTTTCACGCAGAAGAGGGCTTCAAGAGCTCCGGTAGCACCGAGAAGGTGACCGGTCATTGACTTGGTTGAGCTGATGTTAAGATCGTAAGCATGGTCTCCAAATACTTCCTTGATTGCCTTGACCTCAGAAAGGTCACCGACAGGGGTTGAAGTACCGTGGGCGTTGATATAATCAACTTCCTCGGGCTTCATGCCTGCATCTTCAAGGGCATTCTTCATCACCAGTTTTGCGCCCAGACCCTCGGGATGAGTGGCAGTAAGATGGTAAGCGTCGGCAGACATGCCACCGCCTACAACCTCTGCATAAATCTTGGCGCCGCGAGCCTTCGCATGCTCAAGCTCTTCGAGCACGAGCACCGATGAACCCTCGCCTATCACAAATCCGTCGCGTGACTTGCTGAACGGACGTGACGCGGTTGAGGGGCTGTCATTACGGGTAGAGAGAGCGTGCATGGAGTTGAATCCACCCACACCTGCGGGGAATACCGCAGCCTCCGCACCACCGGTAACGATAGCGTCAGCCTTTCCGAGACGGATAAGGTTGAAGGCGTCGATAAGGGCGTTGGTAGATGACGCGCAAGCTGACACGACACCATAGTTGGGTCCGTGATAGCCATACTGCATAGATACGTGACCTGATGCGATGTCGGCAATCATCTTAGGGATGAAGAAAGGATTGTATTTTGGCCCCATTTCCTCATGATGCAACGCGTAGTAGCCGGCTTCCTCCTCAAAGGTGTGAAGTCCGCCTATACCGGCTGCAATAATAACCCCGACACGATTTTTATCAATGTCCTCGCCATCGAGTTTAGCATCAGCAACCGCCTGCTCTGCCGCAACGAGTGCATACTGAGCATAGAGGTCGAGCTGACGGAGCTTCTTGCGGTCAAAATGATCCGCGGGATTGAAGTCCTTTACCTCGCAAGCAAACTGGGTCTTGAATTTAGAGGCGTCAAAATGAGTAATAGGTCCGGCTCCGCTCTTTCCCTCAAGCGCGTTCTGCCAGGTTGTGGCAACATCGTTACCGAGGGGATTGACGGTTCCAAGACCCGTTACAACAACTCTCTTTAATTCCATTTAAAAGCGGGAAATAGAGTTATACGTTTTTTTAGTTCTTTGCTGCTTCGATGTAGTCGATAGCATCCTTTACAGTAGTGATGCCTTCAGCTTTGTCATCGGGAATAGTGATGCCAAATTCTTTCTCAAACTCCATGATGAGCTCTACAGTATCAAGGCTATCAGCACCAAGATCCTTAGTGAATTCTGCATTTTCAGTTACTTCGTTTTCATCAACGCTGAGCTTGTCAGCAATAATAGCCTTTACACGAGATGCAATTTCTGACATAATTATAAAATTTAATTAGTAATGATTTTCAATTTTGCAGTGCAAAGTAAGTAATTTTAATTGAATTACTAAAACTTTTCATTGCACAAATGTCCGATTTTTGCGCAATGCAATACAAAACACCTATTTATTGTCCTATTTTACGCCACTTTACGCACTATTTTATATGAATCGATAGGTAATACAATATTACAATCGGGTTACAAATGCACTATTTCACCCAACTGTTATCAAACTTTTTCACACCGTCACACGAGCAATTCCCGCCCTCCGGACGTTATATTATCATATAATTTATACACCAATAATCAGTTTTTAGACATGAGACCATTAAGCGGAACAGTAGCGGCGATAGCGCTCGTTATGGCAGCCTGTAGCGGCGGCAACACAGACAACACCGTAAAAGACTCTTCTGACGGCATCACCGACTTCGAGATAAAGCAGACTGTAAAATCGCTCGAACGAAACTACATATGTGAAGGGGCCGAGGCTTATTACAATGACTCCACTGAAGTGTACAGCACTGTAAGGATAGCGATTGAATGGCCTGAAAAAATGAACGGCTACAATCTGAAGTCGCTCCAGGACTCCCTTCTTGCAGCGATATTTGACAAGCCGGCCGCCACAATCAACGAGTCTATGCTTGCAGCGGCGGCACAGCCTGAAGGCGCCGACCTGTTCAAGATGAAAGAAATCGACTCGATTCCCACTGCCGAGCCGGCAATGGTATATTCAAAAGACATGATAGCATCGGTAATCACTTTCAGCCCCAAATTCATATCTTACCAGATAATGACAGCGACCTACAACGGGGGAGCTCACGGCATGACGGAGTCAAGCTACATTAATTACGACTTCAACACCGGAAAAGTGCTGACCTACGACAAGGCCTTCAGGCCCGACAGTGAGCCGGCTCTCCTGCAGGCTGTAAAGGACAATCTTATGACACGCTACAACGTGTCGTCGATGAAAGAGCTCGACAAGCGCGGCATATTCACCGACCAGATTTATGTAAGCAAGAATTTTTATATCCAGGGATATGAAATTGTCTTTCATTACAACCCCTATGAGATTGCACCTTACAGCGAAGGCAGCATAAACGTAAGGGTGCCTTATTTCCAGATAGAAGACTGTCTTACACCTGAAATCATGACGCTGCTTACCGACAATGATTTCTAAAACTCAAAGGGATAAGTAATATCCTGTAGAAACAAAGGATGTGGGGGCATGGAAGTACCGGCGGCACAGCGGTCTTTTGCCTCCACTACTTTTTTAAAGTCGTCAATATTCATCTTGCCTCTTCCCACCTCGACAAGAGTACCCACTACAGCCCTGACCATATTGCGCAGGAAGCGGTCGGCGGTGATGACAAAAAGATGCCGTCCCGGAGCGATCTCACGCCATTCGGCCTGAGTCACCCTGCATATGTTGGTTTTGGCATCGGAATGTAGCTTGGCAAAAGAAGTGAAGTCGCTTGTCGCCATAAGGATCCGGCAACACTCGTTCATCGCGTCAAAGTCGAGTCCGGGAGGCTCCTGCCAGCTGTGGGTGTAAAGAAAGGGCGACTTGCTGTCGTGGGTATAATAATAATATGTGCGCGAAGTGGCGTCAAACCGCGCATGTGCCTCGGCATGCACCGGCACGATAGAATGAATAGCGATGTCCCTGCCCACAAGCGAATTGATTCCGGCAAGCACCCTGCGGTCAACCGTCACAGGCGACTCCAGGTCAAAGTGCGCCACCATGAGGGCGGCGTTGACACCGGTGTCGGTGCGTCCCGCCCCGGTAATCTTGACCGGGGCGCGAAACACACGTGACAGTGACTCTTCAATGACCGACTGGACGCTGACAGCATTGGGCTGCGACTGCCAGCCGTGAAAAGGAGCGCCATTGTAAGACAGGCGCATGAAATAGCGTTGAGCCATCCCCGTCAGTCTTTTTCGAGATAGGTGTAGCCGTAAAGACCCGAGCGGTAGTTGCTAAGAAATTCCCTACCCTCCTCAGGCGTGATTTTGCCCGATTTCATGGACGAGGTAACCCATGTCTCCACATTCCTCACAAGACGCTTGGGATTGTATTGCACATAGTCAAGCACCTCGTCAACGGTCTCGCCATAGATAATCTGGTCAATCTCATAACGGTCTTTGTAGACGCTTATATGCACTGCATTGGTGTCGCCAAAGAGGTTGTGCATGTCACCGAGTATCTCCTGATATGCCCCGACAAGAAAAACACCTATATAATAAGGCTCGCGCTCGCGGAGCGAATGTACCGGCAGCGAGCTTGACGTTCCGTTATTGGAGATATAGTTGGAAATTTTTCCGTCAGAGTCGCAGGTGATATCCTGAAGCACGGCTGTGCGTGTAGGCTTCTCGTCAAGACGCGATATAGGCATTATCGGAAACACCTGGTCAATAGCCCAGGAGTCAGGAAGCGACTGGAATAGTGAGAAATTACAGAAATACTTGTCGGGAAGCATTTTCGCAATTTTGCGAAGTTCCTCCGGTGCATGTTTCAGTGTCCCTGCAATATCGCCGACTTCACGCGCCACTGACCAGAAGAGCTTTTCTATCTGAGAGCGCGTCTTTATGTCAAGCAACCCGAGGCTGAACAGGTCAAGAGCCTCCTCGCGTATCTGCAACGCGTCATGCCAGCTTTCAAATAGCCTCGGCTGGCTAAGCTTGTCCCATATATCATATAGCTCACGGGCAAGTTCATGGTCGTCGGGACCTATTTCCTGCCTGCTGTTCCATTCAGGAAGAGATGTAGTGGCAAGCACGTCAAATATCAGCACCGAGTGGTGAGCCGTCAGCGACCTTCCGCTCTCGGTAATGATATTAGGCTGCTTCAGGTTATTCTTCTCGCAGGCATCTACGATAGCCGAGATCGAGTCGTTGGCATACTCCTGTATGGAATAATTCATCGAGCTTTCGCTTGAAGAACTCCTTGTGCCGTCATAATCCACACCAAGACCTCCGCCTATGTCCATGAAGTCGATGTCAAATCCCATTTTCGTAAGCTGCACATAAAACTGAGTCGCCTCACGAAGGGCATTCTTGATACGTCGTATCTTGGTTATCTGGCTTCCGATATGGAAATGTATAAGCTTCAGGCAATCGGTCATCTTGTTTTTGGTAAGAAAGTCAAGAGCCTCCAGCAATTCGCTTGAGTTAAGTCCGAATTTTGACTGGTCGCCCCCCGACTCTTCCCATTTGCCCGAGCCGGAGCTGGAAAGCTTGATGCGGATGCCGATATTGGGCTTTATGCCGAGACGCTTAGCCGACTCTGCGATCATGGAAAGCTCGTTCAGCTTTTCCACCACGAGATATATGCGCCGCCCCATCTTCTGAGCAAGAAGGGCAAGCTCGATATAATCCATATCTTTATATCCGTTGCATATAATCAAGGCGTTCTCGGCAATGTTGGTGGCAAGCACGGCATGAAGCTCCGGCTTGGAACCCGCCTCAAGGCCTATGTTAAACTTCTTGCCGTGGGACACGATTTCTTCCACGACCTGACGCATCTGGTTGACCTTGATGGGATAGATTATAAAATTTTCAGCCTGATAATTATACTCTTTTGCCGCAGCCTTGAAACAACGTGATATTTTTTCAACTCGGTTGTCAAGAATGTCGGGAAATCGTAAAAGCACCGGCGCGGCGACATCACGCACCTGCAACTCATCAAGCACCTCCTTGAGGTCAACTGAGGCATGACCTTCACGGGGAGTGACGACCACATGCCCCTTCTCGTTGATGGAGAAGTATTTAAGTCCCCATCCATTGATATTGTACAGCTCCGCGCTGTCATCAATACGCCATTTTCTCATCGGCTGAAAAATTCTATAATTATACAGTTTTTATTAAAATCGGTCACAAAGATAGCTACTTTCGGTAAAACTGCGAAATTACACGCCGCCAATCATCATAAATCAACGATAGAAATCTCGCTCATGCCGGGCTTGAATATCTTTCCTTTCTTAACACTGGGCGTGCCATATTGTTTCCACTCGATATTGTCCCAGTCAATACGGTCGGTCGACTGCGCAGGCGCGACATGAGGTATCACGGCTCCGTCGCGCACAAGAATTATGCAGCGTAACTCGCCGTCAGCCTTGATGTCATGCCAGCCGGGAGCATATGACTTGCCTGTCTGATAATCTATCCAGTTGTTGCCGCCGGGCAGATACACGTCGCGTGACCCTACATTCTCAAACAGCGGAGCCACCATAATCTGCGAGCCAAACATATACTGGTCCTCTACCGACCACGCGCCTCGGTCGTCGGGAAACTCGACCAGAAGAGCCCTGAACATAGGAAGCCCGGTCTCGGTACACTCCTTTGCCTCGGTATAGATATAAGGCATCAGGGAGTATTTAAGCTCGGCACACTTACGGAAATAGTCGGTAAACTCCTTATTGTCATAGAGCCAGGGCTCGGTAGGAGGCGCACCGTGGGCACGGCTGTGGGAAGTCAGGAATCCCATAGGCAGCCAGCGGCGATAAAGCTCTTCAGGGGTGCTTGTGACAAAACCGCCTATGTCATGGCTCCAGAAGCTGAATCCGGAAAGTCCGAGCGAAAGGCCGCTCCTTACCGTACCTTCCATGCCGGTATCGGTCGAGGCGGCGTCGCCACCCCAGTGAAGAGGATAGCGCTGGCTGCCCGACCAGGCTGAACGCGCCCATATTATGTTTTCGCCATTGACCTTGCGCGTCACGTCGGCAACCGCCTTGTTATAGCGCACCGGATATATGTTGTGTTCATACCATCCTGTCCTGCCATTGTTGTAGACCGCCTCTATCGGCGCAGCCTCTCCAAAGTCGACCTTGATGGCGCCGACACCCATGGCAAGAAGCTTACCCAGTTTATCCTGATACCACTCCACCGTAGCCGGATTGGTAAAGTCAAGCACAGCATCCTCGTAGGGCAATGTCCCGTTGCCGTTTTTCACGGCAAGCCCCTTCTCCACAAGCTCGGGGAAATACTTGTTGCCCGGCACAAAATAAGGCAACTGCCAGAGGCTTATATGAAACCCGTCTTTCTTCAGGTCGGAAATCATCTTTGCAGGATTACGGAAACGCTCCGGTGAAAACTCGTAGTCACACTGCCAGTCGACATCAAACCATCCGGTGTCAAAATGAATCACATCACTCGGAATCTTGTTGGCTCTCAACTTGCGTGCCACTTCCCTGCCCTCATCCTCGGTGAAGTAAGATATACGGCTCATCCATGTACCAAACGACCACAGGGGCGGCATCTCCGGACGACCTGACAAAGCGGTGTAAGCACCAAGTATATCTTTCGGCGAACCGAAGAACACAAACAGGTCCATCATCTCGTCGGCCATAAACAGCTTGTTGGCGCCTATGTAGCTGCGCCCGACATCGGCTGTGACAGGCGCCGAGGTGTGCATAAACATTCCATACCCCCTGTCGCTGAAGAAAAACGGCACCGGCTTGTACATGTCGGGGGTCTCGGGTCCCTGCGGGTCGGTGACAAAAAGGTTAAGCTGCTGTCCGGTCTTATTGAGCGGGGTAGCCGACTCTCCGAAGCCGTAAACGCGTTCACCGGGAGCGAGCGACCACACGGGATTGATGCTGCGTGAATTGTCACTTCCGCGCTTGATGAAACTGAACGGCGCCACCTTCACCTGCGTGCTGTCATTGTCGCTCCACACCCTCGTGTGGGTAAGCTCCTTGCCGCTTCCGTCGCGGAGTATGAGACGCCATGGATATCCCTCGATTTCAAGTTCACCGTAAGGCGACTTATAATATATGTCATCACCGTCGCGTGACACAGTCCACGCCGAGCCGTCATACTGCGGCTGTCCGGCAAGCATCACCGACTCATAATCGTTTTCCTTTGGAGTTACGGGCGAAGTGTAGACCCTTATGCGCAACGTGCGGTCATTTACCGGGACTACCGTAAACTTCAGTTGCGGGTCCTGCGGATAGGCTGTGTCGGGAAAGTCGAGCGACTTCAACGGCTGGTGAAGATAGGTGTTGGCGTTAAAAGCCTGACGCGGCATAAGCTGCTGGCGTTTCCACTCCACTACACCGGTGCCGTCGGCTGTGTTAAACGATACAAGACTGTCGGCAAAAAAGTAAGTGTTACTCAGGTCTGAAAAATCACGGCTCATATCCTTTGTCTGTGACAGAAGATATGCCGAGCCGGCATTGGTTTTGGTCTCACCGCTCATGGTAACGGCGACCGAGCAGGCGGCAAGCAAAGTGACGCCGCTCTTGAAAAATCGGTTGATAGTCATTGCAAATATGATATTTCCACAAATATAGACATCTTTTTCCGAAAAGAGTGCAAACGAGTGTCTAAAATGTCGTATATTTGTCGTTACGAAATATTCCAACAACTAAAGTTATATAACTAATTAAACATCATGAACAGCAAGTTATGCTATTCGGTAGTATTGGGAACAGCGGTGCTTCTCACCGGCTGCGGAAAGAAGATGAATCAGTTTAAGGCTGACTACTTCACCGTCAACCCCAATCCCCTTGAAGTGGTAGGCGACAAGGTACCCGCCACAGTGACCGGAAACATTCCCGGCAAATTTTTTGTAAAGAACGCGGAAGTCACCGTGACTCCCTACCTTGAGTTTAACGGGACAGAAGTGGCCTCGGCTCCCTACACCTTCCAGGGCGAGAAAGTACGCGGCAACAACCCCGTGGTTAATTTTGAATATGGCGGCACAGTCACCATCCCCGTGCAGTATGTCTACAACCCCGACATGCGCAAGAGCGACCTCTCCCTCGGATTTACAGTAAAGCAGGGCGGAAAGCAGTATGTATTGCCGCGAGTGAAAGTCGCCACAGGCGTAGTGGCAACAGCGGCGCTTGCCGATGTAGGCACAGTGACCCCCGCCATCGCTGCCGACAAGTTCCAGCGTGTCATCAACGAGAAGTTTGACGCCGACATAAAGTTCCTCATCAACCAGGCAAATATCCGCGACGGCGAGCTGCGCTCTTCAGAGATGCAGAATCTCCATCAGGAAATCGTCAAGGCTAACGACGACGGACGCCGCGAAATCAAGGAAATCAACGTGACATCCTACGCCTCTCCCGACGGTGGTCTAAAGCTCAACACCAAGCTCGCCGAAAACCGCGAGAAAAACACCGTCAACTACATGGAAGGCAAACTGAAAAAAGACCACATCAGCGACTTCGGTGAACTGACAGCCGACTTCACCCCCCAGGACTGGGAAGGCTTCAAGAAACTCGTCGCCCAGAGCAACATCCAGGACAAGGAGCTAATCCTCAGCGTGCTCTCGATGTATAAAGACCCCGAACAGCGCGAGCGCGAGATACGCAATCTCTCGTCAGTATTTGACCAGCTTGCCGAGGAAATCCTCCCGCAGCTCCGTTACTCTCGCATCACTGCGTCTATCGACGTAATCGGAAAGAGCGACGAAGAGATAATGAACATCTACAAGCTCAACCCCAAAGGACTTACTGTCGATGAGCTCCTATATGCAGCTACCCTTACCGACGACAATGAGCAGCGCATCCAGATATATGACACAGCCGCGAGCATCTACCCCAACGACTATCGCGCGTTTAACAACCTCGGTATGTGCCAGTACATAGACCAGGACTACGACGCCGCACAGGCTTGCTTCGAGCAGGCTGCCAAGATGGCTCCGGAAAGCGGCGAGGCGCAGATGAACCTCGGACTCGTGTCGCTGCTTAACAACAACTACAAGGACGCTACCGCACGCTTCGGCAACGCGGCAGGAGTGCCGGCACTCGCCGACGCACTGGGCGTATATTACATGAAGCAGGGCGACTACAACTCGGCGATCAGAGCCTTTGGCGACAGCAAGAGCAACAATGCCGCACTTGCTCAGATTCTTAACAAGGACTACAGCAAGGCAAAGACCACACTCGGCGGCATCGACTATCCCGATGCAACCACCTACTACATCGCTGCAGTGCTCGGTGCGCGCACCAACAACAGCGACATGGTCTACAACAACCTCCGCGAGGCAATCAAGCTTGACAAGTCACTTGCCGACCAGGCTAAGAGCGACCTTGAATTTTCTCGCTTCAACCTCAACAGCCTCTACTAAGAAACCTCCGCTACACATTAATTAATATAGCGGTGTAGCTGCGGCTCAACAAAAAGCGTGTGTGTGGTGACCGTCGTGTCATCACACACACTTTTTTATTGCCGTTTCCAATAATTATAGTTATCTTTGCAATCACAAACCATCCACTTGCGGTAGTAGCTCAGTTGGTAGAGCATCAGCTTCCCAAGCTGAGGGTCGCGAGTTCGAGCCTCGTCTACCGCTCCAGCGCAAAGGATTGAACAGCAATAAATTAGCTAAGTTCAATCCTTTCTTTTTACCAATTCACAGTAAAAAAATACGGTATTTCAGGAGCGAAATATGCCGAAAAATGACAAATTTGGGCTAAAATGTTTCGCAAAATATTATGTTGACATCCCAACACACCAAATTATCAAACAAATCATCAAAGTAAATCAAAATCCAACGGAATCTAATATGAATTATATCTATTTTTTGTAAATTTGCATATGGATTGATGGATTGATTTTTTATCCAGGACATAAGTTGTAACTATGGCTTTACTTATCATTTTAGGATTGTGTATCATTGCTGTAACAATTATTGTCATAACAGCAAAACGTCTAATGCTAATAAAGGAGTCAGAAAAGCTATCCTTACGTTTAGAGAATATTACACCTTATCAAATATCACATAAATACAGAAAGGAAAACCAGCACCAATATGAGGTAATCCGTTTTAGTGATATCGAAACTGTTCTGGAACACAGTTTCGACGGGCAGTTCATAACTTCTCGAGAGTCCAAACTATTTGCGGACTATTATTCCGAGTTGTATAATGAAGTAAACGACTATCTAAAACGCTTTGAAATCTTAAATATCAAGCCTACAGAGATAATTGAAAAATTTGCATCTGATTTTGAGAACATACAATGGCTTGTAAAAAGTCACAATGAACGATATCTAAAAGATGAATTGGACAGATATTCTGATTTCTTCGACCATTGCTTAAAATACCCGTTGGATAATCAGCAAAGACGTTCTATTGTTTCTGGTGAAGACAATTGTTTGGTTGTAAGCAGCGCAGGAAGCGGAAAGACATCGTCCATTATAGGGAAAGTTAAATATTTAATTGAAGTAAAACACATAGAACCTCAAAACATACTTCTGATAAGCTACACCAACAAAGCTGCATCTGAACTTACTGAAAGAATGAATATTGAAGGATTAAAAGGTTACACATTCCATAAACTTGCCATTGATATCATAGGACAAAATACGGGCAAAAAGCCCTCAATCTGTAGTAATACAGATGCACTCTTTTTGAAAATTTACCAAGAATTATTAAATATTGCACCGTTCAAAGAAAGTGTAGTTAAATACATTATTGACTTTCAAACACAAGAATCAGATTGGGAACAGCGAAAAGATGAACGCAGACAACAACTGTCAGAGCAAAAAATCGCGCACATCAAATCAAAGGTTCCAGACATGGATGGAAAGACAGTTTATGTAAAAAGCGAACAGGAACAAAAAATATGCCTTGAATTATCCTCTCTTGGCATAAAATATCGATACGAGGAGCCATATGAGTATTCCTTAGCTGATGAAATGCACTCTCAATACAAGCCTGATTTCTCCATTTATTTTGAAAAAGATGGGAAAACAAAGCGCATATATTTAGAACATTTTGGCGTGGATGAACACAGCCTTGTCCCATTATGGTTTGCTAAAGAAAAAGGTATCAGTTATGACGAAGCCAATAAGACATATAATGATAGCATAGCCTGGAAAAAGGCAGCTCATGAAAAGTTTGGCACGAAATTAATAACGACCTCAAGCGCAGACTTCTATCATTACGACATAAGAAGCAGATTGAAAATTTTGTTAAAAGGAGCGGGAGTTCCTATTCAAGAAAAAACCGATGTTGAATTATATAATATGGTTCTTCCGCCCAATAGCAAACAGGAAAAATCGTTTATCCGCCTTATTGTAACGTTTGTGACATTAGTAAAATCAGCTTGCAAATCTATAGATGACATATTAAAACAAGCCATAGAAGCAAGAGACGAACGTAGTGAATTTATTATCAGAAACATTTTCCTACCGGTTTATCAACTTTATATTGAAGAATTAAAAAGACAAAATCAGATAGACTTCACAGATGCGATTTTGCAAGCGACAGACATCTGCCGTTTCTCTAATAATACTAAATATGACTATATTATAGTCGATGAATTTCAAGACATATCGCTTGACCGCTACAATTTCTTGAAAGCTCTGCGACGAGGAACTCCACCAGCCAAATTATATTGCGTCGGAGATGACTGGCAATCTATATATCGCTTTTCCGGAAGCGATATGGCTCTCTTTAATCAGTTTCAAAAATACTTTGGACCAACAGACATTAACATGATTGAAACAACATACCGATTTGGGGAACCGCTAATTAACCTGTCCTCACATTTTATTCAACAAAACACTGTTCAATTAAAAAAAGATATACATCCTTTTAATCAACAGAATAGAACTGATCTAAAATTCTGCGCATATGATCGAAACAACTATTGCAATATTATCGAACAGTTGGTTGAACATATCCCTTTAGATAAATCAATATTCCTGTTAGGTCGCTATTCTTTTGACGATTATTACTTATCTTTCAGATATAAATCGGCAAAAGAAGGAAACAGATTCTTTTACTTTATAGGAAATAGAAAAATAGAATTCCTAACTGCCCATAAGTCTAAAGGACTTGAAGCAGACTATGTAATAATTCTTCAATGCAACAAAGATACATATGGTTTCCCTTCCCTTTTAAGTGATGACCCGGTACTTAATTATGCTTTAATAAAAAGTGACCCATATCCTTATGGCGAGGAACGAAGATTATTTTATGTAGCAATAACAAGAGCAAAGATAGAGACGATAGTTCTATACGACAAACGATTTCCTTCAGTATTTGTCAATGAATTTTTAAATCCCGAAAAAATCACCAACGAAAGCTATTTGAAGCATCCCAATGCTAATAAAAAATGGACCAAGAGTGCTGATCAATTTTTATTAAAGCTTTATAACGAAGGCAAAAGCATAAAATATATCTCAGGAAAAATGGGCAGAAGTCAAACTTCAATTGTAATGAGATTAAACAAACTAACCCAATAACATATT
Source organism: Barnesiella sp. WM24 (assembly GCF_004570975.1). Lineage (GTDB taxonomy): Bacteria > Bacteroidota > Bacteroidia > Bacteroidales > Muribaculaceae > Muribaculum. The sequence continues at coordinate 145,477 of NZ_SPPC01000004.1, forward strand.
TTTCGATTATAGAAACATCACAAGCAAACACCAATCATTCAATCAGCCAATATCATTTATAGAAAACGGCTAAGCAAACAGCTAAGCAGCATCCCATATGCCATCAGAATATCGCTCCGGGAATTGCGGGAAAGGGTTTATAGTGTTATCTTTGCCGTATAAATTACTATGTTATGAATATAAAGTTTTTTTCAGCGATTCTTTTGATGAACCGATTGACTTGAATAACGATTTCATTTAGGCAGGGCTACTGATTCTAACTTGGCTATTTATTCTAAAGCAGATAATGTGATGAATTTTTTAGGCGTTGAGAGGTACTAATGAAAGCTATTTATATCATATGTTTTGTTGTTGGTTTATGTGGGTGTGTGGATAGCGTTTCTCATACTCGGGAAAAAGTAGACCAATCTAATATTATTGTTGATGAGGATCTGTATCACAGCGACTCAATATATTTGATAGTGAAAGATAAGGACAAATTATCTTCATCTGACACTGTTAAAATTGAAATAATCAACAATAAAGATACAATTTGTTCAACAGGACAATATTACAAGATCGAACAACTGGTTGGTGACCATTGGGTCGCAGTCCCTTTGGGTCCTGGAATATTCTATGATATTGGTTATGAGATTCAAGCTCATAATTCGAGAAAATTTGAAATAGATTTAAACGGAACTAAGGACGTTCTTCGGAACGGTGTTTATAGAATAAGTAAAATTGTTAAATTTAGGGGAGAAGAATTAGTCATTTCAGATGAAGTTACCATACATGAATAAAAAATAGAGGGCTAAGCCCTCTATTTTTTATTCATGCTGTTTCAGGGATTGGACCTGCATTAGTTCTTCCGCCCAATAGCAAACAGAAAAAATCGTTTATCCGCCTTATTGTTCGCAAATTTCATCACCAATACATTGAGTGCTATCGCCGCTTACTGCTTTTTCCCAAAGAAACCGTCGATCTCTTTGGAGTTTGTGACAGATAACCAGCTAACTTTGTTCTGTTTGCTTATATCGAACTCACGTTCTTTATCTACTCTATATCAGTTAATTACAAGTAACGGTTCAAAAACTGACAAATATTAATGTTACATTAGTGCCCCGACAATAACTTTTTTTGTAAATTTGCAATTGATTCACCATATGTCATAGAGTTGACATTGTGAGTCAACATTTTTATGAAAAGGTGTTATTGAAATTTTATCTTCGGTTCTCAAACTTGGTCGTCTGAAAACTGCATGAAGATGAGATTGGCAATAGCACCTGCATCGGTAGCTTGTATCCTGCCATTATTGGCAGACTATATAGCTATATCGGTGTGGGGCTATTGTTTTATCCATGCAGTTAGGTAGACCAAGACCTGAGACCGGATAAAACAAAATACAATCCTCACACCTTTTTTGTGTTCAACAACAAAGACGTTTCAATGGAGGATGAGAAACACAGTACAATAAAATGAAAACATTTAAGTTTTTCGCATTGGCTGTTTCAGCAATGCTGGTTAGCCCGTCAATCACATCTTGCAGTAATGATGACGACAAAGACAATGGAGGTTCAATCACCCAACAAGGCATAGGGCTGCCGCGTCATCTTGAAAAAGTGAATTACAGCGGTTCATATAATAATGGCGCTGTATACGACAATTTTACCTATGATGACCAAAACAGAATCACCTCCTTCACCGACGCAAGTAATGAGACCATAAAATGCACCTACTCAACCTCATCAATCACACTTGGCGGATTGAATTGCACTTTAACCGGAAACCGTATAACAGAGATAAAGGATAACTATGGTGGAATATTTAGATTTGAATACAACAGTAACAATCAGCTGATTCACGCGACCGAGACCATTTCAAACTCTTTCTTGAACATCTCTTCTGAGATTAATTACAAATGGGAGGGAGGAAATCTGATACAATATACTTCTACTGAAAAAGAACATGGAGAGGAGTCGCAATCATATGATGTAAAATTTACGTATGACGGCACAAAATCATCAGCACCGATATTGATGATGCTTAATGCCTCTTGGCTTAATCCTTTATATTTTGAAATCAACAGCGATGTTTGTCTACTTGGTATGATGGGCTATTTTGGAAATATGATAACCGAACTACCTGTCAGAGTTGAAATCACACAAACCAACGACAAACGAAACTTCATTTATGAACTTGAATATGAACTTGATTCATCCAACTATCCTAAAAGTGCCCATTATATAAGAACAGGCAGCGAAGGACAAGCAAGCGGCACATACACTTATGTCTGGAAATAGTTTAATTCCAGATTGACATAAACACACACTCTGGAACCGGCGCCGACACATCCTCACAGGTGCCGGTTCAATATATCTAAAAACAAAGAATAAACACACATCGGAATTGCGGGAAAGGGTTTATAGTGTTATCTTTGCCGTATAAATTACTATGTTATGAATATAAAGTTTTTTTCAGCAATAGCCGTTACGGCGGCACTATTCTCATGCTCAGGCAATAAAACCGCCTCTGACTCGACAAATACCGGTTCTCAGGAGCCGACAGCCGACATCAAAGGCAAATGGTTATTGGAAAATATCGTGGTAAACGATTCGGTTAACGTGCGTCCGGCAGAGGAGATAGAAGACCCGCGCCAGTATATCGAGTTTGACGACAGCACATATTTTATCTCCACCAACTGCAACTCAATATCCGGCTGGTACAAGATAAACGGCGACTCAATCATCCTTGGCGACGGCGCCATGACAGAAATGGCATGTGAAAACATGGCTACAGAAGACATGCTCCGTCAGGTGCTGCCCTATATCTCGACGATAGACGTAATCAACGACAGCATCACGCGCCTCAACAGCGCGGAGGGACCGCAATATATTGTGCTTCACAAAATCGCGGAATAATCACAAAACAGCGCGTCGGCATGAATGTGGAGGAGTTCAGGGATTACTGCCTGTCACTCGGTGAAGTGACCGAGAAGATGCCGTTTGGTAAGTTTGCCCGGCGCTATGACTCCGTGCTTGCATTTTATACGCTCGACCACATGTTTTGCTTCGTTGACATAGACGACTTCAACTATGTAAATGTCAAGTCGACACCCGGGGAGATTGCGGCAATACGCGCCTCACGCACATCGGTCAGCGACCCGCTCAACCGGAGTCTGCGCTACTGGATACAGCTCAACCTCAACGGAGACATCCCTGACTGCGAAATCAGCGCCTGCGTCAGGCGCGCCTACGACATTGTAAGAGAAAAATATCAGAAGAAAACGGCAAGCCGCCCCAAAAACAATCCGTCAAACGGCAAGCCATAACAAGGGTCTTATCATGAACAGCAACCACGAAACAAGGATTGACGTGACAAAGCAGACGCCTGAAGAACTGGCACTTGCCTCCAAGCAGGCGCAACTCATATTCAGGTTTAACAACACCATGCCCGGCACAGCCGAGTATGAAGAACTCATGCACAGTATTTTCCCATCAATGGGAGAAGGCAGCAGAGTCAGCCAGCCACTTACAGCCGTCAGACCCCACATGGTAAATATAGGCAAAAATGTAGTTGTGATGCCCGGATGTCTTATGATGTCGGCAGGGGGCATTACGATTGAAGATGGCGCCATGATAGCCGCCAATGTGCAACTCATATCAAACAACCATGACCTTTACGAGCGGCAGGTAATCACCTGCAAGCCCGTCCACATAGGCAAAAACGCATGGATTGGCGCGGGAGCCACCATACTGCCGGGAGTCACCGTAGGCGACAACGCTGTAGTAGGCGCGGCAAGCGTAGTCACAAAAGATGTCGCCGCCGACACTGTCGTAGCCGGCAATCCGGCAAGATTCATCAAGCGCATACCGCCCCTGCAGGAGTGTTCAATGAGAAACGAGGATGACGAAATGATTCAGCTCGGGCTTGACAGCTGCGGCGACTGAAAGCGACCACCCCGCCGATTTTCGCCATAAGCTCAAAGCTCGTCGGAATCATCACCCGATTTTGGAGTCGCAAGACACAATATCCATAAGAATAACGCGCTGCCTGCCGCCGCCGCGACAAGCGACAACGTCTGCATGGTGGATGTGGTGCCGACAAGCAGCATAAGCCATCCGCCAAGAAGCGCACCGCATATGCCGACACACACAGCAAACGCCGTGCTTCTTACCTTGTGGACCAGACGTCCGACCATAAAACCGCCTATTATACCGATGATTGTCCAAACAATCCAAAGTGAGCCTGCCATAATACACTACCGTTTAAAGATTAAAATAAAAAGTTCACCGTGCGCGGACCATTAGGTCCATGCACGGTCATGAGTTCCAGTATTCAAAGATTGTAAGCCACAATAACAGCAATGCTATCAATACCGTAACTCCTATCCACAACCAAGTGGTCACTCGCTGTTGTCTCTCTCTCTTCATAAGATTCCAAAAATAAGATAGTCGATATAATTTTACTTATACAACAATCTTCCACAGCAATAGTTTGTGTCACCCGGCTACGGCTCAAGCCACAATATGTCGCCTCAACATCCGAGAACCCTGCGCAAGGTGTCGACCTGCGTCTCCCAGAGTCCTTTCGCGTCGTCAGCTTCGTCGGGCTCGGCAAAATCCACGACAGTAAGCGTCGTATGTTCCGTCAGTTCATTGACCGAGATGCGCATCTCAAAATAGCTGCGCCCCTCGGTGTCGTCCCAGCGAAACCTGACCGACTGCTCGTTGCGCATGCCGAGCAATGTCGCCGTCTGCTGATGACCGTCCCACTCAAATATGTACTTCTTTCCCGACACGCTTACCCGGTCGGCAAACCATTCCTTCAGTCCTGACGCCGTCGAGATATAGCTCCACAAAAGCGGCACAGGCACACTTCTCATCGAGAACTCCAACTGATACTTTTGCATTTCCATCGTTAAAAAAATTACTGTAATGCGAAATAAGCACATTTCACCGATACGCCCAAATATTTTCGTGGCAAATCTTGAACCTAATTATTTTTTGAGGAGTTATGAAAAATGCTTATATTTGCATGCGTAAAATAACAGTCATAGGACAAGTAAAAAAGATTTTTTTCACTAAATACTAAAATTCATGGTAAGTTACAAAGACCTCGGCTTGGTCAACACTCGCGAGATGTTTGCCAAAGCTATCAAGGGCGGCTATGCAGTACCCGCTTTCAACTTTAACAACATGGAGCAGCTTCAGGCTATCATCAAGGCTGCAGCAGAAGACCGTTCACCCGTGATCCTTCAGGTATCAAAGGGCGCGCGCAACTATGCCAACTCCATCCTTCTCCGCTATATGGCACAGGGTGCTGTTGAATATGCAAAGAGCCTCGGCTGGGAAAATCCTCAGATCTGCCTTCACCTCGACCACGGTGACAGCTTCGAGCTTTGCAAGGATTGCATCGACAACGGTTTCTCTTCAGTGATGATCGACGGTTCTCACCTCCCCTACGAGGAAAACGTTGCTCTCACCAAGAAAGTCGTAGAGTATGCTCATCAGTTTGACGTGACTGTAGAAGGTGAGCTTGGTGTACTCGCAGGCGTTGAGGATGAAGTTTCATCTGACCACCACACCTACACCGATCCCGAGGAAGTAATCGACTTCGCTACCCGCACCGGCTGCGACAGCCTCGCTATCTCAATCGGTACTTCTCACGGTGCCTACAAGTTCACTCCCGAGCAGTGCACCCGCAATGCAGAAGGCAAGCTCGTTCCCCCGCCATTGGCATTCGACGTGCTTGACGCCGTAATGGAGAAGCTTCCCGGATTCCCCATCGTGCTCCACGGTTCTTCTTCAGTGCCCCAGGAGTATGTTGACATGATCAACAACTACGGCGGCAAGTTGCCCGATGCTATCGGTATCCCCGAAGAAGAGCTCCGCAAGGCTGCAAAGAGCGCCGTTTGCAAGATCAACATCGACTCTGACAGCCGTCTTGCAATGACTGCTGCCGTTCGCAAGGTTCTCGCTGAGAAGCCCGCAGAGTTTGACCCCCGCAAGTATCTCGGTCCGGCTCGTGACGAAATGGAGAAGCTTTACAAGCACAAGATTGAGAACGTTCTTGGCAGCAAGGACAAAGCTTAATCCACGCTCGTCAACCATTACGATATTGTTTCCGGAAGAATCATCTTTTGCATGTAATAGATGATTCCTTCGGAAACATTTTTTATATACATATCTTTCCGGGGATATCGCTCCGCTCAATCCCCGGCTAAACAAAGACAATCCCCTTCGGGGAAACCATGCGGCATCGCGCCCCTTCCCAGATGGGCGATAAGGTCGCGAAGATTGCGGTAAAAAATTTCCCTGCAGGGTCGCGGCATGGTTGTTTCCCCGAAGGGGATAATCCATGTGTAGCCGTGGGTTGAGCGAAGCGATACCCCCGGTAGCCCGTGCCCCATTATGATGTTTCCGAAGGAATCATCTTTTGCATGTAATTGATGATTCCTTACGGAAACATCCGCCTTTTGTGCATCTTTCCGGGGGTATCGCTCCGCTCAACCCCCGGCTAAACAAAGACAATCCCCTTCGGGGAAAATGCGCCCATAACCCGCATAACCCGCAAAAACGGGCTGCAATTTTCCGGTTATTCGTTTTGTTGCTCAAAATTTATTTATAACTTTGCGGTTGCATACCGTATCGTGAAGCCACGCCTGTTGGGAGAGGTTCAGCCGAGCCGACCCCGGTCAGGGGGTTCAGCGGCGCGGGATGTAGTGAAAATACATAAGAAAGCGTTTATCCGCGCTGATTCTTGACCATCTGGAATTCTCGCAAAATTTCATAACAAAGTCAAGGGTTGAGCAACGGTAGATGCCCGTGGATATGTAATTATCTTGCTTTCGGCATGATATTTCGTGAGAAATACAGCCGGACGCTTTGATTGCATATACAGGCGTGGGCTTCTGCGTTGCCGTCCGACTTTGTTAGGGCAATGCGAGAAGCCTCAGATGGTAGGGACGGTAACAGATACAGATTCCTACGCTTTTCCATTTATAAACCAATCGCGCCGACAAGAGGAGTCCATAAGGCAAACATACTGCTTTACCCTTAAAAACACAGATTGAAATAATATCCTAAAATTTAGCTTGATAAACCACCAGAATCATACTAATATTATAATTTACGGACAAAATGAAAAAATTTTTACTTACAATGCTTTTGGGGCTGTTAACATTCCCCTCATTCGCGCAGGTATTTGATTTTACCTACGAAGGAAAAACATTGCGCTATTATGTAATTGATGAAGACTCCAATGAGGTTGAGGTTGAGAAAAGTTCTACGTTGCTATCAGGTGACCTCATCATTCCTTCCTTAGTAAATTACGACAATTGCAATTATATAGTCACCCACATTGCCAACAAGGCGTTCTATAAATGCAGTAGCCTCACTTCTGTGAAAATTCCCAATTCTGTCGAAACTATTGGCGAATCTGCGTTTATGTATTGCGATAACCTTACTTCTATAGAGATTCCCAATTCAGTCAAGACAATTGGTGAATCGGCGTTCATTGCTTGCAGCAGTCTTGTTTCTATTGATGTAGATCATGAAAATATACATTATAAATCTATCGAGGGTGTGCTTTATACAGAAAACGCAACAACCCTAATTCAGTATCCTATGGGGAATAATAATACATCATATACAATTCCCAATTCAGTTGTATCAATTGGTGCGGGTGCATTCCACGCTTGCAGCAGCCTCACTTCGGTGGAGATTCCCAATTCTGTCGAAACTATTGGCAAATATGCGTTTATGTATTGCAATAACCTTACTTCTATAGAGATTCCCAATTCAGTCAAGACAATTGGTGAATCGGCGTTTAAGCAATGTAATAGTCTTGCTTCAATAGTAATTCCCAATTCTGTCGAGACTATTGGCGAATCTGCGTTTATGTATTGCCGAGGTCTTGCCTCTGTTGAGATTTCCAATTCAGTTGAGACTATTTGTAAAAAGATGTTCTATGGTTGCAAGAGCCTTGCCTCTGTGGAAATCCCCAATTCAGTCAAGACAATTGGTGAATCTGCATTCAGTTATTGCCATAGTTTTATTTCAGTTGTAATACCAGATAATGTCACGATTATCGGAACTGAGGCTTTTTACTATTGTGAGGCTCTTAGAGATGTAACTCTCCCAGCTAACCTTGATGAGTTGGGGTATAATGCATTTGGCAACTGCTCACGCATCAAGAAAATTAAGTATCGCGGAAGAACACTTGTTTGGACAGACGCAATCATGTTCGCGGATAATATTTACAAAGAAGCTACTTTGTGTGTCCCCAAAGGAACTACTTCACTCTTTCAGACTGTAGCTCCATGGAAAAATTTTGTTAATATCATAGAGGTAGAATATGAATATTCGGGGATTGACGCAGTGGAAGCTGATGCTTGCGAGACGGTGGAGATTTACAATCTCAACGGCGTGTATGTAGGCAGCGACAAGAGCAATCTTTCTACTGGCGTCTATATTATCCGTCGGGGCGATAAGGTCGAGAAGATTGCGGTAAAATAATCCGCATGGTTGCGGCATGGTCGTTTCCCCGCAGGGGATAATCCATGTTTAGGTCCCACCAAGATATTGTTTCCGGAAGAATCATCTTTTGCATGTAATAGATGATTCCTTCGGAAACATTTTTTATATACATATCTTTCCGGGGGTATCGCTCCGCTCAATCCCCGGCTAAACAAAGACAATCCCCTTCGGGGAAACCATGCGGCATCGCGCCCCGCGCACCTTCGGGGAAACCATGCGGACCCGCCCGCCCAATGCCGCTTGCCGTTTTTGGTCAAGCGAGTGCACCTCGGTGCGCCCATATCCCGCCATGCAGCAATGCTGCCGCCCCAAAGCGGCGGGGATATTGCGCTCAACACTTTCGTATGTCGCTTTTATTGAGTAACTTTGTGGCGCTAAATCAGCTTTATCAACATTAAAACTTATTCAATAACATAGATTCATGGCTCTTCAATGCGGCATAGTAGGACTTCCCAATGTAGGCAAGTCAACTCTTTTCAACTGTTTATCAAACGCTAAGGCTCAGTCAGCCAACTTTCCCTTCTGTACAATCGAGCCTAATGTAGGCGTAATCACCGTGCCCGACGAGCGTCTCAACAAGCTTGTCGAGATGTGTCAGCCCAAAAGCGTGGTGCCGGCGACAGTCGAGATAGTCGACATAGCCGGACTGGTAAAGGGCGCAAGCAAGGGCGAAGGTCTCGGCAACAAGTTTCTTGCCAACATCCGCGAGACCGACGCCATAATACATGTGCTCCGCTGCTTCGACGACGACAATATAACTCACGTCGACGGCACAGTCGACCCGGTGCGCGACAAGGAGATTATCGACTACGAACTGCAACTGAAGGACCTTGAGACAGTAGAGGCGCGCATAGCTAAGACCCAAAAGCAGGCGCAGACCGGCGGCGACAAGGTGGCAAAGTTGCAATATGATGTGCTATGCCGCTTCAAAGAGGCGCTTGACCAAGGCAAGCCCGCACGCTCAGTGACATTTGACAGCGTTGACGAGCAGCGTTTTGCCCGCGACCTCTTCCTTCTCACCAATAAGCCGGTGCTGTATGTATGCAATGTCGATGACTCATCGGCGGTAAACGGCAACAAACATGTCGATGCCGTAAGAGAGGCTATCAAGGATGAAAACGCCCAGATGCTTATCGTGGCGGCACAGACCGAAGCCGACATCGCAGAACTTGACACCTGGGAGGAACGTCAGGAATTTCTCAACGAGATAGGGCTTGAGGAGTCTGGTGTAAGCCGCCTTATCCGCTCGGCATATGCGCTGCTCAATCTCCAGACCTACTTCACGGCAGGGCCCGATGAAGTAAGGGCATGGACATTCATGCGCGGCTCCAAGGCTCCGCAGTGTGCCGGAATAATCCACACCGATTTCGAGAAAGGATTTATCCGCGCCGAGGTCATAAAATATGACGACTACGTAAATCTCGGCGGAGAGACCGGAGTGAAAGAAGCCGGAAAACTCGGCATTGAAGGCAAGGAATATGTAGTGCAGGACGGCGACATCATGCACTTCCGCTTCAACGTATAAACGACACGTGGCTGCCCCGCAAAAGATAGACAGGCGCAACAACATGGATGTCGTGAGATACTATCTCGCGCTAAGTGTCGTGATTGCCCATTACAATCTGCTCACGGGGCACTCCATACCCTGGATTACATCCTCCTACACTGCCGTAGGAGGATTTTTCGCATTAAGCGGATTTCTCATTTTCGGGAGCTACATCAGACACACCGACCTTAAATCCTACATTACAAGCCGCATGCGCAGGCTTCTCCCGCCCTATATATTTATAGTGACTGCATGCGCCATAGGTCTTGTTGCGGTAAGCTCGCTTTGCGCCTCTCAATATTTCAGTGACAGCGGCTTAATCAAATATCTTGCCGCCAACCTGTCATTTCTGAATTTCCTGCATCCGGGACTTCCGGGCGTCTTTGAAGGCGACAATTTTGTCAACACCGCCGTAAACGGCTCTCTGTGGACGATGAAAATCGAGTGGGCTCTATACCTGTCGGTCCCTTTGGTGTACTTTCTCTACAAGCGATTTCGCTGGAACAACACCATGACCTTTGTGGTTATAATCCTGCTGTCGGTCGCCTACAGGCTTCTGTTTTATCATCTCTATGCCACCACCGGCAACAACATCTATTTCATCCTGTCACGCCAGTTTTTCGGACAGATGTGCTACTTTTATACCGGCGTGCTTATATACTTTCATTTTGACAGGTTCATGAGATATAAATGGCACATCATCATCGCGTGTCTCATCATAATCCTGTCGCTCAACGGATTACCATATTACAACATTACTATTCAGCCATTTGTCGACGCCACACTCGTTCTCTGGGTGTCACTTGTCGGCAGCTGGGGCTACCGGTTGAGCCGCCACGACAACATATCCTACGACATCTATCTTTTTCATTATCCTGTAATCCAAGTATGCGTATGGGCAGGCGCGGGAACTCTTCCTGAGGAGGCGTCACTTGCCATTGTCCTTCTCTCGACCGTATTATTGTCTGTAATATCATGGAATCTTGTCGGCAGACCGTTTATGAACTCACGGAAAAAGCGCCTGTCATAAACTTTTTTTCATCCACTTCCGTTATAGATATAAACGTATTCTTCTATTTATCTATGAACGGGAAACTTAAAATGTTTCTGGCGATACTTTCGGTCTATCCCCTGGGAATCCAAGCCCAAGGGATAGACGATGTTATATCGTCATTGAAAACGACAGGACATTTTGATGCCACAGTCGACTACTCGGTGCTGATGTCACTGCAGGATGATGTTGACTACACGTTGCACCTGCAATCATGGGAAGCACCCGGCGACACCCTCTCTCCATGTGACTATCTTATCGACTGGAAGGTAGCCACACCCTCAGGCGATGCGACAGGCTTCTCGGCTTATTACGACGGACACGCCTACAATTTCCGCGGCGACCGACTCCTTGAATATCACTTTGACCGCGACAGCACCCTGTTCAAGACTCGCGGCACAGGCGCGGCGTCACTGCCGGGAGTACAGCGCAGGGCGCAGTTTTCAGAACTCCTTCCTCAGTTTATTGCTGAGCAGCTTGCCGAGATAAAGGACAACCCCGACTACACCTGCACCGTGCATCCCGACACTGTTATAAACGGGAAAAAATGTATTGCGGTTGATGGCGTGATGGACATGTCAGGTCAGATTCTAAAAGAATTCCTGTATGTCTTCGACGCCTCCGGAAAAATGCCGCTCATGGTAAATCTCGAAAATAATCCCGGCGCACTCGCCGAGCAGTCAATAAACGCGACCTACACCTATAAGCCTGCGACGTCAGGCTCTACCGAAAGCATAAGCGAGGAGAAACTCCTTACTCTATATCCGGAGATTTTTGACCGATACCGCGAAAGCAATTTCGCCATCGAGAAGCTTCCCGGTCAAAGATTGCCGGGATTTGCACTGCCCACGACGACAGGCGAGCGCTATTCGCGTATGCTCGGCGACCGATTCCGAGCAACAACGATCATCGCGCTTCTCGACCCTAAGGCAGCGTTTTCCGAAGCAACAGTAGGGGCTGTGCGCGACGCTGTAGACAAGCTGCCGTTTAACAGCGACGTGATATGGGCGTTCACGGGCAACAATGTCGATGAAATCGAGCACATTATTCCATCTATCCGCGTAGGCGAACATCTGCTGATGAGCGCCAAACCGCTTGCCCGTGATTGCGGCGCCACTTCCTTCCCCACTCTGATAATATGTCGCCCCGACGGCACAGTGTCAGATGTAATACTCGGTTACAACAATGACCTGTCGTCAGTTGTTATACAGAAAGCGGCATCGTCCGTGAAATGACTAACTCAAAATAAATTTATAATTATGGAAACCGTATATTTCAAGGGGGATGCGTGTCACACAGCAGGCGTGCTGCCCTCTGTAGGGGAAAAAGCTCCCGACTTCACCCTCGTTGACGCCGACCTTAAAGAATTGCATCCGGCTGATTTTCCCGGCAAAAAAATCGTGTTAAACATATTTCCGAGTCTTGACACAGCAGTGTGTGCGATGAGCGTAAGGAAGTTCAACGAAAAGGCTGCGTCTAAAAAAGATGCCGTAGTGCTTTGTGTGTCTATGGACCTCCCCTTCGCGGCAAAACGTTTTTGCACGCTTGAAAACATCAACAACGTATATCCCGCCTCGGCATTCCGCTCTCCGGAGTTCACCAAGGAATATGGCGTCGAGCTTGTCGACGGTCCGTTGAAAGGATTGCTGACCCGCGCCGTCATCATCATCGATGAAAACGGCAAGGTAATCTATCGCGACCTTGTAAGCGAAATCACAGAAGAGCCCGATTATGAGGCTGCACTGAAAATGCTCTAAGAGCTGACTCTAAACTTTCGACTTCATAAAATCTTCATAGAGGCGGATATAATCCGCCTCTATGTATTTGTCGGAGGCAAGAACAAGACACACTGCACCGGAGGAAAAGTCATCAAGCGTGCGCCATATTCCCGGCACGATATGAAGCCCGCGGTCAGGGCGGTTGAGCATGTAAGTGTGCTTCTCGGTCCCGTCATCCACAGTGACGGTGAAACTTCCGCTCGCCGCCACGATGAGCTCGTGGAGCGCCTTGTGGGAATGACCGCCACGGCTTTCTCCGCCCGGCACATCATAAAGATAATAAGTGCGCTTTATCTCAAACGGAAATTCACCGTTATTCTGAACAACCGTAAGGTTTCCTTCCCGCTTGCCGGAATGGGTCTCAAGCATCACTATCCCGCAATCCGATATACGGGAGTCCTTCATATCACTCATAATCGTAATTGTTTACTATTTCTGAAATCTCACGCGCATCGTCAAGCGAAGTGCATGCCGGATTCACAGGCAGGCTCACCACCTCTGCCGCGAGCCTGTCGGCTATAGGCAGCGACAGCCCCGAATACTCCATGTAACACGGTTGCCTGTGAGGAGGCAACGGATAGTTCACGTCGGTGCCTACACCGCAGTCATTCATATAGGCACGGAAACGCTCGCGGTCCGACACCCTCACGACATACTGGTGCCATACATGCCGCCCTGTCAGTTCACGCGGCAATATGACTCCGGGATTGGATATGCACTCTCCGTAGACCGACGCAATCGCGCGCCGCCCCTCTGTCTCCTCGTCAAGATGGGCAAGGCGCACCTTCAGCATCGCCGCCTGCAAAGTGTCAAGCCGGCTGTTATAACCCTGATATATATTATGGTATCGTCGCGAACTGCCATAATTGGCAAGTGCCCTTACAGCCGAGGCAAGTTCGCGGTCATCGGTTGTCACCGCACCGGCATCACCGATCGCACCTATATTTTTTGTAGGATAAAAACTGAACGCCGCGGCATTGCCGAGATGCCCCGTACTGATTCCGTCAACACTCGCCCCGATAGCCTGGGCATTGTCCTCGATCAGTTTCAGCCCGTGACGCTGCGCCACGTCAGCCATAATCGTCGAGTAGGCAGGCTGCCCGTAAAGATGCACAGTCATTATCGCCCGTGTCTTTGGCGTGACCGCCGCTTCAATCAGAGTGTCGTCAATATTCATTGTGGCAAGCGACGGCTCCACAAACACAGGCTTCAGCCCCATATCGGTGACGGCAAGCACCGTAGCTATATAGGTATTGGACGGGACGATGACTTCATCGCCCGGACTCATGACGCCAAGCTCGATATAGCCTCTGAGTATCAGGCGCAACGCGTCAAGACCGTTTGCAACCCCGACGGCATATCCGGCGCCGCATGAATCGGCAAGCAGGCGTTCAAACGATTCCACCTCATCACCGCCCACATATCTGCCGCTGTCTATAACGCGGCAACAAGCCTCTTTAAGTTCCGATGCATAGGGGCGGGTCACTTTTGACAAGTCGAGAAAAGGATATTTAATCATCAGTCATGTCTTTTATTTGTCACCCTGCGCCACAAGACGGCAAAACTCATCGTAATCCCTTATATAGTCAGCCTCGTCGTAAAGCGTCGACGACAGCACGTAAGCGAGCGAATTGGTAGAAAAATTATCGATATAACGCCATGTCATCGGGGGCACATAAAGCCCGTAGTAAGAGCGCGACAGGTGATAGCGGCGCTCGTCGTTACCATCTGACAACACTACATCAAATGACCCCGACAAGGCTACAATGACCTCCTCCTGGGCATGAAACGCATGCCCCCACCGCTTTTTGCCACCCGGCACATCATAAATCCAGTAAGCGCGGCAAAGCTTGAACGGCAACTGTTCAGGCGCCTGTATAAACGAAAGATTTCCTCTCGGGTCCTCGATCTTAGGGAAATCGATTGTATGCACTTTACTCAACGCCATTTTCCGCAAGCTGTATAAGATAAGCACCATATTCATTTTTAGCCATCGGCGCCGCGAGCGCCAACAACTGCTCCGCATCTATATATCCCTTGCGGAAAGCTATCTCTTCAAGAGCCGCCACTTTGAAGCCCTGACGCTTCTCGATAGTCTCGATAAAGCTTGAAGCCTCCATCAGCGAGTCGGTAGTGCCGGTGTCAAGCCATGCAAATCCTCTGCCGAAGCGCTTTACCGCGAGCTTCTGACGTCCGAGATAGTTCAGGTTGACCGAGGTGATTTCAAGCTCACCTCGCGCCGACGGCTTTATCTCTTTCGCCACCTTCACCACATCGTTAGGATAAAAATACAACCCCACGACAGCATAGTCAGAGACAGGAAACTCAGGCTTTTCTTCTATCGACAGCGCCTTGCCCGTCTCATCAAACGCAACAACACCGTAACGCTGCGGGTCATGAACCTTATAGGCAAACACCACCGCCTCATCACGCTCTGAAGTCACTTTCACCGCATCGAGCAACATTCCGGTAAATCCCTGACCGTAAAAGATATTGTCACCGAGCACAAGACACACATCGTCATCTCCGATAAACTCCTCGCCGATTATAAACGCCTGGGCAAGTCCCTCGGGACGAGGCTGTTCAGCATAGCTGAAGTTGACGCCCAGCGACTTGCCGTCGCCGAGAAGGCGCTTGAAGCCGGGAAGATCGTCGGGGGTCGATATGATCAATATGTCACGTATGCCGGCGAGCATCAACACCGAGATGGGGTAATATACCATCGGCTTGTCATATATCGGGATGAGCTGCTTGGAGACCCCCTTTGTAATCGGATATAAACGCGTGCCGGAACCTCCGGCGAGTACTATTCCTTTCATTGTATCATCAGTTTAATAAATGACTCCTGTCAAAAAGTCAGGTAATATTGTGCAATTTACAAAAATTCCATGATATTGTATCTCTATCAACATATAAAAAAGGAAAAGCTGCCTTATAAAAATATAAGACAGCCTTTTCATTAGGTTAAGCATGCATCAAATTCCTGGGTAGTTATGTCAGCACAGACCTTTGTCCTGCCCATGCTTTATAACAGCCTCACAGATAAAATCAGTGATGCTGTCAACCTGTTCGAGAACCGCATGCACTGTCGCCGGTGCATTAAAGCCATAACGCTTTACGGTCGATTTTTTGCGGCCTGCACCGGGGCGGCGTCCGCCTCTTTTCTTTGCAGATTCTTCCATAATTCGCCTAAACTAATTGCACAAAAAACTTAATGTTGATAAAACAGAGTCGCCTCTGAAAACATTTGCAAATCTACAAAAAAAGTAACATCAAACCTCAATTATTAATGATTTTTTGGTTGCTTTGTGTTTAAAATATGAATATAGTAACACACAATCTATCAATATTTAAAACACATTAACAGTGTTGAGCAACCTCTACACCCTTTTGCTTAAAATTCGTTAGAACACTGATTAGGGATTATACCGGTTCTTGTCGTAAAAGTTCATTATCTCCATTGCCTGAGCCAATGCCCCCTTTGCCGGCGACGACGGATCAAGGCTCAACGATGTCGTGTAGTCGTTGATTGCCTTGCGCCGACATTCCATGCGCCAATAAAGCCGCCCGCGCTCATAATATAGCGACGCATCATCCGGAGCCGACTCCATAAGCTTGCCGATGGCAACAATTGCCGCTTCAATATCGTTATTATCAATAAGATGTGCTACTTCGGTAGGTAATGTCATATTTTTTTACTATTTTTGAAATTACAAATTTACAAACAATGAAAAGGATAACAGCACTTCTTTCAATAATTATTTCGGTCCACTGTCTATATGCAGCGTCGCCGGCAGCCGCAACCTACAATTCAATCCAGTGTGAGGGTAGCGCCATGCCTTACCCTACCCCCAAAGAATCGGCAAGTTATCCTGACTCCCTTACTCCGGTCATGATCAACCATGTCGGCAGACACGGTGCGCGTTACCCGTCATCGGCTTCGCGCCCTCTCGCCATGAAACGGGCTCTCCAACATGCCGACTCGCTTGGGACCATAACCCCGCTCGGCAGGGAACTGCTTGCAGTAACTGAAAATGTCATAACCCGCAGCAACGGAAAGTGGGGTGCGCTCGATTCACTCGGCATGGCGGAGCAGCGTGGTATAGCGGCAAGAATGTTTGCCAACTACCCCAACCTCTTTGCCAACGGAAAAGTATCGGCGCTGTCATCGTTTGCCCCGAGATGCATCATGAGCATGTATTCTTTCACCCATCAGCTTGCAAGGATGAACAACCGGCTGGAGATATTCACCTCCTCCGGACGTCAGAACTCCCCGCTCATGCGCCCCTTTGACATAGACCAGGATTATATCGACTATCGCAATGACAAGCCTTACGACGATGTACTGAAATCTTATATCGCGGAGACAGCTCCCGTAGCGCCGGTAAAGCGTGTGCTGGGAGAGGGATACCCTCTTGATGAAGAGCACATGCGCGACCTTGCAATAACCGAATACGGACTGCTTGCCGGACTTAGCGCGATGGGCTACGATGTCGATGTATTGAAATTTCTTACTATCGATGAATACAACAGCCTATGGTCGTGCAATAACCTCCGGCAATACCTCGAACGCACAGCCAATACAATATCGACCGTGCCAGCCGACATCGCCGCCGACCTTCTTATGAATCTTATAAACACCACCGACGAGGTAGCCGAACGACGCAGCGACACGCGTGTAATGCTGCGGTTCGGTCATGCCGAGACTCTGATGCCGCTATTGTCGCTCATGCACATACCCGGCTGCTATTATATGACCAACTATTTCGACACCGTAGACTCCCACTGGCGCAACTTCTATGTCGTGCCGATGGCTTCCAACCTACAGATAATACTGTTTCGCGCTAAAAGCGGCAGGCTATATGCAAGATTTGACCTCAACGAAGTGCCTGTCACTCTGATTCCCGGCAACGACTCTGTATATATCCCCTGGTCGACAGCACGCCAATACCTCCGACGCTGCCTGCCCGCCCACATGCAGATTTAACCGCCACCTCGCCCATCGAGTTTACATTGTCAGGAATTTCTGTAGCTTAATAAAGGTATTTCTTAGCAACGCGGTTAACCGTTGGAAACCAAACAAGGGCTATTCTCTTTTATGGAGAATAGCCCTTGTTGATGATGTTTCTTGAAAGAATTATTTATAACGCTCCCAAGTCCAAAGGTCATAGTAGCCAAAAGCATCGTGTCCATCCCATTCATCCTCTGACGGATCATAGTCTTCAGAGGGGATAGCGTATCTTTGCCATACGATTTTATTCTGTGAGACTGATTTGACTCTCATTTTTTCAATTTGAGTCTCACCATAGAAGTCGATAGTAATATTAACCCAACCATCTTTATAAGACCAGTTGAATTTATATCCTTCATGATTGTTTTGATAATCGGTCAAATTTTCATAACCGACTCCAGTCCCGTTAGCATTGACAACTAAAATGTCATTGTCGCCATCTTGCGCCCATGACCCCACAATAATAGAGGTTAATTCATCGCCTGCTGGTTCATCGTCATCATCGCTACAGCTTGTAAAAGCCATTGACATAATGACACACAGAGCTACAGCGACCAGTGACTGTAGATGTAAAAGTTTGTGTTTCATTGCAAAACAATGTTTTAATGCTTCACAATCCCTACAAAGCGGTTAAGATTTGGATAAAGAAAAGGTGTGGGATTGTACTCTGCATATCCCTTTTAGTAGGCTTCTCGCATTGCCTTAGATAGAAGATAGACAGCAAACCCACACCGAGAAGCTATATAGATACCCGATAAGGGGTAAGTATAAGCAACCGATGCAGGTGCTATTCTCGTTATCTTTCTATCTATTAGCGAATTTTGCGAGAATTTACTAAAAGAAGATAATTCAAATAACACCTTTTCAGATGTAATGAGCCAACTCTTCGGCTCTATTTCCAACCGCAAAATTACATTTTTTTTACGGTTTATGTCAATAGTTTGTGCAAAAATAAGTTTGGGTTAGGACATATACATTGATATTGAACCAAAACAATGGATATATGCCGAGCAAAAGGATAGCACTAAAAGTTTCTGCCATCTACCTCTGTAATGGTAATCATGATAAAAAAGTCGTCCGGACTACCGACAACGGCAGCCCGGACAGAATCATATATATATTCCAACAAAACAGATTAATAGTTATTTTTCTTGCGCTCGAAATAGCCTTGCTCTTTTCCGCAAACGGGACACTTGCCGGGAGCCGACTTTCCGCGATGGATATAACCGCAATAACGACACTGCCACTCTTCTTCCTCTTCATCCTTGAACACGGATTCGCTTTGCAGACGCTCAAGCAACTTCAGATAGCGAGCCTCATGACCTTGCTCTACCGATGCTACAAGCTTGAAATGAGATGCAATGCGAGGAAATCCTTCCTCCTGTGCCACGCGGGCAAAATCGAGATATAGGTCAGCCCACTCTTCATGCTCGCCGGCTGCGGCTTCCTGAAGATTGCGCTTGGTGTCACCGACCGGACCCGCAGGATAAGAAGCGGTAATCTCAAGCATTCCTTCGTCAAGGAAGCTGAAGAAACTCTTAGCGTGGGCATACTCCTGCTCGGCAGTCTCAAGGAAGATGGCGGCTATCTGCTCGTAACCCTCCTCTTTTGCGACCTCGGCAAAAATTGTATAACGACCGCGAGCCTGCGACTCACCGGCAAATGATTTCAGAAGATTCTTCTCTGTCTGTGTTCCCTTTATGCTTTTTTTGTCCATAAGATTTGATTTAAATAAATTACACTATCTTAACGCTTGCAGCGTCATAATTGTTCAAAAGACCGACTTTATAAATATTTTTAAAACTTTTCTTGCAAATTATTTGTATTTTCAACAAAACCACGTATATTTGCAACGAAAAGAAACAACAACATGAATATCTCAATTATCCATACAATTTATTGGTGGCACATCGGCAATAATTATCGATGGCGTCATTATTATGGATAGTCTTAATCAGAAAAAATCTATCTTATTATTATTTTATTATAGCATGCCATCGAAAAGTCAATTTCGATGGCTTCTTCTTTTATTACCTATTTATTACTACTATTTTATGAACACTGTTTTCAATCATATCCTCCCGGTAGATGATGCCGGCTATTACGGAAAGTTTGGAGGGGCTTACATCCCGGAAATCCTGTATCGAAGCGTCGACAGGCTCAAAGAGGCGTTTTACCGTTACGCGACCGACGATGAATTTAACCGCGAATACCGTGACCTTCTGCGTGACTATGTGGGACGTCCGTCACCGCTCTATCGCGCCGACCGTCTCAGCAGCCATTATGACACCAACATATATCTTAAACGCGAAGACCTCAACCACACCGGCGCCCACAAGATAAACAATGCCATCGGCTCGGTGCTTCTTGCAAAGCGCATGGGCAAGACACGAATTATCGCCGAGACCGGCGCCGGACAACACGGAGTCGCGACAGCCACAGTATGCGCCCTGATGAATCTTGACTGCACAGTCTACATGGGGGCTACCGACATTGAACGCCAGCAGCCCAATGTGCAGCGCATGAAGATGCTCGGCGCAAAAGTGGAGCCTGTACACTCCGGCAACAAGACCCTGAAAGATGCCACAAATGAAGCGATACGCGACTGGTGTTGCCACCCCGACAGTTTTTATGTGATCGGGAGCACCGTAGGTCCCCACCCTTACCCGGAGATGGTGGCCTATTTTCAGTCAGTGATAAGCGAGGAAATCAAGAAGCAGCTTCTTCAGCACATAGGCAAGGAAGACCCTGACTATGTGATAGCCTGCATCGGGGGTGGCAGCAACGCCGCCGGCGCGTTCTATCATTTCATCGACAATCCTGCCGTAAAGCTTATCGCGGCGGAAGCGGCAGGAAAAGGTGTCGACACTGACATGACGGCCGCGACAATGTATGCCGGAAGTGAGGGCATTATCCACGGGTCAAAGACAATGGTGATGCAGACCCCCGACGGGCAGATTATCGAGCCATATTCCGTGTCGGCAGGTCTGGACTATCCCGGTGTAGGACCCCTGCACGCCTTTCTTGCCACTTCGGGAAGAAGCGAAGTGATTCCCGTGACCGACGACGAGGCTCTCGCAGCCGCTTTCCGACTGACCCGTACCGAGGGCATAATACCGGCACTGGAATCGGCTCACGCACTTGGCGTGCTTGACAAAAAGCAGTTTGATAAAGATGACATAGTTGTCATTAATCTGTCGGGAAGAGGCGACAAGGACATGCACACCTACATGTCACTGATGACCGGCAATCAATATAATCTCGAAAACTAACCACCCGAATAATCATGACGTATAATCTTAGTGTAATATCACGCATAATCCCTGCCGACCTTGAGACTCCTGTAGGCATATATCTGAAAATACGTGACCTATATCCCGAGTCGGCGCTGCTTGAAAGCTCCGACTACCACACGTCCCAAAACTCCATAAGCTACATCGGCGTAAACCCGGTGGCGTCATTCACGGTAATCGACGGGACCACCGTCGCCGAATATCCCGACGGCACCTCGGTCGTCACTCCGGTGACAGGCAGGGGCGAGGTGACACAACGCCTTAAAGAGTATGTCGAGTCGTTCCACTCGACAGGTCATAAATGGAATGATGCCAACGGATTGTTTGGTTTTACGGCATATGATTGCGTGCGCTATTTTGATAAAGTCGATATAAGCCGACGCGATGAATGTTTTGAGGGAATACCCGACATGAAATATGTGCTTTACAGGTTTGTAATCTGCGTAAACCACTATAAAAACCAGATGACTGTCTACGAGCATCTCTCTCCCGGCGAAGAGTCGCGCATAGACGAACTTGTAAGCATCATGCGCAATAACAATGTGGCGCAATACCCTTTCAAAGCCACAGGCGAGGCAGTATCTACAATCACCGACAGCCGGTATATGGACATGGTAAGGGAAGGCATACGCCACGCGATGCGGGGCGACGTGTTTCAGATTGTACTGTCACGGCGTTTCAGCCAGGCATTTGAAGGCGATGAGTTCAATGTCTACAGGGCTTTAAGATGTGTCAACCCGTCGCCTTATCTGTTTTACTTCGACTTCGGGAGTTTCCGGATATTCGGCTCGTCGCCTGAAACCCATCTGCGCGTGGAGGGCAACCGGGCATATATCGACCCCATAGCCGGTACTTTCAGGCGCACAGGCGATGATGCACGTGACCGCGAGCTCGCACAGGCACTACTTGCCGACGCCAAGGAAAACGCCGAACACATAATGCTTGTCGACCTTGCACGCAACGACCTGTCGCGTAGCGGAGGCACTGTGGATATAGAGTTTTTAAAACAGATTCAATATTACTCCCATGTCATCCACATGGTGTCAAGGGTCAGCGCCACACTTCCCGACGATGCCGACATCTACAGCCTGTATGCAGCGACATTTCCCGCCGGCACTCTCAGCGGTGCGCCTAAAGTAAGGGCGATGCAGCTCATCGACGAAATAGAGCCTCACAACCGCATGACCTACGGAGGCTGTATCGGGTTCATCGGCTTTGGCGGCAGCCTTAACCAGGCGATAACGATACGCAGCTTCCTGAGCTGTGGCGGCAAGCTTTACTCGCAGGCCGGCGCGGGGATTGTGGCACGCTCATGCCCGGAGACAGAATTACAGGAAACCAACAATAAACTCGGTGCGCTGGTAAATGCGGTAAAATATGCCGAGACATTCGGACACTAACACCCCACTATGACAATGAGACTTCTTATACTTGACAATTACGACTCCTTCACCTACAATATCGTACACGCTGCGCGTCAGCTTGGATTCACTCCGGAAGTATATCGCAACGATGAGATTTCCATCGATGACATAGACCGATATGACAAGATTATCCTTTCCCCGGGGCCCGGCATACCTGAAGAGGCAGGTATAATGCCTGATTTAATTAAACGATATGCCGACACAAAATCAATTCTCGGCATATGCCTCGGCGAACAAGCTATAGGCGAATGTTTCGGGGCGAAACTGCGCAATCTCGCTGACGTGTACCACGGCATCCAGTCAGAAATCACCGTCATCGGAGATGACTATATCTTCAGCGGATTGCCCGAGCGCATTAAAGTGGGGCGCTACCATTCATGGGTCGTGGACGGCAATTCGCTACCCGACACCCTTGAGGTTACAGCAGTAAGCGACGACGGGGAAATAATGGCTATACGACATAAGACATTGGATGTAAGGGGTGTGCAGTTTCACCCTGAATCGGTGCTGACTCCCGAGGGTACAAAAATTTTATCTAACTGGCTAAGCAAGTAAAGAGCAATGAAAAATATATTACAGAAAATGTTTGAACACAAGAGCCTGTCGCGCGATGAAGCGCGTGACATACTCCTGAATATCGCCGATGGAAAGTATAATGACTCCCAGTTGTCGGCATTCATGACCGTATATCTCATGCGCAGCATCACCCTTGACGAGCTGAGCGGATTTCGCGACGCCTTGCTTGAACGCCGGTTGCAGCCCGACCTCGGCGATACAGACGCAATCGACATCGTTGGCACCGGCGGTGACGGCAAAAACACGTTCAACATATCCACGGCATCATGTTTCGTTGTCGCCGGAGCGGGCGAAAAAGTGGTAAAGCATGGCAATTACGGTGCAAGCTCAATATCAGGGGCGTCAAATGTGCTTGAACAGCATGGCGTCAAATTCACCTCCGACAGCGACCGCCTGCGCCGGTCGCTCGACGAATGTGGCGTCGCCTACCTGCATGCCCCATTTTTCAGCCCGGCACTGAAAAGCGTGGCGGCGGCACGGAAATCTCTCGGTGTACGCACATTTTTCAATATGCTCGGACCGCTTGTCAACCCCACTCTACCACGATTCCGTCTTTTAGGTGTCTATAATCTGAAGCTTATGAGACTGTATAAGTATATCTCGCAGCAGGAAGGCGTTCAGTGTACGGTAGTTCACTCGCTTGACGGCTATGACGAAGTGTCGCTGACATCTCCGTTCAAGGTGTCAAAAGGCGACGAGGAACAGATGTACACTCCTGAATCGCTCGGATTTTCCCGTGCAAGGGAGGAAGACCTTTCCGGTGGCGACACCCCTGAAGAAGCAGCCGTGATATTTGACAATGTTCTTAAAGGCGAGGCGACAAAAGCTCAACATGACTGCGTGGTTGCAAATGCCGCATTTGCCCTTGCCACTCTCGATCAGTCACTATCGATTGATGACGCGATAAAACGTGCCGACGAGTCAATCTGGAGCGGCAGCGCACTTAAATGTTTCAACCGGTTTGTAACCCTTAATAGCTGAAAAGAAGCCATCAACCACAATAAAGCGTATTCTTATGAACGACATATTAAGACTTATCGTAGAAAACAAACGCCGCGAGGTGGCGGCTCTCAACACCCGCGGAGGCAACAGATTTACGGAGCTGATGCCCCACATGTTTCTGAATCCGCCCGTATCAATGAGCCGTGCCATAAAAGAGAGCGCCACCGGCATTATCGCAGAATTCAAGCGCAGGTCGCCGTCAAAGGGAGAAATCCATCCGCTCGCACTCGTCAATGAAATCGTCCCGGCATATGAGGACGCCGGCGCAGCGGCTTGTTCAATGCTGACCGACACAGTATATTTCGGCGGTGCGCTGAGCGATCTATCGCTCGCAAGCACGCTTACGCGTCTACCCCTGCTGAGGAAAGACTTTATCGTAGACGAGCGTCAGATTTATGAAGCCAGGATATTTGGCGCATCGGCGATTCTGCTCATAGCCGCCGTGCTTTCTTTTGACGAGATTGTCAGGTTTACTTCGCTTGCCCACAGCCTCGGCATGGAAGTGCTGCTTGAGATTCACTCTGTCGACGAACTTGACCGGCTGTCGCCTGATGTCGACATGCTAGGAGTAAACAACCGCGACCTCACATCATTTAACACCGACACAGCCACTTCGCTTGACCTTATTTCATCACTGCCGGCAGGCATAGTAAAGATAGCGGAAAGCGGCATTTCATCACCTGCCCAGCTTAGATCTCTGCGCGAAGCAGGCTATGACGGATTTCTTATAGGTGAACGGTTTATGAGACATGACAATCCCGGAAATGCACTTAAAGAATTTATCAATGAAATCTAAACCTGTTACATCCCGGCCACGCCATGCCGACATGATGATTAAAGTGTGTGGCATGCGTGAGCCTGACAATATCGCAGCTGTCGCGGCGCTCACCCCGATGCTGATGGGATTCATATTCCACGGCGGGTCACCGCGTGACGCCACAGGGCTTTCACCCGATGCAGTCAAGGCGCTGCCCCACTTTATCCGCCCGGTCGGAGTCTTTGTAGACCGGTCGGTCGATGAGATAACCGACACCTGCAGCCGCTATGGAATAAAAATCGTGCAACTTCATGGCTCGGAGACTCCCGCGACATGCCGCAGTCTTAAAGATGAAGGCTTTACTGTGTTCAAGGCTATCGGCATCAGCGACCGCCGCGACCTGGAAAATGCTGCTGTCTATGACGAGTCAATCGACATGTTTGTATTTGACACCAAGAGCCGCAATCATGGAGGCACGGGAAAAAAATTTGACTGGCAGGTGCTTGACAGCTATCCGCTCCTTACCCCCTATCTGCTCAGTGGCGGGATAGGTCCGGATGACATTGATAACATAATCGGGGCAATGAGTCCCGGAATGGCGGGAATAGACATAAACAGCAGGTTTGAGACCGCGCCGGGTCACAAAGAGATCAGCCTGCTTGTAAATTTTATATTACAACTAAGAAAATTTAATGAACATGAACCGGATACAAAACCTTTTTGGGAGAAAAAAATCTGATATTCTTTCAATTTACTTCACTGCGGGATTTCCTTCTCTCGACTCAACTGTAGAAATAATTGATTCTCTTGCCTCAAAAGGCGTGGATATGATTGAAGTGGGAGTACCTTTTTCCGACCCGATGGCCGACGGACCTGTGATACAAAACAGCTCCTCTGTGGCGCTCCGCAACGGCATGACGCTTGAACTGCTTCTATCACAGGTCGAGGAAGACCGCCGGAAGCAACCCGACATTCCTATGGTGTTGATGGGCTACCTCAACCCCATGATGCAGTATGGCATCAGCGCCCTCTTTAAAAGATGCAAGGAAGCGGGCATTGACGGGCTGATAATCCCCGACCTTCCATTTGCCGAGTATATGAGCGAATATAAAGCTCTTTGCGAGACATATGACCTGCCGATGATCATGCTGATAACCCCTGAGACTTCCGATGAGCGCATAAGACTTATTGACGAGAACTGCGACGGATTCATCTACATGGTATCATCGGCGTCAACCACAGGAACCAAAGATAGTTTCAACGAAGAGCAGACCTCATATTTCCGCCATATCGACAGCCTGGACCTGAAGCATGAAAGACTTATCGGTTTCGGCATCTCCAATCAGTCGACCTTCCGTGAGGCTTGCCGCTACTCGTCGGGCGCGATTGTGGGCTCATTTTTCATCAAGTGTCTTGAAGCATCGCCCGACAATCCGGAAGCGGCTGTCGACAGGCTGCTCACCGTTCTTGGCAGATGACGCGCATATGCCCGCGAGATGCCGGTTCAAGCAGCGCGAGTGTCTTGGAGGAGGGATTCACAAGTATGTTTAACCCGTTGTTACGGTTTACAAGCGGAAAATCATCGTAATGATCGGTGATGACCACGGCAAGTGAAACATTCTTCTCTCTGAGACACTCCTCGACAGCGGCAAGTTTTGCCTCCCCCACATTCTCGTGCCATTCCTTTCCGGAAATGACATCGGGCGTTGCCACGCAACAATCAAAATGCAACAAATCGGCAATTCTGACGGCATACAGCGCCGGTGCAGCGGTAGCAAGAAGCAACACGCATCCTTCAGCGCGATATTGCTCTACAAGTCTCGCTACATCATGATTTATTGTCATAAGCAGTTTATCAACCAGAGCCTCTACATCCATGCGGTCAAGATAACGCGCCGAACAGCTTAACGCCCTGCGCTTCATCTCAGAGTGAGTCATCAGGCGCATCTTACGCGCCGTAACCGCCCATATGAGCCTTGATGCCTCAAAAAGGCGCATCTGACAAAGCAGCCGCTTCATAGCAAACAGCAGGTACTCGCGGAATGTGTTCACCCTCAGCAATGTGCCGTCAAGGTCAACCACCACTGCACGTTTCATTGTCTTGCATCCATCGACCATGGGAATCGAACCAATACTTTATCGTTAAACACTACAAAATCAGGCACAATCACCGGCTCACACGTGGTCGAGGTTATCGCCGCCGTCGACACTCTGCCGCCGGCAAGACCGGTCACCTTACCGGTCACCGCCTTTAGAGTATAGCCGGAGTCGACTGCATCATCGACTATAAGCACCGATGTGTCACCGTGACTTATCGCTCCAATGATTTCCGGCGATATATCAGCTATTACTTCCCGATGCGGATTAATGTGACGTGACAGAAACCGCGCCTCCATTATCCTCATCAGGTCGAGCAGCCTTACCGGGAGATAACGCAGTATACGCCTCACTCCGCTCTTCTCTTTGCCCTTCGTCGAAGGGCGCCTCGCGGTGACAAAGCAGCAACGTGACTGCGGGAAATGACGCGCCAGGGATAATGCCACCCTCTCGCCTCCGGTGCGTATGCCTATGATTATATCGGGAGCGCCCATTACTTCCCTCACCTTTACGGCAAGGTCGTCACACAGGCTTTCAAACACACTCTCCGATGACGCATCAAACACTCTCATCCCGTAATTCTTGATATAAACGACAACGCGCGTCTGCCGCAATATGACAGCAGTACACCACACTTATTTTTAAATCTCACTTTCCTGTTGGTCAGTTCGCCGCCACGCAACTCACGTATTATATCCCAGCAGCGGTCGCTGTAAGCCGACCCGTCATAGCCATTGCGAGCGAGAAGGACAAACATATTGAACGCAGCGCTAAGCCGCCTGTCACGTGCCGCAAGCTGCATTTCCACTCCATAGGGGACTACGCGGCGACAGATAGACTCCGTGACCGAAAGCACATCAAGCCTGCGTAAAGAGAATGATCCGATATTACTGCCGGCTCGATGCCTGTAAAAATACAGCACATCTTCACTGACAATGACATGCCCGGCAAGAGGAGTGACAGCGGTGACAAAATCAAGATCTTCATAAAGTGTCCCCTCGGCAAATCGGACTGAATCAAACAGATGTCTCCGGAAAAGCTTGCAACATGGACTGGTGTCAAGACCTTTCTGATAAAGAGTGCGCTCAAGAGCGTCCACGCCGGTAAGCCGCTCGGGAGCCTTGCCGGAAAATGACAGTTTCCTCATATCGGGCGACTCTCCCTCGGCAAACCTGAACATGGCAATATCCGCGTCACTGTCACCGGCAAGCTTGTACAAGCGCGAAATATATGACTCATGGATTACATCGTCACTGTCCATAAACGCTATGTATCGGCCTGTTGAAGCGTCAATGCCGGTATTGCGCGCCACCGACGAGCCTCCGTTGGACTGATGGATAACCCTGAAACGTGAATCGGAAGCCGCAACACAATCACATATAGCCGCACTCCCGTCGGTCGACCCGTCATCGACCAGCACCACCTCAAAATCACTAAAATCCTGACGGCGTATGCTTTCCAGACATTCGCCTATATACTGCGCCACATTATACACGGGCACGACTAAAGATATTTCAGGTTCATGGCTCATATATAACAAATTTACATAAAATAATTGTATATTTGCGAAAACACGGTATATATTTTATCGTTATTGCAACTTTAATGATGCTTCATGCATCTAATATGGACTAAAACAACCAACATTGCTTATGAAAACATTAATTACACCAGTCCTCGCGACTATGCTGCTTGTAGCGACAGCAGCATGTGCGAAAGACACCAACAAGACGCTGTACGGCAGTAAAAACATCGTGACAAAAGAAGTTACCGCCGGCAACTTCAACAGCATTGTCACCACCTCTTCAGTCGACGTAGAGTATTACCAGTCAAAAGCAAAAAGCATAACAATCTCAGCCCCCGACAACATCATCGATTATATTGACGTAAAGACTGATGGAAACAAGCTTAAAGTAGGATACAAAAAATTAAATAATATAAGGAGTATCGAATTACACGATGTCAAGGTAGTCGTGACAGTCAATGCCCCCGACGTCAGGACATTCACTACGGGAAGTTCCGGCGACATTGATATCAAAACCAACATCACCTCTGCCGGCAACATCTCTTTCAGCACTAACTCCAGCGGCGACATCAAGGCAAAGGCGATAGTCTGCAAGTCAATGGTGGCCTCGACAAGGAGTTCCGGCGATATTGAAATAAGCAGCCTTAACTGCTCAAATCTTGACGCCATGACAAATAGCTCGGGCGACTTAAAAATCAATGACATCAAAGCCACAGAGGTAAAAGCGACAGCCAACAGTTCGGGTGACATAAAGCTTTCGGGCGAATGTGAGAATGCACGTCTCACGTCCAACAGCTCAGGCGATATAAAAGCGAAATCACTTGCCGCAGTCAAGGTAGAGGCAACCGCCAACAGCTCAGGTGACATCTATTGTACCGGCATAAGCGTGAACACCAGGAAGTCAAGCTCCGGTGATATTAATGTCAACTGGAGATAATATCACTCACCCGTAACATGGCACATCACAACGACCTCGGACAATGGGGTGAAAAAGTCGCGCGTGAATATCTTATCACGCGCGGCTATACTATTATAGAGCAAGACACCCGTAAGGGCTTTTATGAACTTGACATTATCGCAGTAAAAGGCAACCGCATAATATTTGTAGAAGTAAAGACACGTTCTACCGGAGCCTTCGACCCGCTTGAGGCAATAACACCTCAAAAAATCAACCGCATATGCAGCGCGGCAAACTCATTTGTAATCCATTACCAATATCCTCATGAAGTGCAGTTTGACATAATAGCAATCACGGGCACCCCTGAAAACGGATACAACATCGAGCATATACCCGACGCCTTTGTCCCACCGCTGCGCGGATACCGATAAGCGACACCTTAATCAGTGCGACGGCGGCGAGCTGACGGGTCGGGCTCGTTTAACAACGCTTCCATCTCCAGAGGCACATTGAATATGTCGTCCTTATCCTTTGGACGAAGAGCCTCATACCACTGGAACGACGGCAGGTAATATATTGATTTCTTGGCGAGATACAACGGAGTTACCGTACCCGTGACCTCAGGCCACATCATCATGCGCTCAAGCTTGCCGTCCTTAAAGATTCCCTGCAAAAAACTGCTCTCCGAATTTACAATCTTGTTATAAGTCGAATCATCTTCTTCAGGCAATGAAATCACCTCGACATTTCCGCTGACATCCAATTGCCTCAAAGTGCCCTCCTCAAACTGCGCGAGCATCTCCTTACCCGACAGCTGATTGTAAAACTCCTCGTCAACATGCTCGGCGATAAATCCGAAATCGGGAAGTTTTGCCCAGTCGGCGGTAGAGTCATTGAAATGCACATTAATCACATTGCCAAATACCTGGCGCTCCTCATTCCACACGATAGGATGACGGTGCATGTACATTATCGAGTCACGCTCCATGAAACTTAACGAATCACACAGTCCCTGCACGTCAATGCGCCAGAAGCGCACACGCGGATAAGCAGTCATGACATGAGTTGAGTCTTCATGAAGAATATAACTGCGCACAGTGTCGCCATGAAGATACAGGGTGTCCTGACGGCTATATTCAAGGATGCGCGCACGACCGGTAGCAAAGGAGCTGTCGTTAGCCTCATAATAAAAACCGTAATCTCCTTCGATAGCAGCCTGACGGATAGAGTCGGTAAGCACCATGCCGCCCCATGCCTGACCGAAACCGGCAGGATGGTCATAGAAAATAGTGTCACCGGTAAGAGTATTGCCACGCGTAGTCACAACAAGCGAACGGTCATAGAGCTCTGACACTTCGGATTCCGTATCAAACCACCCGTTGCTTGAATACACAGTCGCACTGTCAGTAACAATCACCGACGGACTCACAATATTGGCGATGTGGGTGTCGGTATTGTACCGCAACACGTCGGTGGTCATCCTGAAGTCTTCTCCGGCTATGTCCTGAAGCACGACATGCTCTCTGAACTCAGCCTCTTTTGTGTCGGGATTATATTCGCCGTAGCCCGATGTAAGCTGATTTTCCGCATCGGTTATCTTACCCTCGTTGTCATAATATCCGAGATTGGCGGCAAGGTCATAATAAAACACGTAGGTCGACAACGTGACATCCTTGTTTATCAGCCTCACGGGAGAAGCTCCGTCACCGTAGAATGTAGCAAACTCAGTATCGCCCTTGTAATCAAGCTCGTCGGCATACACAAAAAGAGTGTCGCCCTGCTCCATCCTCACATTACCGTAGGCCTGCAGCGAGCCGCTCCCCTCATAGAAATTGGCGCTGTCACAATACATGAACATGCCGCCTTTGCGAAACATGACATTGCCTGTCACCATCTGAAATTCGGTGCTTATCTTTTCATCCATCCAAAGACGGTCGGCCCGTTCAAGAAACACACGGCTGTCACGGTCGCGGTCAACATCAGGGATAGTGGGCTTCACCGGTATGCGCTTCGCCTTTGCCGACACCGGCAGCTGCACTTTTTCCTTGACAGGTCCACCGAAGAGAAATGAAGGCGCAAGAACACCCAAAAGGCACAGGAGAACATAGATTCTCCCGTGCCTCAATGATGATATATTTTTATTTCCGTTACTTTTCACTTGCCGATGTTTTTATCCATCCGTCATGAGTAAAGTCGCAGTTTCGCCATCCGTCCTCGATGCGGACATAAGTATCTTTAATCTTCTTTTCAGTCCAGTCAGCTATGATTTTCGCTTTCTGAGCCTCTTCATACATGCCTTTAATCATCTGGTAGTCATCGCTGAGATTAGCGCGGTGTCCCTCAATGCGGTTGGTAAGCTTCACTATCGCCACTATGTCGCGGTTACGCTTGGGGTCTTTCATGATGAAAGGCTTTGAAAGCTCGCCCACCTGCAACTTGCTCACCTCGCGGCTCACCTCCTGAGGAAGCTGCGACATCTCAAAGCGGGTAGTACCGGTATTGTCATTTACCATTACACCTCGGTTATTTCGCGTATCCTTGTCCTGCGAAACATATGGTATGGCTTCCTCAAAGGTAAACTTTTCTGCAAGAATTTCAGCTCTCACTGTGTCAAGACGATGTACAGCCTCGGTGAGGTCCTTGTCACTCACCTTCGGACGAAGCAGGATGTGACGGGTATTGATACGGTCACCACGCTTCTCGATAAGCTGTATGATATGGAATCCATATTCTGTCTCCACGATTTTCGACACCTTCTTCGGGTCGTTGAGGTTGAACGCCACGGCTGCATACTCAGGCACAAGCTGTCCCTTTCCCATAAATCCAAGTTCACCTCCGCGTATAGAACTGCCGTCTTCCGAATAGAGGATGGCAAGAGTGGAGAAATCTGACTCACCTTTGTTAATACGGTCGGCAAAGTCGCGCAATCGTGACTTGACCTCATCTATCTCCTCACGAGGGATGACCGGATTAAGCGTCATAATCTGAGTCTCCACCTGAAGCGGTACAAACGGGATTGAGTCGGCAGGCAACGATGAAAAATACTTTCTTACATCAGAAGGAGTCACTTTCAGATGATCGGTAAGCGACTTCTGCACCTGCGACACTTTATAATTGTTACGCATTGCATCCATCATCGTCTCCCTTATTTCGGGCAACGGACGACGATAAAACTCCTCAAGCTTTTCCTGAGTGCCGAGGTTGGCAATCATCATGTTGATTCGGCGGTCAACCTCCATTGCGACCATTCCGTCCTGCACCTCCACAGAGTCCAGTTCAGCCTGATGGAGAAACAGCTTCTCCACGGCAAGCTTCTCGGGGATGACACAATAAGGGTCGCCGTTGATGTCGGCACGCTCGTATAGCATCGTCTGATACACCTCCTCTACCTCCGACTTGTAGATAGGCTCATCACCGATCCACCACGCCACTTCTTCAGCTATATTGTTCTGAGCGACGGTAACTACCGCCGCAGCGCCTAACGCACATAATGTAATAGTTCTGGTAAGTCTCACGTTTATATTCTGTTTTTTATTTATTCAGTAATCATTGACGAACCGGCAACGCCAAGCTCCATATTAAGCTCTACATCTCCGTTTTTAAGCCCTTCCTCATAGAGTCGCTGCCGCAGACGGCGGTCATATTCAAGGCGCATGCTCCCGGCGATATATTCGCGTATATTATCTTTCACCGATTCAAAGGGGGCGGGCTCGCCCTTTGGCAACACCCGGATGACCTTAAGCATATAGACATAGCCATTGCGCGACATCTCCATGACTTTATTCCATCCCGACAACATTTCCGGCGAAGCGTCAAAATCAAGAGGCATGCGCCCGGCTATCCTGTTCCAGTCCACCCAGTCATCGGCAAAGTAGTCATACTCCATGACCTTGGAATTGTCAAAATGGTATTTTTCAAGATTATCGAGGTCATCCTCGCTTCCCGACTTTACCCATTTCCTGACATCGGCGATACGCTCCGCATTGTCAGGCAACTTCACATAGATGCCTTTTATAAGCGGAGCATCAAGTCTGAACTCATCCTTGTGACGGTCATAATATGCCTGCAGACTGTCGGCAGAAAGCTCTTCGGGCATATTCTGCTCATACATAAGCCGCCTATACTCCATCATCACAAGCTCATTACGGTAATCGCTGACCTTCTCCTCTATCTCGGAGAGGTCGGGAATATTTCGTGCCGCCACCTCACCGATTATACGCGAGTCAATCCATTGACGCACGTAGGCATTGACAAATCTCAGACTGTCGGCGGAACTAAGACCGTAAGGCACTTTCTCTTTCAGTTCGGGAAGTGTAAGCACAGTCTTGCCGACCCTCGCCACAACATCGTCACGGTTGACAGCAGAGTCACCGCCTCCCCCGCAAGAAGCGAGGCAGGCGGCAATAATCATTATAGCGGCTGGCTTCAGATATGTCATATATTATGCCGATTGTCAATCGACATCAAAATTACTAAATTTTCGGCTATTGCAGTTTTTTTAATGCTTTTTTATTAACTTTTACAGGATATTTTGATTTCAGTCCGTCGACCCACTGCTTTTCGAGCTCAGCCTGATAGTCGGCAATGACAGCGCCCCTCACATCAGCAGCCTCACGCGGGGCATCAATCATCTCTCCGCCATAAACCTCCGCACGCTTCCACACTCCGCGCATCTCAGGTTCCGGGGCATTGAACACAAGCCAGTCAACCATCTTATTGTCGCCCTTGCCGGCGAGCACACGCTCAGCGCGCGCCATGTGCTTGAAACGCTCCCTCAACTGTGACGACAATGAGTCAACGGCAGGATTTGTTTTAAGAAAATCATTGACCAGCGCCGCTACCGAATCGTTTACGCTATACACGATGTAGCCTTTATATTTGGGGGCATCCCAGGCATACTTGTCACGATGAGACTCAAAATAGCGCTCCTGACCTTCCTTATCGGCCGATGCGCGGTTCCATACTTCATCATTTGAAATCTCAAACAACAGCATGCCATCATGATATTCATTGAGAAGATTACGGAAATCGGTATCTTTTTCAGCTATGCGTGCAATTTCAGTGTCTATTACCATTTCATCAGTAATGGCAGCTATCATAGCTTTGATGTAGGTCTCCGCCTCGGCGACACCCATAGCAGGCTTAGGCATAGGCTTTGCCAGCAGGTTTACTGTGCTGAATACATTGCCGTTGACCTCTCCAAGCACAACCGGATAGGCGTTGAACGTAGCGACAATCGACGAGTCAAGTGAGCCATGATCCTTTATCGCAGCCATGAGCGAGGCAACATTGTCATCATACACCTTTGCGCCAAATTCCTTGCCAAGCTGCTCAAGACGCTTTTTACGGGGAAGACGGTCTCTGCCGTCACGCTTCATCATTGCCGTGATTTTTTCACGCGCCTCGTCAAGCGAGGGCACATCGCGCGAGTCAATACGGTTTATGATATGGTAGCCATAAGATGTGGCAAACGGCTTGGAGATGCCTCCGTTTTCAAGTGAGAAAGCCACGTTTTCAAATTCCGGTACCATCATTCCGGCACCAAACCAAGGCAACATTCCGCCCTCTTTTGCCGACCCGGGGTCTTCGCTGTCACGAGCCGCGACCTCGGCAAAATCAGCTCCTGCCACTATCAGTTCATAGATCGAGTCAATCTGCGCCTTTGCAAGTTGAGAGCCGGCTTCATCCTTTCCACGGGTAAGCTTCAGGATATGACGCGCGAGAACCTCCCCACGTGACGGACGCTCACCTTCGACACGCACGATATGGTAACCGAACGGACTTTCAATCACCTCCGAGATTTCACCTACCGGAGTCTCATAAGCGGCATTTTCAAATGCGTAAGGATACCTTCCCGCCATAATCCAGCCAAGCTCGCCGCCATTGGAGCGCGCGGAGCGGTCGATGGAATAGCGACGCGCTACGTCGGCAAAATCACCGCCAGCCAATATTACAGAGCGAAGACTGTCAAGAGTGGCACGACGTGCCTCCGCCTCTGACGGCGACCTCCCCTTGTCAATCATCACATGGCTTACCTTTACCTCTTTTGACATGTGGGAATACGCTTCGTTTATAAGGCGCTCTTCCTCATCCTTGTCATATAGATACGGCTCGGCAAGTTCATTTCTGTATTTCGTAAATTCTGCCTTGAAAGCAGCGGTAGTGTCAATTCCCGCAGCCTCGGCGGCAGCAACTTTAAGCTTATATATCTTAAACAGCTCGGCATAGTCCCCTACACTCATCGGGGTCATCTGCTGACCGTTATTTTTATTATAAAGATATTCAAACTCACTCAAAGGCACTTTTTTGCCGGCGACCGTCATCACTGTCGGGTCATTATCCTTTGCTGTCGCGGGCGCAAGGGCAAGCACTCCAAGCGCAACTACCGCAATCCCTTTTCGCATTGTCATCATGTGATTGATTTATATGTGTATTAGTATAAAAAGCAAAGATATAACGCGGGGACAATGCCCTGTATTATATCTTTGCGAACATATTCTGATGAATTCCCTTCAATTTTACTGGTGAGACGCGCTGTAATTGGGCGCCTCGCTCGTTATTGCGACATCATGAGGATGGCTTTCCGCAACTCCGGCGTTGGTGATGCGAGTGAACTTCGCATTGTGCAGTTTGTCGATATTTTCAGCTCCGCAGTAGCCCATACCCGACCTCAATCCGCCAAGCATCTGGTAAACGACCTCATAAAGAGAGCCCTTGAATGGCACGCGTGCCGCGATACCTTCGGGGACAAGCTTACGGGTGTCAGTCTCTCCGGCCTGGAAATAGCGGTCCTTTGAGCCCTTCTCCATAGCCTCAAGCGAGCCCATGCCTCGGTAAGCCTTGTACTTTCTTCCGTTAAAGATGATAGTGTCACCGGGTGACTCCTCTACTCCTGCGAGCATACCGCCAAGCATAACCGAATATGCACCTGCGGCGAGAGCCTTCACAATGTCACCTGAATAACGGATACCTCCGTCGGCAATCAAGGGTATTCCTGTTCCTTCAAGAGCCTTTGCAACGTCATATACCGCTGAAAGCTGAGGAACACCGACTCCGGCAATCACACGGGTGGTACAGATTGAACCCGGACCGATGCCGACCTTAACACCGTCGGCTCCGTTTTCCGCAAGGAAACGCGCAGCCTCTCCGGTAGCGATATTGCCAACTACGACATCAATCTCGGGATACTTCTCCTTAACCGAACGAAGCACACCGATTACACCCTTGCTGTGACCGTGGGCAGTATCGATGACGATAGCGTCAACTCCGGCGGCGACAAGCGCATCGACACGATCCATGACATCAGGGGTGACACCGACACCGGCAGCCACGCGAAGACGTCCGAGAGCATCCTTACATGCATTAGGCTTGTCTTTAGCCTTGGTTATATCTTTGTAAGTCACGAGACCGATAAGTCTGCCGTCGCCATCCACGACAGGAAGCTTCTCGATTTTATGTTCCTGAAGTATTGCGGCTGCCTCATCAAGATTGGTCGACTGGGTTGTAGTGACAAGATTTTCTGAAGTCATGACCTCATCGATAAGACGGTTGAGATTTTTCTCAAAGCGCAGGTCACGGTTAGTTACGATACCTACAAGCTTACGGTCATTATCAACAACGGGTATACCACCGATATGATATTCTTCCATCATCGCGAGCGCATCCTTTACAGTGCTGCCGCGCATAATGGTCACAGGGTCATAAATCATACCGTTTTCAGCGCGTTTGACTGCATGAACCTGACGCGCCTGCTCTGCTATCGACATGTTCTTGTGAATGACGCCGATACCGCCTTCGCGGGCAATCGCAATGGCAAGCTGCGCTTCCGTGACGGTGTCCATAGCCGCCGACACAAGGGGCACATTGAGAGTTATGTTACGTGAAAACCGCGTGGTGAGATCCACACTTCTTGGTAGCACTTCCGAATAAGCCGGAATAAGGAGGACATCATCAAAGGTAAGTCCATCCATCTTTACTCTATCTGCAATAAACGACATATAATGGAAAAATTTATTGCGCACAAAGTTACAATTTTTTTTGCATTTTTAAAAATCCTGCAAGTAAAATCTATCTAAAATTTTCCCGTGACTCCCATGACTCCTTATGGGGTTAAGTGTCTTTTATTTCCCAATGGCCGCCTTTCTTTGGACCAATACGCTTTATTAGATGTGACATTTTAACAATCTCACGATCTATTGTCGGAGCACTCACCCCGATTGCTTTAGCTATTGAATCAAGACTAATTGTAGGATCCTCCTGTATTAATTCGAGGATATTGTGCTGACGTTGAGATATATTTTTAGCATCATTTTTAGCATCATTTTTAGCATCATTTTTAGCATCATTTTTAGCATCATTCCCACTTACAGGGACATCATTGTCTTCTGTCTTTCGCTGTATGGCAGATTTAAGGGGGAAGGAGACGGTGGCGATGGTGCGGTCGCTTTCGATGGTGGGGCGTGTGCCTGTCAGGGTCTCCCAGCTTGCGAGTTTGTTCATGCCGTATCCGGCGTTTTCGGCAATGCCTACAAAACGGAAGAGTTTGGCAATGGTCGGATTGCGGAGTTTAGAGTATATTTTGCCAAGTATATCCTTTACGGGGAGAGGGAAAGCTCCACCGTTCATAAACTCGATGTGGTCGGTATATACGCGGATACAGGAGCGCAACGAATCAAAGTGATCGCAGTGCATTACCATGTTGGCGAGGGCTTCGCGGAGAACCTTGTATTGGCTCTCATCTGTCGTAGCAAATCCATCGTCTTTGATATGTATGGGCGCATCAACAAGTGTTCGGAAACGGCGCAGAATAATCTGCACTGCCTCCCAAATGTTGTCTTGCTCCGGAATACGGTAGGTGTATCTCACTTCTGCCTGTTGGATAGTCGGGCCCGGAATCTCTATGTAGTCAACGCAAAATGTCGGCACATAGCGAAGGACGTAAGGTGCTTTACCGAACATCAGGAGTCCGGCATACGTGAGCAATCCATTTCGGGTGATGTTGACCTGTTCGCAGAATTCAACATCATCCACCTCTCGGAGGTTGACAAGATTCTGTGTCTGGCTAAGTGCATACCTGTAACTTTTTAGAGTATTGAGATTAAGCATATCAATACTTGTGTCGGGTATTGTCTCCTCGGTTTTCTTACCGAAGGATTGGTTGCGGAACATAGCCCGTATCTCTCCCTCAGTTGCCCTTTGGTCTCCGCTACCCATTCGGATGAATGTGTTGATGGGACTGCCGAAATAGACGGGCTTCAAATCAACTTCCGGCACATAGAACGCAAGAAGTTTCTTGCCGTCAATGTCGTATTGCTTAGAGGTAACTGCCAATCTCTGATTGAATTTCTCTGAGCGCAGAGTACCAAGAAAATCCTGTTCAAGTTTCTCAATGTTATCCACACCTTGAATCTCGAATGTCTTGCCGGATTGTTTCACTCCGAGCACAATCCATCCGCCGGAGGTATTTGAGAACGCGCTTACGCTTTCCCAGATATTCTTCGGCAATTCAGATTTTGCAGCCTTGACTTCAAAATCCTCCCATTCTATGTCATGCAGCTTTGCTACAAGCTCATCCTTTGTCATTTCAACTGCAATTGTATAATCGCGAGTGGAAACTTAGCGAATGTCGGTCGAAGACCGTTTCGCGATGCCATCGGCAAAGTTATCCATCGCAAAATTACGAAAAATCCGTTAATAAACCGCTATGTTTGAGTATGAAACACCCAATATTGAGGCAATTAGACAATAATTTTTCTTTTCCTCAGCAACTCCGTCTTGTGCTTTATTGAGTTTGGTTTGGTTCGGGCTATATATATGCCTGATAAACTAAACCGATGTATATATAGCCGGGTAAAAGAAAAAAGTTCAGATGGGTGTAGAGTTGGGTGGTGACACCTTATTGCATTATCACTGCCGCTTGTTGCCGCCCGTCGCGTTGACAACAGGCACTGCCGGTTTCTTTCGGGCTCCGGCATGATTGGCGATAAGCAGCCCCGTCACTATAATGACAAATGAAACGGGCTGATACCAGTGAAATGTGTCAATCTTCATCAACAGCGAGACGACCGTGGCGATGACAGGCACCAGATATTGATATAGCGACACAAGTTCGCTACCGATATACCTGATTGCCGGCGCCGTGACAAGATAGCAATAAAATGTCGGGAAAACGATTATAAAGCCAAGCACAGCCACGGGTGCCGGTTCCGGCTGCGCGACAAGTCTTACGCCGTGGACAGTGAAGAGCAGAGGCAGGCAGAGTATTGCGGTAAACAGGAATATCCATCTCATGAGAGTGACCGGCTTGTACTTGCGCGAAGGCTTTTCTATTATTACAAGATATGCCGCATAGCTGACTGCGCATATGACAGCAAACAGGTCACCGATAAGCTTCCCTTTCTCCACCGCCCCTCCGCCAAGTATCACAATAAGGGCACCGACAAACGCCACACCCATTCCAAGCATTTCAAGACGATTGACACGCTCATGCATAAACAGCACATGTATCAGCACCACGAGCATAGGCTGAAACGTAAGGATGATGCTTATGTCGATAGGCGACGCAGTGTTAAACGCAAGCGAAAATACATATACAAATCCAAGCATGAACACGGAAGCGAGCATAAGCGTCCTCCGGTCACCCCGCGCTATCTTTTCAGTTTTCACCGCCAATGATGCGAGCCACACAAGCAATGCCGCCCCAAATATACGCGCTACAGCCACTCCGGGAGCGGAAATCCATGACGGGATGAGAAACTTGTTTGCCGGCTCGTTGAATCCCCAGCATATTGCCGCCGACAGGGCAAGCAGATTGCCGATTATGATTAACCTGTGATTCTTTTCCATTATATCGTCTTGCTTTTACATTATTCAAGACAATATAGCGTTACCGATGGTTCACATATCAACGGCGTGTGGCGACAAGCTCAGTAAGATGAGCCTCCTTTTCAGCAATCAGCAAGAGGGTGTCGCCAAGATAAAGACGCGTGTTGCCTGTAGGCACAAGATACCTTTCACCACGCTTAACCATTATCACAAGTGTTGCGGGAGGCAGAATTATGTCACGCAGGCGGTCACCATCCACAAGCAGCTCAGGCTTGACTTCGGTCTCTACCATTGCCGCCGTAATTTCATCGGGCAGGTCAAGGTTAAACTCCCTTTCCTTCACCGGCTCCTCAAGACCAAGCCATTTAGCCATGCGCGTGACCGTAGTCCCTTGTATGAGAAGCGACATGATCGTAATGAAAAACACCATGTTAAACATGAATCTCGCATGAAGCACATCAGGCGACATCAGGGCATACGTCGCAAAGATTATGGGGACTGCGCCACGTAATCCCACCCACGACACATAAAGACGCGCCTTTAAAGAAAAGCGCTTGAATGGCATAAGACACAACATTACCGCAGCGGGACGTCCAATTGCAATCATGAAGACGCCAAGCAACATGCCCGGCACGAGAATGCCGGCATTCATCAGCTCATGAGGATTCACCAGGAGCCCAAGCGAGAGAAACATTATAATCTGTACAAGCCAAGTGAATCCGCCGAAGAAGGTGGTTATAGTCTTTTTCAGCGCAAGCTTCATGTTTCCCACTACAAGTCCGGCGAGATAGACGGCAAGATAACTGTTGCCGCCGACAATCTCGGTGATGGAAAATGTAAAAAAGACGCAGGCAATCATCATTACCGGATACATGAACTCATTGGCAATACGGAGCTTGTTGATTACCCACACCGAGAGATAGCCACACATCAATCCGCAGATAACGCCTATAGACAACTGTCCTAAAAGCATGACCACAGGGTTGGACAGCAATGTGTAGCCACCGGAGGCTCCCTTGTTTTCAATCATCGAAATCAGGATGATAACAAGCAGATATGCCATAGGGTCGTTACTTCCACTCTCCAGTTCAAGTGTAGGTTTCAGCCTCTCACGCAATCCCACGCGCGAACTGTTGAGAATAGAAAAGACTGATGCAGAATCGGTCGACGACATGACTGCGGCAAGCAACATCGACTCCTTCCAGCCAAACGCAAACTCAGGGCTCAGCCAGCGGAAAAGATAATATATGAACGAGCCGGTCATGGCAGTGGTGAGCAAGACTCCTACCGTCGCAAGCACAAGCCCGGGACCAAGTATCGGCTTTATATCGGAAAATTTTGTATCTACTCCGCCGGAAAACAATATAATGCTTAATGAAATCATGCCTATAAACTGTACAGCCTCAGCAGAATCGAAATGGATTCCGAAGCCATCCACGCCGGCAATCATGCCTACTCCAAGGAACAACAAAAGAGCAGGCATACCGAAACGATTGCCCGCCTTGCCGACTACCACACTTATGGCAAGCAGTACGGCGACAATCAGCATTATATTATTGGCGTTTATAATCATGATTCAATGAAAGCGGTTATCATGTTCAGCGCTCGGCTCGCACAGAGTTATGAAGGAAGTCTTCGTAAGCAAGGCGTATGCCGTCGCGCAATTCAGTCTTGTAGGTCCATCCGAGCCGAGTGGCTTTGCTTACATCAAGAAGCTTGCGGGGTGTGCCGTTAGGGCGGGTCGTGTCCCAAAGTATTTTCCCCTCGTAACCTACAGTGGAGGCAACAAGTTCGGTAAGTTCCTTAATTGTCAATTCCTTTCCTGTTCCGGCATTGACCGTCTCGTTACCGCTGTAATTGTTCATCAGAAACACACAAAGGTTGGCAAGGTCATCGACATAAAGGAACTCCCTCAGTGGACTTCCGTCGCCCCAGCATGTCACCGACTCTGCTCCCGCCTCCTTCGCCTCGTGAAAGCGGCGTATCAGCGCGGGAAGCACATGGGAATGCTCCGGATGATAGTTGTCATTTGGCCCGTAAAGATTGGTCGGCATGACAGAGATGTAGTCAGTGCCATACTGACGGTTAAGATACTCGCAGTATTTAAGACCTGAAATCTTGGCAAGCGCGTATGCCTCATTGGTCTTCTCCAGCTCTGAAGTCAGCAGGCAACTTTCAGGCATAGGCTGCGGGGCCATGCGCGGATATATACACGATGACCCGAGAAACTCAAGCTTCCGGCAGCCGTTGCGCCACGCCGCGTTTATGACATTCATCTCCAGCATCATGTTGTCATACATGAAGTCGGCGAGAGCCGATGAATTAGCGATTATACCGCCCACCTTTGCCGCTGCCAAAAATACATACTCAGGCTTTTCTTCGGCAAAGAAGTCATTGACCGCCTGCTGGTTGATGAGGTCAAGTTCCTTGTGAGTGCGCGTTATGATATTGGTATAGCCCTGACACTGAAGCTCCCTGACTATAGCCGAGCCCACCATGCCGCGGTGACCTGCCACATATATCTTTGAAGTTTTCTCCATTTATTTCACAATTCCTTTTTCCAGATACTCGGCAAGATTGGTTCTTACGCCTTCCCCAGCCCTCTCGATAGCAACCTTTTCCATGTCGGCATCGACCATGATATTTACGAGCTGCTCAAACGAGGTTCTCTTTGACGGGTCCCATCCGAGTTTTTCTTTAGCCTTAGTCGGGTCGCCCCACAGGTTTACGACATCGGTAGGACGATAAAAATCAGGCGATACCTCAATCAACACC
The DNA here is from genome assembly GCF_004570975.1 of Barnesiella sp. WM24. Lineage (GTDB taxonomy): Bacteria > Bacteroidota > Bacteroidia > Bacteroidales > Muribaculaceae > Muribaculum. The sequence goes on from NZ_SPPC01000004.1 coordinate 188,550, forward strand.
TTTCCGGTCTTGACATCTATGCCCTTTTCATTTTCCCCCTCTCCTTCGAAGCGCAACTCGATTCCGGCGCGGCGGAAAGCGTGTAGACAAAACTCTCTCACCGAGTGCTGCACTCCGGTTGCTATCACATAATCCTCAGGCTCGGGCTGCTGCAAGATTAGCCACATGCACTCGACATAATCCCTGGCATAGCCCCAGTCACGGAGCGACGACAGATTGCCGAGATAAAGTTTCTCCTGCTTGCCCTGTGCTATACGCGCCGCAGCAAGTGTAATCTTTCGGGTGACAAATGTCTCTCCGCGACGCTCCGACTCATGATTGAAAAGTATACCCGAACAGCAATACATGCCATATGCCTCGCGATATTCCTTGACTATCCAGAATCCATAAAGCTTCGCTACGGCATAAGGGCTGTAGGGATGAAACGGGGTATTCTCGTTCTGGGGAACCTCCTCGACCTTTCCATACAATTCCGATGTTGACGCCTGATAGATGCGGCATGTATCGGCAAGCCCGCATTGGCGCACAGCCTCAAGGATGCGCAACACTCCGGTAGCATCGACATTGGCTGTATACTCCGGTGTGTCAAACGACACCTGCACATGGCTCTGCGCGGCAAGATTATATATCTCGTCGGGACGCACCTTCCCTATCACCTGAAGTATGCTCATCGAGTCGCCCAGGTCGGCATAATGAAGGTGGAAGTTGGCATGACCCTCAAGGTGGGCGATGCGTTCGCGGAAATCGACCGATGACCTGCGTATTGTCCCGTGTACGTCATATCCTTTTTCAAGCAGCAACTCCGCAAGAAACGAGCCATCCTGCCCGGTCACGCCGGTAATAACAGCCTTTTTCATCATCACGCCTATTTTGCCTTTACTCCTTTGGCTCCCTTCACTCCTCCTCCGAGATTGAATATATTCTGGTCATAGCTGACTGTCTTCATCTCCTGCTCGCGCTTGCGCTTGAGGGCAAGCGCAACAAGCTTATCCATGAGCTTGTCAAAGGGGATGCCGGTAGCTTCCCAAAGATAGAATGACAGCGAGCCGGGAATAGTGTTAATCTCGTTGACATAGATATTGCCGTCAGCCTTGTCAATCATGACATCCACTCGGCTCACCCCGTGACATGAAAGCACACGGAAAGTCTCGCTGGCAAGAAACTGAATACGCTTTGTAACGTCATCGGGCAACTCCGCAGGGATGCGCTTCTGAGCCGACTGCATGCCTTTCGAGCCTTTGCCGCCGCCCATGTATTTTTGTTCATAGGTAAGGATGTCGCCTACCTTCACAGGCTCTTCAAGCACCGACATCTGATAATCGTCACAGTCTCCGAGAACGGAACAATTGATTTCCTGCAACTCTCCTATCATATGCTCTACAATAAGACGCGACGAATAACGGCACGCCTCGTCGATACGTGTCTCAAGCTGCTTGCGGTCATGAGCAGTGCCGATGCCGACACTTGAGCCGAGATTTGCCGGCTTCACGATTACCGGATAGCCGAGCTTTTCTTCTACACGTGCCACAAGGGCGTCACGCGAGCGGTCCCACTGCTTGTCGGTAAACCACACATAATTCACCACTGGCACGTCATTTGCCTGAAGTATCATCTTCATGGTTATCTTGTCCATGCCGTTGGCCGAAGCAAGCACGTCACATCCGGCATAGGGAATACCGATAGTCTCAAGCACTCCCTCAAATATGCCATCCTCAACATTTGAACCGTGAAGCACCGGAATCACAACGTCAAGCTTAGCGGCGATATTCTGACCGCCAAACATCTTGCGGGCTGTCTTATAAAGATTATAATCGCCAAAGACAGGGTGCATGTATACCTCTTCACACTTCTTCAGAAGTTCAGGGATATTGCGGTAGTTAGCTACTTCAAACAGAGCATCGCCTGTGTACCATCTGCCTTGCTTGGTTATATATACGGGGGTGACATCATATTTTTCGCGGTCGATGGCATGCATAGCCTGTGACGCCGAAATAACCGAAATCTCATGTTCGGTCGACCTGCCACCAAAAAAAACTCCTATGTTGGTCTTCATTATAATGAATTTTTTTAATTGTCATTTATTTAAATGTATCGGGGAGATCATTCTCATAAAGCACTGCGTCACCGGGCGCTGAAACCTTGGCAAGCACTGCCTGTGCATCGTTGAACGTATCTACCGGATAGACGTTGGTCTCATCCATCCCGGCATCACGCAGTCCCGACAATATAGCATCTCTGTTATATTGCCCTACGACGATGGCTATGTCAGCCGACGCGGCTATCTTGCCGCCAAGCGCCTCATTGTACTCATACTGCTTTTCGCCAAGCTCAATCATTCCAGGCGTGATCACTATGCGCTTTCCCTCATTCATCGAGGCGAGCACGTCAAGAGCCATCCGCGACCCGTCAGGATTAGAATTGAATGCATCGTCAATAATCGTTATGCCTCCGGGCACATGCTTTACACTTAGACGGTGTTCAACCTGCTCTATTTTTGCCACGGCACTGCGAATGCTCTCTATAGGGACATCCATATATATGGCCACGGCTATAGCACCCATCAGATTGGAGATATTGAACTCACCAACGAGCTTTGTGTGGAAATCATGCTTCCCTTCCGGCGACACGAGCGTGAAATCCGTGCCTGAAGATGAATAGGTCAGATTCTCCACCCGGTATTCGTTATTTCCTTTGTCAGTCATGGCATAGCGCACCACGGGGACATTGGTAACCTCGCGGGATGCCACATAAGGGAAGTCGTCGTTAAGAAACGCCATGCCGTCGGAAGGCAGCGAGTCGACAAGCTCAAACTTTGTGCGCTGCACATTTTCAATCGACTTGAACGACTCCAGATGCTGCTCGCCAACAGCTGTAACAACACCGGCTACAGGATGCACGAGGTCACATATCTCCTTGATGTCGCCTATGTTCTTGGCTCCCATCTCGCATATAAACACTTCGGTGTAGGGCTTCATCATCTCCCTGACCGTACGGATTACGCCCATTGTCGTGTTATAGCTTCCGGGGGTCATTAGTACATTGTATTTCTCGCTAAGTATGCGGTGAAGATAATGCTTGGTGCTGGTCTTGCCGTAACTGCCGGTCACCCCTATCACAGTAAGTCCGTTCATGGACTTCAATATACGCGCCGCGTCATTGTAATATCCCGCATTGATATGCTTTTCGACAGGAGCAAGCAGAATATTAGCAGCCATGATGACAACGTGGGACAACACATAGAGTGCCACAGCTGCGAAAGCGACCACATACAGGTCACGCCACACAAACCACGCAGCCACGGAGATGACACAGCAGAGCAGCATGGCGGTGATATAAATGCGCTTGGCGCGATTGGTCCACACAAGCGGCTTCTTGTATCGGGCATTCAGCAGGCTTATTATATTGATAAGCAGCGGCAGTATCGCAAGAGTACACTTGAACCACACAGGCACGGAGCGCACCCCCATCGCCACCACTCCTATGAGAGCGAGAAGGCGCACCCACGAGGTCGTGTCGCCCGAAGTGGAAAGCCAACGACGGTAACGCTCGTTGCGGTAACTGTTTTGCTGAAGCATCATCAGGTCGCGCTTCATCTCCATAAACAGATTGATGACCGCGATGGCGATAAGCGATATTACGAATATATTGGTAAGCATAGCTCAAATGTAATTTTATGAGGTAAGAAAACTGCGCAACACCGCAGCAAACTGATAAGGATTGTCAAGAAAACTATAGTGTCCGCACCCCGGAAAAGATACAAGCCCCGCGCCGGGTATATGCCGTTCCATATATCGGGCGTCGGAAATAGGCGTCGCTGTGTCATTCTCCCCCCATATAAGCAGGGTAGACGCCTTAATCCCGGGCATACAATGACGCAGATCCTCATTCACCACCTTGCTAAGGATGGCACGCATAAGTGGCGATGCATTGGCATAGTCCGACGACCCGGCTTTCTTACGGTAGGCATTGAGCTTTTCCTCAGCACGTGACGAGCCCAACAACGCATACAGCAGGCGCTTGTAAGCCTTGAAGGAGTACACCTTGACATAATACTTCATCGAGCGTGAAGGCTTTATGCCGGCGGCGTCGACAAGAATCAGCTTATCCACGTCATCATGACGCGACGAATACAGGATTCCGACTCTTCCGCCAAAGGAGTGGCCGAGCAGCGAAGGGCGCTCAATGCCCTCCTCTTTTATCACAGCATCAAGCACCCCGGTATACTCTTCCACGCCCCACACGGCAGACGGCTCCGGTGATGCCCCGTGACCGGGAAAATCTATATTATAGACCTTGCATCCCGACTCCACAGCGACCTTCTCTATACTTGCAAGCGTAGTCGTGTTACACCCCCAGCCGTGCATAAGCACAAGAGGCTTCCCTTCGCCTTCGCTCACTGTATAATGAACGGTAGCGCCATTGACCGTGATATACTTGTCCATAACTTCCGGAAGCTGAACTGACAGTCGTGTTAACGGCGGCGCATGTTGCGCATCATCTTCATCGGATTTGCCTTCATCGCCGTAGCAGCCTTCATCATCTTGCGGGTGTCCTCAAACTGCTTGAGCAGTCGGTTGACCTCCTGGATGGTAGTTCCTGAACCGCGTGCTATACGCTGGCGGCGGCTGCCGTTGATAATTTCGGGATTGACACGCTCCTGCTCGGTCATCGAACGGATGATTGCCTCGATGCCCTTGAATGCATCATCATCGATGTCAAGATCCTTTATAGCTTTGCCGACTCCGGGTATCATTGAAGCAAGCTCCTTGAGATTGCCCATCTTCTTGATTTGCTGTATCTGGTTAAGGAAATCATTGAAGTTAAACTGGTTTTTGGCAATCTTGCGCTGAAGCTCGCGTGCCTCCTTCTCGTCAAACTGCTGCTGAGCCTTCTCTACAAGCGACACGATGTCACCCATGCCAAGAATACGGTCAGCCATTCGCGAAGGATGGAAATAATCGAGTGCGTCAAGCTTTTCACCGGTTCCGACAAACTTTATCGGCTTTGTAACGACTGTGCGTATAGAAAGAGCCGCACCGCCACGGGTGTCACCGTCAAGCTTAGTCAGCACCACTCCGTCAAAGTCAAGACGGTCATTGAACTCCTTGGCTGTGTTAACAGCGTCCTGACCGGTCATCGAGTCGACCACAAAAAGGGTTTCCTGCGGCTTGATTGCCTTCTTGATTGCCTCAATCTCGTTCATCATCGCCTCGTCGACGGCAAGACGTCCTGCAGTATCGACAATCACGAGGTCATAATGGTTGGTCTTGGCATAGCGGATGGCATTTTCAGCTATCTCGACGGGATTATTGTTGCCCTCTTCTGTATAGACCGGGACACCTATCTGCTCTCCAAGCACCTTCAGCTGCTCGATAGCGGCGGGACGATAGACGTCGCCGGCAACGAGCAACGGGCGTTTTGCCTTCTCGCTCTTGAGCTTCTTGGCAAGCTTTCCCGACATTGTTGTCTTACCGGAACCCTGCAGACCCGACATAAGTATCACCGTCGGGTTTCCGCTCAGGTTGACAGGGGCAGTATCGCCACCCATGAGCGCAGTAAGTTCATCATGAACGATCTTAACCATAAGCTCGCCCGGTTTAAGGGCGTTAATCACATTCTGTCCTAAAGCCTTGGCTTTTACCGTATCAGTAAACTGCTTTGCCACTTTATAGTTGACGTCGGCGTCAAGAAGCGCGCGACGCACCTCTTTAAGTGTCTCTGCAACATTGATTTCTGTAATTCTGCCTTGTCCTTTAAGTAACTTAAAACTGCGTTCAAGTTTTTCGCTTAGATTTTCAAACATATGATTAAATCTCGTTTTATTCTTATTGTATTACTATTTTACTAACTTGTTAGTGGCGGTATCGGGAAAAATCACGGATGGCTTGAATGTCTTAGCCTCGTCATAAGGCATAATCGCGTAACTCATTATTATCACGATGTCGCCCTTCTGCACCTTGCGCGCGGCAGCGCCGTTAAGACATATCATTCCTGAACCGCGCTCACCCGATATTGCGTAAGTGTCAAATCGCTCTCCGTTGTTGTTGTCAACGATATACACCCTTTCGCCGGGAAGAATGTCGGCGGCATCCATCAGGTCCCTGTCAATCGTGATGCTGCCAATATAATCGAGATTGCTCTCCGTAACGGTGACCCTGTGAATCTTTGACTTCACTACCTGTACCTGCATCATCTCTAATCTTGATTTTAGTATTTGATATTGTCAATGAGCCTCACGTCACCAAGATACACCGTGATACATCCGACAGCCTGACGGCAGTCATTCCAGTCTCCTACAGGCTGCATGTCATCGGCGTTTACTATCTCGTAATACTCGACTTCCATCTCCGGATAGGCGTTTATCTCCTCTATTACCTTGCGTTTTGTCTCTTCAAGCGACAGTCCCGAAGCTTTTGCCTCGACACTCTCCTTCAGAATGCGGTAGATATTGGGCGCCACTTCTCGCTGACGGGCACTGAGACGCACGTTGCGCGAACTCATAGCCAGCCCGTCGCTCTCACGTTTTATCGGACATGACACAATCTCTATCGCAAACTTCTCCAGCTCGACCATGCGGCGTATGACTGCAATCTGCTGGAAATCCTTCTCCCCAAAATAAGCCCTGTCGGGATTTACCATCGCAAAAAGACGGCTCACGACTTGAGCCACACCGTTGAAATGTCCCGGACGCATGGCGCCTTCCATGACTGCCGCCACATCTCCAAGCTCAAACACACGTGTGTCAGGCTCCGGATACATCTCTTCCACCGAAGGAATAAACGCGAAGTCAACCCCTGCTGCCTCAAGTCGCCGGCAATCGGCGTCCTCGGTGCGAGGATAAGTGCGGAGGTCGTCCGGATTATTAAACTGAGTCGGGTTAACAAATACACTTACAACAACCGCATCATTGTCTCTGCGGGCCTGTTCTACAAGGGAGATATGTCCGTCATGAAGAGCCCCCATCGTGGGGACCAATCCGACCGACTTCCCTTCCGCTTTAAGGGCGTTGACCGCGTCCTTAAGCTCTCTTACTGTCCTAATGATTTTCATTGTCACTTAGCACAAAATTGCTTTCAAGCTGCAAAATTAAGCATTTAATAATTCATGACCAATCTATAAGCAAAAAAACAACTTTTTTAAATGCAAACAAACGCCTGATGCCATCACAGGCAATCAATCGTCCCAAAGCGTCACCATGCCGGCTGCGGAACGCGCCACATCGACGAGGCGCTGGTTGGACGAGCCCCGGAATCGCAGCCCCGTGTCACGCTTAGCCTGTTCAAACTCGCCGTCGACAAGCACATCTACATATGGAAGCGCCGACGACATGACAGCATCGCCACACACCTCTTCGTAAGTATAGCCGGTGTAACACCACACATTCCTGCCAGCCTCCTTTAGCCGACGCGCAAGCTCAGCCACACCCTCGGCCTGACACATCGGGTCGCCGCCAGTAAGGGTCACATTGAAGTCATTTTCATCAATCACGGCGATTATCTCGTCGACCGACATTTCCTTGCCTCCCGACATTTCCCACGACTGCGGATTATGGCATCCCGGGCAGCGATGCACACACCCCGCCAAATACACAGAAGTGCGGAGCCCCGGTCCATCGACCGAGGTTCCGCCCACTATATCAAGGACTCTAAGTGTCATTATCCTGCTTTACTTATGCACTATACGGTCATTAAGCTCGGCAAGCTTCGCACTGTTCCATCGGTCAGTAGTGCCGACAAGATAGCCGGTGATGCGCTGAAGTTTGTCTATCGCATGGCTGCCACACTTCGGGCATGTGTCAAGCTCCGACTGCGCGTCCTCATATCCGCAGTGCATACACCTGTTGCGGTTATGGTTGACCGAGCCATATCCTATATCATACTTGTCCATAAGGTCAACGATATCGCTTATCGCCTCCGGATTATGGGTGGCGTCACCGTCAATCTCCACATAGAATATATGACCGCCGCGGGTCAGTTCATGATAAGGAGCCTCAATCTGCGCCTTGTGACGGGGCGAACAATGATAGTAGACAGGCACATGGTTGGAGTTTGTGTAATATACCTTGTCGGTAATACCCGGAATCACGCCGAATGTCTTGCGGTCAGCTTTGGTAAACTTACCTGAAAGCCCCTCGGCAGGAGTAGCAAGCACCGAGAAATTATGCTGATATTTCTCTGAATACTCGTTGGCACGGCTACGCATGTGTGAGACGATTCTCAATCCGAGAGCCTGCGAGTCGGCGTCCTCGCCATGATGCTTGCCGGTAAGAGCCACGAGACACTCTGCAAGACCGATAAATCCTATACCGAGTGTACCCTGATTTATTACCGATTCAATCGTGTCGCCCGGTTTCAGGTTCTCGCTGCCATTCCACAGGCGTGTCATCAGGAGCGGGAACTGCTTGGCAAGAGCCGTCTTCTGGAAGTCATAGCGGTCACAGAGCTGACGGGCGGTGATGTCAAGCACCTCGTCAAGCTTTTGGAAAAAGCGGTGAATGCGCTCTTCCTTATCGATTATGTTCATGCACTCTATCGCCATGCGCACGATATTTATTGTCGAGAAGCTCAGATTTCCGCGGCCTATCGAGGTCTTCTCCCCGAAACGGTTTTCAAAGACGCGTGTGCGGCATCCCATTGTAGCCACTTCATATTCATAGCGCTTAGGATCATTGGCATCCCACTTTTCATGATGATTGAATGGCGCGTCAAGATTTACAAAGTTAGGGAAGAAACGGCGTGCAGTCACTTTGCAGGCAAGCTTGTAAAGATCATAGTTGCGGTCTTCGGGAAGATAGCTGACACCGCGCTTTTTCTTCCATATCTGGATAGGGAATATTGCAGTGGCTCCGTTGCCCACTCCCTCGTAGGTCGAGTTAAGAAGCTCCCTGATGATACATCTTCCTTCGGCTGAAGTGTCAGTACCGTAGTTTATCGAGCTGAACACCACCTGATTGCCTCCGCGCGAGTGGATCGTATTCATGTTGTGGATAAACGCTTCCATAGCCTGATGTACCCTGCCTACAGTCTTGTTGATGGCATGCTGCTTTACGCGTTCATCTCCGGCAAGCCCCTCAAGAGGCTTCTTTTCGTAATCGGTGATTTCAGCCTCATAGAGCGATGAGTGATCCTGACCGTCAAATGCCTCTATCTGCTTCACCTCTTCTATATAAGACGACCTTACGAAGGGCGCGAGATAAAAGTCAAAAGCAGGTATCGCCTGACCGCCGTGCATCTCGTTTTGCGCAGTCTCGAGAGAGATACATCCGATGATGCTCGCAGTCTCTATGCGCTTTGCAGGGCGCGACTCCCCGTGACCGGCGGTAAAGCCGTGGAGAAGAATATTGTCAAGCGGATGCTGCACGCAGGTAAGACTCTTCGTCGGGTAATAATCCTTGTCATGTATATGCAGATAGCCGTTGCGCACAGCCTCGCGTGCTTCATGTGACAGCAGGTAATCGTCGACAAAAGGCTTGGTTGTCTCGCTGGCAAACTTCATCATCATGCCCGCGGGAGAATCAGTGTTCATGTTGGCATTCTCGCGGGTGATGTCATTACTCTTTGCCTCGATTATCTCAAGAAACATGTCGCGTGTCTTGGCGCGGCGGGCGATATTTCGCTGGTCACGATAGGCGATATAACGCTTTGCCACCTCCTTGCGGGGGCTTTTCATCAGCTCAAGCTCTACGCGGTCCTGGATTTCTTCCACCGTCATCCGGTCATTACCCGACATGCTTATGCGGTCAGTGATCTTATGTATGAGAGATTCATCCTCCCCCATCTCGGTCTGAAGCATTGCCTTGCGGATTGCCGCCTTGATTTTCTCATCGTTATAGCCCACGACACGACCGTCGCGCTTAACTACTGTCTGTATCATTTTCAGGATAGTGTTATAGTAAAAATTTTACATTGCAAATCTACACAGACTCTCCCTAACAAGCAAATTTTTCAGACGATAAATTATCAACAATTTTTCTTTTTGGAAAACTTTTCAGCATATCTAAAAATTTAAATTGCTACAAATCAGTACATTGAAAAATATTTTGGAAAACTTTCATAAATTCACACCCATGCAAAATTCACAATATTGTCACATCACGCCATTTCAAGCAGAACGAGGCAGAATCCCGAATTGCACTACAAAAATCACAATCCACAGCACAATTACAATGCAATTTACCGCTAACTGTCGGTAACATTTCTGACGTACACAGTAGTATGTAAGAACCCCGAGATAGCTCGCAAGAGAAAGCGCGCTGACCACAATTACCCACACCGGGATTGATTTCAATATCGGAATAGCCACCAACATCAGAAATGCCGGAATCAGCAACAATCCCACCTTCCTCCCACTCGGATTTTCAATCGTCTTCATAGCCAGTCGATTTATACTATAAACCTTACCACTTAATGCCAGCGACCTCTACAGACTTCATAGTCATACCATATTCCCATCAAATCAGCGAAGGTTGCGTACGCCTCCAACTCCGTCAAGGATCCATCAGCTATGGCATCCAAGAAAGCTTCCGCAGTTATACCAACACCAGCAATCGCCAAACGCACTCCTAAATTCATCGCACAAATGGATTTATTTTTTGAAATCATCAATGCGTCATCCCCAATTAAAACTGGATCATTTGTATTTGGACCATCAATTTTTGTTAATGATTGATATATTGGTCTCGTAACATTGTAAACACTAACAGCCATCCCAACATATGCTAATTCTTGATCCGCAGTCAATTCATTCGGTAGATTTTTATACAAGTCATCCCATCCACCAGGAGAATCCAAATAATTCATCGTGAAACTAAGCAATTGTTCCATCCCTTTTTCTCCGCCAACTAGTTCTAAAACATATTCATAATTTGTGTCTTCAATATATTCCAGTTCCTGATTAGATGAATTTATTTGTTCTTTAAATTCTTCCATTTCTTCAAGCATTTCTTCTTGCGACAAAGAAGATAGATACTGTAAATCTTTATCACTAATTGATAACATTACGGGAGTATTCGATGATCGACTATTGTCTCTGTCCATATCAAGAAAAGACGATTTAGGGACAGATGACAATTTATAATAAAGTTGCTGCATATCATTATCGACATTTTCACTTAACACATGTTCTTCCTAAGAACAACCATTAAAAAGCAGACAAAAGGCAGTTGTAGCAATTGTCCCGTAAAATAATTTTTCATCTTTATAAAATTAAATTTGTTTAAATTTAAACACGCATAAACAAAAAAAGTTTGATTTTATATCAAAATAGTTTAAAATCACACGCATCCAATATAATGTCGTATAGAATAACGATTACGCAGTAAATTATTTCATTCAGAATACAAGCATGATAAATTTAATGAATGTATATTTTTAATGTATATTGCATTTGTATTACTTTTGCATAGTAATTATATATATTATAAGGATGTCCACAATTTTGTTTTTAATTATAGGGATAGCAGCCGGAGCCGCTATAGGCTGGCTCGCGTCATCTTCAAAATCAGGAAAACTTGCCGAGACCCTTCGCTCTGAAATATCGGAAAAAGAAATGCAACTGAAAATGCTGCGCCGTGAGATGGAACTTACCGGCGAACAGCGGCGCAAGGATGACGAGGCTCGCGACCGTCACTATGCCGAGCAATTGCGCGTCACTCGCGAACAATTGAAAAACGCCACCGATGAATTGCTGCGACTGCGTGCAGAGGAGCTCAACAAGACCAATTCATCGCAGATGAACGCCATAATCGAGCCCCTGAAAGAAAAAATCAAGGAGATGCAGGAGGCTATGGAAAGCACAAGGGAGATGAACACCCGTAACACGGCATCGCTTCACCAGGCAATCGAGGATGTAATCAAGCGCACCGCCTCAATAGGTGATGAAGCGGGAAAACTCGCAAAGGCTCTGCGCCACGAAAACAAGATACAGGGCAACTGGGGCGAGACGATACTCAACGAACTTCTGGAGAGCCAGGGACTGAGACAAGGCATCCACTATGAAGTGCAGGCTACCATAAAGGACAAAAACGGGAAACCGGTACTTAACGAGAATACCGACAAGCGCATGATTCCTGACGTAATCCTTAATTACAACAAAGGCAAATCGCTTATCATTGACTCAAAGGTGTCGCTCGCGGCATTTCTGGACTATACGGCGGCTGAGACGGAAGAGCAGAAAAAAGATGCTCTCGACCGCCACATCAAAAGCATACGCGCTCATGTCAGGGAACTTGCCAACAAGAACTACAAGCGCTACATACTCCCTCCTCGCGAGTCGCTTAACTTCATGATAATGTTTGTCCCAAACGAGTCGGCGCTACAGCTTGCCATAATCAACGACCCTACGCTTTGGCGCGAAGCACTGAGCGCCGGAGTGTTTATTGCCGGCGAATACAACCTTGTAGCGACCCTGCGCATAGTCGAGCTTGCCTGGATCCAGGAAGTGCAGGCGGAGCAACAGCGAAAGGTGAGCGAACTTGCCACACAGCTTATCGAACGTGTGGGCGAGTTTTACTCCCATTTTAAGCTTATACGCGAGCGCATGGACGCAGTCAACAAGGCTTACACCGATGCCGAGAAAAAGCTGATGACAGGACGGCAGAATCTGATTGCCCCTGCACAAAAGCTGAAAGAGATGGGCTACAAGGAGAAGGAGCGCTATCCACTTCCCGACAGCGACGACGATTCAATTCACATGCTCCCGTAAAAAAGTAGCGGCTCATGACATCCCGCCATAAGCCGCTGATTGAGTCAATATTGAAATTATACTTGAAACCTTGGTAAATAAGGAAATGTCAATACAATCCTCATCAATTATAATAATAGATAGACTCAATACGATTAATCTCAAGAATGTTGACGCAAAGATACAATCAACAACTTTAAATTACAAATTTTAACTAAAAATATTTTCATCACCATGCTAAAGGCACTACTAACACCCCTCCTATTGTCGGCGCCCGTGACAATTGTCCAGGCAGCCGTGACCGTGACCGGACCCGACGGAAAACTGGCGGTAACCACCGACATCAGCGATGGCAAGCCCCAATACACAGTCACTTATGACGGCAAAACAGTCATTGGCTCTTCTCCGCTCGGATTTAAATCTGACGTGGCTGACTTCTCTTCATCAATGACTATCACCGACACGTTGCGAAGCTCGGTAGACAAGAGATATACCCAAGACAAGATTAAACACAGCGACATCACCTACCGCGCCAATGCGCTTGCCGTTACAATGAAGAATGTCGACGGTAATGAGATGACCGTCGAGTGGCAGGTGAGTGACAATGACGTCGCCCTGCGATATGCGATACCACGACAGGGAGAAACAGGCGCCATGATTGTCAACGAAGAATCCACAGGCTACAGGCTCCCCGACGACACACGGGTGTTCATGACCTCACAGAGCGACCCTATGATAGGATGGAAACGTACAAAACCGAGCTATGAGGAATTTTATCATGTCGAAGCTCCGCTCGGCACCAAATCGGATTATGGTCACGGATTCACATTCCCGGCTCTTTTTCACACTCCCGACGGGATATGGGTCCTACTGACCGAGACTGACGTAGACGGATATTATTGCGGAAGTCATCTGAGCGATTTCCATGACGGACTATACACGATAGCCTACCCCATGCAGGAAGAAAACAACGGAAACGGCACTGCGTCACCGGGCATAGGGCTCCCCCACAACACACCCTGGCGCACTATCACCATCGCCGACAATCTTGCCCCGATAGTAGAGACGACAATACCCTGGAATCTCGTTGAGCCGCGCTATGAGACATCACGCAAAGCCGCTCCCGGCAGAGGCACATGGAGCTGGATTGTGTGGCAGGACGGAAGCATCAACTTTGACGACCAGAAGACTTATATTGACTTTGCCGCCGAGATGGGATATGAAAATGTACTTGTCGACAACTGGTGGGACACCAACATAGGCAGGGATGGGATAGAACGTCTTGCAGCTTATGCCGCCGGGAAAGGGGTCAATCTGATAATGTGGTATTCTTCAAGCGGACACTGGAATGACATCGTGCAGGGACCCACCGGAAAGATGGACCGCCCGATTGCCCGTAAAAACGAGATGAAATGGCTGCGCGAAACCGGTATCAAGGCGATAAAAGTAGACTTCTTTGGAGGCGACAAGCAGGAGACAATGAGGCTTTACAAGGATATTCTGAGCGATGCAGCCGACTATGGCATTGACGTGGTGTTTCACGGATGTACACTTCCACGCGGCTGGGAACGCATGTACCCTAACTTCGTTGGAAGCGAGGCTGTGCTTGCGTCTGAAAACCTGATTTTCGGACAAAACCACTGCGACCTCGAAGCGGTCAGCGCCACTCTCCACCCGTTTATCAGGAATACAGCGGCGATAATGGAGTATGGAGGCACATTCCTGAACCGACGCCTCAACCGGGGCAATGACGGAGGCACCACCCGACGCACCGGCGACGCCTTCCAGCTTGCCACATCAGTCCTATTCCACAACCCTGTCCAGAATTTCGCGCTCACCCCCGGCAACCTCACCGATGCACCGGCCGAGGCGATAGAGTTTATGAAAGCGGTGCCCACTACATGGGATGAAACCCGATATATCGACGGCTATCCGGGCAAATACGCGGTAATCGCCCGTCGCAACGGTGACACATGGTATGTGGCCGGAGTCAACGCGATGGAAACGCCCGTGACTGTCTGTCTGCCGGGATTCATCGGTGACAATGCCAAGATATATTATGACAAGACGACCGACAGGATGGCGACGCGCACAGTCGGCAAAGACCGCACAGTCACCATCCCGTCAAACTGCGGCTTTACGGCAGTGTCACATTAACCGGCACTGCCCACCGCAGGCGCTGATGCCTCAGGCTTATCGATGAAAAATGGCTGAGGCACGCCAAACAGATTCTCCGGACCTCTGCCGGCGATGTAGCCTTCAAGTATTGTGTCACGTCCCGAAGGATTCTGGTATGCCACAAGACCAAATGAAGTAAGCATTGTTGACAGATGCTCAAATATGGTGTCCATGATTGCCTCATACGGAAACCATGAAGATGTTGCGGTAAAGCAATATACCTGAAACGGCACTCCGGAATCAGTCTGCGGAAGTGTCGAGACAAAGCAGTCGCTCGTATGTGATATATAGGGTGATGCGTCAAGCCACATCTTCATGTAGGCGCGGAACAATCCGAGATTTGTGTCAATGGTTCCGTCGACGAGTCCGGCCGAATTATTGACATCCTCCACCTTCCCGGCTGCTTTTTGGGCAAGCTTCTCGTTTATATACTTCTCCATAAACGGAAGCTTCTTAACCCGCTCGAGCATCTCGGGAGTAGCCGGCTGTATACTGTCAGCGTCAATTGTATAGCTGCGCTGTATGCGACGCGTATTGCTCAGCTGCATGCTGCGGAAATTGGTAAAGCTACCGCTTACAAGACTGTAAGGCGGCACACATGTCGTGGTCTTGTCCCAGTTAAGTATTTTTACCGAAGTAAGCGACACCTCCTGCACGGTGCCGTTGGCATCAGTGCCGTTTATCTTTATCCAGTCACCTACATGCAGGCTGTCGTTTTCCGACAACTGCACACCCGCCACGACACCAAGTATGCTGTCTTTGAATATCAACATCAGCACAGCGGCAAATGCGCCAAGTCCGGCGAGCAAAGTACCCGGCGACTTGTCGGCAAGCACGGCGACCCCGACTATCAGGGCGATTATCCATATCACGCCTTTCATTAGCTGCACAAGCCCGTTCAACGGCAGGCGCTTCTTATTTTTGCGCGAATCGACATGCCGCCACACCCCGCCGACAAGAGCCACCAGGGCAAGTCCCGTCACATATATCACATAAAGCAATGTCAGCTTAGTGAGCCATCCGGCAAGTACATCTTTTGTTGTGACAAGCGTAAACTGAATTAGAATCAAAAATACAAGAGCCGGAATCATGCGGCAAAGCTTGTCAAAGAAATTTTCATCTCTCAGAAACCCATACAGGTCACCGGCGACACGCTCACCGAAGCGACGCATAACCCCGAGGATAATCCACTTCGCCACATATCCTACGGCTATGGCAACGATGAACACGACAGCGGCATAGACGATAGTCTCCACTGTGTCATTGCCGGCAAGCCCGAGCGGCTTCAATATACTGTCGACCACCCTCAACAGGAATGAAGCGACAGCATAGGAACTGTCTTTCGTCTGGTCAATAGCCGACAAAGCAATATCGGCCTGCGACTGCGCCGACGTGGCAGATGCGATAGTTGAAACGTGCAACATGATAAACAATTTAAATATTTTCAAGTTATCAGTATTATGACAACCGAAAACGCTCAATTGTTCATCATCCCGCAGCAGGAGGCCGGGCAGTATCAGTCAGCCGGGAAAAGTATCTTATAATCACGCTTGACAGCCGGCGACACATACTCTTCAGGGACAAACCGCCACTGATTTAGCTTACGCGGGCTCACTACGCCTTTTTCCTTTATATACTTCAGGAGATAATATCTCATATCGCGGTCAGTCGAATAGACTATGCGCTTCGGAAGCTCTTCATGAGCTATCCCGCCGCCATCGGTCAACAGTTCTCCCCCGCCGTTTCCGCGATAGCTGTTGAGCGCCACGCGATATTTCTTGTCAGGATTAAATTCCGAGCCGTCGGCCATCGAGATTATAGTGACCTTATCGCCTTTAGGCCTCGTGACATCGACCTCATATATGATGCCTGCGGCAGAATCAAAGTTATAACTGCGGTTAAGCAGTGTCGACCTGCCTGCCTCGCCCTCGGTCTTCTGGGCTTTCAGCAGCAGTATATGGTCATCGGGCGAAGTCATCGTGTTGACCCACTTTCCATATGACTCCTCAAGACACCCCTTGATTTCTTTTCCGGTAAGCTCCATGACATACAGCATGTTTTCATATTTGTAGAGACTGAACATGTCAGCGACCTTTATCTCCCCGGCAGGAATCATCGCGTCATAAGACAACGGAGCGACAAATGACACATCGGCACCTGTCAGCGCGAGCTGAAGCTCATGGATAAGGTCGACAAACTCCGATGGACCGAAGTAAGAGTCGCGGGTGGTTATCGTGTCGGTAAATACCCCGAGAGGCTCGCTTACATAATTGTATATCGTCTCAATCTGCGGAGCAAAATGTTCCATATAACCGGCATCGGCAACATAACCCGACAGGTCAAGCAATTCTCCGCTTATTTTCTTGTCGGTCACGTTTCCGGCATCATCTACATCAAATTTCATGGTGATGTCGGTAAGATACTCGGCATTGTTTGCCGGATTCATCACCAACACGGTGTCGCCATCGACATTCACGACACTCTTCATGTCGCGGCGATGGTCATGCCCGATAAGCACCACGTCAAAGCCCGGGACATTTCTTGCGACTTCAAGCGACGCGTTTTCTTTATAATTGATAAGCACATTACCATCCTGACCGGCATGGAATATGCCTACTATCACATCGGGATTTTCCTTCTCTTTTATCTCGGGAATCCACCGGCGCGCCGATTCCTCCATGTCTTCAAATCCCAACCCCTTCCAAAGCGTCTCCGGAAGCCATGCCGGTATAGCAGGAGTGATAAGACCCAGCAACGCTATCTTCACTCCGTCACGCTCAAACACCTCGTAAGGCTTGAAATGAGGTTCACCCGTAGCGACATCGATTATATTGGCACCAAGCACAGGCATCTCACACTGCATCGCCCAGCGGTCAAGGGTAGCCCTGCCGGTCTCGACATCGTGATTGCCTACATTGCCGGCATCATATTTCATATAATTCATTATCTCCGAGGTGATATGAGGCGACACAGTGTCCATATAGTTATAATAATACACCGTAGGCTGACCTTGCAATATATCCCCGTTGTCAAAAAGCAACACGTTGTCGCCATATTTTTCACGTGCCCCGTTTACCACGGTAGCCACCCGTGCAAGACTGCCCGGCAATGGCTTTCCTGTAATAAAATCATAGGGGAAATAACTGCCATGTACGTCAGAAGTCTGATACAGTTTTATCTCTACCTCCTTAGCTGAAATACCAGCTATCGACGCGACCGCTACTGCGGCAAGAAATATATGTCTCATATGGAATCCTGTTAATACACTTGAGTAAAAAAATCGCCCAAAGATAATATAAAAAACAAGAAAAGGCGATGCACGAGGCATCGCCTTAATCAAATTTTAACATCAGGGATAGCTTACTTCACCTCCTCAAGATAAAGCACCCTGCTTGAATAATCGTTACGCTTGTCATAGTCCACGTTATGTTCAAGAGGCATCTCAAGACCGTTTGACATCAGGAAAGAGCCGGTAAACTCCTTGCCTTCGTAAGGCAAAGGCTCGTTGTCGATACGGTTCAGCTCATGCACGCGATAACGTGAGTCAGCCTTGAGTCCCGCCATCGGCACTCTCGGAAGCTGCTGATTGCAGAAGGTCTCTGTCTTCCACCAGTAATACACAGCCTCGTTCTTCTCCGGAGTAACATACATCATTGAAGCGGCACCCTTTTTGTCATAGGGTGACAACAGGCGGTAAATGTCGCCAAACTGCACGATATGGCGTATATCCTTATATTCGGCTATAGCCTTGCGGGTCTGGTCGATTTCTTCCTGTGTCATGTATTTGGGCTGGATTTCCATGCCGAGACGTCCGCTCATCGCCACGTCGGTGCGAAACTTCACCGGAGTCGTGCGGAATGTCTGGTGATTGGGCTTCGAACTGATATGTGACGCCATTACTATCGAGGGGAAGAAATAGCTTGTGCCCCACTGCATGTAGATACGCTGGAGAGCGTCAGTGTTGTCGCTGACCCAGATTTCATCAAACCAGGGGAGCACACCGTAGTTGGCACGACCGCCTCCGCTGGCACATGCCTGTATCGTTACATCGGGATACTTCGCCCTTATGCGGTCAAGAGTCTTAGCAAAGCCTCTGTGATACTCGATATAAAGATGGCTCTGGTTATCGGCGGTAAGATATTGCGAACCGTGGTTCATAATCGGCGCGTTGGCATCCCATTTTATATAGTCGATTTCCGGATACTTGGTGAGGAGCGTGTCCACGACGTTAAACACAAGGTCCTGTACCTTGGGATTGCTCAGGTCAAGCACAAGCTGTGTACCGCCGCGTCCGAGATTCGGCTCGCGGTTGGTAGGCTTGATTATATACTCGGGGTGCTGCTCGTAAAGCTCGCTCACGGTATTGGTCATCTCAGGTTCGATCCATATGCCGAATTTTATGCCACGCTCTTTTGCCGCGTCGATAAGTCCCTGGATGCCATTGGGCAGCTTTTCGGTGTCAACTGTCCAGTCGCCGAGCGAAGAAGAGTCATTTTTACGCGGATACTTTACGCCAAACCATCCGTCGTCCATAACAAACAGTTCTCCGCCCATTGAAGCGATGTCGCTCATCATGTCGTGCATTCCCTGTTCGTTTATATCAAAATATACGCCTTCCCAACTGTTAAGGAGAATCTTGCGCTCCTTGTCGCCGTGGGCTATCTTATGGTTGCGCCCCCACTTGTGGAAGTTACGGCTTACACCGCTGAGACCCTCCTCGCTGTAGGTCAGCGCAAGTTCCGGAGTGGCAAACACTTCCCCTTTCGGCAGATGATATTCTGAATTTTCCTCGTTTATTCCTGCAAAAAAGTGATGATAGTTGCTGTCGTCTGTGTCAAAACGGAGCTTATAGTTGCCACTGTAGGCAAGAGCGGCGCCGATTACCCTTCCGCTGTTTTCCTTTGCTTTTCCATCAAGCGAAAGCATCACTTCGGCATGTGAGGTGTGGGAATTTCTTGCCCCATCCTTATTCTTTATTACTTTCATCCCGTGAAGCAGCGGTGACTCCTCCACCTTGCCTTCATTTGCCCATGAGCCGTAAAGGCTTGACAGCCATACATCGCCATATCTTACGGGCAGATATCCTGAAGCAAACTGAGTAAGCTCGACCTTGCCTTTCTCATTGTGGGAGATTTCAGTCCAGGTCTCGATTACCTCCTCACCGGGATATGTGCGGTAATTCAGCTTCACGATAAACGGGTAATACTTGTCTTTCAGCGTAATTGTAGTCACCTCCGAGTCCTTATCCTTTACAGTGGCGACATCTTCGACTGCAAGGTCGAGGGTCATGTTGCCGTCAGTGTGTACGACACTGAGCGCAGTCTCTGCGACAGTCGACATGCCATAAGAAGGATAAGCCTTGTTCCACGACGCGCCTGAGCTTTTCATTGCCTCGATTTCGCCCTCTCCTATCTTGTTTCCATAGTAAAGAAACTTTGCATCCTGTCCTTTCTCGGCATCCAGGACCAGCGATGTCGACGGTGTAGAAATGTGTACTGTCTCCGCATTGACCGACATCGTGCCGAGACATAGCGCCAATGCAAGAGGTAATTGATTTTTTAATGGTTTCATGTTGTGTATCTGTGGTTCACGGTTAGTATTCCTTACAAAGATAATAATTCAATATATCAAACGCAATCTTAACGCATTATAGTATCATATTTAGATAAGATTTATACTATTTTACATTATTCTCAATACGGCTGCACATCGATAAATTTATATTTCAAGGAAATCAAGTTTGGATTTTTTTTGCTAAATTTGGGCATTATGAAGAAAAGCTACATTTTTGAAATGCCGATGAAAGTGCGTGACTACGAGGTCGACTCGGAGGGAATCGTCAACAATGCCGTTTACCTCCATTATCTTGAACACACGCGCCACGAGTTCTGCGAATGGGCGGGGATGACATTCCGCTCGATGCATGAACGAGGCATTGACCCGGTATTAAGCAAAGTCGAAATCGAGTATAAGACACCGCTCGGTCTTGGGGAGTCATTCAGAAGTTGCCTGAATATATCGCGCGAAGGGGCGAGATTCATTTTCCATCAGGACATATACAACAGCGAAGGAAAGATTGTGGTCAAGGCGAAGGTAGCATGTGTGACCACCGTCAACGGACGCCTGACCCGTGGCGACGAACTCGTTGAAGCATTTGCCAAATACCTCTCCGACTGATGGTCGACATATATCAGATTGCTTTTGCGTCACTGCGTGGAATCACCCGCAGGCTCGCCGATGAAATACTTGCCCGTACAGGCGACGAAAAGACATTTTTCTCGTCGACAGGGAGCCGGCTCGCTGCTGTCATGGGATGCTCCAACCGCCTGTTTGACGACTCTTACCGCGCGGGACTACTTGAAAAAGCGCGGAAAGAAATGTCGTTTATCGACAGTAACGGAGTGACAGCGCTATATTTTACCGACAGCGATTATCCGGCGCGTCTGAGCGAGTGTGACGACGCCCCGCTGCTGCTATACGGGCTTGGAGACTGCGACTTGAACTCCGCCCACATAATCAGCATAGTCGGCACACGCCACGCAACAGCCTATGGAACCGACTTTGTGATACGCCTTGTCGAGGATCTCGCCAAGAAGCTTGACAATGTGGTAATTGTGAGCGGTCTTGCCTACGGGATAGACATCGTGGCTCATCGTGCGGCGCTGCATTGCGGGATTCCCACTGTAGCCGTACTCGCCCACGGGCTCAACACCATATACCCCGCCGCCCATAGAAGCACAGCGGCTGAAATAGTCAGGTCGGGAGGAATGCTCCTCACCGACTACATGACACAGGATTCGCTGCATAAAGGCAATTTTGTGGCGCGTAACCGCATCGTTGCAGGTCTTGCCGACTGCACCATAGTCGCGGAATCGGCAATAAAAGGAGGCGCACTCATAACGGCAGGCATAGCCTCGGCATATCATCGCGACGTAGCCGCGCTGCCGGGCAGGACTTCCGACAGATACAGCCTCGGATGTAACAAACTTATAGCCGACAACACGGCGGCGCTGATAAGCGACGCTGACAGCCTTATTGACATGATGGGATGGAAGGCAAAGCCTCAGGAAGGCGAGCAGACGACATTGTCGCTCTCGCTTTCTCAGGAAGAAGAGGCAATAGTAAGCTACCTCACCGACCACGGCGACGGAGACATAAACACCCTTGGAGTGGCTCTTGACATCCCCATGCACCGGCTCATGCCGCTGCTTGTCGACATGGAGTTCAAGAATCTCATACTCACCTTTCCGGGAGGAAAATACCGGCTTGCATAAAACCCGGTAATCAGAAATCTATGGACAGACGCACATTTATCTGCCTACGTGTAAGATAATTAGGCACGGCATACTGGATTTCATTGACATCGGTCACCCAATAATAGCTGCTGACATTGGAGATGTCAAACAGGTTGAAGCAGTCAAGACCGAGCCACACCGACTTCAGGTGGCGCAAGGCACCGCTGCGACGCTCCCCGTCTTTTAGCGGACTGAGCAGCGCATAGGAAAATCCTATGTCAACACGCTTGTAGGCGGGAGTGCGGAAATAGCCCTTGTCGCGCGAACTGCGCGGGGCGGTAGTGGGCAGACCATCGGCAAAGATGCCGCGCAGGCTGAATTTCAGTTTCGGAAACTTCGGGAAATAGTCGGTAAAATACAGCGCGAAGCTATAACGCTGGTCATTGGGTCGCGGCACCTTCACCCCGTTAAGATTTTCCTGGGTCTTCATCAGCGAGAAGCTGATCCATGAATCGCTACCCGGCACAAACTGACCGAAAAGCTTGAAATCCACTCCCCCGGCAAATCCGCTCGACCCGTTTACTCCGTCATATACCACCTTCAGGTTATCCACCTCGTAAGGTATCAGATTGGACAACGCCTTGTAGTAGGCCTCTCCCGAGAGCTTGAACGGACGGTTAAACATCCTGAAAGTGTAGTCGGCGCCCAATATCAGCTGCCAGCTCCGCTGCGACTTGATTTCATCATTAAGTTTTATGACCGTACCGTTTTCCACAGGCATCCTGAACTCCTTATAAAAAGGCGCCTGGTAATAAAGACCTGTGGCAAGACGGAAAGCCCAGTGGTCATTGGAAGCAGGCACATAGCCGACATTGACACGCGGGCTAAAAAGCAGCTCCTTGTTGAAATCCCAGTAACTCAGCCTTATACCACCGTTAAATGAATAATATCCGCTTGAGGTGTTGAGCCGGTAAGTGTCCTGGGCAAAGACTGACACCCTGTTGCTCGACAAGTCCTGACGCGAGGTGAGCGAGTATATCATCTCAAGAGTCTCGCCGTTGTTAGGCAGTGAAAATCCCGCCGAGTCGCGCAGTTCCCATTCACGCGACCGTTCATAGACCTTTTCGTGGTTGAATGTCAGCCCGTAGGATAGATTATGATGAGCCAGCGAAGTGTTTCCACGGAATGAAAGCGACATCACGGATGCCTTTATGCGGTCGCGGGCATGCTCATGGTAGCGCCCTACTCCAAGCTCTCCGCCGATACCGCCTTCACCCGACGTGCCTGCCTGGTCAAGCCAGTATTCGCCCGATATGTCATAGGTCACAAGCTCATTGGTGAGATACCCGGAGGCAAGAAGCGTGTAGTCAGTGCTTTTTGACGGGCGGTAACGCAGCGTCAACGCACCGAAATAAGTTTCAAAACGATCCTTTTCCTTGCCGTCAAAGTAGACTGTAAACTGCTTTGCATCCTCAGCTGTGCCGAAATTGGTAGTGCGGTTGACAGGCGTGAAGTTATAATTGTTTATCGCGATGTTACCAAGAAATGATACCTGCCATTTTGAATTGATGCGATAGTTAAGATTGGTCTGATAGTCAAAGAAATTAGGGTCATACTCACCCTTTGTCTCCATTGAGCTGAGAAGCGACGTGTTGCGCTTGTATCTCACTCCGTGAAGCTGGGAAAAGTGACGGGTACTCTGTCCGAGAGAGAGGCTTCCGCCCATAAGGCTGGCAGATACCGCACCCTCAAAAGCCTCCGGCTGACGATAAGTTATGTCAAGCACCGATGCCATCTTATCACCATATTCGGCTGAAAAACCGCCGGTAGAGAAGCTCACCTTGTCCACCATATCGGGATTGATGATGCTGAGGCCCTCCTGCTGTCCGGAGGTCACGAGCAGAGGCCTATAAACCTCTATACCGTTGATATACACACTATTTTCATCATAAGAGCCACCTCTCACGGAGTATTGCGACGACATCTCGTTGGAAGAGTTGACTCCCGCCATCGTGGTTATCAACGATTCAATGCTTCCCCCCGACACATCGGGCGACAGTTTATAGGACCCGGCGTCGATTGACTGCAACGAGCCGGTCTGTTTCTTGAATTCCGTCACCTCTACTTCCGAAAGCTCCTTGCTGCTCTGATACATCCTCACGTTTACCGTCTGGTCGCCCTTGGCGTCAATCAGCTGTCGCTCCACTTCCTTGTAACCCAGGCATGAGAATACAAGCTTTATCGTGTCCTGCTGCGCCGCCGACAGCTGATAGTCACCCTCAAGACCTGTCGTCGTGCCGGTCATCGTGCCGGCGACTCGCACGGTCACAAACTCGACAGGCTTATTGTCGGCATCGATTACCTTACCGTGAATCCTCACCTGCCCATGCGCGACAACCGCAGCAAGCCCACATAATGAAAGCAGTATATATCGTAAAAATGTCATTACTTTTTCCTATATCTATACATATAGTAACGAACACCCCGCTCTACAAATTATATATGACCCCACTTTTATTTAACCTAATTTTGCCTATGCTCTCTGAATACGGTTAACTGACGGCGCCCATTACACAATATAATCCTGTGAACACAGTGCTATTCCATGATTTTGCTTACCTTTGCAAAAAGATTTTTTGACGAGATGAAAATTGCAATCGTTGGTACCGGATATGTAGGGCTCGTTTCGGGAGCCTGCTTTGCCGAAGTAGGCATTGACGTGACGTGTGTGGATGTAGACATCAACAAGATAGACAGGCTGCGCGCCGGAGAGATACCCATCTACGAGCCGGGGCTTGATGACCTGGTGAAGCGTAACGTCAGCGAAGGACGCCTGCATTTCACCACCGACCTCACGGCTTGTCTCGACGACGTGGAAGTCGTGTTTTGCGCTGTCGGCACCCCGCCCGACGAGGATGGAAGCGCCGACTTGAAATATGTGCTTGAGGTTGCACGCACTTTCGGACAGAATATCAAGCGCTACACCATTCTTGTCACAAAAAGCACCGTGCCTGTCGGCACATCACGCAAAATCAAAGAAGCCGTTGACGCTGAACTCGCCAAACGTGGTGTGGATATACCATATGAAGTCGCCTCCAATCCGGAATTTCTCAAGGAAGGCGCGGCGATAAAAGACTTCATGTCGCCCGACAGAGTGGTGATAGGCATCGAGAGCGACCGCTCCCGCAAGGTGATGGAGCGTCTTTACCGCCCGTTTCTGCTCAACAACTTCCGGGTTATTTTCATGGACATCGCTTCGGCTGAGATGACAAAATATGCCGCAAACTCAATGCTTGCGACGCGCATCTCGTTTATGAACGACATCGCCAATCTCTGCGAACTCGTTGGAGCCGACGTGAACATGGTGCGCAAAGGCATCGGCACTGACGCCCGTATCGGAAATAAATTCCTTTATGCCGGATGTGGCTACGGAGGCTCTTGCTTCCCCAAGGATGTAAAGGCGCTGATTCACACCGGTAAGGAGCATGGCTACACCATGCGTATAATCGAAGCCGTGGAAGAGGTCAACAACAGGCAGAAATCAATTGTCTACGACAAACTGGAAGCCACGCTCGGAGACCTTAAAGGAAAACGTGTCGCAATATGGGGGCTCGCATTCAAGCCGGAGACCGACGACATGCGTGAGGCTCCGTCGCTCGTTGTCATAGAGCGCCTGCTTGCAGCCGGGGCTACAGTCGTAGCCTACGACCCGGTGAGCATACCCGAAGCGCAGCGACGTCTCGGCGACAAGATTGAATATGCCCGCGACATGTATGAGGCGGTGATTGATGCCGACGCTCTTGCCCTGCTTACAGAGTGGAAACAGTTTCGCGTACCATCATGGAATGTGCTCCACCGCGTCATGAAAGGCAATATCATCATTGACGGCAGAAACATATATGATCCCGATGAGATGGCAGAAGAGGGATTCCTCTACCATTGCATCGGTAAATAAGACCCCGTTCCGTAACCGCCACGGAATAATCGACGCCATTATTTGGTGATTACGATTCATTTGATTATATTTGCATTAAATAACACTCTCGCCTCATGCAAATATCACGGACAACCCTTATCGCCCCTCTCGCCTTGACCATAATACTGACAGCGCAAGCCGATGTTGTAGACGATTATGCCACGGGGCGAAGCGGTGAAGCGTTGAAAGCCACGCTCTCACGCCATTGCCGCCCGTCAGTCGCCATTGATAGCGACATCATCGCCGAGAGCCTTGTCATGTTGCAGGACAAAGGCGGCAACCCTCTTGACGGGCTTACCGGCAGACCGCTTCACGACCTTGACTTCGCTGCCGTCACTTATATCGTGCCTCTTGAGTGGATGAATCCGGTCCCGACATTCCGAAAAGAAGCGTCGACCGACCTCAACAACATGCTTCTCACTGATGGCGCGACTGCAATCGACCGCGGACAGCTGCCTCTCGGCGACAGCACTGACAACATAGATTGCGTGACTCCGCCGCCGTCACTAAAAGGCGACATTGCAAGAGCCGTCTTTTACATCGCCACTCTTTATCCCTGTGAACTTTGGGGAAGCTGGGGCAGATCCATATTTGACAACACCGCCTATCCAACTCTGCGGAAAGAATGGAGCGAAATGTACATGAGATGGCATCAAGACGACCCGGTTGACGAGCAGGAGCGCCGACGCGACGAAATGACACGAACATTGCAAGGCAATTCCAATCCGTTTGTCACCCACCCCGACCTTGCCGACTATCTATGGGGAGAAAAAGCCGGCGCTGTCTACAAGCCGTCGGCAAAGCCGGATAATCCCGACTCACCTGACACTCCCGGCGGAGCCACACCTCCCGGCGACATTGACGAGACGCCGACTCCACTGCGTGAATGTTACGACAGCAGCGACACTTATGTCTATCTTTATTCTCCCTACGTGCCCGACAATGTAAGCTGGACAGTCGACGGCACCCCCGCGTCAGGCCGCATTGAAGTTGCGTCACTGTCAACAGGGCGTCACGAGCTGCGCTACTCCTCTCCGACAGCAAAAGGCAAACTAATCATAACCGTAAGACAATGAAAAGCCGAATACTGTTGGCGGTGATACTGCTTGCCACCGTCGCCTGCAATAAATCCCGTCCCTACGACGATGTAGACCCGGAAACGCTGAAGCCATCGGGCAGCGAGGACACACGCCCCTCCTACTCCTTTGAGGGCGAGATTGCCGACGACAGATGCCGCTTTGTCTCGGAGCAGCTATCTCTGCACTACGATGACGCAGGCATAATATTCAGCTCTGAAAAGAGCGCAGGCACCACCATATACCGCGCCATAGGACTTGCGACAGGCAACTCCGCCGAGCTATTCATGAATGAAACTGACGAGCCACGCCTTTTAGTCAACGGGACAGAGATTAAAATAAAATCAGCCGTAAAAGAGCATGAAAACGAAAAAGGAGCCTGGATACATATCCAGACTCCCGATTACAAACACATTGTTTTCGTTGTCACTGATTTATGACCTATCGGCGTTTTGCCGGCTTTTCATCGGCGAAACGGTTGGGAAACGTCAGCTCCACCTTCGGACGAATCATCGCATATATCACAAGGAACACCCCAAGCAGGATAAACGGAATACTGAGCTGCTGCCCTATATTCAGTGTCATTGTAGCTTCGCGGGCAACCTGGTCATTTTTGATAAATTCGATAAGAAAGCGCGGAAGGAAAATACCGATGAAGAACACTCCGAGTATCAGTCCCGGACGAGCCTCAGCGTTTTTCTTCCAGTACATCCACATCAATAGTCCGAACAAGGCGAAATAGCACAGCGCCTCATAAATCTGAGTAGGATGCACAGCCTGACCCTCGTAAAGCTCATGCCACTCGCGTGAACGCACAAACATGAAACCCCAAGGAAGATCGGTCGCAGTACCGAAGATTTCAGAGTTAAACAGGTTACCAAGACGTATCAGACCGCCTACAAGAGCTATCGCTATGACAAGACGGTCAAAAGTCCACAACGGACTCTTCTTCGTGACAAAGATGGAAAACAGTATAACCGCCAAGATGATAGCCACTGTGCCGCCATGACTGGCAAGACCGCCTTCCCAGATATACAATATCCTTATCGGGTCAAGTCTATATACATCCCATTCATAGAAAAACACATGACCGAGACGGGCGCCGACAATAGTCGCCACCACGACATAAATAAGCAGTATACCGAGCCAGCGCTCAGGCGCCCCCTCATGCTTGAACATACGCGCCACAAGCTCATATCCCACCAGAAATCCGATGGCAAACATAAGCCCGTACCACCTTACGGTGACAAAGCCGCTGAAAATCTCGGGATTGACGTTCCAGGTTATAAAATCAAGCATTTTTTACTTATACTAAATGACGGATTAAATCCTCGCGGTCGCCGTAAAGCATGTCGATAACCGGAATTTCGATCATCGTGTATGCTCCGGGGCGCTCAATCATTGTGGCGCGTGCCACTCCTACGAGAATCTGAGCTGTCAGTGCAGGGTTGTTGATTGACATGTTGAACTCAAAACGCTGATTCTGGGTGACACCGGAAACTCCCTTTCTCACCATGTTCACGCCATGACCCATATCCTTTATGTCGTCGACTGACGGCACGGCAAATACATGGGTCTCGTCGCTTGCAAAGTAGGGATCCTCCTTCACTGCCTTGGCGATATCCTCGATTTTGTAGCCATCCTCAACTTCAACATACACCATGCGGCGGTGAATGCCTGTCCCCAGCGGTATAGTCATCGACAGGGCGTTTTTCACTCCCGGCTTTGACTTTACGGCAACTGTGTGACCCATGCTCATGCCCGGACCAAAATTGGTATAGGTCACGCCCTTGGGTGCGGCTGCCTGCATAAGGGCACGCACTACCGAGTCACTGCCCGGATCCCATCCTGCCGATATGATAGCCACAGAACCGTGAGCCTTCGCTATCGGGTCGAGGGTCGCGCGCAGATCGGCGATCCCGCCGTGAATATCGTAGCTGTCCACTGTGTTAATGCCTTCGGCAAGAAGTATACGGGCATACTTCTCGACCTCGCGGGTAGGCGTACATAGTATCGCCACCTGCACGTCATCGAGTTCAAGCACGTCACTTACCACCTTGTAGCCTTTCAGCTCAGCAGGCTGCTCTCCGGCAGGATTACGCCTTACAACACCTGCCACTTCAAAGTCAGGTGCCTCAAGGAGCGCATCCAACACAAACTTTCCAATGTTACCATATCCAACTATGGCAGCTCTAATCTTCTTCATTTCTTTATTTCAATTAAAAAACAGAGTATAATCTTACTCAGGCTGACGTCCGTTCACGATAGCCTCTGTGTCGCGTGCTATCATAAGCTCCTCGTCAGTAGGTATGACAACAACCTTGACCTTGGAGTCGGCAGCTGAGATGAGCTTCTCTTCACCGCGTGACGAGAAGTTGACATCATCGTCAATCTTGACCCCGAGGTAGGACAGGTGGTCACACACGCGCTTGCGCAGAACCTGCTGGTTCTCGCCTACACCACCGGTAAACACGATTACATCCACTCCGTTAAGCACGGCGGCAAATGCGCCGACATACTTGATGATACGGTAGATATACATGTCAAGGGCGAGTTTTGCGCGCTCGTCGCCTTTTTCTATGGCGGCGTCAATATCACGCATATCTGACGAGATACCTGAAATGCCGGCTACACCGCTCTTCTTATTGATAAGGTCGCTAAGCTGCTTCGTGGTCAGATGCTCCTTGTCCATGATAAAGGTGAGCGCTCCGGGATCCACGTCACCTACACGTGTACCCATCATCAGACCCTCCACGGGAGTGAGACCCATCGAGGTGTCAATGCTTTTTCCGTCAAGCACAGCTGTGATTGAACCTCCGTTACCGATATGGCAGGTGATGACACGCTGCTTGTCAAAAGGCAATCCGAGGAAGTCACACGCACGACGTGACACATAACGGTGGCTGGTGCCGTGGAAGCCGTAACGGCGTATCGCATACTTCTCATAAAGCTCATAAGGCAATGCATACATGTAAGCCTCCTTGGGCATAGTCTGGTGGAAGGCGGTGTCAAACACTGCTACCTGAGGCACTCCGGGCATAAGCTCGGTGATAGCCTCGATACCGGTCATGTTGGCGGGGTTGTGAAGCGGCGCCACATCGTAGCACTCCTTGATTTTCTCAATCACCTCATCGTCAATCTTGACACTCTTGTTGAACTTCTCGCCTCCATGCACTACGCGGTGACCTACAGCGTTGATTTCATCAAAGCTCTTTATACACCCGAAAGTGGGGTCGGTAAGTATGTTAAGAATATCATTGATTGCCTTCTTATGGTCGGGGATAGGCATCTCAATGGTTTTCTTGTCTCCGTCGGGAAGCTTGAACTTCAGGAATGAACCGGGAAGACCTACTTTCTCCACGCCTCCTTCAGCAAGAGTGGTCTTGCTGTCTACGTCAATTAATTTATATTTTACGGAGCTGCTTCCGCAGTTCAAAACTAATATATTCATTTTCAATATGGGATTAACGGCTATTAGTTGCGTGAAGCTTCACCTATAGCCTGATTGCAGGTAATAATGATTGTCTTGTAAATATCTTCAGGGAAACATCCGCGTGAGAGGTCGTTGACAGGAGCGGCAAGACCCTGGAGGATAGGACCTACAGCCTGCACTCCGGCAAGACGCTGCACAAGCTTGTAAGCGATATTTCCGGTTTCGAGCGACGGGAACACAAGCACATCGGCCATTCCCTTCAGCGGGCTGTCGGGAGCTTTGCTCTTGGCAACACCCGGCACGAGCGCGGCATCAGCCTGAAGCTCGCCGTCACACATAAGCTCGGGATCGGCCTCATGCACAAGCTTTACAGCCTCGATCACCTTGTCAATACGCTCATGCTTTGCACTGCCCTTGGTAGAGAAGCTGAGCATGGCGATACGCGGCTCGATACCGGCGATGTCACGCGCAGTGTCGGCGGTAGAAAGCGCAATCTGGGCAAGCTCTTTAGCTGAAGGATCGGGAAGAACCGCGCAGTCGGCAAATACAAGTATGCCGTTTTCGCCGAAGGGCACTCCGTCGGGAAGAAGCATTACAAACGCTCCTGACACAACATCGATGCCGGGCTTGGTCTTGATTACCTGGAATGCGGCACGAAGCACATTGCCGGTAGTGTTAAGCGCTCCGGCAACCTGTCCGTCGGCATCGCCGTTCTTAATCATAAGACAGCCGAGATACAAAGGATTGGCTGCTGTCTTGCGGGCATCTTCCATGCTGATACCCTTGCTCTTTCTCAATTCATAGAAGAGTGGTGCATACTTGTCAATAACCTTCTCGTCCTTGGGATTGACAATACGTGCCTTGCATATATTGGTCAAGCTCAGCTCACGGGCTGCGTCGGCTATCTCAACGGGGTCTCCGATAAGAATGATGTCGGCTATACCTTCGGTAATGATGCGGTCGGCAGCCGTAAGTGTACGCGGCTCTGTTCCTTCGGGAAGGACAATGCGCTGGCGCTCTTCTTTTGCCTTTTTGGTCAATTTTTCAAATAGTCCCATAGTAATTGATTTTTAGTAAATTTATGATGTGATATTATTAATGTGCAAATTTAAGGTTTTTTGGGCTAAAACACATACGCCGATGTATAGTATTTTTCAAAT
The DNA here is from genome assembly GCF_004570975.1 of Barnesiella sp. WM24. Taxonomy (GTDB): domain Bacteria; phylum Bacteroidota; class Bacteroidia; order Bacteroidales; family Muribaculaceae; genus Muribaculum. The sequence continues at coordinate 220,289 of NZ_SPPC01000004.1, forward strand.
CAGGCAACAAAAAAGGCGCGGAATGATTCCACGCCTTTGTTATCAAAACAAGCTTTGAGTTCAATTACATCGCCTCGATGCGCTTGAGGTTTGCCTCGTCGTCAAGAGTGTAGTAGACGCTGCGGAGCAGACGGCGGGCGTCGCTCTCGGTCTGGTCATTCTTGAGGGCGGTCTCAAGATAAGGTATAGCCTGTCTCAAGAGCGGGTCTATCTTTTCTTCACGAAGCTTGTTGTAAGAGGCATTGTCAATAGAGCCTGCACCCTCCTCAATAGCCACAGCCTTGGCATAAAGCACTCTTCCGAGGTCAAGCTGAGCCTTTACGTAATCGGGATTGAGTGACACAGCCTTTTCAAAGTCGGCCTGTGCCTCGTCATTTTTCTTCTGGCTCTGATAGAGGATACCACGCACATCGTAAAGCTCTGCATTGGTGGGAGAAACGGCGATAGCCTGCTCAAGAAGAGTCATAGCCTCGTCATATTTCTCATGATTGATCTTATCGTTGATGATGATGGTAAGATACTTGCTTGTAGAGTCACCGTACACCTTGTTTGCCTCATTTGCAAATTCCACGATAAGCGCCTCGTCCTGCTTCTGCGCGGCAACACCGATTGCATAGTCATAGAGAGCCTGTTCGTTGTAGCCGAGCTTGAGGGCTGAACGGAAAGCGCTGATAGCGTCGTCAAGACGCTCTGCCTGCCATGCGGCAAGACCCTGGAAATAACAAATCTGACCTACGATTGAATCGGGAGCAGCCTTGGGAGCGTCCTTTCCAAGAGAAGGATTATCGGGAAGAGATGTATAGATTGACCATGCCTTGTAAGCACCGGGATAGTCCTGTGCTTCCCAAAGGAACTGACCGCCCGACGCATAGTCATTGTAATGGGCGGCAAGTTTCTTTGCCATATCTTTAGAATATTTGGTCTTTACCTTGGGGCTTCCGTCCTTGTTAAGCTTGGGAGCTCCGGTCTTGTCGACCTCGGGAACTGTGTCAAGAGGGAAAGCGGTCATGAAATACTCATAGCCGTTTACGAGAGCCTGACCCATCGCCTTGTCATCGGCAGCCTGTCCTACGGCTTTCTTGCCGAGCTGGCTGTCATAGTCGCCAAACTCGATCGTTCCGGCTACATACCATGTCTGTGCGTCGTTCTTGGTCTCAGCATCGGTCAATGCGGGAGCAAGCTGTGTACGCGCCTTTGCAAAGTCGGCGTCAAATCCTTTAGACTTACCTTCAACCTCTTTTACAAGGCTCTTCTGGGCTGAAGCTCCTGCAACAGCCATGAAGCAAAGTCCTAACAAAAATAATTTTTTCATACTTGCTATTGATTACATTAATGAATTTAGTGTCTGTCAATTGTTAAGTTCGTCATCTTCAGTCAGCTCCTCGTCATCGTCGGCGGCAACTTCATCGATTTCCTCTTCAGGGGTCTCGTCGATTGCAAGCGGGGTCTGCTCCGACTCTTCCACAAGGATGTCGCTGTCAGTCTCCTCTTCCGGGTCAGACAGCACGCAGCACACGGATGCAATCTCATCGTTACGCTTCTCAAGGTTAATCAGACGTACACCCTGTGTCGCACGACCCTGGACGCGGATATCGGCAACCTTTATGCGGAGTGTGATGCCCGACTTGTTGATGATTACAAGGTCATTGTCATCGTTCACGCTCTCGATTGCGACAAGATTTCCGGTTTTCTCGGTGACATTCAGGGTCTTGACTCCCTTACCGCCACGGTTGGTCACGCGGTAGACGGGCTGACGCTCGATAACTCCGTCGACTTCTACATCTATGTCAAGCGGCGTACGCTTTCCGTAGCCTTTCTCTGATATAACCATAACGCTATTTGGGGTGTCAGCGTTCATGCATATCATGCCTACAACCTCATCTTCTTCGCCATCAAGCATCATGCCGCGCACTCCCGTCGACACTCGGCCCATCTCTCTGACCTTGTTTTCCGGGAATCGTATCGCACGGCCCTTGCTGTTTGCCATGAGTATATCGCTGTTACCGTCGGTAAGCTCGACACCGATCAGGCTGTCATTCTCCCTGATGACAATAGCCTTCTTTCCCTTGGCGAGCACACGGGCATATTCTGACAACGCAGTGCGCTTGATAACACCGTTTTTAGTCGCAAATACAAGGTAATGTGACGTAGTGAATTCCTTGTCGTCAAGCTGCTTGCAGGCAATGTAAGCCCTGACTTTGTCGCCTTGTTCGATATTGAGCAGATTCTGTAGCGCGCGGCCCTTGCTGTTTTTAGCTCCCTCGGGAAGCTCATAGACTTTCATCTTGTAGACAAGACCGCGGTCGGTGAAGAAGAGCATGGTGTTATGCATCGAAGCCGTGTAGACATGCTCGATAAAATCTTCATCACGGGTGTTGCTGCCTCGCGAGCCTACACCACCGCGATTCTGAGCGCGGAACTCGCTAAGCGGAGTGCGCTTGATATATCCCATGTGGGAGATGGTGATGATCATGTCGTCATCAGCATAGAAGTCCTCGGCATTGAAATCGCCCGCCATGTAATTAATGTCGGTCTTGCGCTCGTCGCCATACTTGTCACGCACCTCGGCAAGCTCGCTCTTTATAAGCTCGCGGCACACATGCTCGTCGGTAAGGATAAGGTTAAGATGCTCGATAAGCTTGAGTATCTCCTCATATTGTGCATGAAGCTTGTCCTGCTCCAGTTTTGCAAGATTGCGGAGCCTCATCTCCACGATGGCGAGAGTCTGGGCGTCTGACAGCTCAAATCGAGCCGAGAGCTGTGCCCTTGCGTCTTCCACGGAGTCGGCACCGCGTATTATGCGTATCACCTCGTCGATGTTCTGCGAAGCGATTATAAGTCCTTTAAGAATGTGGGCACGCTCCTCAGCCTTGCGTAGCTCGAAGCGGGTGCGGCGTATCACGACCTCATGGCGATGTGCGATAAACGCCTCAAGTATCTGCTTGAGGTTAAGCGTCTTCGGGCGACCGTTGACAATAGCCACATTGTTGACGCTGAACGAAGCCTGCATCTGTGTGAGCTTGTAAAGCTTGTTGAGCACGACATTGGCGTTGGCGTCGCTTTTAAGGCGTATCACGATGCGCATTCCCTTGTAGTCACTCTCGTCATTCAGGTCGGCGATGCCGTCAATCTTCTTTTCATTTACAAGATCGGCGATATACTTGATAAGCTCTGCCTTGTTTACATTGTAAGGGATTTCGGTCACGATGATATCCTCATGATTGGAGTGAGTCTCGATCTCGGCCTTCGCGCGTATCACGATTCTGCCGCGTCCGGTCTCAAACGCCTCCTTTACACCGTTGTAGCCGTAGATTGTACCGCCGGTGGGGAAATCAGGCGCCTTGATATGCTGCATCAGCTCGCTTATCGTAAGCTCCGGATTGTCGATGAGGGCAATCGTGGCATTGATTGACTCAGTGAGGTTATGGGGAGGCATGTTGGTTGCCATACCTACGGCAATACCTGACGTACCGTTGACCAGAAGGTTGGGGATTCTTGTCGGCAGCACGGTAGGCTCCATACGGGAGTTATCGTAGTTGGGCTGGAAATCCACTGTCTCCGACTCGATGTCGCTGAGCATTTCCTCGCCTATCTTTTCAAGACGCACCTCGGTATAACGCATTGCCGCGGGACCGTCGCCGTCGACCGAGCCGAAGTTTCCGTGTCCGTCGACAAGTGTATAACGCAACGCCCAAGGCTGTGCCATACGCACAACCGTACCATAAATAGATGAGTCACCGTGGGGGTGATACTTACCCATTACCTCGCCGACACAGTTTGCCGACTTCTTGTGGGGATTTGACGAGGTGTTGCCCATCTCGTTCATTCCGAACAGCACACGGCGCTGCACGGGTTTAAGTCCATCCCTGACATCAGGTAACGCACGTGACACAATCACCGACATGGAGTAGTCGATGTATGCCGACTTCATCTCGTTTTCAATATCAATCTTTAGGATTCTATCTTCTTCCAGCATATATGCAGTTTAAAGTAATAACGGTTTAATGTCGTGCTGTCAGCACGAAAACATTCACGCAAAGATAAATAAATTTTACGAAAAAGTGAGTAATTTTAATCTCTGTATTGTTTAAAATATGTTGAAGTACATTAAATGTGCCTTTCACCTTGTTTTTTGGCATAATTATTGTTATTATTGAAGTCACAAAGATTTTATGTAACTATATGGACACAAATTTTTCCAACGAACTAAAGACCGTCCTGGATCAAAGCCGGGTGGAGGCGAGCCGTCACAATGATAATGTGATACGTGCCGAACACCTCCTGCTCGCCATCCTGTCTAACAATGACAGCAACGCATTCAGGACTCTCCGCCAGTTGCTTGACGATGACACTATGTACCGATTACGAGATAACCTTGACAATAGCATCTACCGACAGCGTGAGGGAACGGAAGGAATGGGCGTGAGCGATCTCGCCAACCGCATAATAAAGCTTAGCGTGCTTGAGGCGAGGATGCTGAAGACCAATGTCGTGGACTCGGAGCATCTTCTTCTCGCCCTGTTTCACAATAACGAGGTGCAGAGCCTCGACATAATGGCGCAGTTTCATGAAGCAGGTGTCACCTACGAGGCGCTCTACAAGCTTCTTGCCAACGTGACCGACGCGCCGAAGATGGGTGCGTCATTCGGTGAAGACGAGGAAGATGAAGATGACGAAATCTTCCGCAACGAGCAGAAAGAGCCGGCGTCGTCACAACAGCGTGCCGGCGCTCCAAAACGCGGCAACGACACTCCGGTACTTGACAAATTTGGCAATGACATGACCCGTGCCGCCGAAGAGGGCCGACTCGACCCTGTGATAGGTCGCGGCGTGGAAATCGAGCGTCTTGCCCAGATTCTAAGCCGACGCAAGAAAAACAATCCGGTGCTTATAGGAGAGCCGGGAGTCGGCAAGTCGGCAATTGTAGAGGGGCTCGCGCTCCGCATCGTTCAGCGAAAGGTGTCACGCATCCTTTTCGGAAAGCGCGTCATCTCGCTCGACATGGCGTCGATTGTAGCCGGCACCAAATACCGCGGTCAATTTGAGGAGCGTATAAAAGCGATACTCAACGAGCTTTCTAAAAACAAGGATGTAATCCTCTTCATCGACGAATTGCACACCATCGTAGGTGCCGGAAACGCCTCCGGCTCCATGGATGCCGCCAATCTTCTCAAGCCGGCGCTTGCGAGGGGTGAAATTCAGTGCATAGGCGCGACTACCATTGATGAATACCGCAAGAACATCGAGAAGGACGGCGCTCTCGAACGCCGTTTCCAGAAAGTCATGGTGGAGCCCACATCGCCTGAAGAGACCCTTACCATCCTTAATAACATAAAGGACAAGTATGAGGACCACCACAATGTCAACTATACGCCTGAGGCGATTGAAGCCTGCGTAAAGCTGACCGACCGCTACGTAAGCGACCGCAATTTCCCCGACAAGGCAATCGACGCCCTTGACGAGGCGGGATCGCGCGTTCATGTCACCAACATAGTTGTCCCGAAAGAGATTGAGAGTATCGAGGCGCAGATTGCCGAGGCTAACGCCAACAAGCTGAAGGCGGCGCAGTCACAGAATTTCGAAAGCGCGGCCTCATTCCGCGACAAGGAACAGCGACTGAAACTTGAGCTCGACGATGCAAAACGCAAGTGGGAGGCATCGCTTAATGAACACCGCGAGACGGTCGACGAAGATAAAGTAGCCGAGGTAGTGGCGATGATGACCGGAGTCCCGGTGCAGCGCATAGCCCAGGCTGAGGGTATGCGTCTCCGCGAAATGGCGCCGGAGCTGAAACACGCCATCATCGGTCAGGACGGTGCCATCGACAAGATTGTAAAGGCTATACAGCGTAACCGCGTAGGGCTGAAAGACCCCAACAAGCCCATCGGTACGTTCATGTTTCTCGGGCCTACAGGTGTCGGAAAGACCCATCTCGCAAAGAAGCTCGCTGAATATCTCTTTGACTCTGCCGACACGCTCATACGCGTCGACATGAGCGAATACATGGAGAAATTCACTGTGTCGCGTCTTGTCGGGGCACCTCCGGGATATGTAGGATATGAGGAGGGCGGACAGCTTACCGAAAAGGTGCGCACCCACCCCTACTCCGTCGTGCTTCTTGACGAAATTGAGAAAGCTCATCCCGATGTGTTCAACCTGCTTCTGCAGGTACTCGACGAGGGTCGGCTTACCGACAGCCTCGGACGCAAGGTGGATTTCAAAAACACCATCATCATCATGACGTCCAACATCGGCAGCCGTCAGCTCAAGGATTTCGGCACCAGTGTAGGATTCGCCACCAAGCCCGCCGACAAGGAATACAGCCATAGCGTGATTCAGAAAGCCCTCAACAAGGCTTTCTCGCCGGAATTTCTCAACCGTGTCGACGACATAGTGATGTTTGACGCGCTTGACAAAGAGGCGATATTCAAGATTATCGACATCGAGCTTGCAGGATTCTACAAGCGCGTCGACGGACTTGGCTACAGGCTTACAATCACCGATGAGGCAAAAAATTTCATCGCAGAGCGAGGCTATGACGCTCAGTTCGGTGCCCGACCGCTGAAACGCGCCATCCAGAAATATCTGGAAGACGAGCTCGCGGAAATGATAATCAACGCCTCGATACAGCCCGGCAACCTTATCTTTGTCGATTATGACAAGGAGAAAGACAAGATTGTCACAGAAATCCGCACTGAATAGACATTATTTATATACCAACTACACGACAGGAGGCTCTGGGATGAGCCTCCTGTCGTCGTTTTATCAACCAAGCAACATAATCCGCAGTGCATATTGCCGATGTGCAATATGCAGGGGCATGCAACACCGATGTATTCCATTGATTTACAACATGCAATGTAGGGGCGAGTGGAAGCTCGCCCGCGGTGACAGCAACCCCGTAATGTGGGTGGGTGAGCCATGCGGATGGGCGGGCGACCTCCCGGTCGCCCCTACAGCTACGCGGTGTAACACGTGGTGTATTTTTTTGATGTAATCCATGCGTATTTCGTTGATGTACAACATGCAATGTAGGGGCGAGTGGAAGCTCGCCCGCGGTGACAGCAACCCCGGAATGTGTGCGTGTGTGCGCCATGCGAATGAGGCGGGCGACCTCCCAGTCGCCCCTACAGCTACGCGATGTAATCTCTGTGTATTTCGTTGATGTACAACATGCAATGCAGGGGCGAGTGGAAGCTCGCCCGCGGTGACAGCAACACCGGAATTTGAGTGGGTGCGCCATGCGGATGTGGCGGGCGAGCTTCCACTCGCCCCTACAGCTACGCGGTGTAAACCCGTGGTGTATTTTTGTTGATGTAATCCGCGCCGTATTTTTGTTGATGTACAATATGCAATGTAGGGGCGAGTGGAAGCTCGCCCGCGGTAACAGCAACACCGGGATGTGGGTGGGGGTGCGCCATGTGGATGTGGCGGGCGACCTCCCGGTCGCCCCTACAGCTACGCGGTGTAAACCCGTGGTGTATTTTTGTTGATGTAATCCGCGCCGTATTTTTGTTGATGTACAATATGCAATGTAGGGGCGAGTGGAAGCTCGCCCGCGGTGACAGCAACACCGGATTGTGTGCGTGAGATTGATGCGGTATAGGTTGCATCCCCTTGGGGATGATCTTTCTTGTAGCCGTGGGGTGAACGAAGTGATACCCACGGAGAAATATACCCGGGGTGCATGTTTCCGTAGGAATCATCATGTTACGTGGATTGACGATTCCTGCGGAAACGATATTTTTTTGGGGTGCGGTTACCGTGGGTATCGCTACGCTCAACCCACGGCTAAACATGGATTATCCCCTGTCGGGGATATATGGCGCGTCCACATTGCATGTGTGGCGGGCGACCTCCCGGTCGCCCCTACAGCTACGCGATGTAACCCAGGTGTATTTTTGTTGATGTAATCCCTGCGTATTTCGTTGATGTACAACATGCAATGTAGGGGCGAGTGGAAGCTCGCCCGCGGTGACAGCAACCCCGGAATGTGGGTGGGCGTGCCATGCGGATGTTGCGGGCGACCTCCCGGTCGCCCCTACAGCTACGCGATGTAATCCGCGCATATTTTATTGATTTCCACTCGCCATAGGTAACGAGAGAGGGTGTATCAACCCGGAAGAGCTTGATACACCCTCATGTATGTGGAAAGAAGTTGTAATGCCACGGTTACTTGTCGTGAATCTCAAGGATGAAACGCGCTCCGTGAGTGTAGTCGCGGTCAAGGGTGAGCGAACCGTTCATCTTAGTCGCCTTCAGCGAGCAGATAGGCAGCCCGAGCGCATCGCCCTTAGTGAGGTCACGCACCTCGGAAAATGGTTTGAAAAGTTTCTCACGATGTTCTTCATCGATGCCGCAACCGGTATCTGTCACGATAAACTGAAGAGTATGGGCTCCACGCTTCTTGAACTCAAGAGTGATTTTTCCACCGGAGGGAGTGTTAAGCGATGCATTGACAAGCAGGTGATGCAAGACAGCCTCGACTTCCTCAGGATTGAAGCGCGCACTCATCTTAGGAGCGTTGACCACCATGTTTACATCGGGATTCATTTGTGCCTTTGCATCATCGACCACTTTCTCGCAGAAAGCGAGCACGTTATTGTCCTGCATCTCATAATGCTCCGACAGCGAGCTTTCAAGGTCGGAAAGCTGCTGTATATGGGAAGAGAAAGCCCGCAATGCCTTGACGGCAGGAAGCTTCTGGTCAAGGGTAGAGAGCGTTGGCTCCATCTGAGCCGAAATATTTCTGATAAACTCTGTTTTCAACGAATTATGTTCGTTGGCAACCATTATATTTTTCTTGAGCTTGCGGTTAAGGGCGATATAGCGCATCAACACGATAAAACCGAACACAAGCGCCGCTGCAAGCACACCGAGCAAAATGCCGAGCGTAACGATAATGCCTGTCTTTACGGCAATCGAATGGTCCTTTTCTTCGATAGTCTTCAGACTGTCGTCATATTTCGCCTTCATGGCATGAAGCTCATCTTTGGCAGTGAGGGCGCGTATAGAGTCGGTCCAGTGATTGTATCGTTCATAGGTACGTGCTACAAGGCGTGCATTATTGGTGCGGGTCGCCGTCGCGATAAGCTGCTTGTAACACTCGTCGGCCTTCTCATAGTCCTTTCCTTTCTGATAGGTCTCAATCAAGCGGTTTATCGCAGCGTCACCGAGAGCATTCTGCCCGAATGTATAATAGTAATTTGCCTGTGAATAAAGAAGGTCGTCGTCAAGAGAGCCTTTGGAGTTTTTAGCAAATTCCTCCATACGGTTAAGATATTCCTTTGACTTGGCGGGATTTTTCAGCTTGACATACATGTTCATGCGCTCCTTTGCGGTCTGGTAGTGAAGCTCGGGCATCTGACGTCCCGACTCCAGCTCACCCTGCCCTACAACCATGTCGACCTTGTTGAGCATGTCAAACGCCTCCTTATAATAATTCTCACGATGATACAGTTTCGCAACATTCACACCCGCCTCGGTAGCCTCGGCATATTTCTTTGCCGTAGCATAAGCATTGTAAGATTGCAGGAAATTATAACGAGCCTTGACATATTCCTTTGCCTCAAGCGCGCTTTTAGCCTGCTTCATCAATCCGTCGCCCCTGTCCTGAGCAAACGAGCCGGCGGCACATAGCAGTAGTAGAAGAAATAAAACAGTTAGCTTTTTCATATTAAATTTATAAGATTATACAACAAAGATAATACATTTTTCAAACTACATGACAGAAATTACACTGTCAAGTAAATTTGTCACTGAATTTAACATTAATTACAGATAAATGACACTGCGCGACAATGGCATTTATTTTGCTATATGTTATTACTGAAAGAAACTATTTAAATTTACACATATATTTATTATGAGTACACAAAAAGGAACAATCGGGGTAACGACTGAAAACATATTCCCCGTAATCAAGAAATTTCTTTACAGCGACCACGAGATTTTCCTTCGCGAGCTGGTGAGCAACGCCATTGACGCCACCAGCAAGCTCAAGACCCTTTCATCATTTGGCGAATACAAGGGCGAGCTCGGCGAGATGAACGTAAAAGTCACCGTCGACAAGGAAGCGGGCACCCTTACTGTCAGCGACCACGGCATAGGCATGACAGCCGAGGATATTGACAAATATATAAATCAGATTGCATTTTCAGGCGCAGAGGAATTTCTCGCCAAATATAAGGACAAGGCTGAAAACATAATCGGCCATTTCGGTCTTGGCTTTTACTCAGCCTTCATGGTAGCGAAGAAAGTCGAGATACGGACCCTTTCCTATAAGGAAGGCGCAGAAGCCGTGTGCTGGTCATGTGACGGTTCTCCCGAATATGAGATGACACCCATAGACAAGACTGAACGCGGAACTGACATCGTGCTGTACATCGACGATGATAACAAGGAGTTTCTTGAACAGGCGCGCATTGACACCCTTCTGAAGAAATATTGCCGATTCCTGCCCGTACCGGTGGTTTCCGGCAAGGAGCAGGAGTGGAAAGACGGCAAGTATGTCGACACTGACAAGGATCGTGTAATCAACAACACCGAGCCCGCATGGACAAAGAAACCTGCCGACCTTACCGACGACGACTACCGCAATTTCTACCACGAGCTTTACCCCGGACAGGAAGACCCTCTCTTCTGGATCCACCTCAACGTGGACTACCCGTTCACCCTGACAGGCATACTGTATTTCCCGAAAATCAAAAACAACATAGACGTCACCCGCAACCGCATCCAGCTTTACTGCAATCAGGTGTTTGTGACCGACTCTGTAGAGGGCGTTGTGCCGGAATTCATGATGCTTATGCAGGGCGTAATCGACTCGCCCGACATACCGCTTAACGTGTCACGCTCCTACCTCCAGAGTGACAGCGCCGTCAAAAAAATATCGACCTACATCACCCGAAAAGTAGCCGACCGCCTTGAAGAGATATTCAAGAATAACCGCGATGACTACGAGAAGAAGTGGGACGACATCAAGCTTTTCATCGAATATGGAATGTTGACCGATGAGAAATTTGCAGAACGCGCCATGAAATTTGTGCTTGTCAAGGACACCGACGGCAAGTATTACACGCTTGACGAGTACAAGGCGCTTATCGAAGCGGCACAGACCGACAAGGACGGCAACATCGTGTATCTCTACACAACCGACCCCGTCGCACAATACAATTACATAAACGCGGCAACCGACAAGGGCTACAGCGTGCTTGTGATGGACGGACAGCTTGACAGCCACTTCATAGGACTGCTCGAACAGAAGCTGGAGAAGTCTCACTTCGTGCGTGTCGACTCTGATGTCATCGACAACCTCATCCGCAAAGATGACAAAAAGACAGCCGACCTTACCCCTGAACAGCGCAACATACTCACAACCCTGTTCAAATCGCAGATTCCTCACGTAGAGAAAGCTGAATTCCTCGTATCGTTTGAAGCGCTTGCAGCCGACGCCGCCCCGCTTGTCATCACCCAGAACGAGTATATGCGACGCATGAAGGACATGGCGGCAATGCAGCCCGGCATGGCTCTCTATGGCGAGATGCCCGACAGCTACAATCTGATTGTAAATACAGAACACATTCTCGTCAAGGAGATACGCGACAACGCGGAAAAGGCAGTGGGAGCCACTGTTGCACCCCTGTCGGCCGACATTGAAAAGAAAAATGCTGAAATCACCGCAATACGCGATGCGGCAAAAGACGGTAAGCTGAGTGACGACGACACCAAGAAGACCTCTGACCTCGAGGGCGAAGTAAACAAGCTTCGTGCCGAAGAGACCAAGGTAATCAGCGACTACGCCGCCGGTCAGGACAAGGTAAGACAGCTTATCGACCTCGCTCTTCTCGGCAACGGACTGCTGAAAGGTCAGGATCTGAGCAGCTTTATCAAGCGCTCTATAAGCATGCTCTGACAGAATAATAAGTCATGAAACGGCAAGGGGCAGATTTATTTTGTCCCTTGCCTTTTTATGTTGTAAAACACACCTGACTCTCTTCCTTTTTGACAATAAATTATGCATCTTTGCAAATTGATAGTTGATTAAACAGCAACCATAGCGAAATCATATGACAAGATTCTATTCATTCATCATGCTTCTGGCATGTGTCGTCGTCGCCACCAACGCGCAGGTCGTCACGACATCTCCGGCTGTAGTACAGGAAGACAGCCGCGACATCGTAATCACATTCCATGCCGACAGCGGCAACAAAGGGCTTGCCGGACTCACTGCAAGTGATGCCGTATATGCCCACACGGGTGTGATACTCAAAGGTTCCGACGAGTGGATGTATGCCCCCTCGTGGACAGTAAACCAGGACAAATACAAGATGACCTACGTGTCGCCCGACACCTGGTCGCTCACAATCCCCTCTATCGACTCCTACTATGGCATAAAGGAGGGCGAGACAGTCGAGCGTCTTGCCTTTGTGTTCCGTAATGCCACCGGCTCAAAAGAGGGAAAGACCGCGTCGGGAGGCGACATATTTGTCAACGTATATCCCGCCGACGAGCTGTCGATTGCCTTCACTGCATCGGTAGAGCCTGGAGTGATTCAGTCACCCACAAAGATTGAGTTTACCGTCAACACAACCTCGGCAGCCGACATATATCTGTATGCCAACGACCACGAGCTGACATCAGCCAAGTCGACCGACAATCTCAGCTATGAGTACACCGTAGAAGAGATGGGCACAACCGCGATCAAAGCAAAGGCTGTAGCCGGAAACAAGTCGGCAGAGTCAACGCTCATCTATGTGAGGCCCAACGCGCCCGTGGCAAAGGAGTATCCCGGCGGCACACCCCGAATGGGTGCCACACGCGGTGACGACGGCGTCACCTATTTCTGTCTCGCCGCCCCCGGCAAAGAGAAAGCCAACATAGCGGGCTCATGGAATGAATACATCCCCTCGGCCGATACATATTACCAGGACTATGAAGGCAACCGCTACTTCTGGTGGAGCGTAAGCGGACTTAAAGAGAACACCGACTACATGTATTATTATATAGTCGATTCATCGACCAAAGTAGGCGATCCCTATGCACGCCTCGTGCTTGACCCGTCAAATGACAAGTATATCTCGTCAAGCGTATATCCTGACATGCCGGCTTATCCGTCGGGATATGTCACCGGCAACGTGCCTGTGGCAGTCTATAACTCAGGCGCCGACAATTATGACTGGAAAGTCAAGGACTTCAAAGGCGTCGACAAAGACCGCCTCGTAATCTATGAGCTGCTTATACGCGACTTCACCGGAACAGATGGGAAGGCAAAAGGCAACGGAACAGTAGCCGGCGTGATTGAAAAGCTCGATTATCTGAAAAATCTCGGCATAAACGCCATCGAGCTTCTTCCGATAATGGAGTTCAGCGGCAATAATTCATGGGGCTACAATCCTAATTTCTATTTCGCTCCCGACAAGGCATACGGCACGCCCGACGACTACCGTCGCCTTGTAGACGCCGCCCATGAGCGAGGGATTGCAGTCATCCTTGACGTAGTGTTCAACCAGACCGACGGACTCCACCCCTGGTATAAAATGTATTCGCCTTCTAAAAATCCGTTCTATAACGCCGGAGCGCCCCACTCTTACAGCGTGCTCAACGACTGGAAACAGGAAAATCCGCTTGTGCAGCAGCAGTTCAAAGATGTGCTCCGCTACTGGCTTGAGGCATACAATGTCGATGGATTCCGCTTTGACCTCGTTAAGGGTCTTGGCGACAATGACAGCTACGGCGCTACCTACAATGCATCCACCAATAAATTCACCGGTGTGACAGAGGCGAAGACCAATGCCTACAACGCATCACGCGTGGCACGCATGGCTGAGCTGCACGCCGCCATGAAGGAGGTGAAGCCCGACGCATATTTCATAAATGAGAATCTTGCCGGAGCAAAGGAAGAAAACGAGATGGCTGCCGACGGCGAATTGAACTGGGCAAACGTCAACAACGCGTCATGCCAGTTTGCCATGGGATGGCCAGAGGGCTGCCAGCTCAACCGTTTCTATGCCGTTAACGACAGCCGCACAAAAGGCTCGACCGTATCTTACGCCGAGAGCCATGACGAGGAGCGCATGGCGTTTAAAATCAGCAAGTGGGGAGCGGCAGGCGTGAAGGACGACACAGGCGTTGCCATGCGCCGCCTCGGTTCGGTAGCCGCCATGATGCTTATGACCCCCGGCTCCCACATGATATGGCAGTTCCAGGAACTGGGCGCCAACGAGTCGACCAAGAAGACAAATGCGGCAGGCAATCCGACCGGAGAAAACAATACCGACCCCAAGAAAGTGGTGTGGAGCTATCTTGACGACCCCGACCGTGCCGGACTTTATGCCACATACGTGCATCTCAACAGCCTGCGCAACAGTTACCCCACCCTGTTTGGCAATGATGCGTCGGTGACAATGAAGTGCAACTCTCAGAGTTCGTCAAAGTGGGGCAACGGTTTCACCATCACCGTCAGCGACGGCAGCAGGGAGATGTATTGCATCGTCAATCCCGAAGTGACAGCGGAGATGACAGTTACCGTGCCGTTCAAAAATGCCGCCGACAATTATCATCTGATTCTGGCAAGCCACGCCACCACCCCCTCTCTTGCGGGCAGCGACGTGACACTTGCCCCGGGAGCATTTGCCATCTACGGCACTCTTGACATCTCAGGCATCGACGGGACTGTCAGCGACATGGGCGGCAACGTGACCGTAAAGGGCGGTAACGGCGAGATAATAGTCGAAGGCGACTATACCGACCTGCGTGTCTACTCGCTCGCAGGAGCATCGGCAGGGACAAGCGGTCTACAGCCTGGCATCTACATTGTCATCATCGACGGTGAGCCTTATAAGGTTGCAGTGAGATAAAAATGAGACAAAACCACTTTTTTTCACAAAAAAGCCACGCGGAGTTGCATGAATAAAATGTTTTATGTAATTTTGCACTCGCTTTATACGCTTTGACAACAAAACAAAACATTATACAACGATGAAAAGAACGTTTCAGCCCTCTAACAGAAAAAGAGTAAATAAGCATGGATTCCGTGAACGCATGTCTACCCCCGACGGTCGTAAAGTGCTTGCACGCCGTCGCGCTAAGGGTCGCGCTCGTCTTACTGTAAGCGATTCTATCGCCCACAAGTAATAACATCGGAGACTGCAAACTCATAAAAAGCGCATCGGTCGTAAAGTGCCGGTGCGCTATTTGTACTTATATCAACTTCTAAAAATCATGACAATGACACTTATTGACGGAAAGAAAGTAGCCGATCAGATTAAGGAAGAAATAGGCGCGACCGTAGAAAAGATGGTTGCCGAGGGAAAGAAACGCCCCCACCTCGCCGCGATACTCGTGGGTCACGACGGAGGAAGCGAGACCTACGTGGCACACAAGGTGCGCGCATGTGAGCAGTGTGGCTTCAAGTCCACCCTCATCCGCTTTGAAGATGACGTGACAGAAGAAAAACTGCTTGAGGCAATCGACTCGCTCAACCGTGACGCCGATGTCGACGGATTCATCGTGCAGCTTCCCCTGCCCCGCCACATCTCAGAGCAGAAAATCATCGAAGCGATAGACTACCGCAAGGATGTCGACGGATTTCATCCAATAAATGTTGGACGCATGTCAATCGGTCTTCCCTGCTATCTCTCCGCCACGCCCGCCGGCATCATGGAGCTTATAGCCCGCTACAACATCCCGACCAAAGGAAAGCGCTGCGTAGTGCTCGGCAGAAGCAACATCGTAGGCAAGCCTGTCGCCACACTCATGATGCAGAAGCATCAGCCCGGTGACGCGACAGTGACCGTGTGTCACAGCGCAACTGAAAACATCAAGGAGATATGCCGCGAAGCCGACATTATAATCGCGGCTCTCGGCAAGCCCGGATTTGTCACAGCCGACATGGTGAAGCCCGGTGCGGCAATAATAGACGTAGGCACAACCCGCGTGCCCGACGCGTCACGCAAAAGCGGCTTCCGCTTGCGCGGCGACGTGGACTTCGACAATGTGGCACCGCTGTGCTCCTACATCACTCCGGTCCCGGGCGGCGTAGGTCCCATGACCATCTGCTCGCTGATGAAGAACACCCTTCTTGCCGGACAGGGTGCCATCTACGGTAAATAAAGCGCACCATGCAGCTTTTTGCCATAATGCTATTCACGCTCTCGTCGCTGTTTTCATGCAGCGACGGAGCGTCTATTGTTTTTGCAGGTGACGCAATGCAGCATCAGGCACAGATTGACGCCGCCAAGCGAGCCGGCGACGGCGTCTATGACTACTCCGAATGTTTTGAGGCTGTAGCCCCCTATATCGACGCAGCCGACTATGCCGTGGTCAACCTTGAGACACCGCTCGGTGGCGCGCCTTACGCCGGCTATCCCTGTTTCAGCGCCCCCGACACCTATCTCGATGCCCTCAAGGATGCAGGATTTGACCTGATGCTTACAGCAAACAACCACACCCTTGACAAGCGCGACAAAGGACTTGTCAGGACACTCGACAGGCTTGATGAAGCCAATGTTGATCATATCGGGACTTACCGCAATCGTGCCGAACGCGATTCGGTCATACCGCTCATACGCGACATAAACGGGTTCAAAGTAGCTTTTCTCAATTATACCTATGGCACCAACGGTATAGAACTTCGCTCTCCGGCTGTGGTCGACTACATCGACCGTAACCTTATGAAAAGCGACATCGAACGGGCGCGGAGACTCGGCGCGGAGATTGTCACCGTGTGTATTCACTGGGGCATCGAGTATGACCTGCTTCCATCAAAGCAGCAGAAAGCCCTTGCCGACTTCATTTCCGAAGCTGATGCCGACATCATCATGGGCGGTCATCCCCACGTGATTCAGCCGATGGAGATGCGTCACAACGCCGACGGCAGAAAAGTGCTTGTCGTTTATTCGCTCGGCAACTTCATCTCCAACATGAAGACCCGCGACACCCGCGGAGGCGCCATGATAAAAGTCGATCTTGCGCGCGACCCTGACGGAAAAGCGTCGGTCGCTGCAGCATCTTATCGTCTTATTTTTACCGTTCCGCCTACAGGAGGCAAAAACTTCCGCCTCGTGCCCGTCGAAAAGTGTGATGAATCAGCGTGGAACGCTCATTGTAAGGCTTTTGAACAATCGGCGGAGTCGATATTTAACCGTCACAACATAGGGGTGACACGCGACACGACAGAAATTTCCACAAAAAAAATTACACCAATCGAAATATTTTTTCACAAAACATTTGGTACATTTAAAAATTAGTGCTACCTTTGCACCATCAAAATGGTGAGATTAGCTCAGTTGGTTAGAGCGTCGGATTGTGGTTCCGAAGGTCGTGGGTTCGACCCCCACACCTCACCCTAAGAAGGAGATGCTAAAAAGCATCTCCTTTTTTATTTCCACCACCCCATATTCCTGCCGAGTCCCCAAATCTGTGATTTTTTGAATTTGACGGCACATTATAATCAAAAAAAAGCTTAAATGTGATTTTTTGTATTACCTTTGTGTAGAACTTAGAAACTAAAATTATCACAATGAAAGAAATCGTAGAAAAAATCAAAGAAAGCTACAATGCTTTCTTGACCGACTCAGCTCTCCAGATTGAAAATGGCAACAAGGCAGCCGGTACTCGTGCCCGTAAAGCATCACTCGAACTTGAGAAGCTTATGAAAGAGTTCCGCAAGGCATCACTTGAAGCATCAAAGCAGTAATACTGCCAATTTGCTACAAGCGACAATAACAATCCCCATATGGCACGTTTACAAAGATACGCCATATGGGGTTTCCATTTTCCGGCATGCAACAGCGTCAACGGCGGTGACGCGGGAACAGACGCCTTATCGCTGTAAGATGAACAGAGATTTTACCGCCGACAACAACGAGCGACACCGCTATGATAATCAACACTAGACCAACTAAGATACGGGGTGTTAGTGTCTCATGGAACACAACCACACCTACCACCACAGCCGTAAGCGGCTCCATTGCACCGAGTATAGCCGTAGGCGTCGACCCGATATAGGTAATGGCGAGCGTGGTGCAAAGGAAGGAGACTGCAGTAGGGAGCAATGCCAAAGCGCCGACACGTCCCCATTGAGCCACCCCTGCCGGAATGGTGACATGCTGCTTCAACACAATGTCGCCTACAAATATCAGCAATCCAAACAGCAGCACATAAAAAGTCACAGTCAATGTAGGCACCCTTGAAAGCTGCGACTTGTTGACTCCGACGATATAAATAGCATAAGACAAAGCAGAGAGCATCACAAGCAGGGTGCCGGTCACACTGAGTACCGCACCATCCTCCCCCTTGTAAAGCAGCCCGATGCCGACAAGTGCCGTGGCGAGACACAATACAGTGACCGGCGTGACACGTTCATGAAACATAGCCGCCATAATCAGAGCCACCATAAGCGGATAGACAAACAGCAGTGTCGAGGCAATCCCCGCATCCATATAGCGGTAGGACTCAAACAGCGTCACCGATGACAGCCCGACAAGCAGCCCGAACACCGCAAGCAACCCCAGCTGCCTGCGCGAGACCTTGAATGACTTTCCTCTCACGACTATCATCGCAGCCATGACCGGCAAAGCAAGGAGATAACGGAAAAACAAAATTGACGACGTGTCCATGCCGTCATCCATCAACGGCAACGCAAACAGCGGATTCAATCCATAGGTAGCCGCGGCTATAAAACCGAGCGCATAGCCCTTTATCTTTTTTACATTCATAAACAAGAACCAATTTTCATGAAACCTTCAGGAAAAAGCCTATAAAGTCAATCAATATCAGGCTGCTTTTTATGCAAGCCGCTCAGCTTTTTTATTCTAATCAGAGACACGACGCATACAGCCACAAATATAGCACCCATGGAACAGTAAGACACCGGCGAATCGGATATAAACGAGCATGCAAAAGCCGCTCCGCCACACCCGACGGAATAGAGCGCACTGACAAGCGTCGAACGGTCATAGCCATAGCCATACATGCGACTGTTTATCACATAATACAAGACATATGTCACTGTGGCGCTAACGACCAGACTCACACCAAGCCCTATCAGTCCGAACATATAATATCCCGCACAGCTCAACAAGAGGTTGAGCAGATTGCCAAACACGCCTTCCATCCAGAAGAAAAGTCGTTTATTGTCTTTGGCAAAAGCAATGTAGCCCATAGGATAATTGAGTCCGCGCAGAAGAATTCCAAATCCCATCCAGCGCATAAGCGGCATAATCTCCATAAAAGACCCGGTGAGCAGCAGACGTATAATAACCGGCGCCGTAAGAATCAACCCTACGACAAGAGGCGTAAGCAACAGACTCACGACCTCGGTCTGGCGATTGACAACCTCGCGCATCTTCACGTTGTCAGACGCAATCGCCGTAAGTCTCGGGAAAAAATCAAGCGACATCGCTGTAAACACCACACCGACATACTGATTAGTGACCGAATTAGCAGCCTGATAAAGACCGACACTGTCCACTGAGCCGAAATAACGCACAAAGAGATTTATAAGATAGTTGGTGAAGGTTCCTATCAGAGAGCTTACCATCAAGACCACGCCCAGGCCCACCAGACGGGTGACAAGGGGACGGTGTTCACGCCACACAAACCTCACTCTATCAATGTCGACACTCTTCTTTACCGAGCGGTAATAAAAGACAAACATAGTAAACGACAGCGCTATCATTGCCGGGACAATTCCAGCCGTACCCCAAAAGTAATAAAGAGGCACCCCGACAAAAAGCCCCGTAACACCGCCCACAATTGACGCCTTGGAAAGGCGCTTAACCACATGCAATCCCTGCAAAAGCGACATCTCCCCCGCCGAGGCGATGGCAAAAAACACCATAACCGAAAGCAGCATGAAGCCGAATGTATGAGACGAGTCACCGAATGTCCAGCGGCTAAGGAGCGGAGACAGCAACAGACACACAACCGCACCAGTCAGACCGCTGACAAGAATAAGACGACGCGCTACGGCAAATGTCACAGAAAGCCGCGAACGGTCATCTTTTCCGGCGGCAACCTCTTTCACTATCGCAAGATTCAGCCCAAGCGACGCAAACTGCTGTAAAGTATTAGCCGCTGTCGTATAAAGCGAGGCGACACCCATACCGGCAGGTCCGAGAAGCAACGCAACAAACTTGCCTCTCACCAAAGCGAGAAGAATCTGAAACACCTGCACCCCGCCAAATACAGAAGTGCCCTTCAGAATATTCCTGTAACTATTTTCTTCCTTTAATCCAGCCATTAACCAATGAAACAAAACGATAGGGCGTCACACCCGCGCGGAGCAGCCAATACTTGGCTCGCGACACCTTATCATGTATACTTTTCCAATCGACTGCCTCACGAGCCTCCGTCATCATCCTGTATATATGGTCATAATGAGGCGCAAGCTCCCCGGCGTGCATAGTCCAGAATGTCATCAAGCCTGCAATATCACAAAAAAGATGCAGATCCACCAATGACCGCTCTTCACTACCGGCAGGGTAACAGTCATATATGAGGCGCTTCAAGGCGACATCAGTCAGCAGCATCTCAAATTTATGAAATGACACCTTTTTAGAAACTGAATCGGCTACATACCTGTAATGATACACAGCGTCACAGAATGTCACCTTATCAGCCATAATCATCAGCTCTCGCGACAACAGTTCATCGGCATTCATCCCGGTCAAGCCGGAGCGCGGCTCTTCAAAGGCACGGAGATACAATTCACGCTTCACGGCACCGTTAGGCGCAATTTTCCATCCACACAGAGTGAGACGCGGCAAATCACGCCCGGCGTATATAGCCGATGTATCCACACTCTCATGAGGCAACACCCTGTCGCCAAAATCAAGATGACAAAAGACGGCATCAGCACCGGTCACAGAAATGCGACGGTGCATCTTCTCAAGAAAATCCGCTTCAAGATAATCATCGGCATCAAGAGTAACGACATATCGACCTTCAGATGACAGAATCGCCCTCATTCTCGGCTTATAGGCATTACCGCTATTCCTGTCAAGCCGACTCAATTTTATACGGGCATCCATGAGAGCAAGCTCTTCAACAATATCCGGCGTGGAGTCGGCCGAACAGTCATCGACAACGACAAGCTCCCAATCGGTAAAAGTCTGGGCAATCACGCTCTCCACGGCCTGCCTTATATATGCCTCTGCATTATAGGCAGGCATAACTACCGAAAAAAAGACCCGGTTGCCAACAGTGCTGTCGTTTATGCTCATAATCCGCTGCTATCTAATATTAACGCTGGAGAATCACAAGAGAGGGCTTCTCACCGGGAGCAACAGCAAGACCGCGCGCTTCGGCATAATGAGCCACGCGCTTAATAGCCTGCTCTACGAGCGCGGCGCGTCCCATGATACGCTTCATCTGATCCACATTGACGGTAGTTACACGCTCTTCCGGAACGACGACAATTATACCCGATACAAACACCGTGGAATGTATCTCTCCGTCAAAGCGCGTTACAGCCACCGCATCGCCATCAAGCTGCACAATAGACTGACGGAACACTTTTCCGGCATGAATCACCGCATGGGCAAGATACCTCACCATAACCCCGCTAATTTTTCTCCTTTTTTCCGTTGGAATAATGCTTTACGCCGCTACGGTTGTAGACATCGGGATTAAAGCGTGTGCGCGTCAGGGTTATGCTGTCGACATAGGCAATCTCCCCTCTTTTTGGAGTCATCTCCATGAATCCATATACATAGCGCAGAGAACGGGCCGTGTCAGACTGCAATTTAAGTTCATTCCATCCGTCGGATGTCACGGTCGTAGTCACGTAATCAGTCGTGCCGTCATTATAATCAGCTCCGATAGTGACTTTCATTGGAGAAAGTCGATTGGCGACAAACATGCGCCAGGTATAGACATCACCCTCCTCCCAGTTTTCATCACGGCGGAAAGAAAACTTCAGATTGTCGGCAGGATATCCGTAGGCAAACCTCCTGTAGCGTGTATCATTCCAGGCATCGACCGAGTCACCGACTACGGCAAGCTGAATCTTCTCTCCCGACGCTGCCACATCGGCATCCTTCAGCTCCTTTTCCAGCTCATCGATTACCTTGTCATAAACCTCGATGTATTTCTCGATATTATGACCATACCACACGAGAGAAGTGTCGACCTGCTCCGCCGTCACGCCATGTCGCATGTAAATCGACTGCTTCAATACCTTTCTTGCCGAATCACTCCTGTAAGCCGCCGTATTCAGGTCGACCACACCCTC
The DNA here is from genome assembly GCF_004570975.1 of Barnesiella sp. WM24. Lineage (GTDB taxonomy): Bacteria > Bacteroidota > Bacteroidia > Bacteroidales > Muribaculaceae > Muribaculum. Next base: position 242,526 of record NZ_SPPC01000004.1, read on the forward strand.
ACCCTTATGAATGTCGACAAGTAGTGCAGCCATGTCATCAGGTTTAATAACATAGTCGGGTGTGCGGTCGCAGGCGGAAAACAACATGACCGACAAGACACAGCCCAGCGGGGCGGCAAGGAGACGTCTCATAATCATTTATTCTCTTCCGGAAGAGAGTCCGCGCTCTCTTTGCCGGGCATAGACAGATATTTGGAATAGAAAATAATCAGCACAAGAATGCCCACAGTAATCGCCGCATCGGCAATATTGAATATCGGCTGGAAAAAGAGGAAATATTCACCGCCGACAAAGGGCACCCAGTCAGGCCAATAAAAGCTGAACAGAGGGAAATACAGCATGTCTACCACACGACCGTAGAACACAGGGGCATATCCGCCCTCCGGAGGAAACATCATAGCCACTTCAGGAGGATAAGGGTCGTTGAAAATCACGCCATAAAACACGGAGTCGATTATATTGCCCGCCGCACCGGCAGTAATCAGGGCACAACAGACGATGTAACCCATCTTGATGTCAGTGCGGCGTCTGATGCGGCATATATAATATATGAGCAATCCAACCGCGACAATGCGGAACAGGGAGAGAAACAATTTGCTTCCCAGCTCCATGCCAAACGCCATGCCGTTGTTTTCGATAAAATATATCCTGAACCAGTCAGCTATCACAAATTCCTGACCGAGAAACATGTGGGTCTTAACCCATATTTTCACAGCCTGGTCTATAATAAGGACTCCGATAATTATAATAGTGGCAATCCAGCCTCGGGACAATTTCATTTATTGCTCGGTTAATAAGTTTTTGGCGGCCGGATGACCGCCAATGACAAATGTATTTATTTTTTCTTGCCACTCTCCTTAGCCTCCACACTCAAAGTGGCGTGAGGCACGGCGAGAAGTCTCTCGCGGGGAATGAGTTTACCGGTCTGGCGACAGATACCGTAAGTCTTGTTTTCAATTCTTACAAGCGCCGCCTGCAGATGCTGGATAAACTTCATCTGTCGCTGTGCAAGCTGACCGGCCTCTTCCTTGCCGAGAGTGCTCGCTCCCTCTTCAAGCACCTTGAATGTAGGAGAAGTGTCGGCAGTATCATTTCCATCACTATTTGTCACATTAGCTTTCAGCAACTCGTAATCGCGCTGTGCCTTATCAAGTTTACGGAGTATCAATTCCTTGAACTCCTGAAGCTCTTCATCAGTGTAACGTGTCTTTTCACTCATAACAGTACTATTTAGGTTATATGTCAAGAATTAGAAAGTCTAATACGTGTCTTCAGCTCAATGCCGTCAAGGTCAAGCACCTCCACGTCAGAGTCGGCGGCATCAAGAGGAGCCACGTCAACAGAGACTGCAAGCACCTGACGGGCTATGTAGTCGCTATAAGCCTTAACCGCGTCATCGGTAGCGGCGCCGGGCTCAAAGACAAGCTCAATCTTGTCGACAATATCGTAGCCCCTGCCCTTACGTATGTTCTGGACACGGTTAACGATGTCACGCGCGATACCTTCACGGCGAAGGTCGTCGGTAATCGTTATGTCAAGCGCAACGGTGATGTTGCCTTCGTTAGCCACCTGCCATCCGGGAATATCTTCAGAGATGACTTCCACATCGGCAAGGTCGACAACAGCCTCGACACCATCGACATCAAAGGTAAAGCTTCCGTCGCGCTCAAGCTTCAGGATGTCAGCCTGCTCCATAGCGGCAACCTTTGCGGCAAGCGCTTTCATAATCTTGCCATACTTCGGTCCAAGCTTCTTGAAGTCGGGTTTCACACGTTTCACAAGCACACCCTCGTCATTGCCGACAAACTTGATAGCCTTGACATTTACCTCGCCAAGTATAAGGTCGGCCATTGACTCTACCATAGCTTTCTGGCGGTCATCGAGGACGGGTATCATAAGGGTGCCCAACGGCTGGCGCACCTTAATGTTAACCTTGCGGCGCAGCGCGAGCACCATTGAGGTGATGTCCTGTGCGAGTTTCATGCGCTCCTCAAGCTCCTTGTCGCTATCTCCGGCGACAGGGAAAAGTGCAAGATGAACGGAAGTAGTGTCGCCCACGGTCGCCGAGCGCAAATCAGTGTACAGGCGGTCGGCAAAGAAAGGCGAAACAGGCGCCATAAGAAGAGCGACAGTCTCAAGACAAGTATAGAGTGTCTGATAAGCGGCAAGCTTGTCCTTGTCCATCTCCCCGCCCCAGAAACGCTTACGGTTAAGACGAACATACCAGTTGCTGAGATTGTCATTTACAAAATCATTTATGGCACGCGCCGCCTTGGTAGGCTCATAGTCGTCAAGCGACTCTTCAACCTCGCGTATAAGAGTGTTAAGGAGGGAGAGTATCCATCGGTCAATCTCGGGACGCTCATTCAACGGCACCTGAGGCTCTGAGTTGTCAAAGCCGTCGACATTGGCATAAAGCGCGAAGAATGAGTATGTATTGTAAAGCGTAGCGAAGAGCTTGCGGGAAGTCTCCTTAACGCCTTCCGGGTCATATTTCAGGTTATCCCATGGAGAAGAGTTGGCAATCATGTACCAGCGGAGCGGGTCGGAGCCAAACTCCTCGATAGCCTCAAAGGGATTGACGGCATTGCCGAGACGCTTGGACATCTTATTGCCAAAGCGGTCAAGCACAAGACCATTGGAAATCACCGCCTTGTAAGCGACCGAGTCAAATACCATGCCGGCTATCGCATGAAGCGTGAAGAACCAGCCACGGGTCTGATCGACACCCTCGGCAATAAAATCGGCGGGATACAGCTCTCCGGAGTCAAGGCCTTCTTTATTTTCAAAAGGATAATGAATCTGTGCATAGGGCATCGCACCGGAGTCAAACCACACATCAATCAGGTCAAGCTCGCGATGCATAGGAGCGCCTGTAGACGAGACAAGAACTATGTCATCGACATAGGGACGGTGAAGGTCGATTTTTTCATAATTCGCCTTTGAATAGTCGCCGGGGATAAATCCTTTATCCTTATAGGGATTGGATGTCATTACACCGGCAGCCACCGACTTCTCTATCTCATTATAAAGGGTCTCCACGCTGTCGATGCAGAGTTCCTCGCTGCCATCGTCAGTGCGCCATATCGGGAGCGGAGTTCCCCAGTAACGGCTACGCGACAGATTCCAGTCCTGAAGATTCTCAAGCCATTTTCCGAATCGGCCTGTACCGGTTGACTGCGGTTTCCACTTTATAGTCTCGTTTTTCTCCATCAGGCTTTCACGGGCGGCAGTAGTGCGGATAAACCAGCTGTCAAGCGGATAATACAGCACCGGCTTGTCTGTGCGCCAGCAATGGGGATAATTATGGACATGCTTTTCAATTCTGAACGCCTCGCCCGCCTGCTTCATCTCGAGCGCGATCACCACATTCAGGTCCTCGCTCTTTTCAGCAGCCTTCTCGTCATATCGACCATCGACATTAAACTTCGGGTCGTAGGCATTTTTCACGTAATCGCCTGCGTGACGCTCATAGAGAGGCAGATTGACACATGCCTTCACAAACGCGGGCGCACACTCGTCGACAGTGTAGTATTTACCGGTGAGGTCGACCATCGGGCGAGTCTCTCCCTTGGTGTTGATTATGAACAGAGAGGGGATTCCGGCAGCCTTCGCCACGCGGGCGTCATCGGCACCGAATGTAGGCGCGATATGCACGATACCGGTACCATCGTCGGTGGTCACATAATCACCCGGAATCACGCGGAACGCCTCGTCGGCAAGCTCGACAAATCTGTCGTTTCCAACCTCAAACACCTTTTCCGGTTCAGCAGCCGCATAATCGGTGACAAAACCGGGCGATGAAGGAGTCAGCTTCTCACACGGCTTCACCCATGGCATAAGCTGCTTGTATTTCATGCCCACAAGGTCATTGCCGGTATATGTAGCCACAATGCGATAAGGCACAACTTTGTCACCGGGCTTATAGTCGTCGAGAGGGAGATCGGCACCTTCCGGTTTAAGATATGCGTTCAAGCGATCCTTTGCAAGAATCGCCGTAATCTTTTCAGCTGTGTAAGGATTGTAAGTGCGCACTGCAACATACTCATACTTCGGGCCTACACACAACGCAGTGTTGGAGGGCAATGTCCAGGGGGTGGTGGTCCAAGCAAGGAAGCAAGGCTCACCCCATCCTTCCATCTCGGGGAAAGGAGCCACGACCTTAAACATGGCTGTCACGGTAGTGTCCTTGACGTCGCGGTAACATCCCGGCTGGTTAAGTTCATGAGTACTCAATCCCGTACCGGCGGCAGGCGAATAAGGCTGTATGGTATATCCTTTATACAGATAGCCTTTTTGATGAAGGCGGCTCAGCAGCCACCACACTGACTCGATATAACGGTTGTCGTAAGTGATATAGGGATCGTTCATGTCGACCCAATAGCCCATAGAGTTGGTAAGGTTTTCCCACTCGCGGGTGTACTTCATCACCTCGCGGCGACAAGCCGCGTTATAGTCATCGACTGAAATTTTCTTTCCGATATCTTCCTTGGTAATGCCGAGCGCCTTCTCCACGCCAAGCTCCACGGGAAGTCCGTGGGTGTCCCATCCCGCCTTACGCTTGACATGAAAACCTTTCATCGTCTTGTAACGGCAGAATATGTCCTTAATCGTACGAGCCATCACATGATGGATACCCGGCATACCGTTTGCCGAAGGGGGACCCTCATAAAACACGAATGACGGAGCGCCCTCGCGCACCTTCATGCTCTGCTCAAAAAGGTTGTCAGCGTTCCAGCGCTGAAGCACCTCCCGGTTTATCTGGGAAAGATTGAATTTATCGTACTCGTTAAATTTCTTTTTCATTTCAATGACTGGATTTGTCGTACTTAAAAAATTTTTGCAAAGTTACAACAAATTAGTCAGAAATAAGGCACAAATACCCAAAGAAATCATCTCACATCAGTGAGCAGACGGAAAAACTCCTCGCGCAGAGCGGGATTGTAGGCAAATTGTCCGGTATATTCAATAGAAGTCGTGCTTGACTCCTGCTTTTCGACACCGCGCATCTTCATGCACAGATGCTGCGCGTTGCAAGCCACGATGACTCCCTTGTTTTTCAAAGATGAATCCACTGTGGCACATATCTCGGCCGTAAGCCGCTCCTGAACCTGAAGCCTGCGGGCGTGAACGTTGACGACACGCGCAAGCTTGGAAAGCCCCACCATCTCTCCATCGGGAATGTAGCCGACAGAAACTTTTCCGAAGAAAGGCAGGATATGATGCTCGCAAAAAGAGTAAAACTCGATATCTTTTACAATGACCATGCGCGAGCCTGCATAATCAAATATCGCCGACTTCATTATTTCGGCGGCATCCTGCCTGTAGCCCTGAGTAGCGTAATACAGAGCCTTTGCTGCACGCACAGGAGTCTTTTCAAGCCCCGGGCGCGCAGGATTATCGCCAAGCAGGCGTATGATACTCTCGTAATGTGATGCAATCTCGGCGATTACCTGTTCCTGTTCCATTGTCACCGTCATTTCTACTCAGTAATAACCACGCGGTCGCGCACCACCCTTATCTCCCGGCTATAGCGCGGGAATGCCTCTTTCAGCTCATGGGCAGCCTGATTAGCCTCTTCCTGAGTGCGGAAATTTCCGACACGCAGTCGCCAGTAAGGGGAGCTATAAACCACATATGTAGGATATTGGGGGAACTGTGCGCTGATATTACGCGCACGTGTACGCGCCTCCGACTTTGCAGTACGGGCATTGTTGTCGGAAAACACCTGTATGCGATAGCCACCCATCTTTCCGGTGACAGGCTTTACGTCCTCTTCCTTTTCCTTTTCAGCGACATACCTGATGCGTTCAAGAAGAGCATCGGGCATCTCGACAATCACATTTCCGCCCTCCGCTATATGACTTGTAATCAGCGGCCGGCTATCCGGCTCAGCGGCCGACTGTGCGCGGGAAAAGAGCGCCACGGCAACCATAGCCATTATTGTAATATATCGACGTAGTTCCACTTATGCAGAGAATTTATTGTTACGTAACTGAAATTTCCGCAAAGGTAGACAAAAATATCAACCTGTGCAATAGTATAAAAACAGAAGCGGGGACTCACCAAAAGAGTGACGTCCCCGCCTATAATGTCGGTCAACCGTATTATCAGAATGCGTTGACAATACCCATAAATGACTCAGCGTCAAGAGAAGCACCGCCGATAAGACCACCGTCAACATCGGGCTTTGCGAAAAGCTGGGGAGCATTAGAGGGCTTGCAGCTGCCACCATAGAGGATAGAAGTGTTTTCAGCCACTTCCTTGCCGTAACGGTCAGCAATCACGCCGCGGATAAACGCGTGCATGTCTTCAGCCTGATCGTCGGTAGCAGTCTTTCCTGTACCGATAGCCCAAACCGGCTCGTAGGCAAGAATAATCTTGCCGAAGTCTTCAGCAGAGAGGTTGAAGAGAGCTTCTTCAATCTGCTTTTTAACTACATCGTTATAAGTGCCGTTTTCGCGCTCTTCAAGCACTTCACCGATACAGAAAATCGGGGTGAGCTTGTTTTCAAGGGCAAGAGCCACTTTTTCTTTAAGTATTTCAGAAGTTTCACCGTAATACTGGCGACGCTCAGAGTGTCCGAGGATTACATAAGTAGCGCCGGTAGAAGCTACCATAGGAGCCGACACCTCACCGGTGTAAGCGCCTGACTTGTGGTCGGCACAGTTTTCAGCGCCAAGACCAAGCTTGTTCTGATCGATAACAGCGTTGATTGAAGCAAGATGGGTAAAGGGGACAGCGATTACGACATCACACTTGGGTTCAGCACCCTTCAAAGCTTCATTGACTTCCTTGGCAAGAGCCACGCCTTCCTGGAGAGTAGTGTTCATTTTCCAGTTACCGGCTACAATTTTCTTTCTCATCTTCAATATAAATTAAGTAAGTAGTATAAGTCAAACGACATAAGTAACAGAATAACGCCTTATTTTTTTTACCTATTACCTATTGAATCATTTTGGTTATAAACAATCCTTAAAAAAATCAGCAAAAACAGCCGATGATTTATCAGGCGGTCAACTTTTGCGAATTATTTAAGAGGCTACAAATATAGTCATTTTTTTCGATTCCTGCGTGTTAAATGTAGTTTAACCGCCCTTCCGCTTCTGTCAACACCCCACAGGAATAGTTCCACACCGACAAACAGGAATGTAAGCAGCCAGAAATAGCCCATTCCTGAATAGGCGAGACGGTCAAGGGTGTAGTCGTCGGGGGAAGCGAATGTGTCACTGTCAATAGAGTTAAGAGAGCGTTTCCAGACTATCACCCCATTCTTCAGATACACGACCGCGACATTTCCGCGGGCAAGCTCCTTGATAGCAGTGTCTTCGGCTGAATAAAGCCCGTAGGACGCCATCGTGATGTCACGCCAGAAGTCTATTCCGTCATCGTCAGCCCCGATTATGCCTGTCATCCTGCCACCCCGAGAGTTCACATAACGGTTCATCTCATTTATAAGATAGGTCGACGACACATCAATATCCTCAAGCCCCGGGATGAGAAGCAACACATGAATGCTGTCGGGCGCAAGCACGTCGGCAGTCACATCCTCATCGCCGTCAAACACGGCAAATGCACGCTCATCTCCGGCGGTGCCTTCCACAAGCCTGCGGTCAACAAAACTCCATGTGCTGTCAGGAAGCTCGTCTTCGCCAAACTCTTTCTGCACCCCGTCTTTCTCATAGACAAAGGTGAACTTCTCCTCATCGGCATCGCCTGAGCCATCACCCGCAAGCAACGTCGTGCCTACTTTGTAGGGGCGGAAGTCGACAAGCGGCTGCACATGGTAGCCGAAAAGCCCGATGGAAATGATATAAAGGAATGACACAAACGCCACAAGCCACTGGGAATAGGATGTAAAGAGTCCGTCGACCTTATGATTGTTAAAGAGGAGATAAACGAGCATTATCATCAACGCCACATTTTTCAGGAAAGTGGCGAGATTGGAGATGATAAGGAAATCGCCGAAACATCCGCAGTCGCTGACAGGGTCGGCAATAAGGATATAGAGTGTAAGCGGCAGCATGCCAAGCATTATAAGCGTCATAAGCCACGCGGCTGTGCGCTTATAGCATCCTGTAGCCATGAAACAGCCAAGCATGAACTCGGCGCCCGACAGCCCCATTGCTACGGCAAGCACAAGCGAACGTGGCTGCGGCATGTCCCACACCGCGAGATACTGCTCGATCTTATATATAAAGCCCCATACATCAATCATCTTCGTCAGACCGGAGAAGATAAATGTAGCTCCGACGAGCAGACGGCATACCCAGACAATCGCCTTACGGTGGCGACAGAAAAAGTCAGTCATCGCTTTCTGTAAGCTTTATGATAGCAAACACGGAGTAGTTTATCATGTCCTGATAATTGGCATCTATTCCTTCAGACACAATGGTGACCCCGGCATTATCCTCAATCTGCTTTGTCCTCATCAGCTTCTGCAATATTATATCGGTGTAAGAGTGGACACGCATTCCTCGCCAGGCCTCGTCGTAGTCATGATTTTTGCGAATCATCAGCTCGCGGGTAGCGGCGATATGCTTGTCGTAAAGCTCGATTGCACGCGAGGCGGTGATGTCTTCAGTGTCGCTGAATCCAAGCTCAAGCTGAATCAGCCCGATTATGCCATAATTGACAATCGCGATAAATTCGGGCAGAATGCCCTCACCCACCTTTGACACTTTCTTTGTCTCAAGCGAGCGTATGCGCGTCGCCTTTATAAAAATCTGGTCAGTGACCGACTCAGGACGCATAATGCGCCATGCGGCACCGTAATCAGTGAGCTTTTTCACAAATATATCCCTGCATCGAGAAAGAGCAAGGTCAAACTGTGCTATCGTATCAGCCATAAAAAGTCAGTTATTCTAAAAAATTAATCTATTACATGCAAATGTAGCAATTATCGGTAAATAAGTCATAATTACAATCATGCAATACCGATAAGCTCTATTTCAAACACCAGCGTCGAGCCTCCGGGAATGCCGGGCTGCGACATCTTCCCATATCCCATCTCGGCAGGAATGTAGACCTCCCAGCGGTCGCCGACGTGCATCTGCTGAAGAGCGATAATCCAACCTTGAATCAAGTCGCGCAGACGCATGGCAAGCGGTGTGCCGCCACGGCTGCTGTCAAAAGTCTTGCCATTGATTGTCTTTCCGGTATAATGCACCACTACCACGCTGTTTCTCGAAGGCACCGGAGCGTCACTCCTGCCCTTGGACAGCACCTTATACAAAATACCCTTGTCAAGCGACATTACACCGGGTTCCTGCGATTTAGCCTGAAGCCATTCGCGGTTTTTAAGCACATATTCCTGTTTTGCCATGATTTTTTACATTAAACGACATTGCAAAGTTAAGAGTTTTGGCAATATAATCATGCCGGATTTGCCTGCGGTTGAAATATTTTATAATTTTGAAGTGAATAAACTAATATCACGATGAAATCTACAGTAATTTTTGTTATCAGCCTTCTATTGGCGATGGGTTCCGCGACAGCGGCGGAAGAAGTAAAATATGACATCACGGTCGCACAGGACGGCTCAGGCGACTTTACAACCATACAGGAAGCAATAAATTCTGTGCCCGACTTCAGAAAAAAAGCACGTACGACAATCTTTATTAAAAAAGGCGTGTACAAGGAAAAACTTATCATCGCACCGTGTAAAATCAACCTCACTATGACAGGCGAGGATGGCGCGGTTATAACGTATGACGACTATGCGTCCAAGCTCAACCGCTTCGGCGACGAGAAGTCAACATCGGGCTCGGCGTCATGCTATATATATGCGCCCGACTTCATCGCCGAGAATCTCACGTTTGAAAATTCTTCAGGCGCAGTAGGTCAGGCAGTGGCGTGTTTTGTCAGCGGAGACAGGGCCGTATTCCGCAATTGCCGTTTCCTTGGCTGCCAGGACACACTCTACACTTATGGGGTCCCCTCGCGCCAGTATTATGAAGACTGCTACATAGAGGGCACTGTCGACTTTATATTCGGCAAGTCAACTGCCGTATTTAACCGCTGCACCATTCATAGCAAAGGGAAGGGATATGTCACGGCTCCCGCCACCGAAGAAGGGGCTGCCTACGGCTATGTGTTCCATGACTGCACCCTTACGGGCGCTGATGGTGTCGAAAATGTATATCTGTCGCGCCCGTGGCGTCCATATGCCCAGGCAGTGTATATCAACTGTAACCTCGGAGGACATATCGCGGCAGCCGGATGGGACCATTGGGGTAAAGAGTCAAACAAAGAGACGGCATATTATGCCGAATACAACAGCACCGGTGCCGGTGCCAACCCGTCGGCACGAGTCCCCTACTCCCGCCAGCTGACCGACGCAAGCCGCTATGAAATCGAGAAGGTGCTTGCCGGTGATGACGGATGGAATCCGCTGTCGGCACAGTGACCTCTTCGGTCGTAAACGGCAAAAATGGCGCGGGCAATTTGTAGCTGCCGCCACTTTTATATAACTTTGTAAAGTTAATTAACCGAAATTTCAACAGTAGCAGATATATGACTAAGATTGGATCAGTAATGACCCCGATAGCACGCAAAGCGTTGTTGCTGGGTAGTGGAGAATTAGGAAAGGAAGTGGCAATCGAGCTTCAGCGTTATGGAGTCGAGGTGATTGCATGTGACCGCTATGCCAATGCACCCGCCATGCAGGTAGCTCACCGCAGCCACGTGTTTAACATGCTCGATGGAAAGGCTCTTCGCGAGATTATCGAGCTTGAGCGCCCCGACCATATCATACCCGAGGTAGAAGCCATTGCGACCGACACTCTTCGCGAGCTGGAAAAAGAGGGCTACCACGTGACTCCTACAGCAAGAGCCGCGTGGCTCACCATGAACCGCGAGGGAATACGCCGCCTCGCCGCCGAGGAGCTTGGAGTAAAGACATCGCCCTACCGCTTTGCATCGGACTATGACGAGTTCAAGAAAGCCATCGAAGAGATAGGACTGCCTTGCGTAATCAAGCCTATCATGAGTTCTTCAGGTCATGGACAGAGTGTGGCGCGCAAGCCTGAGGATATCGAGCGTTCGTGGGCAATCTCCCAGGAAGGCGGACGCGCAGGCGCCGGAAGGGTGATTGTTGAAGGTTTTGTCGATTTCGACTACGAGATCACTCTACTGACTGTGCGCAGCTGCTGCGGCACCACTTATTGCGAGCCGATAGGTCACATACAGGTCGACGGTGACTACCGTTACTCATGGCAGCCGCAGCCTATGACGACAGCGGCGCTGCAGAAAGCTCAGGAAATAGCAAAGAAAGTGACCGACGCGCTTGGCGGTTATGGAATATTTGGCGTGGAACTGTTTATAAAAGGTGATGACGTGATATTCAGCGAGGTATCACCACGCCCCCACGACACCGGAATGGTGACAATGATTTCTCAGGATCTCAGCGAGTTTGGATTGCATGCCCGCGCACTTCTCGGACTTCCCGTTCCGTCAATACGCTTCTATGGGCCGTCGGCGTCACGCGCAATAGTAGTGGAAGGCGACACAGACAAGATGGAGTTTGACAATCTTGAAGAGGTGCTAAAGGAGCCGGGTACACAGATAAGGATATTCGGAAAGCCTGAAATCAAGGGTCACCGCCGCATGGGAGTCATTCTTGCCACCGACGAGACTGTCGACGCAGCCCGCGAAAAGGCAGAAAGAGCCTACAACGCGCTGAAGACCAATGTGCTTCCCCGCTAATCCTGGCTGACTCACAAGCTATCACGGGTCCTGAATCCTCAGAGAGAGGAGGTTCAGGGCCCGTCACTTTTTACGGCGACGGAGCTTGCGGGCTATATCACGGTGATGAGCCGCAGCGTTGTCCTCTCCGGCTCGTTTATATATCTCGGCGAGAAGAAGATGGGTCGAGGAGCGCTCTTCATCTATCTTGACCGCTATAAGCCCCCAGTCGAGCGCCTGCACGCAATCTCCCTGCTGAAGCCATAACTTTGAAAGCTCGTAAGGTGGAGCCACATTGCCCGGGTCAAGTTCACGAGCCTTGGTGAGCGATGACAATGCCTCGTCGAAATCTCCGAGTTCAGCCGCCAGAGTACCCTTTTCAAGCCACGGGTCGGCAAAGTCGGGCGAAAGTGATATCGCCTTGTCATAGTTGGCAAACACAGGTACAGGATCCATGCCTTCGCTACGGCACTCGCGCGCCATATCCAGATATTCCGACGCGAGTTTACGAAAACGCGACCTGTCATCGGCTACCTGACCGGCAAGCCTCTCCGCTTCAGCCTTATACACTAACAGACTGTTAATCTTACGACGCACAAGACGCATCAAAGGCTGATTGTCAATCTCGCTCCTTGAGCGCATAGCCTCGACAAAGAGATCAAAGGCGCCCGAAATGTCGTCACGGCAAAACGCGTCAAGCGACTTGGCGTAAAGGTCGTCGGCTTTCGCTCTTTCAAGCGCGTCCTCAATCAGACGGGTGTCATTAAACGAGCGGCTGAAATTTACCACAGCGGGATTGATGAACACATCACGCTTGTTAATCGTGGCGGCAAGCCTCAGCCCGTCAAGACTGCGACACCGGCTGAGCGCCACATAAGCCTGTCCACCGCTGAAAGTGCCGTTTCCAAGGTCAATCACGACATCGTTGAATGTAAGACCCTGGCTCTTATGGATAGTCAGCGCCCAGGCGAGCCTGACGGGAAATTGCGTGAAAGAGCCAAGCACAATCTCGACCACCTTATTGCTACTCTCGTCATACTCATATTTTATGTTGCTCCACACGACCGGCTCGACACAGTGAATCTTTTCATCTTCCAGCTGTATCATAAGCTTATCATCGTCAGCGAGATAGACTTTACCTATTGTCCCGTTGACCCAGCGTTTATCGACATCGTTGCGCACAAACACTACCTGAGCCCCGGTCTTCAGAGTCAGCTCCTTCAGCGTAGGTAGCGAGTTTTCAGGGAAATCGCCGCTGATTTCACCGGTATATGTAATCTCGGCGGCTGGAAGTTCTTCAAGCCGCTCGTCGTTAATATGGTCGACCATGCTTCTTTTTGTGGCAAGCGTCATCACCATGCGCCCGTCATCGTCGGCTCCGGGCTTGACCAACCTGCGGTTGAGTGTCATTATATCAAGGTCGGATGGCGAACCGCATCTCATGCGGTCAAGCATCTCTACGAAACCGCTGTCGCTCTGTCGATATACCTTGCGGAGTTCAATCGGGACAACCCTGATGCGAGAGAAAGCCTTCGCACTGAAGAAAAACGGATTAGGATAAAATCGTGACAGGATGTCGCGCATGTCGCCTGTGACTACCGGCTCAAGCTGAAACAGGTCGCCGACAAAAAGCATCTGCTTCCCGCCAAACGGCTCGCGCCAGTTGCCGGAATATGTGCGCAAAATCTTGTCAACAAAGTCTATAACATCGGCACGCACCATGGAAATCTCATCGATTATGATAAGGTCGAGCGCACGAAGCAGGTTGACAAACGACTTGGAATATCTCATGCGCGACTTAATATGGCGCGCATCAAACTCCGGGTCGTCAGGAAGAATAGGCTTAAACGGAATCTTGAAAAAGGAGTGCATCGTCACCCCGCCGACATTAACGGCGGCAATGCCCGTCGGAGCAAGCACGACATATTTCTTATGAGTATTGGCACATATATACCGTAGGAAAGTCGACTTGCCCGTGCCCGCCTTTCCGGTAAGAAACACCGACTGACGGGTAAAGCGTATCAGCTTCCACGCATCCTGAAACTCCTTGTTGTCAAGGTCAATATCCTGTTGCTCTTTCTTTTTCATAAACTGCCCGAGGGGTGCTGCCGCGTCAACTGCACGGTGACAGCACCCCTCAGGTACAAAGTTAATAAATTTTCTTAGAATTTATATCCGAGACTCAGCACAACCTGGTTGCGGGTGTCGGTAACCTTTGCGGCAGGCGAGCCCTGGTCAATAGTCTCCTGAACCACTATCGGAGAGAAGGCATGCCATGTCGACTCACGACGCCTGTTGACATAGGCGAGGTCGGCGTAAAATCCGCCGTAACGGTAACCGAGACCTGCGGTGATATACTGTGTATCATTATCAAACATGTAGCTCGGAAGAGTTCCGGCAGTCCAGATGTTAAGACCGTCGTTTGCCGCCTGCTGCTTCACGCCTGTCCATTCATAGCTATAGCCGAGACGCAGACTAAACTGCGGGGTCACGCGGTATTCAGCACCAAGACGCACGATATTCGTGCCCTTGAAGTATTGCTTCACATCAGCCTTTACATCCTCATAGACATAACCGTCTACACCCGATGTCTGCATGTTTGTGCCACGATATTCATAATCCATGCTCAGGATACCCTGACCGCCGATCACTCCGGCGATACCTACCATCATGCGCCAGGGTGTACGCATGTTATAGTCAGTATATTCACTCACCCCATAATTGGTCTGCGCCACGCCCGTGTTATCGAGATAACCGTTAGCATAGTCTACCGACACGCCGTCAGGATCAAGCCCCATGCCGGGACGATAGTCATAGCCAAGCGCACCCCAATAGGTGTCGGTCATCTGATACCATGTAGGAGTGTGAACGGCAAAACCGATCCTGAGTTCATTTATAGGCTTCACTATCACTCCGAGTTTAACATTGAAACCTGTACCGTTGGAGTTCAGATAATTGGTCAGACGATAGTCGGCAGAGCCTCTCACCATGTCGTAAGCCCCTTCTTCAGCCTTGGACTCAGCTGCAATGTATGCGTCGGATAGATTCTCTTCATAAAATGCCTGCTGCGTATAATTTATATCAGTAATGCCGAAGCCTATACCCCAGTAGACAGTATTATAGATGTTGCCGCCGAAATTGATTGAATATTCGTCGACATATCCCTTCTCTCTCACCTGAAACGAAGCGGAGCCGGATGTGTCGTCGCCCATAAGTCCCTGAAAACCGGTAAAATTACCATCTTCATCATATGTGTCGTTGATTGCATAGCCCTGATAAGAGAGTATGCTCAGCCATGGAGCCTGGGAATCCATATAAGGGTTATAATTGCTTGGGGCATTGGACGGGAACATGTCGGCGGGCGTCCATCCCTCGCTGTTGGTCATTGCTGCGACATAGTTGCTCAACGAAGCACCGCCAAGATTGCGGATGCCTCCACGGAACACACGGTCAAACGACTGCACCCTCGCATAAGACGCACCCCACGAGAATGTAGGGCAACTCTCGCTGTTAAGGCGTATAGTGCCTATGTAGCCGAAGTTATTGAATGAAAACTTTGTCTGGTCGTCGGTTGACGATAAGCCCTGAGCCTCCGCCTTCGACGACTGAAAATCAAGGTTCAGCGTAAATCCTACCTCACTGCTACGGTAAATGCCGATACCCGCAGGATTCTGATTAAGCGATGACAGGTCACCGCCAAGCGCTGTAAACGCACCGCCCATAGACATAAAGCGTGCTGTGCCTCGCATGTCGGGACGCGAGAGGTTATATAGGTCGACTGCAGCCTGAGCGTTGCCAAGCAACGGTGAAACACCTATAGCAGCGAGAGTCAATGTATTATAAATAACTTTCATAGGCATATAAATAAATAGTAAATTACATTAAACGTTAAGCCCCGGCTAATCATCGACGACCTCCGCGATGGCTTCCGCCACCACCGCCGCCACCGGAATATCCTCCACCGCGAGAGGGAGAGCTGTGGCTCGGTGCCGAGTAGGAGCGGTTGCTGTTATAATTATTATTGTTGTTATAACGGCTGTTGTTATTGCCACGGTTTCCGCTGGTTGTGCCCCAGCTTCCATTATTGTTGGACGGGCGCGAACCGCTGTTATTGGACGGACGATATGTACCACCCTGGTTGTTATTATATGACGGGCGGCTTGACGACGAGGAGCCGGGACGGTAATTGCCAAGCGATTCATGAGTGACACCGCCTCTGCCGGGAGTCCTGTTGCCGGAAGGACGCAATGAACTGTTGCCTACTCCGGTGTAGCCGTTGCGTATGCCGACGGGACGTCTGCCTGTAGTCGATCCGGGACTGTAAGCCCATGACGGCCCCCATCCGGGATAGCCCCATCCGGGTCTCCATGCAGGTCCCCAGCCGGGATAACCCCAGCCCCATGACCAGGACGGGCCCCAGCCCGGATAGCCCCAGCCCCATGACCATGAGGGACCCCAGTACCAATCCCAACTGTTCCAGTACCAGGGAGAATTCCATGCATAATAATTGTATCCCCACGGATAATTCCAACCATAGCCGGGAGCGTTGATAATGATATTGACATCAGGCTGCGAAGCGTAGTAGTACTCCACAAGCTCCGGGTCATTGATGTCGGCTATAATGTCACCGTTATGATACTTCTCGATTCTTCGGGTATAAGTGAAGTCATCGCCCTCAGCCACCGCAGCCGACGAGTCGGCGGGGGCATACGCGCCACGCCTGTTATATTCGTCAACATCGCGGGTAGAGCTGCTGACCACCTGATATGCGTCGGCTCCATAAAAATCATGCCCCCCGATAGTAGGGTCATAGTTGTTGTATTGCGCCGCCTGTTGCGCCGCCTTCCGTGCAGCCTTATCAGCCATTTCCTGCTTTGCCTTTGTGTCCTTAGCCGGGTTGTAATAGATGTCATCATCATTAAATCCCTGAGCATGAGAGATGATAAATCCGCCGGTAAGAAGCGAGGTCAATAAAAGTAATTTCTTTGCCAACATAAGACTTGTTCCTCAATAATTAATGATAAGTAACTCATTGAAACTGTTTAAAACCGGCATTTACTTTTAAGCGATAAGCGAGACTTAAAAATCAGCATCAAGCTTAAACAGATTCTTATAAATATTTTCTGTATTGGACATATAATATCAAAGATAGTTTAATCCAATAACACATAAAATTACATCATTTCTTGTAAGCAGGCAACATATTATGATATATTCACTTAACAGGTAAGATTTTTTAACACATCACCACCCGGCAACAGCGCGGAACGCATCAACCGTCGTCAACAAATGGAGGCGGACTCGTGGGGGTCCGCCTCCTATATAAATTTTATGTCAGGATTGTGAGTCTACTTTTCAAGCCGTCCGGCAGGCTTTATGTCGTAAGCCACCATACAGATAGAAAATCCCCAGTAAATGAAAGCAAGAGAAGTAAGGAAGCTTACCATCATCATATTCTGTACCCATCCTGCCTCAAGGAAGAAGAATCCGATGAGCATCAGCAGAATACCATTGACAAGATAGAGCCACCAATATCTGCCCTTATGCCCGTTGCAGGAGCCTATCACCATAGAAATGCCCCAATAAAGGAACACCAAGGCAAGGAAATAAGGGAACACAAACTCTGACAGCATGATACTTCTCACCAAGAGGAATCCGATAAACATGTTAATCATGCCACCGGCAATCCACCATCCCCATCCTTTAGGATAACGCGGGCCCGCAGCCACAATCAACTGCACGATTCCAAACAGAATCAATACCCATCCAAAAATCTGAGATGCGATAGCATATCCCGCATCAGGCCAGAACCAATACGCAAACCCGCATATCACCATCACAATACCGGCTATCAGAACGAGCCACCAGCTCTTTGAGAAGCCCAAGAAGTTAAATTTTGTGAGATTCATAACACTAATAAATTTTAGTTGATACTTTTAATTATATAACAACACATCAGTTAATTTGTTGAAATTTTTTTGAACGGAAATCGGTAATTGCCCGATAACATCAGCGAGGCTACTGCACTACATTTTCCACCGCATTTTCTGTGAGAACAACTATTTTTATCCGATACATAGCCCCACAAATAATATTTTTTTGTTAATTTTGCGACAATTGCAAGTGATGCCATAGAGTTGGCCCATGCAAGGACATATTAACAAAAGGTGTTATTGAAATTATCTTCATAGTTCAAACTTGGCGGTTTGTAAATGCAACGGAGATGATTGGCAATAGCACCTGCATTGAGTGTATGTGTGTGCACCTGCATATTGTCATTTTCGGCAATAGAGAGGTGTATGTATATATCATTTGGTGTGGGGCTATTGCTTTATCATGTTGCATGGGTACGCCAAGACCTGAACTATATGATAAAGCAGATACATCCTCCACACCTTTTTTTATTTTTATAAGAACAACCGTTTTTTGGGCAGGATGAAAGACACATAGCCATGACCGTAGTTTTATGGACAACAAAATTTCAGTCGTGATGAACACTTACAACGCGGAAGTTCATCTGCAGAAAGTGCTTGACTCCCTGAAGGGATTTGACGAAATCGTCGTATGTGACATGGAAAGCACCGACTCCACAGCCGCGATAGCAGCCGACAACGGCTGTCGTGTCGTAACATTTCCCAAAGGGAATCATAACATATGTGAACCTGCGCGTGACTTCGCCATCCATTCCGCCAAATACGACTGGGTGTTTGTAGTAGATGCTGATGAAATAGTGCCGAAAGCCCTTAAAGACTATCTTTACAGCCGCATAAACGAACCGGGATTCAACTCTGCGCTCGCAGTGGCTCGACAGAACATGTTTCTCGGACGCCCCGCGACGGCATCACCCGACTACCAACTGCGCTTCTTCCTTAAAAACAAGACGACCTGGCCCGCTACTATACATTCGCGCCCGAAAGTCGAATGTAAAGTCGAGAATATACCCGCCAATAGAAAAGACCTTTATATGATTCATCTTGATGACCTATCCATAAAATCAAGAATCGACAAGATGAATGTATACAGCGATTATGAGGTTGTGAAGAGATCTCATAAAAAGTATGGAACAGTGAAAATGCTTGTAAGACCGTGGTGGTTCTTTATCCGCAGCTTTATATTAGGCAAGGGCATCACCGACGGGAAAAGGGGACTTGTCAGAGCCTACATGGCATCGCTCTATCAGATTATCTATCTTTCAAAGCTTTATGAAAATAGTGTCAAGGACAAGCGATAAAGCAGGGGAGCTATTAAAACGTCTCACAACAGACATCCTTGACAACAAGAATAATAGCAATAACGCAGTTGTAGTCCACTCAGGCAGAAACAAGATTTGGCGAGAAAATGTAGGAGGCGAGGATGTGGCTATAAAAATATATGGCACCTCACTTGTCAAGTCAATAATCTACATATTCAGGAAAACAAAAGCGCGGAAAGCTTATGAAAATGCCCTCGAACTCACGAAACGCGGTGTAGCTACACCGGCGCCACTTGCGTATGGAGAAAGACGCGGATTCATGAACCGGCTTATCAAAAGTGTCTATATCTCAGTCTATGAAGAGTCGACACCTTTAGCTCACTATCTTGACTGTGAAAATGTAGATGTTATTGATCAGTTTTCCTGCTTTACGGCTATGCTTCACAGCAAGGGGATATTGCATCACGACCTTAACTCAACCAACGTAAGAATAATACCTGCACCTGGACATGCTACGTTCAGCCTTATTGATATAAACCGAATTAAGTTCATTCCGGTAGGGATAACAGTCAATCTTAAAGATAGATTTAACAATATTACAAGATTTTCATCTCTTAATGATAACTACATATTCTTTGTAAAAAAATATCTCAAATACGCCAATCTGCCAGAAGCGCTCTTTGACACAGCTATTCAGTCCAAGTCAAGACATGATACAAAAAGTTCCCGCATACATAAAATCAAAAACATTTTAAAATTTACAGCAAAAACAAAATGATACCAAAGATTATACATTATTGCTGGTTTGGTCACAATGAGAAACCGGCTAAATTCAAAGAGTATCTTGAATCGTGGAAAAAGCATCTTCCTGAATACACTTTAAAAGAATGGAATGAGGAAAACTTTGATGTCAATATCTGTAATTACTCAAGAGAAGCTTACTACACACGCAATATGGCATTTGTATCTGACGTATGCCGCGTATATGCACTTCTGACAGAGGGAGGGATATATCTTGATACCGATGTCAATATATTAAAATCGCTTGACGAAAAACTTGATCTTAAAAACGGATTTCTTGGCATGGAGACTGAAACACTTATTGGAACGGGGCTTATGGCAGCGCCAAAAGGAGCAATGTGGGTAAGTGCCCTTTTTAACTATTATAAACGCCAACGATTTATAAACATATGGGGGCATCCCATGAGGACACCGAACACCAAGATACTCACCTACAAGATTATGCCTAAAATTCCTACATACAAACGCCCAAAAGTATTCCCTATGGGATTTATCGGCGGTGATTTCATTAATCACACATTTGAAATAACGCCAAATACATTTGCCGTACATTATTATCAAGGATCGTGGAAATATAAAAAGACACTAAAAGTAAAACTTAAAAACCTTGCACAAGGATTCTGCGTAAGACACTTTAAAACTGATTTCTCTAAATGAAAATATCTCTGATTATATCTACCTATAACCGTCCTGACGCATTAAAATTATGTGTTAAGAGCGCAATATCGCAAAGTACTGCTCCTGATGAAATAATAATAGGCGATGACGGATCCACTTTGGAAACCAAAGACATGATTGATAGTCTGAGACTACTTACACAGATACCGATAATTCATGTGTGGCAAGAAGACAAAGGATTTCGCCTGGCGATGATGAGAAACAAGTCAGTTGCCATATCTTCAGGCGATTATATTATAGAAATTGATGGTGACATAATACTTCATCGCGATTTCATAAAAGACCACATCGCTCTATGTAGACCAAACCATTACATCAGTGGCGGTAGGACTTATCTGAACAGAAGCTTCTCTGAATACCTATGTAGTGAAGATAAGTTGGACTATCCAAATTTTATGTCTTCCAAAATTGAATACAAACGCGAATACTGTATAAGAATACCTTTGTTTTCAAAAATATTTGCATCGCGATACAGGAAAAACAGAACCGGACTTGGATGTAACCTGTCTTTTTTCAAAAAGGATTTTGCTGCAATAAACGGATATGACGAGAGATTTGAAGGATACGGCTACGAAGATAGCGATTTAGAATCCAGATTAAAAAACCACGGCATAAAAAAACTATTTGCCAAATTTTCTGCCATCGCATTCCATTTATGGCACAACGAGGCATCAATGACCAATCTCGACAATAATCGCTCAATGTATGAACAAAGTACACAACAACAAAAGGTAAGATGTGTAGACGGTTATGACAAGTATCTAAAGGGCAAGATAGAAGTCGCGGAGAAGGATATTGTAGTCGTCACTGCCGATTATGAGGGAGTCAGCGACAATGGGTGACGGCTCAACGGCAATCTCCCAAAGCAGGCGCGAGGGCGACGGCGCGGAAGGCTTGGTGTAGACGCGGGTGAGTCGGGTGACGTTTAATCCGGAAAGCTCACAGTCAAGCATTATGTCATTTTCACGGTCGGCGGGTGAGACAAGCGCCAGGCGTCCTCCCGGGGCGAGCAGATTGCGAGCAGCGCGCAGGATGTTGGCATAGCTCAGCCCGTCGCCATGACGTGCGGCTGCGCGCGCCCGGTCAGGCGACTTTATATCAGTCATGAAAAACGGAGGGTTACTTACAATCAGGTCATAGCGCGACAGGATACCGCTCCCTACAGCCTCGGAGAAGTCGCCCTCTACAAAATCGAGTCTGTCGCCCCAGGGGGAAGCGGCGGCATTTTCCCTCGCCTCGGCGACAGCCTCAGGCACGACGTCTATGCCGGTAATCATCGCCTGTTGACAACGTTGAGCGACCATAAGCGCAATCACGCCGGAGCCTGTGCCGACATCAAGCACGCGAGTGCATCCGGTGACATCACACCAGGCACCGAGCAACACACCGTCAGTGCCCACTTTCATAGCGGCAAGACGGTTGGCCACGGCAAATTGCTTGAACCGGAATGTATGTTGTCGATTTTTATTCGTACCCATTGCGCTGCAAAGGTACAACAATTTACCGGCTTGAACCAATTTTACGTTTAGTAGCCGCTATATATATCGCGCTAAACACACCGAGCATGACAAGCATAGCAGCCTGAAAACTCCACATAACCATAGAAAACGCCGCTCCTTCCGTATTGCCGATGCCGTAAATCGAGAGTGCAAACATCACTGCTATATTCCACGGCCCGAGACCGCCGTTGGACGGGACTGCCATGCTGAACGAGCCGAACACAAACACAACAAGTCCCGGAATCAGCCCATAGGCGGAGCCCGGTGAATCAATCAAAGCGCGCGTAAACGGAAATGCATAAAAACACACATAGGTCTCCATGAAATAACACAGCCAGATACCAAGAGTGAGCACAACATAAGCCCCGACACCTTTCATCGTGAAAAGCACCTTGAATCCTTGCCACACATTTTTCAGGCTACTGTCAATCTTCTCTATATAGCGGTATTTACGGAAGAAATACAACGACGCCCACACGAGTGTAAGCCCAAGAATCACGGCACACCACAATCGCGGGTCATCGGAAAAGTGGCGTATGTCCTCACCGATGGCATAATGGGAAATGAAAGTGTCGATAGGTCCTTTTGCCACGACAAGCGCAAGCCCGAGAAGCATAAGCACCACCACGGCATCGGAACTGCGGTCACCGAGGTCTGTGCCTACGACTGTTGAAAGAGGAGTGTTCTCTCTCCGCGACACGTAGACACACCGCCATGCCTCCCCTACCCCTGAAAAGACGAGATTGAGGGCATAGGCTCCGAAAATTGCCACACTCTCCGCTACGACCGACATACGCGGCACCCCTACGGCACGCAGCTGAATACCCCAGCGTATGCCCCTTATCACATGGGACAACGCTGTTATCAGCATCATCACAACTATCCAGCGGAAATCGCATCCCTCGCGAATCACCCTCATCATCTCATGGATGTCAACCTTGTGAAACAGCCACACCACCATCCCGGCCGATACCAGAAACGGTATCAGATAGCGGGCAATCTTTTCAATCCATTTTCGCAATCCGTCAGTCATATAGTCATCAATAATTTACAGTCTTCTATATCATGCAACCCCGATGAATCGTTAGATTTATCAGGCTGTAGTCAGCCATCGCGGGTCACACGACATTTTTTCTATATTAACAACTGAGCTAAACATTAAGGTAAGATTTACGTTTCTATTAACATAAAATTTTGTATCTTTACGCTAAATAACCGATGAAATAATGAATATAACCTCTGCAAAATTTGAAATAAGCAACACAGATGTAAAAAAGTGTCCGTCGACGCCACGTCATGAATACGCGTTTATCGGGCGTTCCAATGTAGGAAAGTCATCGCTAATCAACATGCTTACAGGAAGGAAAGGTCTTGCCATGACCTCCTCCACCCCGGGCAAGACCACTCTCATCAATCACTTTCTGATAAACGACGAGTGGTATATCGTTGACCTTCCCGGTTACGGATATGCCCAGCGCGGAAAAAAGATGCAGGCGCAGATCAAGCAAATCATCGAGGACTATATTCTTGAACGGGAACAGATGACATGTCTTTTTGTGCTTGTCGACTCCCGCCACGATCCACAGAAAATCGACATGGAGTTTATCGAGTGGCTCGGAGAAAACGGAATCCCGTTTGCCCTGGTGTTTACAAAACTTGACAAGATGTCGGCTGCTGCTGCAAAAATACAGACAGGCAAGTATCTTGAACGCCTGAAGGAACAATGGGAAGAGCTTCCGCCTGTATTTTACACTTCAAGCGCCAACGGCAGAGGGAAACACGAGCTCCTCGACTACATCGAAGAGCTGAACAAGCTTCCTCTACTTGCCTCCGGCGATGAATAACGAGTAACCCCCATCTACCCCATTACACCCAACAGTCATGAACGAAAAATATCTAACCCCGACGGAAAGGGAAGAAATGATAACCTCGTTCCGCCGATTACTTGAGCATACCAGAGATATAGTCGAGCCTGATGACATCAAGAGGGTGAGACATATTATCAACGAAGGTATCAGCCAAAACCACTACCGACGCGATAAATATGGCATAAATCCGGCACTTCACAATATAAAGACTGCCCTGTCGCTATGCGAGAGGGTGAGTCCCGACCGCAACATGATACTTGCGATACTCCTTTACAACCTATGTAAAAGTGAGTTTATCCCCGAAGATGAACTTGTAAAGGCGTGGGGTGAAGACATCGCAAAACTTATACGCGGGCTGCTGAAAGTGTCGACACTTTACAGCAAGCAAGCCGCCGTAGAGAGCGACAACTTCAGAAAGCTGCTGCTTACCTTTGCTGAAGACATACGCGTCATAATCATCATGATTATCGACCGTCTGGAACTCATGCGCACCATCAACCACCATCCCAACGAGAAGATGGTGCATGACGTAGCCTACGAGTCCAACTACCTTTATGCCCCGCTTGCCCACCGTCTCGGTCTTTACGCCATCAAGTCGGAACTTGAGGACATGTCGCTGAAATACACCAACCGCAGCACTTACACCGAGATAGCCCACAAGCTCAACGAGACAAAGGCAAGCCGCGACGCATATATAGCCGAGTTCATCAAGCCTATAAAAGAGAAGCTTGACAAGACTCCCCTGAAATATGAAATCAAAGGCAGGACAAAGTCGATATATTCGATATGGAACAAGCTCAAGAAACAGAAAAACGACATCGAGCATATATATGACCTCTTCGCCATAAGGATTATCATCGACAGCGAGCGCGAGGCGGAGAAAAGCGACTGCTGGCTCGCCTACTCCATAATCACCGACCTCTACCGGCCCAATCCGTCAAGGATGAAAGACTGGCTCAGCATACCCAAAAGCAACGGCTACGAGTCGCTCCACATAACAGTCTACGGCCCTGACAACCGATGGGTCGAGGTGCAGATACGCACCAAGCGCATGGACCTCATTGCGGAAAAGGGACTTGCCGCACACTGGCGCTACAAAGGCATCAAGAGCGAAGGAAACCTCGACGCGTGGATGAACAATGTGCGTGACATCCTTGAAACTGCCGAGACCGGACCGATGGAGCTGATGAAAAACATGAAGATGGACATCTACGAAAAAGAGGTGTTTGTGTTCACTCCCAAAGGCGACCTTTACAAGTTGCCGTTCGGAGCATCGCTCCTGGACTTTGCCTTCAACATCCACACCAATCTGGGGATGAAGTGTACGGGCGGAAAAGTCAACGGCAAAAACCAGAAGCTAAACTACAAGCTGAAAAGCGGCGACACTGTCGAGGTGTTCACCGCCTCGACACAGATTCCGAAACTCGACTGGCTCAACTTTGTAGTGACGTCAAAGGCTCGCAACAAGATAAGACAGGCTGTCCACGAAATGAAAAACGGTGCGGCAACGCTTGGCAAGGAGCTTGTCGAACGACGCTTCAAAAACCGCAAAATCGACCTGCAGGAGGCGACAATAATGCGCGTGATAAAGAAGATGGGCTACAAGACCGTGACCGACTTTTATGATGCCGTGGCAGCAGAATCGATAGACATAAACGACATAATAGCCGAATATGAAAACATCGAGAAGAAGGATGCAGCCATAGGCGAGATACGCTCCGCCGAGGAATTCCAGCTCTCACCAAAAACCGATGACGAAGAGCGTCAGGACGACGTGCTTGTAATCGGCGACAATATCAAAGGCATCAACTACAAGCTTGCGAAATGCTGCAACCCGATTTACGGCGACGACGTGTTTGGCTTCATTTCGGCCGAGGGCGTCATCAAGATTCACCGTCACGACTGCCCCAATGCCGACAATATACGCCAGAAATATCCCTACCGTCTGATTACTACAAGATGGTCGGGAAAACTCGGGCAGCAGTTCGGGGCGACACTGCGCATAATCGGTCATGACGACATAGGCATCGTCACTAACATCACCTCCATCATCAACAAGGAGAAAGACGTGACCCTGCGCAGCATCTCGATCAATTCCAACGACTCAATATTCCAAGGCTACCTGATTGTCGGAGTAAACGACACTGTAGCCCTCAACAACCTTATAAAAAAACTAAAAACCGTAAAAGGAGTAAAAGATGTGCAACGTAGTAAATAAAGCGGTCACTGCCGCAGCCGCCTTAGCGCTTGTGATGACGGCATGTAATGGAAAAAACGCGGAAAAAGAGAGTGCGGAAAGCCTTGTCGCCACAGCTGACTCGGCGCTTAACGCGGGCGACTACCGCCTCGCCATAGAACTTCTTGACACATTACAGTCAAAGTATCCCGCCCAGATAGAGAGCCAGCGCAAAGGGATGCACCTGCGCCCGCTGGCAATGGAAAAAATGACTGTCGCCGAGATGCAGATGACCGACAGCCTTCAAGCTTATTACGCTCATCTTCAGGACTCGCTGATGAATTATTTCACCTTTGTCAACAATCCGGAACTTGTAGAGGGATATTATGTGATAAAGGAGTCGGCCAACTCCAACCTGTTCAACCGCACCGGAGTCGAGGCGCGAGTGTCGCCCGACGGCGGATTCTATCTTATAAGCTCGCTTAACGCCCGTCAGGTGCGCCACACATCCATCAGCCTGAAAGGTAGCGCGGGAGAGGTCAGCACCTCGGAAGTGGCATATGACGGTGACCGCAACTACCGTTCGGGCGGCACAGAGATGATTACATTCATCGGAGCGGAGTGTGACACACTCGGTCATTTCCTTACTGCAAATCCTGACAAAAAAGTAACGTTGACCTTCAAAGGGGCGTCAAACTATTCCACCCCTCTTTCAGCCAACGACAACCGCTCCATCACACTCGCCTATCAGCTCGGCAAGGCAATGGAGCAGTCACGGTCGCTCAGCTCGAAACGCGACTTCCTCGACCGACAGCTTCTTCTCGCCCGCGACCAGGCTGCCCGCACTGATAAAGATTAGCATCAAGCCAGCCAAACATATAATCGTAAAGTGCATTGCGGACTTCAGGCTTTGACAACACAAGGTCATGAAGTCCGCCTTTTACTGTAATCTCAGTGACAAGCGGGCCGAGACGCTTTCCGTAGCGCGATATATCCTCCACATCAAGCACAGCATCGCTTGACGAGTAGACCTCACGCGGGTCACCGGCCTTTGCCGTGCGGTCAGAGTGCATCAGCAATACCGGAACCTTAATAAACGGGTCGTTCTGTATTATAGCCTGAGCCATGTCTATAGCGCGTATCCAGCCGGTGTCGACATCGGGCGAGACCTCCAATTTCAATGAAGTGTCAAATTCCCATTCGCCGCCATACTCTTTCAACAGGCTCTCACTGTAAGCCCGGCTATCACCCTGAGAAATCGCGATACCTGGCAAAACGCCACCGATACAGTCGACCGCGGGAATCAGTATGCGTTCCTGAAACTTGCTCTGATTCCAGTCAAGAAACGGGCTGTTAAGCACCAGAACCTTGATTTCGGCAGGAGGATTCTCATTCATATATAGCGAAGTGGTAAGCCCGCCTGTAGAGTGTCCGATGAGTACAATCTCATCAATGCCGTCACGCTTCATACACATAACGGCAGAATCAATGTCGGCGAAATACTCATGCATATCCCTGACCTGAAACGCTTTCTGCCCTTCCATCAAAGAGCGTCCGTACTTACGCAAATCCACAGCATAGAAGTTGTAGCATGAATCCACAAACCTGTCGCCCATCTCTTTCTGGAAAAAATAGTCGTTAAACCCGTGCACATACAGCACTCCGCGATGTCCGCCACATGCCGAGCGCTTGCGCACAATCGTCGAACGCACTTTTCCGCTGTAATCATCGGGCTGCTCCACATAACGCATCTCATAGCCGTCGCCAAGCCTGTCGGGCATCCACTGTGCCACTGCCGGAATTACAGCAACAGCAACAAGCATCAATAACAATACGGTCTTTTTCATAAGCAATAATCAAAACAATGCGGGCACGAAAGAATCCGTGCCCACATCTATAACATTATTTTAAAAATTTTCGTTCACAGAGTCATCATACCCCGAGCAAAGCGCGCATTTTCTCGTAAGCTGCCGACAGACCATCCTTGTTTTTTCCTCCGGCTTGGGCAAATCCCGGCTGACCGCCGCCACCGCCTTGTATCAGCTTTGCCGCCTCACGCACCGTAGTCGACGCGTTCATGCCATCCTTCACCAGGTCCTCGGTAACCATGACTGTCAAGAGAGGTTTGCCCGAGGGGTCGTGGGTAGCACCGATAAACACGGTGTGTTCCGGTGACTTGGCACGTACACCAAACGCGACATTCTTTACGACATCAGGCAGACGCACACCCGTAAGCTCAACAACCTTGATGCCGCTTGTCTCATAAGCCTTGGCGAGCAAATCATTAGTAAGATTGTTGACACGTTCATTGAAATACTCCTCAGCCTGATGCTTCAGCTCGGCATTTTCATCAAGCGACTTACGCAGGGCAACCAGTAGATTGGGGGTGTTGTTGAACATAGCGCCAATCTCGCGCAGGGTGTCCTGCATGTCCTCGATGACGCTCTCAACACGGCTTCCGGTTATAGCCTCGATACGGCGTATGCCGGCAGCGATACTGCTTTCCGACACAATCTTTATCATACCTATGTTTCCGGTATTGTCGACGTGAGTACCGCCACAAAGCTCTACCGACGAGCCATAACGGATTACCCTGACCTCATCGCCATATTTCTCGCCGAATAGAGCCATTGCCCCCATCTCGCGAGCTTCTTCGATAGGCACATTGCGATGCTCGTCACGGGCAATAGCCTTGCGCACACGCTCATTGGCTATATGCTCTACCTTGCGCAATTCCTCGGGAGTCACCTTCTGGAAGTGGGAGAAGTCGAAACGCAACACATCAGGAGAAACAAATGATCCGCGCTGCTCTACATGAGAGCCAAGCACCTCGCGGAGAGCCTCGTGGAGCAAGTGAGTCGCAGTGTGGTTGCAAGAGATGGCTCGACGCGCCTCTTCGTCAATCACCGCATCAAATGTAGCCTGAGGATTGCGCGGCAACTTCTTGGAAAGATGCACGCCGACTCCGTTTTCACGCTTGGTGTCATATATCTCAACCACATCATCGCCATCGACAAGCTTACCTCGGTCACCTACCTGTCCGCCCATTTCGGCATAGAAAGGAGTGACAGAGAGTATAATCTGATAATATTCGTTATTCTTCTGCTTCACCTTGCGGTAACGGAGTATCTGTGTCGGTGCCGAAGTCGAGTCATAGCCCACAAACTCCTGCTCGCCGTCACGCACCACCACCCAGTCGCCGGTCTCTACAGCTGCGGCGTTGCGGGCGCGTGCTTTCTGAGCCGCCATCTCGTCGTCAAACTCCTTATGGTCAAGCGTCATGTCATGTTCCTTCAGAATAAGCTCGGTGAGGTCAAGAGGGAATCCATATGTGTCATAAAGCACAAAAGCCTCTTTACCTGAAATCTCGCTTTTGCCCTGAGCCTTTGCGCTGGCAATCGCTCCGTCGAGCAGACGGATACCATTGTCAAGTGTGCGCAAGAAAGCATCTTCCTCCTCCTTTATGACACGCATGATAAGTTCGCGCTGCTTCGGGAGTTCCGGATAAGCCTCACCCATGCTCTCGATGAGAGTGTCAAGCAAGCGATACATGAAAGCCTGCTTCTGACCGAGGAATGTATAGGCATAACGGACAGCACGGCGCAAAATACGACGGATTACATATCCCGCCTTAGCATTGCCGGGGAGCTGCGAGTCAGCGATAGAGAACGCAATTGTGCGCACATGGTCGGCAATCACGCGCATTGCTATGTCAACTTTCGGGTCATCTCCATAACGCTTTCCGGAAAGCTCGCCGATTTTATTGATAAGCGGAGTGAACACGTCAGTGTCATAGTTGGATTTCTTACCTTGAAGAGCCATGCAAAGACGCTCAAATCCCATACCTGTGTCAATCACCTTTGCAGGGAGCGACTCAAGCGAGCCGTCAGCCTTTCTGTTATACTGCATGAATACGAGATTCCATATCTCTATTACCTGCGGATGGTCATGGTTGACAAGCTCACGTCCGGGGACAGCCTTCTTCTCTTCCTCACTGCGGAGGTCGATATGGATTTCAGAACAGGGACCGCAGGGTCCGGTGTCACCCATTTCCCAGAAATTATCATGCTTGTTACCATTGATTATATGGTCGGCGGGAAGATGTTTTTCCCAATATGACGCCGCCTCATCATCACGGCTCAGTCCTTCCGACGCAGAACCTTCAAAGACAGTGGCATATAGATTAGCCGGGTCAAGCCCAAGCACGTCTACGAGATATTCCCACGCCCAGTCGATAGCTTCCTTCTTGAAATAATCGCCAAACGACCAGTTGCCGAGCATCTCGAACATAGTGTGATGATATGTATCCATTCCCACTTCTTCCAGGTCATTGTGCTTACCGCTTACACGCAAGCACTTCTGCGAGTCGGCGACACGCTGATACTTAGCGGCGGCATTGCCAAGTATAATATCCTTGAACTGGTTCATACCGGCATTGGTAAACATCAATGTAGGGTCATCCTTGATGACCATAGGGGCAGAGGGAACAATCTGATGACCCTTGCTGCGGAAGAAGTCTTTGAATGACTCTCGTATTTCTTTTGCAGTCAGCATTTTATATAATAATTTACGTTTTCTTTCTATTTATCGGTGTATTACTATAATACACTATTCCATAATAATTTGCAAAATTAGTGCAAACCACCGTCTTATGCAAGTTTCATAATAAATATATAAGCCCGCAAAATAAAAACAAATATGGGGCGCCGCGCAGCGACACCCCATATTACTATGTATCGACAGTCTATCGACTTACTTTACAAGACACTTTACAGCCTTATTGCCCGCCTTCACGATATAAAGACCGGAAGTGACGTCAACATTGATGTCGGCAGCACCGGTGGCTACGGTTGCAAACACTTTCACGCCGGCAAGAGTGTAAACCTCCACAGCAGCGCCTTCAGCGGCATTTTTCACCGTAATGCTATTGGTTCCGGCGATTACAACAACACCCTCGGAAGCGTCGGCAATATTACCGATGCCAAGAGCCTCATCGTGAATCACTGTCACCTCACACTTAGAGCCAAACATTGTGATTGTAGCCTTGCCCGGCTTCAATGCCTTGAAACCGATAGCGGCAACACCGTCGGCATAATTCATCGAACCGGTCATCTCAACAACCGACTCATCAGAACTTTCGTAAGTGAAGTTGTCAATGAATTCCTCTTCGGTGAACGGAACAGCGCGTACAAGGAACACATTTATATCAAACTCGCTGCCTTCCATTACTGAAATCTCGACAGGGTCGATGATAGATGCTGCCTCATGGTAAAGGGCAGGATCATTGTCAGCAACATCACGCCAGGGAGCGTCAACCGACGTGCCATAAACAAGACCAAGAGTATTCTTGAACCATTCTGCCGAGAGTTCCGATGCATCAACCGATTTACCTTCCACTGTGTTATGGTCAGCGGTAGCGTCTTCAGCGCCAAGAGCAAGCGAAGCGACAGCGTAATTGTTGCTGATTGCCGACTCTTCGCCTCGCGGATCTCCATATATAGGATTCCAATCTTCATCCTCGCCTACGATGTCAGGCTCGTAGTTGGCGTTGGAACGACCGGCGATACGGTGGATAGTAGCCTGCTGACCTGGATATTCCTCGGGCAGCTCGGGAGTATATCCCTCAAGTGAAGAGAGATTGACGAAACAGTTAGTTATAGGATTAACCTTTTCTGAAGAACCGTCACCCTCGGGAAGAGAAGAATTACCGGTGTCAGCTCCGAGGCTTCCTACGACACCGCCGGCACAAGGACCATTGTCATACCAGCGCGCCTCGCCTCCGACAGCCTTTATAGAACCCTCCACATAGCAGCGGGTAATCTCTGCGCGTGAAGATGCGCCGGCTATACCACCGACAGTGTTACGTGCGGTAAGCGCAGCGTCAACATGACAGTCGGTGAAAGAGTCACCGCTGTTAGATGCAGAACCCACGATACCACCTACCTCGGTAGCACCGATGATTGTTCCAATAAATGAAGAAGCCTTCACAGAAGAGCTTGTACGGGTCTCGCCGACAATACCTCCGACAGAGCTTCCGGGCATGTCAATCACACCATTTACAGAGCTGTTGGAGATTACAGAAAAGTTAGTGGCACGACCTACGATACCGCCGAAATCGGTAGAAGTGTCATCACTTGCCTTTGCATCAAGAGCATACACATGCACATTGTCGATTTTTGTACCGAGAGCCGATGAAGCAAGCGTTCCGGCAAGAGAGCTGCCTGAGCAATCAACCTTTACCTTATACAGGTTAAGATTCTTGACCGATGCACCCTCTGACAGATAGTCGAAGATACCGGTAAGTCCGGTCAAATCAATATTTGACAAGGTGTAGCCGCCACCGTCAACCGAACCGACAAACGCGCCCTTGAAAGTAGACATTGTGTATTCAGAGAAATCAATGTCATTTACAATGCGGTAGTGAGATGACAGTGATTTTCCAATCTCCCTGAAGTCACCCGGGGTAGCTATGAGGTAAGGATTGTCTACAGTTCCGTCACCACCTACAAAACGGGTGAAAGGCAGAGAGTAGGAATCTACATTATACGCATTGTTCTTCTCATAGATTGCAAGCAGAGTATTATTCTGAGGCATTGTCACAGGGTCAACCCGGCGAAGCTCGCCTTTCTCGGCATCAGCAGTCAGGTCAAGCAACACATCATAAGAGTTGGCAGCAGTTATCACCATGTGAGTATCAGTTCCGGCAGCGCCGTTGGGACGATACTTCTTGATAAAGAACATATACTCATGCTCATCATCAGTGTTGCAATAATAGGGAGAAAGCACATTCTGGCTCATAAGCATCATGGCATTTGCAACATCCTTTCCGAGATTTATCTTATCAACACCAATCACCTTGCCGTCGGCATCAAGCCATACAACACGTTCGATAGAACAACCGTCCTCCGAAATCGGATTCATCGCCTTGAAGGCATATTTGTAACCGAGAGCAGCGGGAACACGGTCAACATAAGAGCTCAGGCTATAACCATCCACAATATTGGTAAACATCGCAGCCACGTCGCCGGAAGGAACATCCACAAACGAAAGCATGTAACCCATATTGGTAACAGTAATAAACATATACTGGTGGTCATAACCTGGGACATCAGACAGACCCATAAATCCGACAATATCTTCGGCAAGAGTCTTCTCTACCTCTCCGTCGCTGTTGTAAATGTAATATGAATCGGTAGTAGCGTCATCATTACCGGAGATATATTTCTGCTTTGCGATAACCACCTTATAGTCATCACCATCCTTAACAATATCCTCATTATAGCCTAAGTGACCTGCACCATAATAAGTACACAACACCTTGTCATCGCCAAATGTCTGGTCAGTAGGTATACTGATACGCTTTTCCTCTTTCAAAGCCTGGTCATAGGCACCGATGGAGTTAATCTCCACAATAAGATGATTGTCTTCAGACAGTGACTCATCTGTCCACCCGGTAGGATCGACAAAGAAACTCTTTTCATATTGCTGATAAACAAAATAAGCCCTTCCTTCGCTTGCAAATGAAAGCAGCGGAGAAGTGCTCATCTGGTCGCCCGGAAGATCCATAAGACGTATCTTCTTTTGGGCAATACAAGTCGGGCCTCCTGAATAAGACGCTTTCTTATAAGTATCTATAACCATTTTAAATGTACTCAGATAATCAAGGTAGTTTTCACTGTCAACCTTTGATTCATCTTTTTCCTCATAAGAAAATGACAGGTAGAAATTCTCCGACCAGCTATCGGTAGAAGAGTCGACGGCGTCACAGAGCGTACCCTGAAACTCCATTATAGGCACATCGTTTCCGTCAGCATCTTTCTCGCCTCCTATAGAATAAGCATAAGAATAGTAACGGTTCTCATAAGAGGTCGTGTTCATGCCCAACGAGAATATGACCTCATAGTTGTTGTCATAATTAAAGAATTTCTGGGTAACTACCGATGCAATCTCATATTGCACCGCTCTTACCTCATCATCTTTATATTCAATAACATCCTTTATTTCTCCTATTTTCTGAAAATAGGAGTCATATATGGTATATTTAAAACCTTTGAGAGTCTTCTGTGTGTAGGCTTCATTGGATATTGTCTCAAAATCAAATTCTCCGGTAGCATACCATACAGAACCGTCAGGAGCCTCAAGGTAGTCAAAATATTCGATACCGGTAAACACACTTTCAGACTCCGGAGCCTTTTTAAGCCCGGACTTGTTCATCATAGCAGTAAGAGCCGCAGCTTTTTTGTCTTTAAAAGGAATGTCCATCCTTGACATACGACCCTCATTCATTGACTTGACGACACTTCCCAACTGATTTCTGTCGGTAACAGGCTTTGCCGACACAGGAGAAATCCCGGTTGCAGAAGCGCACAATGCAGTCGTCAAGATTACTTGAAAGAATCTTTTCATCTTGTTTCTTTTAATTATTACTATATTTACTGTTTATTAGAATTTCCTGCACGCACTTGCATTAAAAATGCAAAAGTAATCAATTTTGTAATAAAATAACCCAACGACAGACATTTTAACACATATTCAGCCTTCATGATAAAAAGAAGAGCATTATTTCCGCGACGGTCCAACTATTTTGTATTAGCCAATGTTCTTACAATCATGAGACGCATGCTGTTAATCGTAGACCCGCAATATGACTTCATCACCGGCTCTCTCGCGGTAGCCGGTGCGGAGGAAGCGATGAATTCACTCGCAAATTACATCACTGAAAGCGATGGAAAATATGAAGTGAAAGTCCTGACAGCCGACAGCCATCCGGCAAATCACATGTCGTTTGTCGAGAACGGCGGACTCTGGAACGCCCATTGCATAGAGGGGACTCCGGGCGCAGCAATATGGCAACCCGTGATGAGGGCGCTTATCTCTACACAAGGAGACACAATTTTACTTAAAAAGGGCACTGACACCGCCACTGAAGAATATTCGATATTCAAAAACAGCGATGCCGCCGTCAGAATCAAAGAAATCATCAGGCGGCATGGAATAGATATAATCGACCTATGCGGAATAGCAGGTGATGTATGTGTGCTCGACACGCTTAATGACGGACGCCGACTGTTCGGTGACGGCATGTTCAATGTGCTCGCCGACTACTCGCCGTCAATCGACGGAGGCGCACCACTACAATCAGCAATCAATTCTTTGCAAGAAAAGGGTCGATAGGGTCTACTTCAAAGTCGACACCGGAGCCGATAGCGCCGCCTATAGATTTCATGATGTCACACACCTTCATAGCCGTAAGTCGCTTTTCAAAGGGGTAGACATCGCGTACATCAAGCTGAGTCACAAGGTCGATAAGCTTCTTTGCCGCCATTGACTGACCGCATCTTACAAGACTAAGCACAAAAATCAGTGCGTCGGTCATGGAGAGATCGAAGCCTGAGGCATCTTCAGCGGCAAGCACGACATCACGGTAAAGAGTCACAATAGCCTGGTAGTCGCCGGAGCGATAAAGCCCTTCAAGCATCGGAGTCCACTCGGGAATCTGTCCGCAATGCTCCATCAAAACGAGCAGAATATCGGCACACTGCCTGTACTGGTCGCGGTTGTAAAACGATTTTGCCCAAGCCGCCCATTCCTCCGTGTTTTCTTCCGGAAACGATGAAAAATATTTCTTGACCGCCATAATGCCGGAATCGCGGTCACCGAGCATCAACAGGTGTTCCACCGCTTCCTTGTCGGCGGGATTTTTCTCAAGATAACCGTTAAGCAGCGACACAGCGTCAACGACGCGGTCTTCAAAAGTGTACATGGCGGCAAGTGTGTGTACAGCCACTTTGTTTCCCGGCTCCTTTCTCAGCAGCTCCTCAACCATCTCCACCGCCTTGCCACGGTCAGCCTTCATGTCAAAGAGTATCTGCGCCTTTGTAAGCTGATAAGCCTCGGAGGCGGCATCAATGGCAAGCGCGTAGTCAATCGAGGCAAGCGCCTCGCTATAGTTGTCGAGTCTCACCTGCAGCTGGGCAAGCATGTGCCAGAACGTGGCATTAAACGGCTCACGCTCGGTAAGCTCCTCCATAAGCTTCGATGCAAGGTCATAATCGGCACGCGAATCAGCCTCCATCGCCATCTCGTAAAGGAATGTCTCCGGGTAGGCGCAACGTCGCTGAAGCTCGTCTTTGTGTTGCACCACCCAGTCAAATATGCCAAGGTCGGAGCATGAATCGACAAGCTGGATAGCTGTCTCGTCGTCAAAGTCGGAATACCGGTCGAGGATAGCCATCATCGCCTTGCGGCACTCTTCGGGTGAAGGATGCCTTACCATCAGGTCGAGAACCGCCCAAAGCGCCGACTCCTGACTACGGGAAGCGGCAAGATTGGCGGCTCCCTCGGTCATCGACAGGTTGCCATACATATAAAATGCACGCCGCTGCATCATTTCCTCACTTTCGGGGTAAAGACGGGCGGCAAGCAATATCACCTCAAACTGTACATACTCGTCATACACGTCATTGGCGTAATCAAAAATGTCCAGCAGGTCATTTTCGTCATATACCGGCGGGGTAATCCCGCCGGCAAGACTCTCTTTGAAATTCCTGTATAGTTTTTCTCTTCGTCGCTGTTCGCGATCCATAGATTGTTTCTCCTTATTTCTTTTGTAGTTTTTCCCAGGTGTCCTTCAACTGCATCGTGCGGTTGAAGATGAGGTTACCCGGCTTTGAGTCGGAATCAAGAGTGAAATATCCGATACGCTGGAACTGGAAATGATCGCCGGGCTTCACATTTTCAGCCAGATACGGCTCAATCTTTATACCTTCCACCACCTTCAACGAGTCAGGGTTAAGCATTTCACGGAAATCCTTGTCCTTTTCCTCAGCGGGATTCTCGACTGAGAACAAGCGGTCATACAGACGAGCCGTAGCATCGACGGCATGAGCAGCCGACACCCAGTGGAGCGTGCCCTTTACTTTGCGCATGCTTCCGGGCATACCGCTCTTTGACTCCGGGTCATAAGTGCAATATATCTCCTCGATGTTGCCATCGGCATCTTTTTTGACGCCTGTGCATTTTATGATATAGGCACCCTTTAGACGCACCTCTCCATCAGGAGCGAGACGGAAGAACTTTTTAGGGGGATTCTCCATAAAGTCATCGCGCTCGATATAAATTTCGCGTGAGAAAGGCATCTTGTGGGTTCCGGCGGTAGTGTCCTCGGGATTATTCTCCATTTCCACGATTTCCTCCTGACCTTCGGGATAATTGGTTATCACCACCTTGACAGGGTTCATGACCGCCATCACACGCGTAGCCACCTTGTTAAGGTCCTCGCGCACGGCGTGTTCAAGAAGCGAGATGCTGTTAAGCGCCTCCACCTTCGTATAGCCTATCATGTTGATGAAATTCTTTATCGACGCGGGAGTGAATCCGCGACGACGCATACCGGAGATAGTCGGCATACGCGGGTCGTCCCAACCGGCTACAAGCCCTTCCTTTACAAGCTGAAGCAGCTTGCGCTTGCTCATTACAGTATATGTAAGATTAAGACGGTTGAACTCAATCTGGCGGGGGCAATAGCTCTCATCGGCAAGCTCCTTCACAAAATACTCGTAGAGAGGGCGGTGAGGCACAAACTCAAGAGTACATATCGAATGTGTGACACCCTCGAAATAGTCGCTCTGACCATGAGCGAAGTCATACATCGGGTAGACTTTCCAGGTCGTGCCGGTGCGGTGGTGGGGGTGCTTTATTATACGATACATTATCGGGTCGCGGAAGTGCATGTTGGGCGAAGCCATGTCTATCTTCGCGCGCAGCACATAGGTGCCTTCGTCAAACTCGCCTTCATTCATGCGGCGGAACAGGTCCAGGTTTTCCTCTACGGGACGGTCACGGTAAGGGCTGTTGACGCCGGGCTGTGTCGGGGTGCCTTTCTGCTCGGCAATCTGCTCCGATGTCTGATGGTCGACATAAGCCTTACCCTCCTTGATCATGCGCACGGCAAGGTCATAAAGCTGAGGGAAGTAGTCGCTTGCGTAATACTCGCGGTCGCCCCAGTCAAATCCAAGCCAGTGGATATCCTCACGGATTGAATCGACATACTCGACATCTTCCTTTGTAGGATTAGTGTCGTCAAATCGCAGGTTGCAGGTGCCGCCAAACTTTTCAGCGATGCCGAAGTCCATACATATTGCCTTGGCGTGACCGATGTGAAGATAGCCGTTAGGCTCGGGCGGGAAACGTGTGTTCAGTCTACCGCCATTTTTACCGGCGGCAAGATCGTCGCTCACAATCTGCTCGACAAAGTTCAAGCCACCCTTTTCTTCATTTATTTCTTCGATTATTTCCGACATAATGATTAGTTTTATAATTTTATAGTCACAAAATTACTCATTATTTTTTATAATGCATAACTTTACCCCCGGCTATTTCGTTTAAAAGTCATGAATCGCGTAAATCAATTCATCAGGCACCTACGCAACCGTCTTTATAGCGCAGGAAGATACTGGGAAAAGCAGCTGCGCCACTCGATAAATGCCATCAAGGCGGCTACCGGGGTGCTTACGGTGATCACGTTTGTAATGGCGGTCGCCTGCGTGCTGTTTCTCATAACCTATGCGGGCTACGACCATGAGCCGGCGAGGATGAAGACCATATTCCGCTTTCTGCACATAATCCAGTGTGTATTTGCCCTGAACGTGATATTTAATTTCGTATTCAATACGCGCAAGACCCTGCAAGACACCCGTATAATAAAATGGATTGTCGACATCGGAATACTGTCGACACTGCTTCCGCTGGTATATCCGCAGCCCGAGGAGCCGTGGATAAGATGGCTCGCTACGCTGCTTTACAGCAACAAGTATTTTCTTATAGTGATGTTCTGCTATGCCGTGGTCGATATAAGCTACGGAATAATGCATATAATGGGGAAGCGCACCAACCCGTCACTTATGCTGTCATGCAGTTTCCTGTTTTTCATATTTCTCGGGTCTTATCTGTTGATGATGCCCAAATGCACCTACGACGGCATATCCTATATCGACTCGCTGTTTGTGGCGACAAGCGCGGTGTGCATCACCGGGCTGACCACGATAGATGTAGCGAGCACATTCACCCCGCTCGGCATATTTGTACTCGGGCTTATGATACAGATAGGCGCTCTCGGAGTCATGACTTTCACGAGCTTTTTCGCACTGTTTTTCAGCGGAGCGACGTCAATATACAGCCAGCTGATGGTCAAGGACATGATATACACGGAGTCGGTCAACGCACTGCTCCCTACCCTTCTGTACATATTCATGTTTACCATCGTCGTAGAGGGACTGGGCGCACTCGGGATATGGTGGTCGATTCACGATGTACTTGACATGCCTCTGAGAGAGCAGGTCGAATTTTCTGTGTTTCACGCCGTGTCGGCATTCTCCAACGCGGGCTTCTCCAATCTGCCGGGAGGGATGTCCAATCCGGCTCTTATGAACAGCGACCAGTCGATTTATCTTGTAATAAGTGTCATCGTGTTTGCCGGGTCAATCGGCTTTCCGATACTTGTCAATTTCCGCGACGCGTTTTTCGAACATGTGAGGCTTGCGTGGCGACGCCTGCGACATCGCCCCGTGACAGGCAGGAAAGTGCATATATATAACCTCAACACTAAAATCGCATTGCGCGCTACTCTCATCATATTTGCAGCAAGCGTCGTGCTGTTTTTCCTGTTTGAGCGCAACAACACTCTCGCGGGGTTCAGCCTATATGACCAGATCGCTCAGTCAATCTTCAACTCCACCACTCCACGCAGTTCAGGATTTGTATCGGTCAACCCGGCAAACTTCCTTAACGTGACACTCGTGTTTGTGCTTTTTCTCATGTGGGTGGGAGGAGCCTCCCAGTCCACGGCAGGAGGAATAAAGGTGAACACATTTGCCGCGATACTCATAAACCTGAAAGCAATAATACTGGGACACAAACGTGTCACAGCATTCAACCGCACTATCGCCACGACATCGATAAGACGCGCCAACGCCGTGGTGACCCTTTCGATACTCTCCTATTCGCTCTTTTCAATGGCGATAATGCTGCTTGAGCCGGAGATGACGGCAAAGAGCCTGCTATTCGAGGTGTCGTCGGCGATATTCACCGTAGGGTCGTCGCTCGGCATCACGCCAATGCTCTCCACCGCGTCAAAGGCATTGCTGATATGTGCCATGTTTCTCGGCAGGGTCGGCATAATATCGCTTCTTATCGGCGTCACAGGAAACCGGCAAGACCGCCCCGTACAGTATCCAACCGACAATATAATAATAAACTGATAAACCACTATCTTCTATGCGTTACCTCATAATCGGACTCGGCATATATGGCGCCAACCTTGCCATAGACCTGACTGCAATGGGTCATGAAGTGATAGGCGCCGACAGCAATCCCACGCTTGTCGAAGCGCTTAAAGACAAAATATCGACAGCCTACATCATAGACTCGACCGACGAAGCCGCACTGTCAGTGCTGCCGCTGAAAACAGTAGACCTTGTAATCGTGGCAATAGGCGAAAACTTCGGCGCGAGCGTGAAGACCGTGGCTTTGCTGCGGAAACTCGGAGTGAAAACCATCTATGCGCGTGCCGTGGATGAAATCCATGAGACAATATTGCAAGGATTCAAGGTCGACCGCATCCTCACCCCGGAGCAACGCGCCGCACGAGAGCTGACACGCGAGCTTGAGCTCGGCTGCAACGTCGACTCGATGCGCATTGACTCCGACCGCTACGTAATCAGATTTGCCGTGCCGGAATATTATGTAGGCACCCCGCTCGGCGAGCTTGACTTTGAGAAGGATTTCAATATAAAGGTCGTGGCAGTCTCGCGCCCGGCGCCAAAAAGAAATTTTCTCGGCATCACCAACAATGAACTCCAGAAAATAGAAAATCCGACGCCGGACACCAAACTTGAAGAAGGCGACATAATCACCGTCATAGGGTCCCAACGCGGATTCAGAGACTTGTTTCACCACATAAGCGCCTGACGCCTATGTGGTGAAGCAAAATCAAAACTCATAGTCGACACAGGCGCGGTCAGCCTTATGTCCGGCAAGGAGTGCGGCGGCAGCCACATGAGCCGGATGATTGGCATAGACGGCGACATCAGAAAGAGAAGGCACCACGGCTGTAAGCACAACGTCCCAGCTCTCGGCGGGGTTTTCATTTATGCCTACCTCCATTGACTGCAATACGTCAATCTGCTCCGGAAGCGCGAGAAGCGCGTCGCGGAACGCACGTGCCACCTCAAGACGCTCAGCGTCCGAGCCTGTAAGTTTGAATGTTACTATATGCTTTACCATTGTTTCTTTTATTTTAATTGTTATTTCGCGTAAAGACGTTCGCGGGCTGCGGCTACACGCTCGTCGGTGATATAGTCGTCATAGTCCATCATCTTGT
This sequence comes from Barnesiella sp. WM24, assembly GCF_004570975.1. GTDB lineage: Bacteria > Bacteroidota > Bacteroidia > Bacteroidales > Muribaculaceae > Muribaculum. The sequence continues at coordinate 283,804 of NZ_SPPC01000004.1, forward strand.
CGATAATACCGTTGGGCGTCAGCTCGATTATGCGGTTTGCCACGGTCTGTATAAACTCGTGGTCATGAGAAGCAAACAGCACATTGCCCTTGAACGACTGCAAGGTGTTGTTAAACGCCTGAATCGACTCCAGGTCAAGATGGTTGGTCGGCGAGTCAAGTATAAGAGTGTTGGCATCCTTCATCATCATGCGGGCTATCATACACCTCATCTTCTCACCACCTGAAAGCACCGAAGCCTTCTTCATCACCTCCTCGCCTGAGAAAAGCATCTTCCCGAGGAATCCTTTCAGATAAATCTCGCTTGAGTCGTCGCTCCACTGGCAGAGCCAGTCGACAAGATTCATGTCAGTGTTGAAATAAGCGCTGTTGTCGAGCGGCAAATAGGCTGTGGTGATGGTCTGACCCCAGTCATATGTGCCGGCATCAGCCTTGCGGTTTCCGGTCACGATCTCAAACAGCGCGGTCATGGCTCTCGGGTCGTGGCTAAGGAACGCTACCTTGTCACCCTTCTCTATGGCGAAGTTTATATCCTTGAAAAGGATTTCGCCATCAACAGAGGCTGTAAGACCGTGCACTTCAAGAATCTTGTTTCCGGGTTCACGCGACGGGGTGAAGATAATGCCCGGATAGCGGCGCGACGAGGGCTGAATCTCCTCTACGTTCAGCTTCTCAAGCATCTTCTTGCGTGAAGTGGTCTGCTTTGACTTTGCCACATTGGCCGAGAAACGCTGAATAAATTCAAGCAACTCCTTGCGCTTTTCCTCAGCCTTCTTGTTTTGCTGCTGCTGCTGACGCAATGCAAGCTGCGATGACTCATACCAGAAACTATAGTTACCGGCAAACAGGGTCATCTTATTATAATCTATGTCAAGCGTGTGGGTACATACGGAGTCAAGGAAGTGGCGGTCGTGAGACACGACAAGCACCGTGTTCTCAAACTTCGATAGATAGTCTTCGAGCCAAGCCACAGTCTCAAGGTCAAGGTCGTTGGTCGGCTCGTCGAGAAGAAGATTGTCAGGATTGCCAAAGAGTGCCTTTGCAAGAAGCACACGCACCTTCTCATTACCGCTCATGTCTTTCATCAGCATGTAATGCTTGTCTTCCTTGATGCCAAGACCGCTCAGCAGAGCAGCCGCGTCGCTCTCGGCATTCCAGCCCTCAAGCTCTGCAAACTTTTCTTCAAGCTCGGCAGCCCTTACACCATCCTCATCAGAGAAATCAGCCTTTGCATATATGGCATCCTTTTCCTTTATAATATCCCAAAGCACGGTGTGACCCTGAAGCACGGTGTCAAGCACAGTGCAATCGTCAAACTTGAAGTGATCCTGCTCCAAAACCGACATGCGTTCGCCCGGTCCCTGCGACACAGTGCCGTGGGTGGGAGAAAGCTGGTCACTGAGTATGCGCATAAGGGTTGACTTTCCGGCGCCGTTAGCACCGATAATGCCATAACAGTTGCCGGGTGTAAATTTCAGGTTTACATCCTGGAAAAGCACGCGTTTGCCAAATTGCTGAGTTAAATTATTGACCGCTATCATCTTATATATGTTGTATTTCAAATTAGGACTGCAAAGGTACAAAATATTTGCCGAAATTTCGTAATTTTGCCATTATTATCAATCCACTCAAATATAAAATGTTATGGTAATACAACGCTGGCAAACAGTATTCCTCCTTCTCGCCGCAATATGCATGGCACTCGTATCATTCCTCCCCCTCGGCACCGGAATGTCCGTCAATGGCGCCCCATCATGTGTCGACGCGCTTGATTTCATCCCTCTTTTTGTAATCAACATCCTTGTGACCCTCCTGCTTCTCATTGACATCTTCCTGTTTCGCGACCTGAAGCTTCAAAAGAAGGTGGCGCTCGTCAATGTGTTTCTCGAAGCAGTGTCTATCATAGTCACAGGACTGCTCATGCTACCTGCCGCCGGCTACATCGAAGAGATGACATGGACCGCCACCCTGCCGGTTGTCGCCCTGATACTCACCATTCTGGCGAGAAGCCGCATGGCAGCCGACGAGCGATTGCTCAAAAGCTACGACCGCATAAGATAAGGCGCAATAATCTTTACGCAAGCCGGAAATGTTTTAATGAGTTGACAAACGTTAAATCAAAGTTAAAGCACAGCGACATTTTAAACGCATGATTGTTATTAAAGTCATAGATACAGTAACAGACGAAAACATAACTATCAAATAAAACTTTAACTTATGAAAAAGAGTATTCTATCAGTGGCTGTACTTGCCGCATCACTTTTTTCGTTTAACGCTTTTGCCCAGACCCCTTCAAAGACAGCTGAAAGCTGCGCCAAGACAGAGCAGTGTGCGTCCAAGGCATGTCCCGACGGAGCCAAGGCTTGCAAGCCTCAGCGTCCATGTGCAGCCGACCCCTTTGCGGGGATAACCCTCACCCAGGACCAGCAGACCAAGCTCACCGCCCTTAAAGAGCAGCGCAAAGCCAAGAGCGCTGTAGCCGCCAAGGCTCGCAAAGAGCGTGTACAGCAGCGCGACTCAGTGGCACGCTCAGGCAAGAAAGAATATCTCGAAAGTGTAAAAGAGATTCTCACCCCTGACCAGTACGTAGTCTTTTTGGAAAATGTCGTACTGTCCAATCCGGCTCCCGGTCATGACAAAGCCATGTCTCATCACAAGATGCACGCCATGAAGAAAGGCGATCGCAAAATCGACATGAGACACGCTGAAAAGAGCGGAGACAAAAAATAAACTTGTTAGCAATCAACCGATAACGGCTCCCCTTCACGGGCAGCCGTTATTTTTTTGTGAAATTTATGATACTTTGTTAATTTTTTTTGTTTATATTTGTGTATGAATCATTCATAACTTAATCTACATTAGATATGGATATCAATAATATCATGAACGCCCTTGAGGCGAAACACCCGGGAGAGAAAGAATATCTCCAGGCAGTCAGGGAAGTGTTACTTTCAGTAGGCGATGTCTACAACAAGCACCCCGAATTTGAGAAAGCCCGTATAATCGAGCGCATGGTCGAGCCCGACCGCATTGTGACATTCCGTGTCACCTGGACCGATGACAAAGGCGAGGTACAGACCAACCTCGGTTATCGCGTACAGTTCAACAATGCCATAGGCCCGTATAAGGGAGGTATCCGATTCCATGCATCAGTCAACCTATCAATACTTAAATTCCTCGGATTTGAGCAGACATTCAAGAATGCCCTCACCACCCTTCCTATGGGTGGCGCAAAAGGTGGCAGCGACTTCTCACCGCGCGGAAAGAGCGACCGCGAAATCATGCGTTTCTGCCAGGCATTCATCCTCGGACTGTGGAAAAACCTCGGTCCCGACCGCGACGTGCCCGCCGGCGACATAGGAGTGGGCGGCAGAGAGGTAGGCTACATGTATGGCATGTACAAGAAACTTGTCGACGAACACACCGGCACATTTACCGGAAAGGGACTTGACTTCGGCGGCTCTCGCATACGTCCCGAGGCTACCGGATATGGAGCGATATACTTTGTCAACAACATGCTTGCCCGCAAAGGCGAGTCAATCAATGGAAAGACAGTGGCAATCTCCGGTTTCGGCAACGTAGCCTGGGGCGCGGCACTGAAAGCTACCGAACTCGGAGCCAAGGTAGTCACAATATCGGGTCCCGACGGATATGTATATGATCCCGACGGCATCTCCGGCGACAAGATTGACTACATGCTTGAACTGCGCGCGTCGGGCAACGACATCGTGGAACCATATGTGGAAAAGTATCCCGGCGCGACCTTCTTCCCCGGACGCAAGCCTTGGGAACAGAAGGTGGACATCGCGCTCCCCTGCGCCACCCAAAACGAGCTTGACGGCGATGACGCCCGACAGCTTGTCGACAACAAGGTGCAGCTCGTAGCCGAGGTGTCAAACATGGGTTGTACGCCGGAGGCTATCGACCACTTCATCGAGACTCACACCAACTATGCCCCGGGCAAGGCGGTGAACGCAGGCGGAGTTGCCACTTCCGGACTCGAAATGAGCCAGAATGCCATGCACCTCACATGGAGCGCGGAGGAAGTCGATGAAAAGCTCCACGGCATCATGGACGCCATCCACGAGCAGTGTGTGAAATACGGCACAGAACCCGACGGCTACATCAACTACATGAAGGGAGCCAACATAGCCGGCTTCATGAAGGTGGCAAACGCCATGATGGAACAGGGTATCATCTAAACCGCAAAGTAAATACATCAATAACTATAATGGGAGCGCTTCCGGGCGCTCCTTTTTTAGAACCAAGGAAAAGGGCGGAAACACTTTTACGCATTTTCCGCCCCGGATTGTGTGTGTTTATTATATTTTCTATAGTATTTCTACTACATTGCAAATATACACTATTTTTTAAGAAATAAATTACCCCCCCCCATTTTAACATTTATTTAACATTTGAACTTCTTTATTTGGGGTGTGTTTGAAAAAAATAGTATCTTTGCGACAATAATTCAAGTATATTGCCTATGACATCCAATATCGAGGAGCTGATTACTATCAACTACGAGCTTGAAGGGCTATTGTATCTCGCTCTTCATAGGGGCGATGACACCCCGGCAAAAGTGTGGGAAATGATTTCAGAGAAAATAGACTCGCTGAAATCAGGCATAACACCGGCATTGGGTGACGCTGCCGCCGAAGAGCCTTCCGATAATCCCGTCATAACAGAAATACCTGCCGAAAAGACAGCGGATATCTGCGAGGCTGAGATACCTGACGATGACAGCAACGTAGCTCCAAGCCCTGAAGAAGAGGCTCCGCATGAAGTCATACCTGACAACAACGAAGCCACTCTTCCCGCCCCTGAGGAAGAGGAGAATATAATTCCGGAAAGTCCCGAGCTGCCGGAAGATGAAACAACATTGCCGGAAGATGACAATGATGGTGAGAGCATCGAGGAGCAGCCGGTAATCGCCCTTGAGGAAGAGGAGCCAACAGAGGCATCCCCGGAAGAAGACGCTACAGAAGAGGCAGAAGAAGAAGAGAAAGTCAATACTTGCGTGGCAGCAGCCGAGGAAACGAAACCGCACACCGCACCGGAACAGGCACCGGAACTGCGTCTTGACGAGAAGCTCGCACGCCAATACTCGCGTGACCTGCGCAAGGCGTTCTCCCTCAACGACCGTTTCCGCTTCAGGCGCGAACTATTCGGCAACTCCGATGAAAAGATGAACGAGGCGATAACAGCTGTGGAAAACATGGACTCCATGCAGGAAGCCCGTGAATATTTCTTCACGCGTCTCGGACTTGACAGCTCGTCGACCGATGTCACCGACTTCATGGCAATAGTAGAACATCATCTATCAGCAAAATGAGCGGAAAACTCTTTATAGTGCCCACCCCGGTAGGCAATCTCGGCGACATGACGCCGCGCGCAATAGACACTCTGCGTAACAGCGACCTCATACTCTGCGAGGACACGCGCACAAGCGCTGTATTGCTACGCCACTTTGACATCAACGTGCCCACTGCAAGCCACCACAAATTTAACGAGCACACCTCCGTGCAGCCTGTCGTGAACCGCCTTGAGGCAGGCGAGACAATCTCGCTTGTAAGCGACGCCGGCACCCCCGGCATCTCCGACCCGGGCTTCATGCTTGTAAGAGAGTGTAGGCGCCACGGCATCGAGGTCGAAACACTTCCCGGCGCCACGGCATTGATTCCGGCGCTTGTAAACTCAGGTCTGCCTTGTGACAGATTTACATTTGAAGGCTTTCTCCCACAGAAAAAAGGGAGAAACACACGCCTTGAAGAACTGTCGAAAGAACCACGCACATTTGTCATCTACGAATCTCCGCTTAGGCTTGTAAAGACCCTTGAACAGCTCGCAGCCTACTGCGGAGCCGAAAGAGACGCATCAGTGTCGCGCGAAATATCAAAGCTCCACGACACCACTGTCACAGGAACCCTCGCCGAACTTGCCGAACACTTCAAAGTGAACATTCCCAAAGGTGAAATCGTTATAGTTGTAAGCGGCTATAAAGAATTACAAGAGCGCAAGGTGCACCGTAACAAATACCGCGACAATGACGCGGCTGACACCTCGCATGAGAAGAATTAATCATTCAAACATTATATCGTAATATGAAAAAAATCGTTTCAATTATTGCTGCAGGACTGGTGTTTCTGACAGCATGTGACGGCGGGAAACTAAAACAGGCTGAGAGTGAAAATGCGGTACTCGACGATTCACTCCGTGTAGCCCTCGCCAATCAGGACAGCTTACTTGTGCTACTAAACGACATCACCGACGGCATGAACCAGATCAAAGACCTGGAGAAAATCCTCGGCAACACAAACAATCTGACTGCTGAGTCTCAGTCACGCAAAGACCAGATACGCAACGACATGATGGCAATACAGCAGGCACTCAAAGAGCGTCGCGAGCGCCTTGCCGAACTTGAAAGCAAGTTGCAGAACTCACAGAGCTACAGCGCGACACTCAAGAAGACTGTCGACAATCTCAAGGCTGAGATAGCAAGCCAGGAGGCTACCATCTCCACCCTGCGCAATGACCTTGCATCGGCAAAGATACAGATTGCCGACCTTGGCACAAAGGTAGATTCACTCAGCACCACTGTCGCAAACGTCACTGAAGAGAAGACCCGCGCACAGGAAGAGTCACAGGCTCTCACCAATGAACTGAACACTTGCTACTATGCAATAGGAACCAAGAAAGAGCTTAAAGAAGCTAAAATCATAGAGACAGGCTTCCTGCGCAAGACCAAGCTTCTCCAGGCCGATTTCCAGCAGAGCTACTTCACTAAAGCCGACAAGCGCACACTCACCACAATCCCGACCCATTCAAAGAAGGCTAAGATTGTGACCAATATGCCCGCCGACTCTTATACAAGCGAGAAAGTCAACGACCAGGTTGTGATAACCGTCACAAATCCTGAAAAATTCTGGAGTCTTTCCAACTATCTCGTAATCCAGGTCGACTAAACATAATCAAAATCCATACATAACATGAGCCTCCGCAGCCTACCCCGCGGAGGCTCACTGTTTTTTTATAATAACATTTTATAACTAAATCACATATACTAATTACATCAAATCACATTATCTTTGCACCGTATAGACCAACTAATTACTCATATCAATGCACTACCAACCAATTTTTTCATTAATCACTGCAATACTTGCAATGATGTTTACTTCGTGCAGCAAGGATGACGCCCCGGCATCATCGCCTGACCAACCTTATATCGAGATTGCCCAGCAACTCCTTGAAAACGGAGTGGCGTTTAACTCCGAAGCTTCGGTCAAACAACTTGTCGTGACTTCCAACTGCGAGCTCTCAGTGTCAACGGTCAATCCGGAATGGTGTAAGGCTACCGTGGACAAGCCCAACGCAAGCGGACAATCCACAATCACCGTAGAGACCACTGCCAACGACTCCGATACAGAGCGCAAATCAAGCATCGAGATTACCGGAGGCGGATTATCACGACAAATCAGTGTCACTCAGGCGGCAAAACCGGAAGAAAAGCCCGACGAGCCACAAAAGCCCGACACCCCTGAGATTCCGGTAAGCGAAGCCGTAAAGTTTGCTCAGAGCATGGGCATGGGCTGGAATCTCGGTAATCAGATGGATGCCTATAACAACAATGTAGCCTCTGAAACAGCATGGGGAAACGGCAAAGCCACACAGGCACTGTTTGACCGTCTCGCCGAAACAGGGATACAGACCGTGCGCATCCCTGTAACCTGGCTCGGGCATATCGGGGACGCTCCCGATTACACAATCGACGCTGCATGGCTCGACCGAGTGGCCCAGCTCGTGAATTATGCTGAAAAAGCCGGGCTAAAAGCAATCGTCAATATCCATCATGACGGCGCCGACGGAAAACACTGGCTCGACATCAAGGGTGCGGCAAACGACCCGTCAATCAACGAGCGCGTAAAGGCACAGCTCGCAGCGATGTGGACACAGATTGCGCAGAAATTCAGCGACAAAGGAGAGTTCCTTATCTTTGAAAGCCTCAACGAGATTCACGACGGAGGCTGGGGCTGGGGCGACAACCGCAAAGATGGCGGCAAGCAGTATCGCACCCTCAACGAATGGAATCAGACCTTCGTTGACGCCGTGCGCGCCACAGGAGGCAATAACGCTACACGCTATCTCGGTGTGCCGAGCTACTGCACCAATCCGGAGCTTGCTCTTCTAAGCAGTTTCGTACTCCCCTCCGATCCCACCCCGGGTCGCCTGATGGTATCGGTCCACTATTATACTCCTACCGAATTTTCGCTTGAGGACAAATTCAGCGAATGGGGTCACACAGGCGCGACCGGAAAGAAAGCGACCTACGGTGACGAGGATGCGGCAAACGACATATTCAACAAGCTGAAAAACAAGTTTGTCAGCAAAGGCATACCGGTATATATCGGTGAGACAGGCTGCGTACACCGCAGCTCGGAACGCGCCGAAAAATTCCGCAAGTATTACCTCGAATACATCTGCAAGGCGGCACGCGAGTATGGAATGCCGGCGATCTATTGGGACAATGGAAGCCGCGACGCCGGCAGAGAGTGTTCAGGACTTATCGACCACGCCAACGGCAACTATATCAACAACGGCAAGGAGATTCTTGAAATCATGGTCAAGGCAGCCACAAATGACGACCCTGACTACACGCTCTCTACCGTCTACAATTCAGCGCCGTAACAGCGGGCGACACAGCCACAGGCAGCACGATAAAAATGTTTCCGGGGGAGTATTCCTGCCGGAAACATTTCATTAATACAGGTCACCACGCTCATGTCCCACCATGAAAGGAGTAACGAAGAGTGAATAAATTAGGCTGAATTTTCACAGCCTGTGCTCATATACCGTGATTTTTCACTAAATTTGCAGTGTAATTCTTTATTTGATATTCCGATGGGTATATTCAGTTTCTTTTCCAAAGAGAAAAAAGAGACTCTTGACAAAGGGTTGGAGCGCACCAAGCAGGGTGTGTTCTCTAAATTGGCGCGCGCCGTAGCCGGCAAGTCAAAGATTGACGACGAGATACTTGACAATCTTGAAGAGGTGTTTATCACTTCCGACGTAGGAGTAGAGACTACTCTCAAAATCATCGACCGGATTGAAAAGCGAGTGGCAAGGGACAAGTATGTCAACTCATCGGAGCTAAACAATCTGCTCTGCGAGGAAATTACCGAACTCCTTGCGGAAAATAATGAAGAGTCATCACTTGAAGACTTCACTGTGCCTGAGGGTCACAAGCCCCATGTAATCATGGTGGTCGGTGTCAACGGCGTAGGCAAGACCACGACAATCGGCAAGCTTGCCCACCAGTTTAAGAAAGCCGGCAATAAAGTGATGCTCGGTGCAGCCGACACTTTCCGTGCCGCTGCCGTCGAGCAGCTTGACGTGTGGGGCGAGCGTGCAGGAGTGCCCGTAATCAAGCAGAAGCTTGGCGCCGACCCTGCATCGGTGGCATTTGACACCCTCCAGTCGGCAAAGGCAAATGACATAGATGTTGTAATCATCGACACAGCGGGACGCCTCCACAACAAGAAGGGGCTAATGGACGAGCTGACCAAGATAAAGAATGTGATGCAGAAGGTTGTGCCCGACGCTCCTCACGAAGTATTGCTCGTACTTGACGGCTCTACGGGACAAAACGCCTTTGAGCAGGCACGCCAGTTTGTAGCCGCCACCAAGGTCAACGAGCTTGCCATAACCAAGCTTGACGGCACCGCCAAAGGCGGAGTTGTGATAGGCATCAGCGACCAGTTCCGCATTCCGGTAAAATATATCGGGCTCGGCGAAGGCATCGATGACCTTCAGGTGTTTCATAAAAAAGAATTTGTACAGTCACTCTTCGGCGACAATAAATAATCATTATCCGCTATGGCACGAAAAAAAGTCGATGTCATAACTCTGGGCTGCTCAAAAAACCTTGTAGACAGCGAGCGCCTGTTGAGCATGTTTTCAAGAAACGGGTTTGATGCCTGCCACGAGCCTGAACACTCGCGCGGCGACATCACGGTAATCAATACCTGCGGGTTTATCGGCGATGCCAAAGAGGAGTCAATCGACATGATACTCCGCTACATAGACGCCAAAAGCCGCGGGGAGATAAAGTCATTGTATGTGATGGGATGCCTGTCACAGCGCTACCTTGACGAACTGAAGGCTGAGATGCCCGAAGTAGACGGATGGTACGGAAAATTTGACTGGCATGAACTTGTCACTATGCTGTCGCGAGAGAATCCGGCGACATCGGAATATGACCGTGTAATCACCACCCCGCGCCACCATGCCTATATAAAAATAGCAGAAGGATGTAACCGTTTCTGCTCGTTCTGCGCGATACCGCTCATCACCGGACGATTCAAGTCACGCAGTATCGAAGAAATAACTAATGAAGTGACCGAGCTTGTAAAGCGCGGAGTCAAGGAGTTCAACATCATCGCGCAGGACCTGTCAAGCTACGGAACCGACCTCTACGGGTCGCAACGTCTTGCAGAGCTGATTGACCGCATTGCGGAGATACCCGGTGTAGGGTGGATACGCCTTCACTACGCTTATCCGGCACAGTTCCCGATGGATATACTTGACGTGATGGCAAAACACCATAATGTCTGCAAGTATCTTGACATCGCCCTCCAGCATATCAGCGACAACGTGCTCGCCAACATGCGCCGCCACATAACCGGCGCACAGACCCGCGAACTGCTTGCCGAGATAAGACGCCGCGTGCCCGGCATACATATACGCACCACCCTCATGACCGGATTTCCCGGAGAGGGAGAGAAAGAGTTTGAGGAGCTGAAGGCTTTTGTGAAAGAGCAGCGCTTCGAGCGAATGGGCGCATTTGCCTACTGCGAGGAGGAAGACACTTACGGTGCAAAACATTTCGACGATGACATACCCGAAGAGGTAAAACAGCAGCGACTGTCGGAAATAATGGATATTCAGGCCGAGATTGCCACCGAAATAAACGAGTCAAAAATAGGTTCAACCATGCGGGTAATAATAGACCGCGAGGAAGATGAATATTACGTGGGCAGGACAGAATATGACTCTCCGGAGGTCGATCAGGAGGTGCTGATAAAGAAGAGCCGCAAGCTGGACAAGGGCGAGTTTTATGATGTCCGGATTACGGAAGCGCAATACTTCGATCTCATAGCAGAGATATGATGTTTTCTCCCGAAATAGCGGCGGCGGCACGACACTGCCTTGACCGCGGAATAAACTTTGCCGTGTATGCGATGCCTGGAAGCGACAGCGCGACATTTGTCGCTGACGACGGAGAGGCATGGACAGGCGACGAGGATGAGCTAAACGGATTTTTTCTGAATACGTTTCTCAACAAGCTGCCGATGCCTGTGGTGATACGCCCGCAATGGGACTGCCACAGCGTCATAGGGCATGACGGACCGGGCATAACAGCGATAAGCCGCCATACTTCCACTCCGCGTGAAAAATATCTCCACGATATCGCCTGCCTGACCGAAGAGCTGAAACGTGACGGCGGCAAGACTGTAATATCTCGCGTAATCTGTGGCGACGCCGCCGGTATCGACTGGGTAACCGCAGCCGACAGATATTTTGACGCGTACCAGATGACATTCCGGTTTCTGTATCATACACGGCTTACGGGCGCGTGGCTTGGTGCATCGCCTGAAATAATACTGTCTCATGACAGAGGCGACAACACTGTGACAACGATGGCTCTTGCCGGCACTCGAGTGCGCTCTGACAAGCCTTGGGACGCTAAAAACGTGGAAGAGCACAGGTTTGTCACCGAATATATCGAAGCGGTGCTGAGAGCGGCAGGCGCTGTGCCTCACCTGCATGATGCTGAAAATATCGCTTATGGCGACATCGAGCATCTGTGTCACCGCATAACTGCCGGATACGACGGGTCAATACTGCGTCTGCTCAACATGCTCAGCCCTACTCCCGCACTCGCAGGTACGCCGCTTGAGGCTGCATTGCGCCACATTGCGGCTTACGAGAGCCATAGCCGCGACTGCTACGGAGGCTATGTGGGAGTCAGCGACAGCAGCGGACTGCACGCTTATGTAAATCTGAGGAGTGTGAATTTTGACAAGACAGGCTACTGCATATATGCCGGCGGAGGCATAACGGCAGCCTCAACGCCTGCCGACGAATGGGCGGAGACGGAAGCCAAGGTAAGGCGTCTGCAGTCAATAATAAAAGATGCCGGGAGATGAACGCGGAGCCTAAAGGAAAACCCTGGCTGATAATCTGTACAGCCATAGTGATTGTCGCGGCTGTGTCACAGCTCCCGTTGTCACGCATAAGCGGCGGAAAGCTTAACGACTTCAACCTGCTTTCTGACATATTTCCGGAAAATGACACGGCAACAGTAGCGACCGACAACAATCTGCTTGTCGACAAGGAGCTGATCGAGGCAATAAAAGAAGAGACGACAACCACTCCACAACCCGCCGCCCGACAGCGGCATGACGACACCCCACCGGCTACGACTGCGCGCGACACGGTCGATGCAGTGGAAGAAAGACCGCTGCCCGAGGCAATAAGTCCGCGACACAACGGGATTGTCGTAATGGAAGATTACTCACCCGACGGAAACGGGCTCGCCCGTATCAAGGCGGCGCTTGAGGCAAGCGGCGAACGCCTTGCGAGGATCGCTATCGTGGGCGACTCCTATATCGAGGGCGACATATTCACCCAGAATGTCAGGGAACATCTGCAGGACCGATATGGCGGAGGCGGTGTGGGATATGTCAACATGTACTCTGAATTTCCGGGATTCAGGCGCTCCGTCAGGCAGTCGGGAAGCGGCTGGACTACATATAATGCAAGTACTAAAGGACGCCGTGGAGCTTATCTGTCACTCAGCGAGCAATATTCAGTAAAAAGTCAGGATGCAGCTGCCGCCAAAGCGACATATAAAGGAGTCAACAAATATAATAACCTCGGGTCATGGGGAGTGTCGCGATTCTTGTTTGTCAGCCCGCAAAGTTGCTTTATCCGCACAAAAAGCACTGATGACGAATGGGAGATACACGAAATCACCGGTTCGCCCGAAGCTCAATGTATAGAGGTATCGGGCGCCACTCCGGCGTTTTCAGTATCGCTCACTGACCCGAATGTGACAGCTCTCGGGGTGTGGCTCGACGAGCATTGCGGTGTATCGGTCGACTGCATGTCATCACGTGGATTTTCGGGTGTCACGCTGTCAAAAGTCAGCGAGACGCTCAGCAGCGAGATGCGGCGATATGTCGACTACGACCTTATCGTGCTTGAGTTTGGCATAAACGCGATGTCGGCGTCACAGCGCGACTACTCGGCATATTCCAACATAATGGTAAAGGTAATCGGTCACATGCGCCGATGCTATCCCGACGCCGATATACTCCTCATGGGCGTAGGCGACCGCGGACAAAAGACAGGCTCCGAGGTGAGGTCAATGCCCGTCGCCGCAGCAATGGTAGAAGCGCAACGTAATGCGGCAAGAAAGGCCGGATGTGTGTTCTGGGACACGCGCGAGGCTATGGGAGGCGAGGGCGCAATCATAAAATGGGCATCACAGCAGCCTCCGCTCGCCAACAAGGATTACGTGCATCTCTCCCACTCCGGAGGCGCGAGACTTGCCGATGAATTTATTAAATCATTTTTCAATGCTATCGAAAATTAGAACTATAATAATGACCCTGCTGCTGTCAGCGACAACACTTTCCTCGGCAGCCGGCGACACCGATGACAGCGACGTCAGGGAAACCCCGCAGATGGATTTCTCCTACGACGAGGCTGACAGCATACCTTCATTCATTAAGCTTGACAGCAACCATATAATAATGAATGGCGCGGACTGGAGTGACCTCATCCAAAAACTTGCGGCTGCCGACTCCAATACCGTCACAATTGTACATATCGGCGACTCCCACATTCAGGCCGACTTTGCCACAGGCAAGACACGCGCACTTCTACAGTCGCGCTATGGCAGCGCAGGCAGAGGGCTGATCGTACCGCTAAAGATTGCAGGCACCAATGAACCGCGAGACTATGCCATCAAAAGCACATCGAAATGGCAGGCGTCAAAGCTGCTGAAGCCTGACGGGAAAGCGTCAATCGGCTTCACCGGCATAGGCATATCACCGGTAGATGAGAAAGCCGACCTGACCATCGCCACTCTGTCGCGCAGCGGAGATGCAGAACCATTCAGCGCATTGAAGATATATCATCTCGGCAAGCTTATGATTGATTCGGTGAGCTCATCGGATGAAGCCATATCATTTTCGGCGACATATACCGATTCTGTAACCACCCTGCTCCTGCCCTCGCCTGTCACACAGGTAACTATCGGCTTCACCACCACCTGCGCAACTTCCATTTATGGCATAGTGCTCTCCAACGGCAGGCAAGGCGGCATACTTTACCATGCCATAGGCAATAACGGCGCCACATTCCACAGCTACAACATGCTTCCTGATGATATAAACCGCACCGGCGACATCAGCCCCGACCTTATAATCGTGAGCCTTGGCGCCAACGAGGCCTTCAGCCGCATGACCGGCGACGAGATATATCGCAGCATCGACCGATTCATCGCCAATCTGCGCAAGAATCGCCCTGACTGCAACATATTGCTCACGACACCGATGGAATGTCAAAAAAGCGTCCTCATCAGGAGAAAAGGCAAGAAACGCCGCCGCTCCTATAGTGTAAACGAAAAGGTAGCTACTGTACGCGACATAATCCTGAAATATGCCGCCGACCACAATGTGCCCGTCTATGACTGGTATGAGGTGGCAGGCGGAACCGGAGCCTCCGGCTCTTGGGTCAAAGAAGGGCTTATGGCGAAGGACCACATCCATCACTCATATAAAGGCTACAGGCTCCACGGAAGCCTACTCTATGACGCATTAATCAATTCGACAAGATGATACATGCCGCGATAGACATAGAAAACATAGATAAGTGTCTCGATCTTGAAAGGCTAAAGTCGGTGATGCTCTACGACCAGTCAAACCCTCTTCTCTTCAACACCGGACTGTTCATGCTGCTTTTTGTGGCTTTCCTTCTTCTCTATCAGATGCTGAGACGATGGCGCTCGGCAAAGCTTCTTGCCGTCATAGCCTTCTCGCTATATTTCTATTATAAGTCAAGCGCGGAATGTTGCTTTATCCTCCTTGGCGTATGTGTCAGCGACTATATTCTCGGACGGCTGCTCGGCTCGGTCAAAAGCACGATAGCCCGCAAGGCTATCGTGGCGGCAAATGTCATCATGAATGTGGGTATGCTGGTGTATTTCAAATATGTCAATTTGATATTCAGCACTATCGCCAACTTTGCCGATAAGCCGTTTGACGCGTTTGACATAATACTTCCTGCGGGCATATCCTTTTTCACGTTCCGCTCTATAAGCTATATAGTCGACATCTACCGGGGTGACATAAAACCGGCTACAAATTTCCTTCACTACACCTTCTTTCTCACCTTCTTCCCGCCCCTTCTCGCAGGGCCCGTGGTGCGCGCCAAGGACATGCTCGGACAAATCGAGGCAAATCCTGTGGCTACACGCGCGATGACAGGCTCGGGACTGTTTCTCATCATGGCAGGACTCGTCAAGAAAGTAATCGTGGCCGATTATATCAGCGGCAACTTTGTCGACCGCGTGTTTGACAACCCGCTTATGTATTCCGGCTTCGAGAATCTTGTCGCCACCTATGGATTCACCCTGCAGCTTTACTGTGACTTCTCCGGCTACTCCGACATGGCTATAGGCATCGCGCTCCTGCTCGGCTACAGGTTTAAAGACAATTTCAACGCACCGTTCAAGTCACAGAACCCGTCGGAATGGTGGCGCCGGTGGCACATCTCGCTCTCCACGTGGCTCCGCGACTATCTGTACATACCGATGGGAGGCAACCGCTGCTCCAAGACCCGAAACCATGCCAACCTGTTTAACACCATGCTCATAGGTGGACTATGGCACGGCGCGTCATGGATGTATATCATATGGGGCGCGTGGAACGGACTTCTTCTCGTAGCCCACAAGACGGCACGCCGCATTTTCCCCCGCGTGAGCGAGAGCAACCGTGGCAAATGGTGGCGAGTGGCGGCAAATGTATTTCTTACGTTCAATCTGATGGCGTTAGGCATGATGTTTTTCCGCTCCCGCTCGATTGAGAATGTAAGAGACATGCTCTCGCAGATATTCACCAATTTTCACCCGGAGATTGCGCCCCAGTTCATCGAAGGCTATCTGCTCATTGTGGTTATCATGGCGGCAGGCTACATCATGCACTTCATGCCTTCACGCTGGACCGAGAGACTTAAACAGGGCTACACCGCCCTACCCCTTCTTCTGCAGGCAATCATCCTTGCGATAGTGATTCTCGTCATCATCCAGGTGCGCCAAAGCGACATCGTCCCCTTCATCTATCTCCAATACTGACCCTGCCATCCGGAATGGACAATGGTTAGCGACATATTTTTGTTATATTTGTATTATTTTGTCAGGCAGCATGCCGGGTTAGCAGATATCGGGTTATTTATAGCAGAAATATCGTGCATCACCGCGTCACCTTGCCAAGCAGGATTACCGGAATACTAATTTTAATAGCCGTTTATGTCGAAGACAACGCTGAAAAAGCAACTGAATGAACTGACTCGCGAGCAGCTGATTGAAGTGATGCTTGAGCTATATGAGGCGCGCAAGGACGCGAGGGAATATCTGGAATACTATGTAAATCCGGATGAAAAGAAAATGTATGAAAAATATCGGGCAGTTATAATAAAAGAGTTTTTCCCTGCCAAGGGAAGAGCAAAGGGACGCACATCAGTGTGCAAAAAAGCCATCAAGGAGTTCACCACACTCCACCCGAGCCCAAGGCTTATTGCCGACCTGAGGCTGACGCTTGTCGAGACCATCTATCAATATGCAGCCGGCATGAGATCGTGGATAAGAGACTCCCAGGAAGGGACGGCGCTAAGCATGTTTGCCGACACGCTTAAATACCTTTTTGCCAATGGATTGCTTGACGAATACAGCCGCCGGATTGACAATCTCCTCGCCGCGGCGGGAAAGCTGCGCGGACCGCTTCGCACAGAAATCATTGAAATCCATAAGGAGTTTATGGAGTCGATAAAATGACATCGGCAACCCGTCGGAAAAGGCTAAATGTTAAAGGGTTAAGTTAATTTGATAATATTAGCATTAATTTGATAGCCAATTTACTTTTTTTAAGCGTTTTTACACTATAAAATCGCTGAAAGCCGCTTCCACAAACGGTTTTAGATTGTTATAGTAATGAAAACAGTGATATTACCCGCTTTTTCACATCCCTCGTCCTCTTTATCGGGTAGTGATACCGGGCACTGAGGTTCTCATAAATAAATAGTTGAAACGTGAGAGGTGGTGACGGTTTTTAACCGCCACCACCTTTCTATTATATCCTGCAGGCATAAGCTTTCGGCAATGACTAATTTCCACGATTATCCGCTACTAAACGGCATTGACATTAAAATAATGTTAAACAACCGACATTTTGTCAGAAAATATTTTGTCATATCAGAAATAAGCCATACCTTTGTAACGTGTTTTTCATGGTATTAGATTTAAGGTTAACTAAGATTGGTTGTCGGGATGACAATCAATTTTTTTGTATATACCGACCGGCAATATGCGGCAGTGACATTCAATTCATCCGCGGATTCTGAGGATGATATAACCATCCGCGATAATCAGTGCCCATCATCCTTACCTGGCGATGCCAGTAACCGTCCTCCGACCCCGTGAGCAATCCTTCAGCATCCGTGATGTGAGCCACAGCCCACACGCCATTGCGCAGCTCCTCGTCAAGCTGCTTCACGCCCCAGCCGCTATAGCCAAGACAGAAGCGCACATAACCATCCAATGGCATCCCGGAATTGACATAATCGATAATCGCATCAAAATCACCGCCCACACACACGCCCGGCGCAATCTCTATCGAATCAGGTATAATGTCGCCAAGACGATGCACGACATACATACGGTCGCACGACATCGGGCCGCCACAATAAACCGGCACAGCCTCCCTGCGAGTAACAGCACCTACGAGGTCTGACAAGTCATAATTGGTAAGTTTATTTAGAACCACCCCCATAGATGTCTCAGAATGTCCGTAATCAATCAGGCATATCACGGCATGATTGAAATAACACTCCCTGAGAAACGGCTCCGCGACAAGCAAAGCCCCGCGGAACGCCCTCCTTACCGGCATCTTGATATTAAATAAAATGTTTTCAAGTTTTTTCATAGCCACAATTAATTCTCACTCCTCTAAGATACGACTAAAATTCAAAAAACGCAACACTATTATCAAAATTAAATTCCGGCAATGCACCAAAATACACCTTTTCGTAGTCTTTTCGTAGTAATAATATCCATGTACATCGACAGAGATATATAAGTCAAGACAAATCACCACCTGCAGGCAATGAAAAAAAGTCCAGTTCAGCAAAAGCGCAAAACCACTGAATGTGTGACAGTTAAAAATCGAGCATAAAAATTATTCAAAAAAACTTGCAAAAACATTTGGAAGATTCACCAAAACCATATAACTTTGCACTCGCAAACCGATAATAATTGCCTTGTGGTGTAATGGTAGCACGTCGGATTCTGGTTCCGCCTGTGAGGGTTCGAATCCTTCCAAGGCAACACAAAGAAAGGGCTAAGTCACGCAGACTCAGCTCTTTCTTCTTTTTTACCCTGCGCAAAAATGTTAAAAATTGTATATTTGATACTTATTTGATACTTTTCCAAAATTTCAGTCTTTACCACACGCCACAAAAGTATCAACTCAATGGCGCGCAAACAATCTTAGAGTATCGCTTGTTAGAGTTTTTGAGTGCTAAAATTTCATAACGTTTCAACAAGTATGGTTAAAACTGATTGGCTCTCACGATTTATTAACGCTCTAAACCCAACACCTCCCTATGCCACCACCAATGACATTCCGCGATGTTGTACCTGTCTTAGAAAAACTGAGACAGGATATCAAGTATCCTCAGATTGCCAAATCAGATTTGGTCTGCCGAAAGGAAATTGCGGAAAATTTCAAGATGTTGTATTCCATTGACCAAGAATCTGTCGTTATAGAGACCCATGCACTTGGCGAGGTTGGCAGAATACTCGCCAATACCGTTAGGAATCTTTGTGCCGAGATAGTGTGTAGAATTCACACCTACTATGATACATTCCGGGAACTCGATAGAAAGGAACGTTCGAAAAGGGACGATTTTGACGAGTATGAAATAAAGCATCTTTTAAATGAATTTGAACTTCTAAAAATTGATGCACAGCTATATCAAGGTTCATTGATTGCAAGAGGGAAGATGCCGATGCCTCCCGATTGTACAATGAACGATGTCAACCGTGAGCTTTTCGCATATCATCTTGATGAACATAGGGAGCGTTGGCTCAAGCGTAAACGGAAATTTCTTGTAAGTCTTCAGAGAAGCATAGAGTTTGATGATTTTCTCGATGAGGAGTCACCACCGCTCTACAGTCGCCTTCGTGATGTATGCTCCAAATTATTTACTAATGCCGAGCGATACTTTCCTCCTTGCGAAATAAAGCTCCAGAATAAATTAAGGCTGACATTCGAGCAAAAGATGATGCATCGGGGAGGAAGTTTTCTAACACCTCTGGAAGACATAAAGGAACAGACAACTCTCAACATACAGGATAACAAATGCTGGAAGGGAGAATTATTCCCTATGATACTCATCTCTGAATTATATGAAGTGTGTAACGATGTATTCGACAATCCGACAGAAACACAGTTTCATTCATCGCTCAATCTCCACGGCAAGCATGAGCCGATAAGGGTACGTCCCAAGCAAACCATCAAGGCTTGTTATCTCGTATCTAAGCTATATGAGATTGTTCCGGCAAAGCACAAGACAGCATGGCGGGATGAGATTCTCAACCATCTCGGTATTGAATGGAGTTACTACGAAAAGAAGTATTGTCATCCCCGTGGAAGCGATGCCAGCGCATCGAGTCGGGCTTACGCTGACGAGGTGGATGAAATCTTCAAAAAACATAAAAAACGAGCGTGATACTCTGTGTGACTCTGTGCTACCACTCGCGCACCACTTTCGCCACTTGAAATTCCACTTTTGAGACCTTATGATACTACCCGTTAGAGCTTGATACTCTGACGGGTAGTCTTGTTATATCCATAGTCATGCACCACATACACACCACTCATGACCGGCAGTAATTTTGCAGTGTCCGGGAGTTACTCGGATGCGCTCTACAAGAGGGCGGTAAGTACAACTCTAAACAACACTGCGTATGACAAAAGACCAGTTACTCAAACTCCCTCTCTGGCAGTACACCGGAGAACAACTGTTAGAATTGCTTGACTCACGTAATGTCAGGGACAATATTGCCCCCGAAAGCACTGCTTCCACTGCAAACCGATGGCTCGTCTATGGGATTGAAGGACTTTGCGAGCTTCTTCAATGCAGCAAAGCTACCGCACACCGCATCAAGAACAGTGGCGTAATTAAGGATGCCATTACTCAAACAGGCAGAAAAATCATCATCGACGCACAGCTTGCGCTCGAACTCATCCAATCATCAAAGAAGGGAGGTCGCCGATGCAAGATGTGAAGACTGAAATCCTCCGACTTTGGGAGGAGAAGCAGTTGCGAATCACTGATGAGATTCAGACTGCGCCGGAGGTGCTGTATGCCAACGGCAGTGTTATCGGCACTCTCGGCAACTTCTCGGCATCGACCGGCAAAGCAAAGAGCAAAAAGACATTCAATGTCGCCGCCATTGTCGGAGCCTCGCTCGTTAACGGCAAAGTGTTAGGTTACACCGCCGAGTTCCCCGATGACAAGCGTACAATCCTCTACTTCGACACCGAGCAAAGTCCATATCACTGTCAGAAGGTCATGGAGCGCGCTCTGCGACTGGCGAAGCTGCCGACCGACACACATCCGGAGCATCTTAAATTTGCCGCCCTGCGTCAACTTACACCCTCGTTGCGCCTTGAGGTCATCGAACAGGCGATAATCAACACTCCCGGCGTTGGGCTTGTAATCATCGACGGTGTGCGCGACCTGATGTATGACATCAACTGCGCCAAGGAGTCCACCGACCTTATCGGCAAGCTGATGGAATGGACTGACAAATTCCAGATACATATCCACACGGTTCTACATCTCAACAAGAGCGATGACAACGCCCGTGGTCATGTAGGCACAGAACTCAACAACAAGGCTGAGACAGTCCTTCAGGTGAGCCGAAGCAAAACAGATGATACCGTATCGGAGGTATGTGCCGCTATGATACGCGCCGCCGAGTTTGACCCGTTTGCCTTCCGGGTGAATGATTACGGTCTGCCGGAGATTGCCAGCGGATATGTGTTCACCGAACCGGGCAAGAAAGCCAGAGATCCGTATCCCTACAAGGAGCTGACGGAAGAACAGCACCGCGAGGCGTTAGCGGTAGTTTTCGCCAACGGCCCGATAAAAGGTTGCCGCAACTTTGAGGCTGCATTGAAAGCCGGATATGCCACCTGTGGACACTCGTATTCCAACAACAAGGTCAAGGGCTTAAAGACCTTTCTTGACAACAAAGGCATGATTCGCTACGAGAACCGCGAATATATCTACAATCCGGATTTCTACTATTGAAAACCACAATTTTGGTTTCTTTCTCCGTTGCGCTACGAAAGCGCTTCGCGGTTTGGTTTATCAAAGGGCATATATAATAGAACCCGAACCAAGAAGAGCCAGCTCACCCAAACATTTTAGAACTCATGATAAAAGAGATTAAATCAATCCCTTTAGCCTCCTTCTTGTCTCAACTCGGACATGAACCGACGGCGAAAAAAGGAACGAGGCTATGGTATAAGTCGCCATTGCGACAGGAACATACGCCGTCGTTTAAGGTGGAAACCACACTCAATTGCTGGTATGATTTCGGACTTGGCAGAGGTGGCAACATTATAGACTTGGCAACCGAAATGTATCAGTCAACAGACCTGCGTTATCTCATGCGCTGCATTGTCAACAGTTGTCCGGTGCCGTCGGTGCAGACAGTCGCTTCCTCTTATCCCCAGCGGCACTCTGCGCCGAGCATGGAGCGATTTGAGATCGTGCCACTGGAACACCGCGCACTTGTCGCATACCTCCAAGAGCGTGGTATCCCGGCACACATCGCCAAAGCGAAATGCAAGGAGGCACATTACTGTGTCAACGGCAGATTTTATTTTGCCGTGGCATTCGAGAATGTCAGCGGTGGCTGGGAACTGCGCAACCGATATTTCAAAGGTTGCTTGGGACGCAAGGACATCTCATATCTGCCGTGGGCGAGAGATGGCCCGTCAAAAGAGTGTGCCGTTTTCGAGGGGTTTATTGATTATCTCTCTGCGCTCACACTCGGAATCATCAGCGGAACAGATGCAATCATACTCAACTCGGTTGTCAATGTCAACAAGGCTGTGCCATATCTCAAAGGCCACACCGCCATCAACTGCTATCTTGACAACGACACAGCCGGACGAACAGCACTCACCGAGTTGACAGCCATATATGGTTCAACCGTAATTGACCGCTCCATACTATACTCCGAGTTCAACGACTTGAATGAGTATCTTACAAATCAAAGTTCCACCAAAAACACACTTTCCAATGAAAACAAATAAATCCACCGCATCCAAGTCAACCGAGCTGACCGATGCACCCGAATCCAAAGTATCAACCATCAAACCACAAATTATTATGCAACCAGATAACTCCATCAACTCAACTCCCACTATCAACGCTGTAGACAGTGACAACGCTGTCAACAGCACCAATTCTACCAACACAGACAATCTGTTCGACAACGAGCAGACGACAACCGATACTACCGAGCCACCGAAGCAACAGCGTATCGGCAAGCAACAGCGCAAATCGGATTACGCCGATTTCAAGGCTACCTATCTCGCCCCGACAAAACTGATGAAGCGTCACCCGGTCAACATCGAGGACAGCGTATGGGAGAAGCTCGAACGCATCGCTCGTATCCTCGGCGACCGCGACACCAGCGTCGGCAGCTACATCAACGCCGTCCTATTGGAGCATCTCAATCTCTATGCCGACGACATCGAAATATGGCGCAAACTCTGAGATGATAATGTCGGGATACCACTGCACCCGGTACACCGTGGGGCAGCTTCCCCATGAACGTAGTGAATTGGGAAGGCAAGGATATGTTTCGGGATTTCTTTTTCTCCGAAAATGCTTCCCGAAACTGCGCAGCATAAGCCGCTCTTTACTTCCCAATTCACATAAACCACAACAATGTCTACTATGAGTAAACCAACTGTCAGGAAGGGCGGTCGTCCCTCTAAACCGACCGATGAGAAGCGCACCCATGTGGTGACAATCAAACTTAACGATGCAGAATACTCCGACCTTCTGGAACGGTCAAAAGCCGCCGGAGTAAAGATGGCGGAGTATGTCAGACACGGCGCGTTCCGGCTCACGATTGTCAGTCGCCTGAGCGGGATTGAACAGGAAATTGCCAAAGGAATACTAAATCTCAGTTCCGATTTCAATCAGGCAATGACCTGTTTTCATCAGCTCAAACTTCGCAGCGCGGCAAATAAATTAGCCGCTGTCGTCGATAAGATGTTTGACATTCTCAAAAAATTAAGACCCAATAAAGATACCGATTATGTTTGCAAGAATACTTAAAAACGGCACGTTTCACGATGTCGTGGGGTATGTGACGCGCCAGTTCCACAACCCCGAAGAATATACGCCAGACACATGGCGCATCATCGGAAGCGAAAATATTTTCACTACCGCCTAT